>JBBSPM010000067.1:0-24706 GCA_038258815.1 Chthoniobacterales bacterium
ACTGGATTTCCTCTTCGAGGAGGCGCGGGAAGAACGCGCGAACGGCCGCCTGCGAGATTGGCCAGAGTGAAATCAGAAGCGACCGCGCGCTTTGGATTTCGAATCTTTGTCAGGATTCTTAGCCTGACCCCAGATGTGATGTGACCCAGATGTGATGACCTGACCCCAGATGTGATGACCCAGATGTGATGACCCTGACCCCAGATGTGATGACCCCAGATGTGATGACCCCAGATGTGATGACCTGACCCCAGATGTGATGACCTGACCCCAGATGTGATGACCTGACCCCAGATGTGATGACCTAGCCTGACCCCAGATGTGATGACCTGACCCCAGATGTGATGACCCCTGACCCCAGATGTGATGACCCCAGATGTGACCCCAGATGTGACCGTGACCCCAGATGTGACCGGCTGCATTGAAGTGCCCAGCCCTCTTTCGGGAGCTGCGCCATAAGTGCCCTGGAAAGGTGCCCGAATTTGTGTTGCGGCGGCAGCTGCGGCCGAAAGTGTTTGAGGGTGTCGGCACCCCAGCCATCGCCAACGAGAAGAAGTTTCGTCTCGGTTTCAGACTCGATAACGACCGTCGGAACGTCAATGGCCTCCCAGTATGTGCCGCGTTGTCGTCGCGGCTCCACGTGGCGCTCGATTGCCTCGAGCGTGAGGTATAACGACTCGATACTGCCGGCAGTGAAGAGCGCGGTAGGCCCAAATTGGTTGCCCCGGCGGAATCCGAGGAAATACAACTTGCTGAGATAACACCTCCTCACAGATGAGGTGATCTCGTGAAGAGAACTGTCCGCTAGCTGCAAAGTTCGTGACATTACGGAATAATGCGACAGTCCCCTAACGAGAAGAATATGAGCTGCCGCGAACGCGGAGGCGCGTGACTGCGGCGCGGAGGGTTGAACTCATGCAAAACTGGATAGTGCGACGGCTCGCGGTCGGCTCCATCGCTCAGGTCTTTGGATGTTTCACTATCTTCAGGCCTTTCTTGCCTGGGATGAAACGACCAGACGAATCCGTGGGAACAGACGCTCGATTTAGGGCGAGATAGTATATCTGATTGAGATTGTTCCCGGCCTCGAGTGCGGCATCCACCGCAGCGTGATTTTCATCAGGGAAGGCGACTTTATTGAGGTGAGAGCGTCGCTCGGGCTCTGCGAGGTCGTATGTGCCGAGCTCCCTCAAGAGCTTTTCGTCATGCTCGATATTGTACCACGTGTCGCGTCGCGCGTATCGGCCGGCGGCCCGAAGCATACGCACGATGTCCTGCTGGAGGCGGACCTTGGCGGTATTCGCGATCTGTGCGGCTGTTTTCACGCGTGCTGTCATAGAACTGACTATGATTAGCATGAACAATGCGCGGGCGAGAAGTTTTGCGCATGCACGGACGTCGGCTCCCATTTTGCGTCTGATTTTGAATCGGTTCGCCGACTTGATCGGTCAGCTACTGAAAGCTGGCACTCCTGTGATCTGTTGCCCCAGCACGAGCTGATGGATGTCGTGCGTGCCTTCGTAGGTCTTGACGCTTTCGAGATTGCACATGTGGCGGAAGCATTGGTGCGAATCGAGGATGCCGACTCCGCCGAGGATATCGCGCGTGGTGCGGGCGGCATGGAGTGCGATCTCGACGTTGTTCATTTTGGCCATTGAGATGTGGTAGTGCTTGGCGGCGCCAGCGTCTTTTAGTTGCGCGAGGCGGAGGGCGAGGAGCTGCGCTTTTGTGATCTCGGTGAGCATGCGCGCGAGCTTCGCTTGCACGAGTTGGAAGCTCGCGATGGGACGACCGAATTGTTCGCGCTGCATGGCATAGTGGCGGGCCTCGTCGAAGCACGCCATGGCGGCGCCGATCGCGCCCCAGGCGATTCCGTAGCGCGCGTGGTTCAGGCATTCGAGTGGGGAACGTAGGCCGCCGCTTTCCGGCAGGAGCGCGCTCGCGGGGATCTCGCAGTTTTCGAAAGCCAGCTCAGCCGTCAGGGCAGCGCGGAGCGAAAGCTTGCCTTCCATGAGCGTGGCTTGGAAGCCTGGACTGCCTTTCTCCACCAGAAAGCCTCGGACTTGCTTCGGTTCTTCGCCGTCGAGTTTCGCCCAGACGATGGCAACATCGGCGATGGTGCCGTTGCCGATCCATTTTTTTGTGCCGTTCAAGCGATAGCCGTTGGCGGTTTTCGTGGCGCGGCATTGCATCCCGGCGGGGTTCGATCCGAAATCCGGTTCGGTGAGCGCGAAGCATCCCACCTTCTCCCCACGCGCCATCGCTGGCAGCCAGCGTTCCTTCTGTTCCTCCGCGCCGAAGAGATCGATCGCCATCATGGCGAGCGAGCCTTGCACGGAAGCGAAGGTGCGCAGGCCGCTGTCGCCGCGTTCGAGTTCGCGCATGATTAAACCCGCGGACACGCTGCCGAGACCGGCGCAGCCGTGGCCTTTGATCGAAGGGCCGAAGACGCCCAGATCGGCCAACTCCGGGACGAGGTCGAGCGGGAAACTTCCATCGCGATAGTGTTGCGCGATGACGGGAAGAAAGCGGCGATCGACCCACTCGCGCACGCGGTCGCGGAGGCCTTGCTCGTCAGGGGTGAGCAGATCGTCGAGCTGGTAAAAATCGGCGGCTTCGAAGGTGGCGGTGGCGCTCATGGTGCGATTGTAGCGCAGCATGGTCGGTTGCGCTGGTTTCTCCCTGTAGCGACGGCGTTGCGTCGCCTTACTACGCGTGCCCTACAATCCACGCGTCCAAACGGCGACACAGCGCCGTTGCTACAGCGATCTGCGTTTCCCGCGGGTAGCCGGTGTAGCCACGTCGCTGCGCGACGTGCGAGGGCGGCTTCCATTTTTACATGAGCTGCCTTCCGTTGGCCACGCGCCCCCGCGCGTCCCACAGGGACGCGGCTAGTGTGGCCGGCATGGGCGTGAACAAGTCAGAAAGTAAAAGAAATGACCGGAAGCAGTGACAGCAACCGTAGTGATAGCCAAGGCGGGTCTCGCGAGGGGCTCAGCCGAAAGAAGGCCGTAGCAAAAGCCACGACCGCAGGAACACGAACAGGCAGCGAGGCAGGGTGTGGGCGATGAGCGTGCTAGGAAACGCGAAATCCAAAGGTCACCGAAAGACGCACCAAGTAGAGCCTGGCGGCCCGGAGCTTTAATGTGCGGGAGGGCAAATATCGTCCGGCAGCGGTGCGCGCGGTGGAAATCCCCAAAGCCAGCGGGGGCCAACGTCAACTCGGCATTCCGACGGTGCTGGACCGAATGATCCAGCAGGCGCTCAACCAAGGGCTGACGCCAACCTTCGAGGAAGGCTTCAGCGAAAGCAGCTACGGGTTCCGGCCCGGCCGCAGCGCGCATGACGCGGTGCGGGCGGCGCAAGGATATGTGGCGGCGGGCAAAAGCTGGGTGGTGGAGATCGACCTGAAGAACTTCTTCGATCAGGTCAAGCACGACCGACTGATGACGATGGTGGGTCGCAAAGTGAGGGACAAGCGAGTGCTGAAGGTGATCGGAGACTATCTCCGAGCGCCGCTGCAACGCGCCGATGGGAGCCGGGAGGCGAGGAAAGCAGGCACGCCGCAAGGCGGGCCGCTCTCGCCTTTGCTGGCGAACATCTACCTTGACCCGCTGGACCAGGAGTTGGAGAAGCGCGGCGTCGCCTTCGTGCGTTACGCCGACGACATCGCCATCTTCGCGGCCAGCGCGCGGTCCGCCGTGCGGATCTTGGAAAGCGTGATGGGCTGGTTGGAGAAGGAACTTGGGTTGGAAGTCAACCGGGAGAAGAGCGGAGCGGGGCCGAGCGGAGGCAGCAGCCTGCTCCTCCGGCTCTACGAGGATGGGCGCATCGGCGTCTCGCCGCAAGCGATCCAGAGACTCAAGAGCGGGTGAGGGACTGCTGGGAGGCAAGGCAAAGCAAGACCAGGGAGCAGATGCGCGAACAATGGCAGCGCTACATCCGGGGATGGTGGAACTACTTCGAGCTGGCCGACTGGCGGCGCGAAGTGGAGAACCTGAGCGGGTGGATCCGCCGCCACCTACGCAAATGCTTTTGGTTGCGCTGGCACCATCCGCGCGGGCGCTACACCGCCCTGCGGCGGCTGGGAGTCAGAGGCCGGGCCTTGGGGATGGCGCGGAGCGGGTTGGGCGCATGGGCGCTGGCCCGTCACGTCACGCTCCAGCAGGCGTTAAAAACCCGGACGCTCCATCGCGCTGGGTTCATTGTTCCATGGGAGTTCGCGGCCTCGCGCAGGTGAGAGCCGCCATGTTCAACCGCCGGATGCGGAAAACCGCATGTCCGGTGGTGTGGGAGCCCTGACGGGCGCAATCCCGTCAGGGCGACCCGATCAAGCTGCGAGTGTAATCTGCGCCTAACGACTCGTGATGGGCTTGGCGGCCAGAAGTTTATCGCGTCCCACCAGATAGAGCAGCGTAACCAGCACAGCGAAGGGGATGAGCGCGAGCAGATCGGAGTACGCGCCGTGGAAAAACGGATTGTTCGCTGTGGACCAATCTTCAATCCGTCGGCTGACGAGCGCCAAATTAGGCACGCCTTGCATAATCGCGATCACGATGCCGGCGAGCGCGCCACCCGCGATGTAGCCCGAGGCCAGCAGCACGCCCGAACTCTTGTCGCCTTCGGCGGTCAGCTCTTCCGGCGAGAGTTCCGTGTGCTTGAATTTTTCGCGCCGCAGATAGCGATCGACCAGCCAGCGAATCATGCCGCCGATGAAGATCGGACTCGAGGAAGCCAGTGGCAGATAAACGCCGACCGCAAAAGCGAGCGAGGGGATGCCGCTCATCTCGAGCACGACCGCAATCATCACGCCTAACAAGACCAAACCCCACGGCAATTGCCGGCTCAGAATGCCTTTGATGATGTAGGACATGAGCGTCGCTTTCGGAGCGTCGAACTTCTGCACCGCGCTGCCGTCCGGCCGTGTTTGCTGCGTGCCGTTAATACCCGGGTCGACCAAGTAAACGGCCTGCCCGGCCTCATTCACGAGGTAGCGCTGCGCCGATCCACCAGCCGGATCGGGACGAAACCAGGAACGATAAGTCTTGTCGTCGCCGATCGCCTGTGGGCCGCTCAGCTTCTCGGATTTCCCAAAGGAGCCGCCTTCCGCTCGCAGGTCCGGCGGGAAATTGCGCATCACTTTATAAGCGACCTGTCCGTTCGCGTTCACGAGATATTCACCCGGATTCAAACCGCTCACGGCAGCGCCGCCCGCGTCTGACTGGTTGGCGAGGAAACGGAAATCCTCCGGAGCAGGTTTCACGGTCTCGGAGAAAGCAGGAAGCGCGGCCGCGTTCGGAATAGCGGGGCCATCCTTCACCTGTTCGAACGTGACCGGCGGCACGTAAACGGTGGAGGCATCGTTCAGTTTCAGCAGGATGGGGCCGAGGACGAGAGCGGAGGCAAGGGCGCCGAGCAGAATTGCTATCTGCTGGTAGCGCGGCGTAGCGCCGACGATGAAACCGGTCTTCAAATCCTGCGACGTGGTGCCGCCATTGGAGGAAGCGATGCAGACAATGCCGCCGATCGAGAGCGCGGTGACGAAGTAGCTCGGGCCGGTCCAGCCCACGATGAGAAAGATGAGGCAGGTGAGCAGCAGCGTCGCCACCGTCATGCCCGAAATAGGGTTCGAACTCGAACCGATTTCTCCCGTCAGCCGTGATGAGACGGTGACGAAAAGGAAGCCGAAGAGAACGATGAGGAGCGCGCCGAGGAAGTTCCACTGCAGGTGCAACTGCGGTACGCTCATGATCACGGCGATGATAACGAGACACCCGATGATGACCCACTTCATTGAGAGATCCTGATCGGTGCGCGGCGCTTTTTCGGTGTTGCCATGGCTGCCGCGTAAATCTTTCAAGCCGCCCTTCAAACCGTGCCAGATCGTGGGCAGCGAACGAAAGAGGCTGATGATGCCGCCAGCGGCGACTGCGCCCGCGCCGATGTAGAGCACGTAAGCGCCGCGAATATCGTTCGGTCCCATTTCGCTGATCGGCATCGTGCCGGGAGGGACAATCCCCACCACTTTCTCTCCGAAAAACTTGATCGCCGGGATGAGCACGAGATACGCGAGCACGCCGCCCGCGCACATGATCGAGGCGATGCGCGGTCCGATGATGTAGCCGACGCCGAGCAGGGCGGGCTCGATTGTCGCGGAAATGGACCCGGCTTTGAAAGGCGCACCGAAAACTTTCTCCGGATCGCTCTTCCAGGTTTTGAAGGCGCCCATCGCCGCCTGGTAGAGGAAGCCGATTCCGAATCCGCTGAAGATCACCTTGCCGCCATTCGCGCTCTGTTCGTCCGGCACATCGCTGGTTAACTTTTCATCGCCAGGAGCCGCCGCCGCCTTGAGCACCTCGGCGCACGCGGTGCCCTCGGGATATTTCAAAAACCCGTGCTGCTCCACGATGAGCGCGCGCCGCAGCGGGATCATCATCAGAATCCCGAGCAATCCGCCCAGTGTTGCGACCAGCATGACGCGGGTGATTTCGAGATCGAAGCCGAGGATCATGATGGCCGGCATCGTGACCCCGAGGCCGAACGCGATCGATTCGCCGGCTGAGCCCGCGGTCTGGACAATGTTGTTCTCGAGGATGGTAGCGTCGCGCATTCCCATCTTCGAAAACATGCGGAAGAGCGTGATCGAGATCACTGCGACCGGAATAGATGCGCTGACCGTCAATCCGACTTTCAAGACGAGGTAAAGCGACGACGCGCCGAAAATCATGCCGAGAATGGCGCCGACCACGAGCGCCCGCACCGTTAATTCCGGCATTTTCGTCTCCGGCGAAATGTAAGGGCGGAAAGCGGCCAAAGTCGGGTTGGCTGGCTTCGCGGGCACAATGCCGACGATGTCGGGATACTCGTTAGGCGGATTTGCTGGATCGGGTGTTTTCATGGGCAGACTTCAGAAAGGGAATCGGATTGCGGGCGCGCTTGGCTCTGTTCGGGCAGAGGATACGCAGATTTTTGCTCCGGCAGGAAGCATTGCTTGTAGCGGATTTTGGAGGACAGCGTGGAGCCGGCGCGCCCTCGCGCCGAAGGTTCGTCGGGTGGAGCCGGCGCGCCCCCGCGCCGAAGGTGGGGTCCGCTTGGAGCCGGCGCGCCCCCGCGCCGAAGGTTCGTCGGGCGGCGGTAATTTGGAACCTTCGGCCCGAGGGCGGGCCGGCTCCATGCGATGGGTTCCACGCGAATAGTGATTACGACGATGTCCGGCTGGCGAGCGCACGAAAGATGCGCAGCTCGTTGCCGTCATATTTTCCGCCGAGCAATTCGAGCGCGCCGGTGAAATTTCGCAGCCCAGCTTCGTGAAACGCGCCGGCAATTTCCGCGCGCTGCGCCGGGGTGAAAAATTGCTCCCAGGTCAGGGGCGCGCCCGCTTCGATCGCTGCCGCCAGGTGCCCGAAGATCGTGGCACGCACGAAGCCGCGCTCGCGTGCCACGTCATCGATGGAGGCCCCGCTTTGAAAGCGCCGCAGCGTTTCCGATTCGCTGTCGTTCAAGCTGCGCTGCTTTTGCTTCGGTGCGGCGACCGGGCCGAACTGCTGCTGTTCGTGCGTTTCGAGATAGCCGGTGATTGCGTTCAGAAAGGACTCCGCGAAATCGCGCAGCTTCTGTTCGCCCACGCCCGGAATGCGGCGGAACTCGGCCGGCGTGATCGGATAAGTGCGTGCCATCTCGCGGAGCGCGACGTCGGAAAAGATGACATAGGCCGGGACGTTGCGCTCATCGGCCAGCGTCCGGCGAACCGCGCGCAGATCATCGAAGAGGACTTCGTCGCACTCGATCTCGCCCGCGCGGCCTTTCGTTTTCGTCTTCGTCGGAACGTCGATCGGCTTCGTCAAAGTGATCGACGTCCGTTCGCGCAACGCGGTCATCCCAGCGCCGGTCAGCTCGAGGGTGGCGAATTTGCCGGACGCGACCTCCACCAATCCGAGCCGAAGCAGTTCGCGGCCGATCGATTGCCAGGCATCGCGTTTCAAATCCTTCCCGATGCCGTAGGTCGAAATTTCGTTGTGCCCGCGGGAACGGACCGCTTCCGTATCCGCGCCAGTCAAGACTTCGACGATGTGATTGAGCCCGAAACTGAACCCGCTCTTCGCTCGCACCCGATGCACGCAGGAGAGAAATTTCTGCGCCGCGATCGTGCCGTCGAAAGTCTCGCGGGGCGTGAGGCAATTATCGCAACCGCCGCAAGGCTCGTTAGGCCGCTCCTCGCCGAAATAGCGGAGCAGGGTGGTGCGGCGACACTCCCGCGCTTCCGCGTAATGGACCATCTGGCGCAGTTGCTCACGCGCGAGCGTCGCCTCGTTTTCGCTTTTCTCCTCGATGAATCGCGTCTGCTTGACCACGTCCGCCGCGCTGAAAAGCAGCACGCACTCGCTCGGCAATCCGTCGCGCCCGGCACGGCCCGTTTCCTGGTAATAGCTCTCGATGTTCTTCGGCAGATCGTGATGCACGACAAAGCGGACGTTCGGCTTATTGATCCCCATCCCGAAGGCAATCGTGGCGGTAATGACGCGGACGTCGTCACGCAAAAACATCTCCTGATGCCGTCCGCGCTCGTCGCTTTCCAGTCCGGCGTGGTATGGCTTCGCCGGGATGCCGTCTTCGTTCAGCTTGCGCGAAAGGGAGTCGGCCGATTTCCGGCTCGCGCAATAAACGATGCCGCTCTCTTGCGGTCGCGCCTCGAGAAAGGTGCGCAATTGATCGTAGGGCGTGGCTTTTGGCACCACTCGATAGGTCAGATTTGGCCGATCAAAACTGGCCACGTAAATTTGCGGATCGCGCAGCTTGAGTTGCTTGAGAATGTCCTCGCGCACGCGGGTTGTCGCGGTCGCGGTCAGCGCCATCGTCGGCACATTCGGCAGCAGGGTGCGCAGCTTTTTCAGCTCGCGATATTCCGGCCGGAAATCGTGACCCCATTCGCTGATGCAATGCGCTTCATCGATCGCGATTTGCGCGATGTTCCAGTTTTGCGCTTTCTCGAGGAAGCCTTCGAGCATGAGCCGCTCCGGGGCCACGTAGAGCAATCGGAACTCGCCATTATAGAGTCCGCGCAAACGCGCGCGCGCCTCGGTCCCATTGAGCGACGAATTCAGAAACGTCGCCGCCACCCCGCTGGCTTGCAGCGCATCCACCTGATCTTTCATGAGCGCGATCAGGGGCGAGACGACGATCGTCAAGCCTTCGCGCAGGAGCGCGGGCAGTTGAAAACAAAGCGACTTCCCGCCGCCGGTCGGCATGAGCGCGAAGACATCGCGCTCGGCCAACGCATCGCGCACGATCTCTTCCTGCAACGGCCGAAAGACGTCGTAGCCGAAGTGTTTTTTTAGAGGGGCAAGCAGGTCCATCGGCCAACTGTGCGCATCGGACCTAATCTACAAAACCAAACGGTGCGCGGGAAATGAAAGGTTCGCCCTAGCGCCCGACCGCCGCGTCGCTTGGACGCAGGAAAGGTCTACGGGTTAAAATATCCCGAGAACTTTCAGCACGACCACGATGACCACGATGACGCCGATAATATAAAAAATGTTTCTGCCCATGCGCAGGTGGTATCAGCCGCTGGTGATTGTGGCGAGATGTTTCTCGCACGCGTTCTTTCGGCACGAGCATGTCATGCCCTTTGGACGCCGAGCCTCCGAATGGGTGCTCGGAATATGGTTCTGGGGAGCGCATGCCTCCAGGCGTGCTGGTTGAGGCATTCTGCCGAAACAAGCTTCTCTTGAGCGGGCCCTACTCTTGGCTCTCAGTGCGACGCGAAAAGTTCGTCTTCGCAGAATGCGAAGAGCAGCACGCTACAAGCGTGCGCTCCCCAGACCCTGGCAGGGAGGCTGAACACATGCTCGGTGCGCGCATACCGTCGAAGGGCAAGACACGCTCAGGACGCAAATGCGCGCCGCTTATTTCTTCTCGGCGTCTGTGCCCCAGACTTTCTTTAAATAGGCGACGCGGCCAGAGCCGACATGGTACGATTCGTAGTCCGCCGGATTTTTCTGGTAATACTTTTGGTGGTAATCCTCGGCCGGATAGAATGGCTTCGCGGGAAGAATTTCAACCGCGATGGGCTTGTCGAACTTTCCGGATTTTCCGAGCGCTTCCTTTGCAGCTTCTGCGGTTTTTTTCTGCTCTTCATCCGCGTAGTAAATAGCGGTCTGATAGCTCAGTCCGTGATCAGCAAACTGTCCATCGGCCTGCGTCGGATTGATGTTATGCCAGTAAACCTCGATCAACTGATCGTAGGTGGTGGCGGAAGGATCGTAGGTGACCTCGATCGCTTCGCGGTGCTGCGTCTTGTGCGCGGAGACGGCGCTGTAGTTGGCATCCGCTTTTTCGCCGCCGGTGTAGCCGACCACCGTTTTCACGATGCCTTTGGCGTGATCGAATGGCTCCTGCATGCACCAAAAGCAGCCGCCGGCGAAGATGGCGGTCTTGGTGTTAGCAGCGTCGGATTTCTCCTGCGCGAAACCGAACGGCGCGGCGATTCCCATGACGAGAAGGAGAGTGAGTAAAGTCTTGTGCATGTGCGTGAGAGGGCGGTTGGAGGTTGAATATTCCACGTCTTGGGGATTATTCGCCCGCGTGCCGGGTTTGGTTGCCTAACCGGTCGCGACGCGATGCGAAACAACAAGCGAACCTGTGTGGAGGCGGAGATCGTGCCGGAGGCGAGCGACCGTGCCTTGGATCTCACGCAGATTTTTGGTCGAGCTGCGCCGCTGGAAGTGGATCTCGGATGTGGCGATGGGACTTTCCTAGCCACGCTGGCGCGTGAACAACCGGCGCGGAATTTTCTGGGCGTGGACCGGACGCCCAGTCGGGTGCGAGCAGCCTGCCGTAAAATCGGAGACGCGCAGTTGCCGAACGCGCGGGTTTTGCGGGCGGATAACTCGGGGACCTTGCGCACGCTGCTCGCGCCGCAATCGGCAGAAGTTTGCCATCTTCTTTTCTCGGATCCGTGGCCGAAGCGCAGACACCAGGAGCGGCGGGTTTTTTGCGAGGAATTTTTGGGCGCCGTTGCGCATGCACTGATTCCCGGCGGCTTGCTTAGGGTCGCCACGGATCACGCAGAATATTTCAGGGCGATGCAAGATATCTGGCCCAAGGTGGCGGAGTTCGAATTGTGTCCCCCTGACGCAGGCGAAACCGGGTTCAGCACGACTTTCGAAGAGCGTTTTCGCGCGAGCGGCGCGCGCATTCATCGCGTCGTCTTGCGGAAGGTGATTCGGAGTTGATTGACCGCAGATTACGCAGATGACGCGGATGACGCGGATGACGCGGATGGGGAGTCTTCTATCTGCGCCATCTGTGTAATCTGCGGTTATCCTTTGTCTTCCTGTCTTGCCTCCCTATTGGTTCCCGGTGCGGAAGAAAGAAGACTTCGGCTTCACGCCGATGGAGCTGCGGAAGTTGCGCGCGCTGGGTTCACCGATTGGCATTCAGCGTTATCTGGATCGGATTCCGTATCATCTGCCCATTAGCTCCCGATCGCCGCGCCTCGTTTTGCGCACCGGGACGGCGCATTGTTTGGAAGGCGCCACTTTTGCCGCGGCGGCATTACGTGTGCTCGGTTTTCCGCCGCTGGTTCTTGATCTGGAAGCGGACCACGATACCGATCACGTGATCGCGGTTTTCAAAATGCGCGGGCACTGGGGCGCGCTCGCGAAATCGAATTTCGTCGGTTGCCGTTATCGCGAACCGATCTACCGGACCTTGCGCGAGTTGGCTCTAAGTTACTTCCCGATCTACTTCAACCTGCGTGGCGAACGAACGCTGCGGCGTTATTCGCGCCCGGTAAATCTGGCGCGGTTCGATCATCTGGACTGGATGACTTCGGAGAAGCCGATCTGGTTCATTGCCGAGCATCTCTGCGAAGTGCCGCATCGTCCGTTGCTGACGCGCGCGATGGAGAAAAATCTGACCCGCGTGGATGCGCGCACGATCCAAAGCGAAATGGTCGGGCACCTCAAGAAGGCGTCAGCTAGGGCGACCGCACCGTCTCGTGCGGAAGATAAGGCACCGCTTCCCAGCGTTGGCGATAAAAGCGGATCGCGACGGCGCCGGTTTGATCCTGCCGGAAAAGCTTAATCCCGCGATCGGCGACAGCCTGCGCCCAATCGTCTTTTACGCGTTCGTTTTCGGGAAATTCGGGTGACGTGGCTACGATTAGTTGTGGCTGTACGCAGGCCAGAAATTCCTCGGAACCCGAAGCGCCAGACTGGTGCTGGCCTTTGATCAAGATATCGCTGGCCAGTTCTTCGCCGTAGCGGTGAAGAAGCCACCTTTCCGTAGGTGTGCCCGCATCCGAGGTGAGCAGGACGCGCCAACGGTGCGCCACTTCGAGCTGAACCACGGTGGCCTGATCATTGGCGTTCGATGCGTCGAAATCGGCTGGCGGAAAGAGGAGGCGACAGGTGACGGATCTCGCGAGATGGAGTTTGTCAGGTGCCGCACGTGGTTGCCGATCGATCTGCTGCTCGGCGAGAAACGAGATGAGCGTTTTGTGTGCGCTGGACCGGTCCGGCGCGCCGTTATCGATCCACGTTCGCGGATGAAAAGAGCGCTCCACCGATGCGCCGCCGCCCAGATGCCCGGCGTCGCCATGGGTGAGGAGGACTCCGTCGAGGCGGTTGATGCCGCGCGAGCGCAAGTAACCGCGCAGGACGCGTTTGAAGTCACGCGCGGCGCCGCAGTCGATCAGCCAGTCCGACTCCGGTGTGCGGACATGCACGGCCGCCCCGGCGCCCAGATCGAGTGCGGTGATCTCGACCGGCGCGCCATTCGTTCGGTTGGGAAGTTCTACATAGAAATGGCCAGCCGGCGCGCGGGTGAAGAAACCGGCGGTCGCAAGGATTGCGGTGGCCAGGCTCCAGTTCGCATTGTTGAAAATGATGGCGAGGCCAGGCGCGATCGGCGCAGATAGAAGGGAGAGCAGGCCGACTGTTAGAACGAAGAAAGCAATCGGGACGACAATCACATTCGCGAAGAGGGAGACCGGCGTGACGAGATAGAAATAGGGCAGGATAAACACCATCGAGCCCAGCCACGCCGCGAGCGAAACCGATGCGCCGCGCGAGACGGTTCGCCACGAATCTTGCCACGAGCGCTGTAACGGATTGAGCAAGCTTTGGGGCAAAAACGGATCGAAGGCGAACCGGCGAATGAACCAGCGGTAAAGCGGCTGCGCGCAGAGGATGATCGAAATTACGACCGCGAACGAAAGTTGGAATCCGGTTGCGAAAAGCTGATTCGAATTGAGCGCGAGAATGAAAACGCCGGCGGCGGCGACGCTATTGGCAGGGAAAACGCGGCGATCGAAAAAGAGGCCGCCGAGCAGGAACGCCGCCATCAGCGCGGCGCGCACGCTCGACGTATTGAGACCGGTGATCGCAGCATAAAAAAATAGCGCTGGGATAATGAGCGCGACCGTCCCTTTCCTCGGCAGGCGCAACGTCCGCGCAATCGTCCAGAGCAAATAGCCGACAATGCCAACGTGTAATCCGGAGACCGCGAAAAGATGGATGGTCCCGGTCTGCTGAAACTGTTCTTCGATTTCGTCCGCAGTTTGATCGCGCGCGCCCAGCACCATCGCGCTGATGACTCCGGTTAAATCGGGCGAATCTTCCAGACCTCGCGCGAGAGTTTCGCGCATCCATTGGCGCGATCTTTGCGCCGCTCGCAGCAAGGGATTGCCGCCACCGCGACGCAAGACCTTCCCGTTCTCCGCGTAGCGCGAAATCAAGGCATGATGCACGTCGCGCCGGGCGAGATAAGCGCGCATATCGAACTCACCCGGATTTCGCGGACCATCAATAGGCTGGGCCACGCCGAAGATCTGCACCGCATCACCGAACTGCACTTCGCCTTTCCAGCGCACGAGAATCGTCGCGGGCGAAGCGTGCCGTTCCCGATCATGCTCATACCAATGCAACCGCAGGTGAAACGAGGACGTGCCACGCGCCGAAAGCGTCGGCTCCGTGGTCACAGAACCCTCGACCGACATGGCCCGTCGTTGCTCGCCCCATTCGCGAGCGAGTTGGAGACCGGGCGAACCGACCTGACGCGCGCTGTGCCAGTAAAAGAAGGCGAGCCCAGCGGCGAGATAAACAACAAAGGAACTTCGGCGGACCCACGCGAAGATCGCGACCAGAAAGAAAAGCGTGACACCTAACGACTCGTAAGGAAACCGATCGGCCAAGAGGATTCCGGCCACGGCCGCAATGCCCAGCCCGACGAACGGCTGGCGCGGCCACGGCTTCACACCTGCTTGTTACCTTCTAGCCTGACTCTTGCGAAGCGTAGAATCGTCGTATCGCCCAACTATTTATTTCCGAAGGTCGGACCTCAGGCCGCGCTTTCACAGCGGGTCATCCTGAGCCGCGGAGACGGTCGAAGGATCTCCCCGACGCACTTTCCGGCACGCTGCCAATAAGAAAGCCGCCACTCGTAGCGAGACCGTGACCTTATCCGTTCCCGCCAGACCCAATGCGAGATCCCTCGACCGTCTCCGCGGCTCGGGATGACAGACACGGCGTCGAAAACAATTTGTCGCCATCTGGCCTGCGGGCGCGTTCCCGCGGGGCGCAAGCAGTGGAGACGGCCCGCCCTCGGGCCGAAGGGATTCGTTTACTCGCCGAAAGCGTGATGGCGCGCACGACCGGCGCACGGTTGATTCACCCCTCGCAGCTTATATGGTTGCGCCGAAGTGCCGATTCCTTTCTCCAGAAGTAAGCGCAACCTGCTCCCGGCGTCGGACGAGGCGGCCAACCCGACCGCGCACACGAAAGTCGGCCTGCGCCCGAGCGCCGATTGGCATAAGCGCAATTTCCTGACCAGCGTCCTCATCCCTTCGCTCTTCACGAAGCGGGCGGGGAAGGGCGGTCTGCCCCTTTTTCCGAAAGTGAAACGCGGCGAACTCGGGATCACGTGGATCGGTCACGCGTCGTTCCTGATCCAAACGGCGGACGTCAATATTCTGATCGATCCGAACTGGTCGATGTGGCTGAAGGTGATCAAGAGGCTGAAGAAACCGGGCTTCGATTTATTTCATCTGCCGGATATCGACTTCGTTCTGGTTACGCATGCCCACTTCGATCATCTGGATCGCCGCACCCTGCGGAAAGTCGCCGCGCAACAACCGATCGTTGTACCCGTCGGGGTGGGGAACCTGGTGCATGATCTCGGGTTTAACATCGTCCACGAGATGGAGCATTATCAGCGGCTGGAACTCGGGCCGCTCTGCGTCTCGATGACGCCGTGCCATCATTGGGGTGCGCGCATGTTGCATGATTCACATCGCGGCTTTGGGGGGTTTTTGATCGAAGTGGAAGGACGTTCCATTTTCCACTGCGGCGACAGCGCTTACTTCGAGGGCTTCCGCGAAATTGGGAGCCGCTATAACATCGAGATCGCGCTTCTACCCATCGGCGCCTACGACCCTCCGAGCGGACGCGAGGTGCATATGAATCCCGAGCAAGCCGTGCAGGCTTTTCAGGAACTGAACGCGCAGACGCTGGTGCCGATGCACTACGGCAGCTTCCGTCTCGGCTACGAACCACTGGATGAACCGCCCGCCCGGCTTCTCGCCTGCGCGCGAGCGCATGGCATCGAGAAGAAGGTTCTCGTCATGACAGAAGGCGCGCCCGTCGTGCTGTAATTCTTTTCCGTCCTCCTCGTCCTCGATTCTCAATGTCGAACGCTTCTGTGGGAGATCGAGGACGACGACGAGGACGAGATCTCGCATGGGCGCTTTCCTCGGGCGCTCTGGTTGTCCTATTTTTTCTCATTCTCCTCTGGCGCAATCCGCTGCTTTTTTGGAACGACGATTACCAACTCTCGATTCTCCCGGTTTTCGCCGACGTCGCGCGGGCGTGGTCGGAGGGACATCTCCCGTTGCTCAGCCCGTATTCCTGGGTCTGCAGCAATCTGGCGGGGGAATTTCAGTACGGGACGTTTTCTATTTTCGTGAACGCTGTCGTGGTTCTGATCTGGAAACTGCCGCTAAATTTCGCCGAGCAAGCCGCCGCCCTTTCCATCTCGCATCTCGCCGCTTTGGCAATGGGCGGCTACTTGTTAGGCCGCGAGCGAAAACTCGGGCCGCCGCTTGCCCTGATGGTCGCGTTAGTATCGGCGCTGAATGGCTGGATCGTCTGCTGGGGCGCGACCGATTGGTTCGGCGCGCTGGGCGCGTTTGCCTGGCTGCCCTGGGCGTGGTGGGGACTGGAACGCGCGCTCGATTCCCGCCGCGGGCCCTATCGCTTTCTTTGGCCGGCGCCGTTTGTCTATCTCCTGATCACGGGCGGATTTCCTTACACGGTGGTGATGCTAGCGTTGCTGGCGGCGTGGCTGGCGATCCGGTCGATCGTGCAAAAGCGTTCGATTGCCTCCGTTTGGCCGCTCGTCTTTGGGATGCTACTCGGCGTGGGTCTGGCGGCGCCGGCGTGGCTGGCGCTGTTCGATTACGTGAGCGGATCGGCGCGGCAGGCGCAGGATCCCACTTCGCATTTCCAATGGATTGTCCCGCTGGCAGCGTTGCCGGGATTTATCCTGCCGGCTTGGACGGTGCCGTGGGCGGATTTCTCTACCCGCCTGATCCCCCACGGGGCGACGGAGTTGGCCTGCGGTTTCGTTCCGCCGGTTGTGCTCCTGTTCGCTTGTGCGGTTCGCGCGCGTGCGGTCGTTAGGCGATTGAAATGGGAATTGACGTTGCTCGCGGTTCTCCTCCTTCTCTCAATCTTGCCCACCACGGGCATGTTTCGCTGGAGCTTTCGCTGGCTGCCATTTCTCGAAATCGTCCTGACGCTTTGTGCCGCGGAAGCAGTGCAGTTGCTCGCGGACCGCAGAGAAGGTTGGTGGAATGCGGGAACTTTTGCGGTGTTGCTGCTGCTCGCCCTCGGTGGTGTGATGTGGCTGGCGAAAACCGCTGGCTTGAATGGTTGGCCGCTTTTCGCCGTTATGCTCACGCTCGCATTGTGTTGGGCGTGCGCGCAGATGTCCTTCACTTCCGTGCGGGCAAAAATGTGGCTGCCACCCATCGTGACCGCCACGGCGTTTCTCCTCACCTACTTCTACGTGCCGACAAACGGCGGCGTGCCTAAATACAACCTCGATCCAGCGCTCGCGCAGCCGGCCCCACTCGATCCGGCCCGCCTCTATCTCAGCGTCTATCCGGCGCCGGAGCTGAACTACCTCCTGGAGAAACAGCCGACACCTTTCGGCACGGTGATACGTCCCGGCAGCACCTCGATGTGGGGCGGTGTGCGCCTCGTGAACGGCTACAGCCCGATCCGTCCCGCCGGTGTCGCGCGCGAATTTGATTTCGCGATCCACGGTGAGATCGCGCCTTGGGCCGGGGACTATTTCCCCGGGCGGCGCGGAGAACCGGATGATCTCCTGGCGCGACTCGGCGTGGACGGGATCATCCTCGCGCGTGAGTCGGAGATCGTGCCCAAGCCGGAGGCGGAGTGGGCGTTGGTGCATTCCTCGCAGGAAGGCCGCGTCTATCACCGACGCGGCGAGCCATTGCCGAGAATTCAATCGCTCGTGGCGGATGAATCTCGAGCCGGAGAAGTCTTCGCGCGCGCTGTGGTCGAGCGGATCGCCGACACGCGCAATCAGGTGGAAGCGGATGTCACAGTTCCCACCGGCGAGCATCCGTCGCTGCTGACATTTTCACGCCCTTTCTTTCGCGGGTATGAAGCGACGTTCTCCGGCCGCGTTCTTCCGGTGAGTTCGTGGCGCGGTCTCACGCCAGCAGTCGAGGTTCCGGCCGGGAGTAGTGGCCACCTGATTCTGCGTTACCGGCCGTGGTGGCTGATGACCGGCGGCACGGTCGCAATATTTTGCGGCGTCATCTGCCTCGCGGGCTTGGCTCTGGGTTTGCGCGCTTCCCGCTAATTCCGGCAGCGCGTCATCTCGCCTTGCGACCTCGCGGTTGGGCGGGGTAACCTGCATTTATCGTGAAAATGCCATCCTCTCTCCAAAGTGCGGTCGCGGCCCTGTTTTTCGCCGGGTGGACCGCTTCGTCCGCATCCGCGCAATCACTCCCGATCACTTACCAACTACAGCTCCAGGTCCGCGCCGATCTCGGTGGGAGCGCCTTCAATTTGCCGAACGGCTCCACCTTCAACAGCGTCACTCCGACCCTGAACGATGCCGGAAAAGTCGCGGTGAAGGTGAACACCGTCGGCCTAACGACCAGCCCCGGGACTTGGTTCGGCGGACAGGGCGCGGGCATGCTGGTTTACAACGCCAACGATAACGAAGCCTTCCTGAGCGACCCGTTCATCAATAGCAACAACCAGGTCTCCTTCCCGCGTTTCGGCAGCACGAGTTTTTCCGACGACGGCCTTTACGTTTACGACAACGCCACCGGCGTCACCACCCGTGTCACGAACGGTCCGCTCGGCGCCACTTTCTACACCAATCCGCAGATCAACGATCTCGGCATCATCGGCGCGCGGGTATCTTTCAACACCCCGAAGGCGCTTTACAGCTACAACATCGCGACGAACACCTTCACGAATTACGTAACCGAAACCTCCGGCGATCCGAACAGTCGCTATTCCTTCCTCTACGCGCCGTGGTTCAATAACAATAACCGCCACGCCGCGGAAGCGAACATCACCGGGCAGGCCTCCACTTTCAAAGAGCTGCGCGTCTGGAATCCCGACGGCTCCTCCGTTCTCGTCGCGTCCGGCGACAGCAGCGCAGGTCCCACGTTCTTCGCCTTCGACAACAGCATCTCGATGAACAACCACGACCAGGTCGCGTTCATCACCCGCACCAGTACTTCGTCCACGATGCGGCGCATCGTTGTCGGCGACGGCACCAACACGGCCATTTTCCCGACCGTCAGCTCTGGCAGCGGCTTCACCGGGATCGACAGCTTTGCCCCTTCCATTAACGACCGCGGCCTCGTCGCTTTCCGTGGCAATGACAACCAGCCCACGCCGCGCGACTCCGTCTTCGTCACCGACGGCGTCACCTTCCAACGCATCGCCGGCGTCGGCGACACCCTAACGACCGATACCGGGCCCCGCACAGTCAGCTCGCTCATGGGCGGCTTGCGCGTGAACAGCGAAGGCTCCGTCGTCTTCGGTGTGCAATTCGCGGAAGGTGGAAATGCCGTCTACGTCGCCTACGCGCCATTGGCTCCCTTGAGCGCAGTCTCGCGCAAAACACACAGCGCCGCCGGAACCTTCGACGTGACCCTGCCGCTCAGCGGCACTCCTGGTCTCGAGTGTCGACAGGGAAATGGCCCGACCTCGAACGATCACCAGATCGTGATTAACTTCGCCGCCCCGATCACGTTCACCGCGGCCACCGTCTCCTCCGGCAGCGGCTCCGTCGCTTCGTCCAGCGTGAGCGGTAACCAGGTGACAGTCAACCTAACGAACGTGGCCAATGCCCAGACGCTTAACGTCCTGCTCTCAAGCGTCACCGACGGCACCCGGACGAGCAACGTCACCATTCCCGTCAGCTTCCTGCTCGGCGACACCAGCGACAGTGGATCGGTCAACTCGACCGATGTCGGTCAAACCAAAGCGCAGTCTGGCGTCACACTCGGCGGCGCGAACTTCCGCGCCGACGTGAACACGAGCGGAACGATCAACGCCACCGACGTCAGCCAGGTGAAATCGGCGGCTGGTTCCTCTTTAATGCAGCCGTCGATCGTCTCGCGCGGACGGTGAAACAATCTTGGTGGCGGATCGCCCGGTCATCCTGAGCCGCGAAGACGGTCGAAGGATCTCTCCGACGCACCATCCGATACGCTGCCAAAGAAGCCGCCACTCGTAGCGAAACCGTGATCTCATCTGGCCCCGCCAGACCCGATGCGAGATCCCTCGGCATAACGTCGAAAACAATGTGTGACCGTCTGCGCGCCCGCGCGCGCGCTTCCGCAGCGGGCAAGAAATGGAGACGGCCCGCCCTCGGGCCGAAGGTTGTCAGCCCCAGAGGCGATCAGCTCCGGCGCGGGACGGCCTGCGTCATGAGAACGCGCCTTAAGGTTGAAGGGGCACCACTGGCGGAGAGGTGTTCCGAACGAAACGGCTATTTCCGGCCGGGGTCATCTCAGTCGCCGTGTCCATGGCCGTGTTGTAAAACTCGTTCCCTTGCACCTTCGTTCGGTCGTTGTTCGCGCCGAGGAATATTCCCACCGGGGCTTCGTTGATCGTGTTGTTTTTCACGTCGTTCTTATTGCCCGCCACCACGATCGCGGCCTCGTCGCTGTTGTTGACCGTGTTCTTATCCAGCTTGTTCTCGTTTCCGAAAACGGCGATGCCGTCGAACACTTCTGTGTCATAAATCACGTTGTCGCTCACGTCGGCCTTATTGCTGATCAATGCGATCCCGGTCTGGCTCTTGCCCAGGTTGTTCTTCTTCACCTTCACGTCGCCCGCGCCGATGACCAGAACGTTGGTCGCCGTCATGCCGCACTGCTGCAGACTCACACACGGCCCGAAGATGTGATTGATGACCGCGTTGTCCTCAATCTCGCCCGTCGCGCCGAAGGCAATCTGGATCCCGTTTTGCGCCACGAAATCATCCGGGCCCGATCCCGTCACCGTGTTGCCGTGAGCGTTCAATTCCGTCCCCGAGCCATTCGCGGTGATGCCGTTTTTCCGATAATCGTGGATGGTGCTGTCTACCACTTCCAGTTTCGACGTGCCGCGGCCGCCACTCTCAGTAATTGATCCTCCACCCGAGCTCTGCGCCAGAATGCCCGAGCCGCTCTCGCAATCCGCTGGCGCAGCGGCCAACCGGATATTGCGCACCGCCACCGAGTCCACCTTCCCCGAAGCGTTGCGATAATAGATTCCGTAAAAGCCCTGTCCGCAGGATGTCAGGCTATTCCCCGCGCCATCGACCGTCAGATTTTCCAGCGTCACACCGTCGGCGCCGTCCACCAAAATAATTGCCGCGATCGGCGCGCCCGTGCCTTCCAGGCTGTTCGTATTCGGCGTCACCGCCGTCGGTCGCACCAGGATCAGGCTTTCGTTGCCGACCGTCTGACCTTCCACCGTCAGCTTCTTATCGATCCGCACCTGCTCCGGATATGTCCCCGGGCAAACCCGAATCGTGTCGCCGGCGCGGGCCGCGTTTACCGCGGCCTGGATGCTGTTGAAAGGCGCGCCGGGACACTGCGCGCCATCGTTGTCGACCGTGAGGACCGCGGCTTGTGAAGTGAAAACGGAGAAGGCCGCCGAGGTGCTCAGAGCGAGAAGTGATGTGAATTTCATGATTGGAAAAGGACCAGCTATTAACTGGTTCGTGCCGGACCGTCCTCATGCGCTTATGCAATGTTGTTCCCTCGTTCCCAAGTTGCACTTGGGAACGCACCTGGCCTGAAGCTGAGCTTTGCTTGCCGTTGCTCATGAACCGATGGCCCGATCCGTATGCTGCGCATGGCGGCTGTGGCCGTGGTGAAGGAGAGGAAGCCAAGCTTCCGGGGCAAAAAGCATTCACAAGTGCAACTTGGGAACGACGGAGACGAGGGAGAAGCGAGACGGCAAATTTGGAGATGTTCATCATCGCAGCCCATCGGGACGTTTCCGGGAGTGGGAATAGTTGTCAGCTTCAGAATCTTGCTGTTCGTCCAGCGCGCTGAAAAAGTTCCCACGAGGCCAAAAGAGCGCGCGCGACAAAAGCGACACACCGTCAACCCCGCGAATCCCTGCGAACGGCCCCGCGACCAGCGCGCGAAAAGAACGCGGGCGATGGGCTCCGCAGAGGGCGGCGACGCCATGCTGAGGCGGCTCGTGTCTCTTATTTATTCCGCCGAGTCGACTCGGGCGGGCGGTTCGTCAGCGTCCAGTGTGTGCCGAATGAAGTCTTTCAGGAATCCAGCCTCAGCTTGAGCGAAGTAACGTCCGAAGCGAATCAGAAGGAATCCAAAAATAAGCATTCCCGGAGGACCAAAAAGGAACGGCCACGCATTTCCTCGGAATTCCGAAGGCCCAGCAAGTAATGAAAATAGCGCGACCACAAACGCGCTGCCGCCAATGATCGCCAAGAATGCGAACCAAATAGACATGAAGACGCGTGTGAAAAGACTCATGGCAAATTCGCCGTCAATGACTGTGCCCGAACCGTGAGGCTTCATCGATGCGGTTAGGAACGTCTGGAATGAATTGCCGTAACCAATGCGTTTGCGAAGGCGTAGAGTTGAACTATTAACGCGTCCGATAACCGGTCGAGAACCGAAGAGCGAGAGCTGGGAGTCGATCGCAGCTCCGAGGCGCTGCGCACACTCATCGGGTGTGAATCTTGAATGAAGTTGGACCGTTTCGCTCATAGGAAGCGTGGTCTTCGATTATCCAATTTTCGGATTCCGCAAATTTTCGTGAAGGCGAATCCGCGCTACTTTCAGAACGCCCAGTGCCCGAAGGCAAACTTGATCGAAAAGAGCGCAAGCAACAGAAGCGACCACACTGTGAGCAACGCGAACCCCAGCGGCCGGCCCCGCGACCAGCGCGCGAAAAGAATGAAAATCGGAAACATGATTAGCGTGTAACGCGGCACCGAAAGCACGAACGAGCTGCACACGCTCAAGAGCAGATTCCCCGTCATCCAGACCGAATACGAAGCCCGCAGCACGCACCAGCTCCAGATCGTGAGCGCGAGACCGAGCACCGTAAAAACGATCTCCGCCAAACCCACCGTCACGAAATCGCGCGCGCTCTGGTCCTGCAGATTATCCCACAGCGCCTGCACGCCCACCCACGGCGGCGCCAGCGCGCGATCGAAGTTCTCATTCATTAATTTCGTGAACGCCAGCGCATCGCCCGTCACGTGATAGTTCACCCACAGATACACGCCGAACCCGCACGGCACGCCCGCCAGCCAGAGCCAGCGCGGATCAAAACGCCGCTGCACCCGATATTGCAGCCACGCCTCCACTGCCAGCGCCGGCAGCAGCACCAGCCCATTCATCCGCGAAAGTGTCGCCAACCCAGCCAGGATGCCAGCCAGCGCCCACCGCTCCTTCCGCGCCGCGAAAAAACTCCCCAGCGCCAGCGCCAGCAAAGTCCCCTCCGTGTAAGCGATGTGCAGAAAGTAGCTCGTCGGGAAAATGAAAAAGAACCACACCGCCAGCCGGCCCGTCGCTTCCCCTTCGTCCTCCTGCACCAGACGGAAGAGCCACCAGCCCGCCGCAATCGAAGCGACCACTGAGACCACCAGCGCCGCTGGCGGAAATCCAAATCCCAGCCACGAAACCAGCCGCACCAGCCAGGGATAAAGCGGAAACCCCACCAGATAGAACCGCGCCGGCCCCGTCGCCACATAGCCATTCTGCGCGATTGCGAGATAGCGCTCCGCGTCCCAGCGATCGATCAGCGTCCACCAAGGAACCGCGCGATCCGCCAGTGCCGGCAGCGCCGCCGCGATGAACCCGAAGAGCGACAGCTTGATGAACAGAACCCACGCCACCAATTGCCAAATCGGCTGGCGCAGCCAGCCCCGCCAGCGAGGAATGCCATCGACGGATGCCGGCATTCGGCGCGATTTCAGCGAATTCCCAACTCCGTCCATGAATCAGGCCTAACGAAACCACGGCGTGGTCGCGAGAAATTTTCCGCGGATGCTTCGCTCCCTCGTTCCCTCGTTGCACTTGGGAACGCACCCGGTCTGAAGCTGAGCTTCGCTTGCCGCTAATCATGAACGGGCGGACCCGATTATGCTGCGCATGGCGGCTGCGTGTGGGGAGAGGGGAAGGAAGCCCAGTTTCCGGGGCGAAAGCATTCCCAAGTGCAACTTGGGAACGAGGAAAACTTGGGAACGAGGAACCACGCCACCCTGGCCCAAGCCCTAAAATAGCCATTTGCCAGCAAAACCCTTTGGAACGTGAGGCGCGCTCGCCATCTAACCTGAGCACAGGTTCGTGTCGTTCGACGCCCTAGATTGAGCCGCCTCTCGTTCCTCTTCCAAACGATCGAATTGCTCATATTGCTGCTGTCGCCAGAGCCGACACGCACGGATAGGAGTAAGAGCCGCGGAAAACCAAACCACGCGCCAACGGAAGAGGAAGCGTCCCAGAGATCATTCCACCCAACCCAACAGAAAAATGAATTAAAATCACCAAACCTCGCATCCACGCTTGACCACCTACATAGGGGTTAGATGGGGAGAATTTGCGACGTCACGGATACGATCTCGGCTGTTTTATTATCGATGAAGCGGTAATGAACCTCAAGCCATTCTTCCTCCGGTTCAGGGTCCGGAGGCGGAGCACCCTTCGTCTGGTAAGAATGGCGCTGGATGCCGTATTTCACGCAATGGTCAGCAGCGGGATCGAACGGCTCTCGTGAAGCTGCTCTTGCGATGCCTTCGACTAACTGCTCGCGAAATTTCTCGATGATCTCGAGCTTGTTTGGCACCCGGGCGAACTGTAGTTTCATCGCTCGATCATACGCTCGCTGCTGACGCAACTGCCAGACGACGGCGGGCTTCATCTAACGAGAACAAGATGAGCGACGACGGACGAGAGCGAGCGTCGCGCGGAGTGAAAGTGTGGAAGTCATCTCAAAAGTGGCGCGCACAGCGGTCCGTCGTTCGCTTATGTGAGCGGTGTGAGGATTGCGAGGGCAAGGACGGGGATGTTGAGGAGGGCGGAGTTGGTTTATGGTTTTGTGGTCGGCAGAGTCTTGGCCCCGTTCGCCATGCCCGCTCGCGCGGAGCATTGGACGCAGAGCAGACCTGCCGGCCC
>JBBSPM010000068.1:0-24179 GCA_038258815.1 Chthoniobacterales bacterium
CCGGCACGGAGGACTGCGCGTCCCAAGCTGAGTCGGGTCGGTCCCGCGCTGGCCTCACCAAAGAGTCAAGCGCGCCCGCTTGCAATAGCACCCTGCAACCCCAGAGTGCGCGAGACAGTTTCATGTCCGATATGCGTCACTAAATTGTCCATCAAGTCAAAAGCTCCTTTGGTTTGCATCTCGCCTTTCAAACCGACGAAGCGCGAGCTCGGTGGCGCCAAAAGTATCTGAAAATCACTCCCCCAACTGCATCGTTCCGGCTTAGTGATCTTCGGTTCGCCTTTGTCGCGGCTTCGGCCCATCTTGCGGGTATCTTATGCACTCATCTCTCCGCCTCGCACTGATCGCATTCTTCGGCGTCGCAACTTCTCTCCACGCCGCGCCGGAGCCCGCCTTGCCGCCGAAAGCCGCGCTCGACGCCATCAAGGCCGACGATTTACTCCAGCACATCAAAGTCCTCGCCTCGGATGAATACGAAGGCCGCGCGCCCGGCTCTAAAGGCGAGGAGCTGACCGTCAAATATCTGACCGAGCAATTCAAAGCGCTCGGCCTCAAACCCGGCAACCCAAACGGCAGCTACACCCAGGAAGTTCCGCTCGCCGGCATTACCACTCAGCCGACCGCTTCGTTCGTCCTCGATGGCAAGACGATGGACCTGACGTATCCGGATGATTACGTCGCTTCGTCCGCGCGTTTGCAAGAAGACATCAGCGTTGCGAACTCGGAGATGATCTTCGTCGGCTATGGAGTCGTCGCGCCGGAGTTCGGCTGGGACGATTACAAGGGCGTCGATGTGAAAGGCAAAACGATCGTGATGCTGATCAACGATCCCGCGATCCCTGATCCGGCAGATCCGGCGAAGCTCGACCCGAAGATGTTCAAGGGGCGCGCCATGACCTACTACGGCCGCTGGAGTTACAAATACGAGATCGCAGCCGAGAAAGGTGCGGCGGCTGCGGTCATCATTCACGAAACGGAGCCGGCCGCTTATCCGTACTCCGTCGTCAAAAGCAGTTGGTCCGGGGAGAATTTCGAAATCGATGCCGCCAACAAAAACATGGACCACGTGCAAGTCCGCTCTTGGATCACGCTCGAGACCGCGAAAAAACTGCTCAGCAGCTCCGGCCTGAATCTCGATGAGCTGAAAAAGAACGCGCTCAGCAAAGACTTCCATCCCGTCCCCCTCAAAACCAAAGCCAACTTCGCGCTCAAACAAACCGTCCGCTCCTTCAAGTCGCGCAACGTGGTGGGCAAAATTGAAGGCAGCGACGCGAAGCTAAAGGACGAGTGGATCCTCTACACCGCGCATTGGGACCACCTCGGCAAACACCCAGACGTCGAAGGCGACAATATCTACAATGGGGCTTCCGATAACGCGTCCGGCGTCGCCACCATTCTCGAAATCGCCCGTGCGCACCTCGCCCTCCCACAGCCGACCAAGCGCTCCGTCCTCTTCATGGCCACGACCGCGGAGGAAGCCGGCCTCTTGGGCGCGAAATACTACGCCGAGCATCCGCTTTATCCGCTCGAAAAAACGCTCGCCGACATCAACGTCGACGGCGCCAACCTCTGGGGAAAATCAACCGACATCGAAGACATCAGCGATGGCCGATCCACCCTCGACGACATGTTGATGGCCGCCGCGAAAACCCAAAACCGCGTCGTCAAACCAGACAGCCAGCCGGAGAAAGGCAGCTTTTATCGCGCCGATCATTTCGAATTCTCGAAGCTCGGCGTGCCCGCGCTCTACCCCGGCAAAGGCATGGACATCATCGGCAAACCCGGCTTCGGGCAAGAGAAAAGAGACGAATACGTAGCCAAGCATTACCACCAGCCGTCCGACGAAGTAAATCCGGAGTGGAACCTCGAGGGCGCCGTGGATGACGCGCAGCTTCTTTTCACGGTCGGCTACGAGGTCGCGAATGGCGACAAATTCCCCGAGTGGAACGCCGGCACCGAATTCAAAGCCAAGCGCGAAGAAACGCTGCACCAAAAAGAGCCGCGGTAGTGCGCTAAAGCGAACTCAGCAGCGCCGCGAAAATCCGGTCATCCCGAGCCTGTCGAGGAATCTCGCCACGCGCCTGTTGCCTCCTTCGTCCTGTGAGCGTGCCGAATCCGTGTTGCGAGATCCCTCGACAAGCTCGGGATGACAATCACCGCGATCGATCTCGCGCAGGCTTGCCGGATCATTCCGCCGTTGTATAAGGTCCGCGCGCCAACCGCATGCACGACCTCATCCGCGACATCACCTTCAGCATCGCCGCGGCCTGGCTCCTCGGTCTCGTCGCGCAGCAATTTCGCCAACCAATCCTCCTCGCCTATCTCATCGGCGGATTCGCTCTCGGCCCGGCGGGGGCCGGTTTGATCGAATCCGCCGAAAGCATCTCCGCCATCGCCGAACTCGGCCTGATTTTCCTGCTCTTCATGATCGGTCTCGAGATCGATCTGAAAAAAATCGTCAGCGCGGGCCGTTCCATCACTCTTACCGCGCTCGTCCAAATCTCCGCCGGCACCGTCCTCGGCGTCCTCTTCTTTCGCCTCTGCGGCTTCGGACTCGGCGGCGGCCAATGGGACGCGCTCTATCTCGGCGTCGCCGCCGCGCTCAGCAGCACGGTCATCATCGTCAAGGTCCTCTACGAAAAACAGGAACTCGATACCCTCACCGGCCGCATCACACTCGGCGTTCTCGTCCTGCAGGATCTGGCCGCGATTCTCTTTCTGGCGGTCCAGCCAAATCTCGAGCATCTCGGGCCCAGCATCCTCCTTCTTTCGCTCCTCCGCGTCATCCTGCTCGTCGCCGTCACCCTGGTCGTTAGCCGTTACGTCCTCCCCATCATCTTCCGTCGCGTTGCCCGCTCACCCGAATTGGTGCAAGTCGGCGCACTCGCCTGGTGCTTCCTCATTGGCGAACTCGGCGAACGCCTTCATCTCTCACGCGAAATGGGGGCGCTCATCGCCGGGGTCGCGCTTTCCACTTTCCCCTACGCGCTCGATGTCACCGCCAAGGTCACCAGCCTGCGCGACTTTTTCATCACGCTCTTCTTCGTTGGTCTCGGCATGAAAATCCCCATGCCCACTCCCCTCCTCATTGGCTGGGCCTTGGTCTTCGCCGCCTTCGTTTTCAGCACCCGCTTTCTTACCACCTTCGCTCCGCTCTACTTCATGCGGCAGGGCCTCCGCACCAGTCTCATTCCCGCGCTGAATCTCAGCCAGGTCAGTGAATTTTCCCTCGTCATCCTGGCCCTGGGCGCCAGCGCGCATCACCTTGGCAATCCCTCCACCACCGGCATGGTCGCGCTCGCTTTCACCCTCCTCGCCGCCATTTCTTCTTTCGGCATGGCGAAATCCGACACCTTCGCGCGCCGCATGATTCCGTGGCTGAAACGCCGCGGCCTGCGCGACCTCGATCACATCACCGACGACGCGCACGCTGAGGGTGGCCACGGCCACGGAAAAGCGCGCATCCTCTTTCTCGGCTTCTTCCGCACCGCCAGTTCGCTCCTCGAGGAAATGCAACGCCACGCGCCCGATTTGATCGACCACACCGCCATCGTCGACTTCAACCCGGTCGCGCGCGAAGGTCTGATCGAGCGCCGCCTTCGCATCATCTACGGCGACATCAGCCAGCGCGACACGCTTCTCCACGCCGGAGTCGAGCACGCCGAGGTCCTCATCTGCACCGTGCCCGATTACATCCTAAAAGGCATCACCAACGAACGCCTCGTTAGGCTGGTCCGCGGCCTGAATCCCACCGCGAAGATCATCGCCACCGCCGACGTCCTTTCCCAAGCGAGACATCTTCTCGAAGCCGGGGCCGACTACGTCTCGCTCGCGCGCCTGCGCGAAGCGGATGACTTATTGGAAGCCGTCCGCGCCGCCACCGAAGGCTTGCTCGTGGAAAAGCGCACCAACCTTCAGAACACGCTCGATGGGAGAAACGAAGTTCTCGCGTAAGTGCCTGGCCGGTTAATCCCCACACATCAAAAGGTCATGAAACTCCCGCCCAACTCACACTTCTGCTGGCAGTCTTGATCGCCATCCTCAAATAACTTCGCTCGCTTCGCGAGCTGCGTTACGGCGGACTTCGGATTTCGAGCTTCGTCATTCTCCCTCCGCCACTCTTTTTCAAAAAGGAACAAAGTATGAACGACC
Source organism: Chthoniobacterales bacterium (assembly GCA_038258815.1). Classification (GTDB taxonomy): domain Bacteria; phylum Verrucomicrobiota; class Verrucomicrobiia; order Chthoniobacterales; family UBA10450; genus JACCTI01. Next base: position 4,153 of record JBBSPM010000068.1, read on the forward strand.
AAATCATTTCTTCTCCGGGCGATAGCGTTGTTGAGCGGCTCGCGCGCGATCATCTGATTATCACCGCGGCCGGCGACCTGAACGCCGTGGATCAAAACGTGACGGGCGATTATCTTAACCACCGTTGCGCGGACGAGCCGATGGATACGCGGCAGGGTGGACCAGAGGGACTCAAGGCCACGATCCGTTGGTTACATCGGGCCTTCACCGACATGCGGTTTGAGTTTCACGAAGTCCTCGTCTCTGGCGACCGAGCCGTCGCGCGCGTGACTCTCCACGCGCGCCAACACGGCCCCTTCGTCGTGCACGACTCGCCGGACGGTCAGGTGACCGATGCCTTTCCATCGAACGGCCGCGAGTTCGCGGTGTTCCAAACCCACTGGTTCAAAATTGCGAATGGCGCGGTCTCCGAACACGATGCCGTGCGCGACGATCTCGGCATGGCCCGGCAGCTCGGCTGGATTCCGCCGACACCCATTTTCGTGATCCGGATGCTGTGGACGCGGCGTCGCGAAGGCCTCCGCACCGCGGCGGAACTTGACGCGCAGTCGTCAGCGCGAAAGCGATGCCCAAGGCGACCGATTGACCTGGCAGCCTAATCACCAATCACCGGACCTCGTGGCCGACACCAACGGCCGCGCCCGGTCGGTTGCGGCGACGCCGGACGAAGCCGGCATCGCACGGCCTGCCATCTTCGAGTTCACCCTTAGCCGACGGCCGGCGCTTAAACGGGATCGACAGCTCAGCAGATGCGCGGCAGTTGTTCGCCGGACATCATGTCCACCACACGACGTCCACCCACGCGGGTATTCATGGTCACGAAACCCGGATGATCGGCGACCACCTCGCCGATGATCGCCGCTTTCGCGCCCAGCGGATGCTTACGCATGGCGGCGAGAATTGTGTCCGCTTCATCGGCAGGCACGAGCGCCAACAATTTCCCTTCATTAGCCACGTAAAGCGGATCGAGGCCGAGAATCTCGCACGCCCCTTTCACTTCTTCGCTAATCGGGATCGCGTTTTCCTGGAGCAGCATTCCCACTTTGGCGCTCTGTGCGATCTCCGTGAGCGCGCTCGTAATTCCTCCGCGCGTCGGATCACGCAGGACGTGAACATCTTTTCCAGCGGCGAGAATCGTTTCGACTAGTCCGTTGAGCGGTGCGGTGTCGCTTGCGATTTCGCTCTCGAATTCCAAGCCCTCGCGCACGGACATGATGGCGATCCCATGCACCGCCATCGCGCCGCTCAGAATGATTTTGTCGCCCACCTGCGCGCGCGTGGGACCGATGTTGATCCCGTCGGGGATGAGACCAATGCCCGAGGTGTTGATGAAAATTTTGTCCGCCTTGCCACGATCCACCACCTTCGTGTCGCCCGTTACCAACTTCACGCCGGCCGCATCCGCCGCTTCGCGCATCGACTGCACCACCCGCCAGAACTCCTCCATTGGCAGTCCTTCTTCGAGAATGAAGCCGACCGAAAGATAGAGCGGCCGCGCGCCGCACATTGCGAGATCGTTCACCGTGCCATGCACCGCGAGTTTCCCGATGTCGCCCCCGGGAAAGAAGATCGGATTCACCACGTAGGAATCAGTGCTAAAGGCGACACGCTGTCCGCCTAACGAGAAGATCGCGCCATCGTGCAACGGATCGAGAAGCTCATTCCGGAACTGCGGCAGGACCATTTTCTCCATCAATTGATGGCTCAACTTTCCTCCGCTCCCGTGGGCGAGCACGATCTCGCTGTAGTTGGTGATCGGGATCGGGCACGAGGCCGCTAAAAGATCCCCGGATTCGCTCATGCAGGGAAGCTAATGACGAAATCCGAATGACGAAATCCGAAACATGCCCGAATGACGAAGCCAGATCCGGAGGGCCGTTTCGGACTTCGGATTTCGTCATTGATGGAAAGCCCGGCCTCGCCCGCTCCGCGGCCTGCGTTACGGCGAGCTTCGTCATTCGGATTTCGTCATTTCAAATCACATCCTCGGCTCCAGCGGCGATGTGAATGAGGTCCCAGAGCACATGCACGAGCGTGGCGTGAACTTCCTGAATGCGATGGATGCTGAACGACGGCACGATGAACGAATAGTCGGCTAATTCCGGGAACCGCCCGCCGTCTTTGCCGGACCAGGCAATCGTGAGCATGTCGCGCTTCCGCGCCTCTTCGAGGGCATAAATGAGATTCGGCGATTTGCCGCTCGTGCTCACCGCCAGCGCCATGTCGCCCGCATTTCCCAGCAGTCGCAATTGATCGACGAAGATGCGCGAATAATCCGCATCGTTGCCAATCGCGGTCATCGTGGCGATGTCCGTCATGAGCGAGATAGCCGGATAGGCGGCGCGCTTTTCGATGATCGGATGCGTGAACTCGACCGCGAAATGCATCGCGTCGCATAAGCTCCCGCCATTGCCCATGGTCAGTAACTTGTGACCGCGGGCGAAGCGCGCCGCCATCTCACGACTCAAGGCCTCGATCTGGTCGGCATATTTGATGAAGAATTTCTCCTTCATCTCCATGCTCTCTCCGCATTTCCGAAGGATTTTTTCGTGGAACGGTTCCGCTGTTTTGTCGACCGTGCTCATCGTTTGGCGAGCTTCATTCCTTCCAGACCCGCTAGCCGGCAGGCTTTCACATCAAAGCTCCAAAAGGTATCGCAACCGAGCAGAAGTGCAGATGCGACGTGAAGAATGTCATACGAGCGGAACCCATGACGGGCGCTGAAACGCAGGCTGAGATCTTCGAATGTAATCCGAAGTTCATCCGGCGATGGCGTGGCGATGCGAAGAAACTCAGCTCCGATCAGGTCCTCACGAAATTTCGCTTGTGCGATAGCTGCCTGCTCCGGCGTGACCACCGTCTGAGCATGAGCGCGGCTTCCGAAAAGGTGGAGCTGAAGCGCATTTACCACTTCAATGCGATGCAGCCATGTCGCCGGAAGAGCTGCGGCGGCCGACCCTTGCGCAATCTCGAGGAGAGCAATTGCCTCTTCGGTGCCAGGTAAGTCGAGGTAGAGCCGCGTGAAAAAATTGCTATCGGCGTATGGCTTCATTCACCTGCGAGCAGCTTATCAACAAACGCCGCCTGTTTCTTACCGACCTTCCGCGGGCAATACGTTTTCAGCCGGGCCATGATGTCAGGTGGATTGAATTTGAATTCTTTTTTGTCCTCGGCTTCGAGAGTGTAGATACGGCCATCGCGCCGCTTTATCTTCACCGCGCCATAGGTGTCGCACGCTTCCATCACGCGCGCGGTTTCGCGATCCAGTTGCCGCACGGTGAAAGTCTTCATGTCCGACATTATGTCCGACCTCAACTATTGGGTCAATGCCACTTCCGGCCGATGCGCTGCTTCCAGATGGCGCCCGTAAGCATAATAGGCGGCACAGGCGCCCTCCGCGGAAACCATCGTGGCGCCCAGCGGAGTCTCTGGCGTGCATTCCTTGCCGAAGCACGCGCAGTCGTGCGGCTTCTTTACCCCGCGCAGAACGAGACCGCTGATGCAATGCGCGGGTTCTTCCGTGTCGATCTCGCGCACATCGAAGAGCCGCTCCGCGTCGTGCTCGTGAAATTCATAACGCAGTTTGTAACCGCTTTTCGGAATCGAACCGACGCCGCGCCATTTCCGATCGCAAACCTCGAAGACGTTGTTCACGAGATCCTGCGCGACCTTGTTTCCCTCGCGGCTCACCACTCGCGGATACTGATTCTCAACCGTGTGCCGGCCCTCTTCGAGCTGCCGCAAAGTCATCAGCGTTCCCTGCAAAATGTCGATAGGCTCGAAACCCGTGATGACGATGGGAACGCGGAAACGTTCCGCCAACGGCTCATACTCGCGGTAACCCATGACCACACAGACGTGCCCGGGTCCGAGAAAACCCTGCACGCGATTCTGCGGCGATTGCAGGATGGAAGCCATCGATGGCGGCACCAAAACATGCGACACCAATACCGAAAAATTCTTCACACCCTGCTTCTTCGCCTGCCAGACGGACATGGCATTACTCGGCGCGGTGGTCTCGAAGCCGATCGCAAAGAAGACCACCTTTTTGTCCGGATTGGCCCGCGCGATTTTTAAACAATCGATCGGCGAATAGACGATCCGGATATCCGCGCCGCGCGACTTCAGCACGAGCAGGTCACCGTTGGATCCCGGGACGCGCAACATATCCCCGAAGGAACAAAAGATGACATCGGGTCGGTTGGCAATCGCGTGCGCCTTATCGATCATCTCCAGCGAAGTCACGCAGACCGGACAGCCTGGTCCGTGCACCAACTCGACCTCTTTCGGGAGCAACCGGTCGATCCCGTATTTCACGATGCTGTGCGTCTGCCCGCCGCACACTTCCATCAGCACCCACGGCTTCGTTACGGTGCGCTTGATTTCTCCGACGAGCTTCTGCGCGACTTCTTCGCTGCGATATTCGTCGAGAAATTTCATCGGTCCGTTATGCGGCTGTGCGAATCTCTCTGAGCGGTAACCCTTCAAACGGGTCGGCCTCGGGATCATCGACATCCGGGACATCGAGTTCGCCCAGTTGCTTCAATTCCTCGAGCGCCTTGTAGGTCCGCGCCGCCTCCTCTTCATCCACCTTACTCAGCGCAAATCCCACGTGAACCAACACGTAATCGCCCACTACCACTTCCGGCGTGTACTCCAGGCAAACCTGTTTCACGATCCCACCAAAGTTCGCTTTCCCCATCAGCACACCCTGCGCATCCGGCGCGATTTCCATCAGTTTACCAGGAATAGCTAGACACATTGTTTTTTCCCCGCGATTAGATTTTGCGCTGCTGCATCGGTCGCACGAGAGGAACTTAGCATTGCACGCGTTCGCCGTCAGTACTCAATGCGAGGTTTTCTCCGCTTCGAAGTATTCCGCGTGCGCCCCCACCGCCACCAGCGCGACACCACCGATTACATTCCCGAGCAACGTCGGGATCATGTAATGCCCGATGCAATCGGCGAGTGAAATCGTCCCGGTCGACACCAGATAGAATGTTTCGACACTGCCCGCGATGATGTGCGGCAGCTCAGCCAGACCAACGAAATACGCCAGAATCACAATCACCCAAACGCGCGCCGATTCGGCAAATGGCAGCAGCCAGACCATGAGCGCGATGAGCCACCCGGCGACAATGCCGCGGACCAGCAGCGCAGCAAAACTCGGCTCCATTGCCGCTCTCCCGATCTCTCCGAAAATTTGCCGCACTTCCGGAACGAACGCGGCGGAATGCGCGGCGACCAATGCGAAAATGAACGAGCCCACCAGATTGGCGACCAAAACGATCGCCCACAACCGACCCACGTGGCCGAGCATCTTGATTTCCTTTTTCCGGAGCAGAGGAAGAATGACGGTGAGCGTATTTTTGGTGAACAATTGCTGCCGCCCAAGGATGACAATGAGGAAACCGATGCTGTAGCCGAGCTTCGCGATCAGCGGCGTCCAGGATGCCGTGGGCAAATAATGCCGGAGCAACGCTTCACCGACCATCGAGAAACCCATGGAAAGACCCGCCGCCAAGCCCGAAAGAGCCAGTTCGGTGGTGTTGCGATGCAACTCGTGTTCGCCCTCGGCATAAATCGCTTCGTAGATGACCTCACCCGGCGGCGAAGTGCGGTCGATGACTTCTTCTTCCTGCCTTTCCGTGCGCGTTTTTCTTGCCATAAGCCTAACGACCCTCCGCAGAACTTTGCCTCCAGTTGACGGCAACCGCCTGGCCTAACGAGATGCCACCATCGTTCGGCGGGATGCGTTGATGCCAGTACGGTTGAAATTCTTTCGCGCGAAGCCGCTCGATCGTTTGCTCCGTCAGGCGTTGATTTTGAAAACACCCGCCGCTCAGAACGACTTTCGGTTCTCCGATGTGTTCCGCGACTGCAAGGATGACATCGCTGAGCATGTTGTGAAATTTCGCGGAGATATCGGCAGCCGTTGTCCCCTTACTAATGTCGTCTAACAAGGCTCGAATGGTCGCTTCCCAATCGACCTGGACCGGATTTGTTTGCTGCAGCGTGAATGGATAGGCTTCGCGCAAGTCGGCACTGGCCGCGAATTCCAGCTCCATCGCGGCCTGTCCCTCGAAGGACGCGCGATCTCGCAAACCCGCCAGCGACGCCACCCCATCGAACAGCCGACCCGCACTGGAGGTGAGCGGCGAGTGGAGTCCTTTCGCGAGCATTTGGCGCAGCACCGGAAGTTCGCTGGCCGCGAAGGCCTTCAATAACTCAGGGCGATCCCAAAGTTCCTCGCCGAAAACTTCGTGCAGCAGTCCCAATGCACTGCGACGCGGCTCGCGAATAGCGCGGTCCACGCCGGGAAGACGAAATGGCCGCAGCTGCGCCACTCGTTCGAAGGATCCATCGCTCTGCGCGAGAAGGAACTCACCGCCCCAGATCGTTCCGTCCGGGCCAAAGCCGGTCCCATCCCAAGCCACGCCAAGAGCTGGAGCGGAAACTTCATTCTCAGCCATACAGGCGACGACGTGCGCCCAATGATGTTGCACCGCGATCTTCTCGCCCGGCAGTTCCTGCGCGTATTTCGTCGAGAGATATTCCGGGTGCATATCGCAGGCGATGATCTGCGGTTCCGCCTCATAGAGGCGCGGCAAATCCGTCGCCGTGCGGCGAAAGGCAGCGTGCGCTGCTTCCGTTTCCAAATCACCAAGATGCTGGCTAACGAACACGTTCGCCCCGACGCGCAGCGCGATGGTGTTCTTCAGATGTGCCCCGAGCGCGAGAATTGTAGGGCGTTTCTGCGAAACGCCGCCTGCAAGCATGATCGGCAACGGTGCGTAGCCCCGTGCGCGTCGCAGCAGCATTTCGCGACCCGCCATGATTCGAACAATCGAGTCGTCCACATGGCGGACGATCGGGCGATCATGGACCAGGAAAATATCCGCGATGCCGCCGAGCCGCTTGATCGCTTCGCCTTCGTCGACGCAGATCGGCTCGTCGCTCTGATTTCCACTCGTCGCGACGACCGGTGAATTCAGGTCGCGCATTACCAGATGGTGGAGCGGCGTGTACGGCAACATCACACCCAGATAAGGATTACCGGGGGCTATTGCTGATTGCTGATTTCTGATTTCTGATCTCTTCGGTAGCAGTACGATGGGCGCTTCGGGAGAGAGCAGAGCGCGTTCTTCTAGTGCGGAGAGATCGCAAAGACGCCGTGCTGCTTCCAACGAAGGAACCATGAGCGCGAACGGCTTTTCTTCGCGGTGTTTGCGTTCGCGTAATCGCGCCACGGCCGCTTCGTTCGCAGCGTCGACGATCAGCTGAAAGCCTCCCAGACCTTTGAGCGCCAGAATCTTTCCATCGCGGACAGCTTGCACCGCTTGCGTGAGGGCATCGGCGCGATTCGCCAGAACTACGCCGTCGCCATTCCAGAGCTGCAATTGCGGGCCACAGCGCGGACACGCGTTCGGTTGCGCATGGAAGCGGCGATCGAGCGGGTCGTGGTATTCGCGCTCGCATTCGGCGCACATTGCGAACTGCTTCATCGAAGTGTTGGCGCGATCGTAGGGCAGCGACTCGATGATCGAGAACCGCGGACCGCAGTTGGTGCAGTTCGTGAAGGGATAGCGGAAGCGGCGATCGGTCGGATCGAGAATCTCCGCCTGACAATCGGCGCAAGTGGCAAAGTCCGGCAGAATGAATGCGGTCTTTGCACCGCTCTCCTCGCTTTCGCGAATCTCGAATCCCGCGTAGCCGATGACGTCGAGAAACGATGTTTCAACGCTTTGGATCACTGACCGTGGCGGCCGCTCGGCGCTCAGCTGACGCAAGAAACCATCCAGCACAGAACGTTCACCCTCGACCTCCACAAAGACGCCTTGCGCAGAATTCGAAATCCAACCGTCGAGCTGCAGCCCGGTCGCGAGTCGATAAACGAAGGGCCGAAACCCCACACCCTGGACCGCGCCGCGCAGCACGATTCTAGCCCGCTCGCGGATCATGGCGAGACGGGCAGGATCAATGCGTGAAGAGGCCGCTCACGATGCCGATTTGATATGCGAGGAAAAGGCCGAATGCCATACTGAGGACGCCGGCCGCGGTTCCGAAATGGCGTTGGAAGAAACTGAACCGCGCGCCATAGCTGATCGGCACCGCGATTGTGGCCGTGATGAGCATCATCCCTGCGATCGTGCCGAAACCGAAGATCCCGAGATACGCCATCGCCCATGCAGGACGCTCGATGATAGGCAAAACCAGCAACGCAAGCGCAGCCGATCCGGCCAGCCCATGGACCACCCCGATCATGATGGGACGAGCAGCGCGGTAAACTGCGGTGCGACCGAAAAGACGATCCAGCCGCGCGGTCGGAACGGCATCGTCGCGGTGCCCGTGTGTCTCCGCGCGGTGACCATGGGGATGGTTGTGAACATAAGCGCCATCGTCATGCACGTGCTCGTGCGAATGAGCTACCGCTTCGCTCGATCCTCGCAGACCGCGAAGCGCTGGCCGCAGATTCAGCACGCCGAGGAAGATGAGCATCAGTGCGACACAAAACTCGAGGCTCAAGCCGAGTCGCGCTGGAATCACGATCCCGAAATAGATGATCGCACCACCAACCACTAGGAGCGTGAGACTGTGACCTATCCCCCAATAGATACCTGTGAGCGCCGCACCGCCGATCGAGCGCTGTCGGCTAACGATCGTTGCCACTGCGACGACGTGATCTGGATCGGTCGCGTGGCGCATGCCAAGGAAAAAACCGAGCAGGAGAATGGAGAAAAGTGTGATCACGTTTTAATTCAGCACGAAGCCACCGCCGAATTTTCGGTAAACCGGATCGATTTGATCGCGCATTCTTTTCCTTCAATCGCCTCCGCTGCTTTCCCACAGGATGGACACTCGAGCGTTGGAACCGCAATGCCGGAAAGCGCGCCATCCCAATATTTGGGCCGGCCTTGGAAACCGCAGTGCGGACAACTCACCACCGCCTCAATCTTCTCAATCTCCAAGGTCGATCCCTGCAGCGGCGTCTCGGTCGTGATTGCCTCGTAGCAAAAACGAAACTGCTCTTCTTCAATGTGGCTCAACTCGCCGACCGCCAGCCGCACCTCCACGATGTTCTTCTCCGGGTTTTCGCTTTGGAATTGCAGAAGCTTTTCGACCATTCCGGAGGCGATCGAAAGCTCGTGCATGGGAGAAATGACGAAATCAGAATGACGAAGCTCGAAACAATGACGAATTCCAAATGACGAAGGGACCGCGCCCCGCCCATTTTCGGGTTTCGGACTTCGCCATTGATTCGGATTTCGTCATTCGAGCTTCGTCATTTACTCGTTAGACCGCTAGCAGCGCCTGCTCCAGCTCGTCCAGCCCTTCGCCGGTCCTCGTGCTGGTGGCGATCACCTTGATATCCGGTTTGAGCTTATGCACGTCGGCCTTCAATTCGTCCACGCTCACCTCTTCCATGACGTGAGCGAGATCGACTTTGTTGATCACGACCACTTCGGCTCCGAGGAACATGTGCGGGTGTTTCCGCACCATCCATGGACCTTCGGTGACGCTGACCACGACAACCCGCGCCTTTGAGCCGAGCGGAAATTCCGCGGGGCAGATCAGGTTCCCGATGTTCTCGATGAAGATGAGCTTCAAGTTCGTGAGGTCGATCTTGGCCAGACCTTTCCCGACGAGGTTCGCGTCGAGATGGCAACCGTTGATCGTGGCGATCTGCACCACGGGGACGTTCTGCGCGGAGATGCCGTCCGCGTCGCCGCTCGTGGTCGCGTCGCCGTTGAAGACGGCGACGCCCATTTTATCTTTCAACCGTCCGACCAGTTTTGTGATCAGGGTCGTTTTACCGGAGCCGATCGCGCCCATGAAGTCGATCGCCGTGATGCCATGCTCGTCGAGCAAGGCCCGGTTCTTCACCGCCAGTTTCCCGTTCGCCTCAAGCAGGCTGTGCTCCAGCTCGATGTCGTAGATTTCGTCCGGTGACGCTTCCAGCATCACCTGCTCCGCAACTTGGTTCGCCACGATTTAGTGGGCCAGACCGGCAAACGCGGTCGGGGTATGTTGTTGCTTCACGACCTTGCCGTTGCCGAGATACATGTGTACTCCGCAGGGCAGGCAGGGATCGAAACTGCGCACCGTGCGCATGATGTCGATGCCCTTGAAGTTCTCCGGCCCGTTCTCCTCGAAGAGCGGGCAACCTTGCACCGCATCCTCGTACGGCCCAGGCGTTCCGTAAACATCGCGCGGGTTGGCGTTCCACGGCGTGGGCGGATACGGGTGATAATTCGCGATCTTGCCATCTCTGATGACGAGATGGTGCGAGAGCACGCCGCGAACCGCTTCGTGAAATCCGCAACCGATCGCTTCGTCCGGCACTTTGAACGGCGTGAACGTTTCCGTGCGGCCCGCGAAGACTTCCTGCATCGCTTGCTCGAGGAAGTAGAGCGCGCACCCGGCTGCATAGGCCTGGAAATAAGTCCGCGCGCGATCGCGCTCCAGCGTGTTGGCCCATTGCGGGATTTTCCATTCGTATTCCTTCTCGCCTTTCGTGGCGGTTTTCGGGAGACGAATTTTGACGCTGCTGCCGGTGGACTGGACGTAACCGATATCGACCATGTTCGCCAAGGCGGTCGACCAGAGACGCGCCAGCGGTCCGCCGCCGGTGTCGAGCGCGAGATGATCGTTCGTCCGCTTATCGAGCCAACGCGGCGACATAACCCAAGTGTAATTCCCCGCAAAGTCGCGCTTCTGCGGTTTCGGAATCGTGGTCTGATTCCACGGATGACGAATGTCGACGTCGTTGCCGAGCGGATCCTTTTTGACGTAATATTCCCCATTCCCCTGCTCGTCGGCCCAGTCTTCGTAATAGGAAGAGCCGAGGAGGATGCGGATGCCGAGATTGATGTCGACAAGGTTGGTGGTGACCAATTCTCCATCGACCACGATTCCCGGCGTGACGTACATCGCCTTGCCCCAGCGATCCATGTTCTTGTAGTCGTAATCGCACACCGCCGGATCCTGGAACGAACCCCAGCAGCCGAGGAGAATGCGGCGATTGCCGACTTGCTCGTAACCCGGGAGCGCTTCGTAGAAGAAGTCGAAGAGATCGTCGTGCAGCGGCAGACATTTCTTCATGAACTCGACGTAACGCATCAGGCGCACCTGATAATCGGTGAAGATCTGAATCGAGGGCACGGTGCCGACGCCGCCCGGATAGAGCGTGGACGGATGGACGTGGCGTCCTTCCATTAAACAGAACATCTCGCGCGTATAGCGGCTGACCTGGAGCGTCTCGCGATAGAACTCGCCTTCGAACGGATTTAGCGCGGTCATGATATCCGCAATCGTGCGGTAACCGTGATCGTCCGAGTGCGGCGCGAGCGTTTGCTGCGCCTTCGCCCACACGCTCGGGTTGGTTTGTTTCACCATCATTTCGCAGAAGTCGACCCCGACGAGGTTGTCCTGGAAAATGTTGTGATCGAACATGTACTCGGCGGCTTCGCCGAGGTTGATGATCATCTCCGCGAGCGGTGGCGGCTTGATTCCGTAGGCCATGTTCTGCGCGTAGATCGAGCAGGTGGCGTGGTTATCGCCGCAGATGCCGCAGATGCGGCTGGTGATGAAGTGCGAATCACGCGGATCCTTGTTCTTCATGAAGATCGAGTAGCCGCGGAAGATGGAGGATGTGCTGTAGCACTCGACCACTTTCTGCGCGTCGAAATCGATCTTGGTGTAAATGCCGAGGCTGCCGACGATGCGCGTGATCGGATCCCACGACATCTCGACAAGATTGCCTTGCGGTGCGGAAGTGCCCCGGGCGGGGGCGGTCATTGTGTCAGGCATATTCTATTTCTCCTCGGTTCAGTTGCGGCTGCCGGCGTAGTGCTTCGGCTTGTAACCAGTGGTCAGTTCTCCTCGCGGATGGCGCCACTTCGGTTCTTTGTTCACGGTCGTGTTAGTAATGGCGCGGAGCTTTCTCAGCACTCCGCCCCAGAGTCCGACGACGGTGGTGGAGAGTGCGGAGCCGGGAGGCGCGTCCATGAAGGGCATGAACTTGTCCGGGAACCCCGGCATGGTGCAGCCGATGCATATCCCGCCCACGTTCGGGCAACCGCCGATGCCAGCCATCCAGCCGCGCTTCGTCACGTTGCAGTTCACGACCGGGCCCCAGCAGCCAATCTTCACGAGGCATTTCGGCGAGCCGTATTCCTTCGCGAAGTCGCCCTGCTCGTAGTAACCGGCGCGGTCGCAACCTTCATGCACTGTTTTGCCGAAGAGCCAGGTCGGACGGAGTTGATCATCCAGCGGAATGAGCGGCGCGAGCCCGGCCACTTGGTAAAGAAGATAGAGCAGCGTCTCCATCATGTTGTCCGGCTGCACCGGGCAACCGGGAACATTCACGATCGGCAAACCAGCTTTCGAACGCCAATCCCATCCGAGATAATCCGCCAAGCCCATCGCACCGGTGGGATTGCCTTCCATGGCGTGAATGCCGCCGTAAGTCGCGCAAGTTCCGCAAGCGACAATGCCAAGCGCCTTCGGCGCGAGACGATCGATCCACTCGTTCGTGGTGATCGGCTGGCCAGTCTCAGCGTCGGTCCCCATCGCGGCCCAGTAACCTTCGTTCTTGATTTTTTCGTTCGGAACAGAGCCCTCCATCACGAGGACGAACGGATCGAGTTTCCCCGCAGCGGCATCGTACCACCATTTCATGAAGTCATCGCCCGTCTCGAAGGCGATGACCGGATTATGCACATGCACCTTGGGCAACCCGGGAATGTTGCCCATCACGAGATCCTCGATGCTCGGCTGGGTCGCGGCGGTGATCGAAACCGAATCTCCGTCGCAGGAGAGGCCGGTCGTCATCCAGATGACGTGAATTTCTTTCACAGCCGGTGGTCGATCCATAACGATCTCCGGGGTTTTCATTCGGTAATCCATGACCATGACGTCGATTCCTCTCGTTGGTTAGGCGGCCTGACCTCTCACTGCCCTGACTGCGGCCGCTATTTTAGTATTCTCTGCTCACATAACTGTCTGAACTCTGAAAAAATTGCTCACGTTGCGGAGGTCCGAAGTCACATGTTCTTCAACTTCAGATAACGCGAGATCTCCGGAATCATCGAGATCAAGGCGATGATGGCAAAAAGCAAAATGACCCCGCCAAGAATGATCCACGCCAAAAGTGCAATACTCATATCGTTTTCCCCATTAACTAATTCGCAGCTTGTCGGTCGATCGGACTCGTTTGTGAGGTCGCGACCGATGAAATTATTCCGTCGCCCAGCAACTCGGCGATCAATTCTTCGATCATCTTGATCGCGGCCGGAATCGCCGCCCGGACAGAAGGGCTCAAATCGAGCGCGCCGTCTTCGGTTTCGAGCACGGCCGGCTCACAGCCGACGAGGTATAGTCGGCCAGGTTCGCCCCCGAGAGAGCGGATGAGCTGCAAGACCCGGATTGGATTCATGCTATGAGCATTAACTACCTCGTCCTCCGAGTTGTCGAGAAATTTTATATCTGGCTCGATTAATGACACGGTTCCGGGCGGCTCACTTCGCGGCGTCGCATCAATAAAAATGGTCACGTCGGGTCCATCCATCATGGCGTAGGCGAGATCGTAACTCCGGATGCCAAAATCAATCACGCGCACGCCTTCCGGTTGTGGGCGGAGCAGAAGCGCCTTCGCGACTTCGCAGCCAAACGCATCGTCCCCGAAGAAAATGTTTCCGATGCCGGCGACGAGAATGTTCATGTTGAAAATGACGAAGCTCGAATGACGAATGACGAAACAATGTCGAAGCCCGAATGACGAAGCAGGCGTCCCATTCGGACTTCGTCATTGGAAAGCTCGGCCTCGCTTCGCCGCAACGGCGAATCTGCGTTACGGGTCATTGCTTCGGACTTCGTCATTCGGGTTTCGTCATTTCCCCGATCGGTTCCACTTCGTCTGCAGAATAAAAAAATCGGTGCCCGGATTGTCGCAGCATCCCCATATCGCGACCGGGATCGTCGTCCACCACGAGCGCGAAGTGCACCTGCTTTTCCACATCCTCCTCCAGCGCTTCAATCGTCGCGATCTTGCCCGCCAACGCCAGGTCCATAATGTCGGCGCGCTTCTTCGGACAGATGCGCACCTTGTCACCTGCCCGCAGTTCCACTCCTGCGACGATCGCGCTCTCCAATTTTTTCGTGGGATTGAAGAAGTCGTCGTTAGACTGAGTGGACGGTTCCGTCGGTTTCATCATGCCATGCATCTTCAATAAATGATCGCCCGGCAACATCTCCGTGCGCTCCAGGATTCGGCGGGCGTGGTCGTCCACGCCCCGCATCTCGCGTTTCTCTTCGTCCGTCATCGTCATGATGCGGAGCGTCAAAATTTCATCGATCTCCGCCCCATCGAAAAGATCGCCCGCGCTCTCGGGCGCGATCTGCGGGTAATCGTAAAGAATGATCGGTGAGGACAGCATGGTATCGCGATCCTGCTTTGCCGCTTCGCCCACCAGGACTGGCCAGGTGTGCGTATTCTGACAAGCAGCAGCAGCGGCGGCGTATTCCGGCGGCGGCTCGAGCAGCGAAATAAATTCGCCACCGGTGATGTGCAGCACCGTGTGCGTGGAAGCGAAAGTCCGCATCACGATTGCATCTTGATCTTCCAACTCTGACGCCGGCACGGGCGTCCGATTCAAAATGCGAACCGTGACCTTGCACACCTGGTCGTCGATGGCGGTGACGGCTGTCTCCACGATGCCGGCCAGCGCTTCCTGCCGGCGAATGAAAACCGCCGCGATTTTTCCGTTCTCCCGAATGGGCTCCAATGCGCGAGAAGCGTCGAATCGAAACTCGGTCGAACGCGCCTCCGCGGTCTTCGGCGAGAGCGTTGGCAACTCGACCACCCGCTCCACGCTTTCCTGCCAGGTTTGATAAAGTTTCTCGCCGATCAACTGCTCGTTAACCAAACGAAAAGCCGGTTCGCCACTTGCCGGCATCTCCCTGATCGGTTCTTCCAAAATCCCGACTTCGCGCGCCATCGGATGCAGAAAGCGCACCCTCACATCGACCGCTGCATCGACCGCGGCCGCGCGCACCAGCACCTCCGTCTGCATGGCGCAGGGCTCTCTGCCCTTCTGCTCCACGCTGTATTCCTCTGGATAAACGCGACCAAAAGTGAAGCGCTGCCGGTTCTTCTTCGAAGACGCGCGATAGGGATAAAGGATGTAGCCCTCGTAGAGGACGGCGTTCACGACCTTCTCCAGCAACGGCGAGTTCATTAGGAGAATGACGAAATCCGAATGACGAAATCCGAATGACGAAGGCTCTTGTATCGAGGCCTCATGGCGCTTCCGTCTGTCTTCATTTGCTTCGGGCGATTTTGGAGAAGATGAGATTCAATTCTTTGGCCTCCTGCCAGAGTGGCCGGGCCTGCTGGCTCAGCTCGGGAACGGCCCGCACTACCATCCGCACGAAGTGCTTCGCCTCCCGGGATTCTCGCCGACACGTATTAATACTGAGAAGAAACGCCTTCTTCGAAATGGCATCATCCGCCTCCGAGTAATTAGCACCGACGCTCGTCCCGCAGCCGACCAGTTGGGCAATCAAACGATCGGTCAGCGGGCCTCGGTGGATGAGTTTCGCAAAATCAATCACCGCCTCGCCGAATCGCGCAGTCCGTTCTTCGAGATCAAAAACGCGGCGCGGCGCATCCGGTGGCCCCTCCGCCACCTTGCAAGAATCATCTCGCCAGAAAGCGTCATCTGGAGTCAGGGCAATGTTCGGGGCACGCTTCGTCATTCGGGCTTCGTCATTGATTCGGGCTTCGTCATTCGGATTTCGTCATTAGCGGCCAACAGCCGCTCCATCGCCTGCTCCCACGACGAAACATTGGCGCTCCGTTTGTATTCATAGAGTCGGTCGAAAACATCGCGCTCCAGCGTCAGAAACGCCGTGTTCGGATAATGATGATCCATCATCTTTTTCCAGACCTCGATCGGCATCCGATAAGTGCATTCCTTGTTCCAGGAAATTTGCTGCACCTGCAGGTGACCACTCGGTCCCGCATAAAAAATCGTTCCGCTAAACAGAAACAGCAACGGCACTTCTCCGCCCTCCAACGCGTAAAAATATTTCGTCCCGGCGACATTCAGATCGAACGAACACGTCACCGGCAAAATCGCCTCCGTGCTACCCTGGAATGTCCGCACCGTCGTGTTCGCCAACGTCCACAGCTTCGCGCGCAGCGTCGTCCCCCAAGTGTCCGGCGTCCCGAAGAGATCGATCAACTTCGGCTTTTCCGCGTCGCTGTAGGAACGCTGCGGCGCTTCGATTTGAATTTGCACCAAAAGAATGACGCTTTGGATCGTCTCCTCCGGCGGCTGATTCGTAATCCCGAGTTTGAAATGCAGCAGCGGCGTCAAACCATGCGCCGCGGCCTCCACACCCTTGATCGTGAAATCGAGATCAGGCATGGGAGGGAAATGACGAAGTTCGAATGACGAATGACGAATCAATGACGAAACCCGAATGACGAATGAGAGCCGCCGCCGCACTTCGGGCATCGTCATTCGCCATTGTTTCGGATTTCGTCATTCGGACTTCGTCATTACTCGCGCTTCACTCCGCAGCCGCGCAAAATACTCCGCAATCGCGCGCCACACTTCGTCGCCGCCTGACAGCCCGCGCCAATGCACCCGTATCGTGCCGACCAGCTCGTAGCATTTGTCGATCGGCGCGAGAAAATACTCTCGCGAAGCACCGGCTCGATTCACCAGCAACGCCTCCACATCCGCCTCCATTTTGGCTAACGCAGGATTGCGGTTAACGAGTGCTTCCCAAGCCGTTAGCGGCAAAAGCGACTCCGTCGGCCCGGCCGGGCTGGGATACATCGCGCTCATCTTCTCCTGCGGCGTGTTGAAAAAAAAGAACGCCAGATCGATCGGCAACGCCAGACTCTCCCACTCCCCATCGGTCATTTGGAAATCGGGCAACGCGTGAGCATCGCGCGGGATAATTTTGAACTTCGCTCCGACTGCACTCTGAAAAAGCAAGGCGCAGGGATCGCAGGAGCAAGCGACCTGCCGCGACGCCATATCCAGCAAATGCCGGTGCGTCGGCGGCAGGACCAGATTGCACAACTCGCAGCGCTCCAGGACCGGTTGCTGCGGCGTTTTCGCGAGCCGCCTTAGCGCGGCGAACGAAGAGGAAGCCACGGCTGCGACTAGGAGGGCGGTAGGTGCGGCATGTCGGGATGAATCGGCTGCCGTGCCTCCGCATTGATCCCGGTGGAATCCCGCGCGTCCTGATAATGCTTCCGGCCCGTCTCGCGGCCCGCTTCCCGGCTGCCCAGGGCCAGCTCTTCGCCTTTGCTCGTGCCCGAGACGTGCGTCCCGCTCGTGGCGCTTCTTTCGTGTTCAGTCATTTTGTTTGTCTCCTGTTGCCTTCTAATTGCTGCCGGTCGGCAGCGGACATTCGGTATACTTCGGCGCGGCGGGCTCGATCCCATTGGTGCCGTGGGCGGTTGCGGGTTCGAGCGGCTGCGTTCCCTCCACCTCCAGAGAGGTCACATCCGGCGCAGCGGCGTAGATCGCTTCCTCAATCGAAAATTTCAGCGTCAAGATGGACGACGGGCAGCCATGACAGTTCCCCGCCAGTCGCAATTTCACCACCCCGTCGCGCGTCACGCCTAACAAGTCCACGCTCCCGCCATGTTGCGCCAGCCGCGGCCCCACTTTCTCCAACGCATTGCGCACGCGCGATTCCAAATCCAACGGATGCAAGCCATGCACGAGTAGCAAACTCGAAACCAGTTCATCGCGCCCGAGATCATCGATCATGGCCTGACCGCTGACGCCCGTTTCGTAGATGATCTCCATCATCCGCTCCAACCCGCGACCCTGCATCGCCAACAAAGCCTCCATTAGTTCGCGCGCCTGAGTGCGCCCCTTCTCGTCGGCGATCGCCTCGATCCCCTGGATCAACTCCTCAATCCGAGCCAGCTCAGTTTGCAGTTCCCGATTTTGGGCCTTGTCCATCCGGTTTATCTCCCTACCTGATTCGCATCTCGCGCCTCGTCCGATGCATCTTGGAACGGGAAATATCGATCAGCACGATCAATCACTAATGGAGAAACCGCGGCCTGACTACCATTGGTTGCACTCCGCGACAGAATTCGTCGCCGGTTTTCCTTCTCGGAAACACGCGCTCCGTTAATGATGCCACTTCGGATGATTTCCCTGCCTCCAGCGGCCCGCGTGGCATCGCAACCGCTCTCTCATCCCTCTGTGCCAGCCGTCGCCTAACCCAATGCGTTTCCTCGGCCCCACTTCCACGCCTCTGTTGAACGAAGAGACCGGACCGATGGTCCGCCGCGCCCTGCAGCGCGCCCGCATGATCGGCAATTTCGCCACCGTCCAGGTCATCGTGCAGGGCATCGGTTTTGCCAGCGGCATTCTGCTCGTCCGCTATCTCGACCAGCGGGAGTACGGCTTCTTCACGATCGCGAACACGATGCAGGGCACGATCAGCGTGCTCGCGGATATGGGGATCAGCATCGGCCTCGTCTCTATCGGCGGAAGGGTCTGGCAGGACCGCAATCGCTTCGGGCAACTCATTCGCACCGCGCAGAAATTGCGCTGGAAACTCGGCGGCCTGGCGACCGTGATCGTCATTCCCATTCTCTATCTCATGCTGGCTCGCAATGGCTCCTCGCCGTTCTACTGCCTGCTCCTGATCGCCTTCATCCTCGCAGGCATCGCCGCGCAACTTTCCTTCAGCGTCCTCAGCGTGGTCCCGCGGCTTTGTTCCGACATCCCGCGCATTCAAAAGATCGATCTCACCGGCGCCATCGCGCGGCTCGTCGCGCTAATCGGTTGCGCTTTCCTATTCCTTAATGCGGGGATCGCAGTCCTCATCGGCTCCGCGGCGGCGCTTCTACAGTTCGTCATGATGCGCCGATACGTCGGCGGCGTGATCGATCTCGATGCCTCGGAGAACGAAGACGACCGCCGCGCCATGCTCGGCTTCGTCAAGAATCAGGCGCCTAACGCCATCTTCTTTTGTGTGCAGGGCCAGATCACGATTTTCCTCATCAGCTTCTTCGGCCACCACGTCGGCGCCGTCGCTGAAATCGGCGCGCTCGGGCGGCTGGCCATGATCTTCGCCATCCTCGGGCAATTGCTGACCAATATCTTCGTGCCCGCCTTTGCCCGCGCCCACACCGTTCGGCGCCTCGCCTGGCAATACGCCCTCATCACTGGTGGTGTCACCGTTTTCGCCGGATGCATGCTCGCCGCCGCCGCCTTTTTCCCGGATCAATTCCTCCTCGTTCTCGGCCAGCAATACGCCCATCTCCACCGCGAATTATTCCTCATGGTGGCCGGCACCGTGGCCAACGTCATCGTCAGCACCATCTGGCTTTTGAACTCCGCCAAAGCGTGGATTCGAGGCTCGTGGCTCTACATTCCCCTCACCGTCGCCACCCAGATCGCCCTCATCCCTTCCACCGATTTCTCCAGTGTAAAAAGCCTCCTCCTCTTCAATCTCATCTCCACCCTCCCGCTCCTCTTCTTGAACATTCTCCTGACCTACCGCGGCTTCCGCAGCCTCTCAGCCGAGACCACCGCGGCGTAAGAATCTTGCGCCCGCACCGCGGTCGGCTATTTCTTCCCAGTGCATAAGGATAAACCGGCCGGCATCTTCGATTTTCCGGACCGCTCCCCGCAGCACGCCGTTTGGATGGGTTTGGTTACCGGATTTGTTCTCAGTTTCCTCGTCCATGCCAGTCTCGTCATCGCACGGGCAGAGCCAACCGGCTCACGCCCGTCACTTGGCCGACTGCGGGAAATGCCGCGCGCGCCTAGCAAAGACTCGGCCCGAGCCGCACCGCCGCCTGCGGGTGACAAATGAAGCGGGGGGCGGGTCCTGGAGAGGGCCGTCCGGCCCGAAAGCCGGACGACGCCCCCCACCGAACCGGACGAGCGCGCTGAACCCATCCGGTTGCTCAAGTGGCGGGTTCGTTCACCTTCGGGAGGGGATGACTCGCGCCGGGGTTAATGGGAACGCCC
>JBBSPM010000069.1:0-23786 GCA_038258815.1 Chthoniobacterales bacterium
TGAAATGGGGGTCAGGCGACAACTCTTGACAGAATGCATTGCGAAGTTAAAAGGGAGAGATGCCCCGAAGTCTACGCATCGAATATCCTGGGGCGTATTACCACGCGATGGCGCGCGGGAACCGGCGGGAGGCGATTGTCCGGGATGAGGCGGATCGAGCCCGCTGGGTGCAGACGTTGGGTGAAACCTGCGCCATGACCGGCTGGCGGGTGCATGGATGGGTGCTCTTGAGCAATCACTATCATCTGCTGGTGGAGACGCCCGAACCCAACCTGGTGGCGGGAATGAAGTGGCTGCAAAATACCTGGACGCGACGCTTCAATACGCGCCATCGCAGCTGGGGCCGGCTCTTTGGCGATCGCTACAAGGCAGTCCCGGTGGACAATCAGGAGCGCTATTACTACGAAACGCTGCTGGACTACATTCACTTGAACCCGGTGCGGGCCGGTTTGGTTGATCCCGCGCAGGGCCAAAGCGTGGCGGACTATCCGTGGAGTAGCGTGGCGACCGGTTATGCAAAGCGGCCTCATCAACGGCCGTTTTGGCTAGCCGCGAAGAGTGCGCTGGAGGTGTTTGGAATGGAGGATACGGCCAGAGGGCGGCGACGGTTTGTCGGACGGCTGAATCGGCGCGCGTTGGAGGAGGGCTCGGAGCGGGCGGGGGTAGTCAAACCGGAGAGCGAGGCAGACAGGCGTCGCAGTCACCTAGAGCGGGGCTGGTATTGGGGCAGCCAAGCCTTCGCCGAGCGCTTGCTTGAGGTGGGCGCGGCGGTTCTAAAGAAGCCGCGCCACCGCAGCGGGCGAGCGGATGGAGCGACCAAGGCCCATGGTGAACAGGAAGCGCGGCGCTTGCTGGGGGAGGGGTTGGCGGCGGCGGGCTTGGACTTGCACGCGGTTCAGGATTTGAAAGGGAGCGATCCGAGAAAGGTCGCAATTGCCAAAGTCATCTGGGAGAACACGACGGTGAGCATGAGTTGGCTCGCGCAGCGTCTCTCGATGAAGAGCGCCGCAAACGTCAGTCAGCAACTGCGGCGGTGGGAGCAGCGCGGCCCGAAACTGTCGGCATCTCTGCGCCAGTGGGTGGATTTGTCAAGAGATGTCGCCTGACCCCAAAATCCCCGCCACGATGGCGGGCCCGGGCGCGACGCCTGGGCGAGTGTGGTGAAAGGCAGCACGCGTGATGTGGTGCAGTTGGTCATCAAGGCGGGCGCGGAACGTATGAAGCTCGTCATTGTGCCGGACCCGGACCCGATGAATCAGGGAGAGAACCAACCGGTTGAATTTACTGTGTCTCCGCAAACGGGCTTCACCAACGGGCCGAACAATCTGCACCTCGAAGGAGTCACCAGTAGCGACGATGTCACCTCTGCCACGATCGAGGTGCGAGTGCTGGACGCGCAGGGTGTCGATACTGGCCGGACCTGCGCCCGACTTCACGTGATGGCCTTGCCGCCGCGAATCGTCTCTCTGGGAATTTATCGGGTAGAAGACCCGACTTCACCGGGAACGCAGGGCGTGAGCGGCCCAAGTGATCAGCAAATCTTGGGCACACTCAACGAAATCTATGATCAAGCGGGCATTCATTTCCAACTGGATGGAAGCTCTGGCTCATCATTGGACGTTCATTATGACGTTTACTCCGGCGGTCTTTACACTTTTGCTCCTGATTGTCGCCTTGAGGATACAGAGTACCAGCACGTTAGCGGGGGAGAAAGTACGAGGGCGGGAAAGCTGCTGATATATTTAGCAAAGAAAAGTGGAGTGCAGCCACCGCGTGGGCCACAGGACCCGCTAGACGACGATGACATCCCGTATTCACAGCGAGTGTATGTTCGTGGTGATACTGAGGACGATCCCATTTTGAGGAAACGCTGCTTTGTCTTCGTCGAAACGACCAACAATGACGAAATCGCCGCTCGTATTGCAGCACACGAAGTCGGTCACGTTCTGCGTCTTTCCGTAACTCCTGGGGCGGCGGCAAACGGGTCCCATGATCCTGGACCATTCCCCCGCCTCACGTTGCCCGACACTGGGTTAATGAAACCGGGAAATGGAGCCGATCGTTCGGGAAAGTGGCTCTCACATGTCGATTGGAGGAAGGCCAACGAGACTGCCGGTTCGCCTTTTCTTGCACCATGAGGGCGCCTCTTTTTGCAGCGGTGTGTTTGTTCGCCTTCACAACTGGCGGTAGAATGGCTCACGCGCAGGACTTGAGTGCGCGAGTGGACGCGGTCATCCGAAATAACCGGAACATCTCGAAGCAGTTTCTCTTGGCGCCGGAGAACGCCGACGTCGTAGCGAGGCTGCGCCAAAGGGCGTTAGGCCCTTCACATGATGCGCGCTCAACTCTGCTTCTCCTTCGAATCGACGATCCGGAAACGGTCCGCTATTGTATCGAGAATTTGATTCGAGAGCAGAGCATAGCTGGCGATTTTGTATTGTCGCGTAACCCAAGGCTGATTAGCGCTCTCGGCGGGCCGCTCTTCAAAGAGGAAAGCGCCAAATACGGTAAGCTTGTCAGCGGACACGAAAGTTTTGCAGTTTTCCCGGGTTCTGTTATCGCCGCAAGGGCAATTCAGGAGCTGATAAAATCCAGCGCCTCGTTCAATCCGGAAGTCACAGACTGGGCCAGCAAAGTAAGGTTTGAGACGAAGGACGGCGAGGAAGGTCGGCAGAAGATCCGGGATTGGGTCACACTGAACAAACAGGTTCTCGAGGCCGAAGATTTTGCCGCAGCGAAGGTGCCGGAGTGATCGTCGGATGGAGCAGATGTGTCCGGTGAGTGATGGGCCGGTGTCGGTATGAACCGGGGACATCGGTGACTCGTTTTTCCAGGGCATCCTTCACCCTCAAACTGTCACCCATGTCCCCGGTCAATCTGTTACCGATGTCCCCGGTTCATACCGGGAGAGGTCTCAGGGTTCGGGGTTCAGATATGAACTGTCTCCGCTTTTCTGAACCCTGAACCCTGAGTTCTTAAGGCGGCGTGGCGAAACCGCTGCCGGGAAATGGATTCGCCTTCAAGCGGCGCTGCGCTTCCTCATCGAGCGGGTTGGTGCCATATTCGTTGAACGCGGCGATCCCGATCACACCCACGTTGCGCGTCTCGCCGTGTTTTTGATTCGCGTAGGATTCGCGCACCGAACTGAAACGGAAGGCTGCGACGGCTTCTGTGCTTTGGCGGAATCCTTCCACACGCAATGTCCCGTGCGGCGCGATCACGTAGCCGCGTTTCCGGAAAGAAGCCGCCCGACCATCCAGGACATCGAGGCCATCCACGGAAAGGACGACTTCGATGCGCACGTCGCTCCGATTGCGCACGTTGATGGAATAGCGGCCGCCCTTCTCGCCGATGACAAACCAGCGACCGCCGACCGCGGTGCCCGGCAGCAACCGACCGCTGCCATCGCGGATTTCCACGGCGAGAAGATTGCCGGCGGGACTGCCAAGGGACGGCCGGCTGCGTCGTGGGGTTAGTGTCGCTCCAATCATGGCGCGGATGCCTTCCGCGTCGTTGTAGTGGATGGCCGTCGTCACCAATGGACGACTGGGCTGCGCTCGTCGGAAGCCGGTCACGTCGACGCGCGAGACACGCGTCTCGCCCCAACGCGTTCCGAGCCCGGGGCGCTCTTGTGCTATCGGCGACGAGCGCGACGCGGTTGCGCTATCGCGCATTTTTGCGTGAGCCAATGGAGCCGGTCCCGGTGTTTCGCAGGAGGTCAAAAACACGATGCCCAAAGCCAGGACTATCGAGACGATAATTCTGTTCATGATGATGCTCACCTTACCACCGCCGGCTGAGAGCGCGCGTTGAAGTTGGAGTCGTCGCTCCGTCGTTTCGATTATCACCTTCCCAACGGCGCGTCGTTTCGCATTTAATGCCGGCCCATGAGCGACCAGGAACCAGCAATCGGAATCATCGGCGGCAGCGGCCTCTACCAAATGGAGGGCGTGGAAGATCCTTCCGAGCAGTTCGTGCCGACACCGTTCGGTTCGCCTTCGGATGCTTTGATCGGCGGGAGGCTGCACGGTCGTCAGGTTTACTTCCTTCCGCGGCATGGTCGCGGGCATCGCATTTTGCCGCATGAACTGAATCACCGCGCGAATATCTACGCGCTCCGCTCGCTCAATGTCCGCTGGATTATCTGCGTGACTGCGGTCGGGAGCCTGCAGGAAAAATATGCGCCGCGGGATGTGCTCCTGCCGTCACAATTTTACGACCGCACCAGCCAGCGCGCTCATCACACATTTTTCGGTGCAGGAATTGCGGCGCACATTTCTTTCGCGGAACCGATCTGCCGGGAAATGCGTGCCATCCTGCATGAGGCGGCGACGAAAGCTGGTGCGAAGGTCCACAACGGCGGCACCTATGTGAACATGGACGGCCCAGCGTTTTCCACCCGGGCGGAGTCGGAGTTCAATCGTCGCCAGGGTTTCGACGTCATCGGTATGACGAATCTTCCGGAAGCGAAGCTAGCTCGCGAAGCGGAGATCGCGCTCGGCACCATGGCCATGATCACTGATTACGACTGCTGGAAGGTGGAAGAAGAGCCCGTCTCTGCGGAATCCGTCTTCGGTCATCTGGTCGCCAATGCGGAAGCAGCGAAGAAAATCCTGGCGGAAGCCATCCCGCGCATTCCCGCGGAGCCGACCTGGTCATCGCAGCAGGCGCTCACGTCCGCACTCGTGACGGACCGCAAATTGTGGCCGGAAGAGACCACGATCAAGCTCAGTGCTCTGCTGGAACGTTTCCTCTAGCGGCGCGCCACACCGGACCCGCAGCGGGGCGTGAAAATAAACTTTCACAAAGGCCACTGGAACGCTGAGCGGCGTTTTTTTCGCAAAAATGAGTCGCGAAATACGCCTAGCAAAGATCGTACTTGCCAGCTTGAATTAAAATATAGTAATTATAAAGACCGTAGGCAGAGCATCGAAATTCTGCCCGCAAATGGAGTTCAAAATGATGATTAAAATCGCCACCTGCCTGCTCGCCCTCTCGCTCTTTACCGCGTGCCAGTCGAGTCAATCGACTGCGAGCCGCCGAACGCTATCCCAGCGGGTCGCTGCCAATACTTCGGTCGGCGAGCGGCCACCACCTGCGGAAGGTCCAGAAGACATTCCCGCGGAAGGCCCGGTCGATCCGAACCGGAACCCCGGTCTCCTTCCCACACCGTTGCTGCGTGGAAACGCGGCGGCGGGATTGTAACGTCGTCTGTTAGGTTGTCGCCTCCGGCCGGAGTCGAGTGATCGCCCCGGCCAGAGCGCGAATCTGCGCTTCGTTATGCGCGGCCGTCACCGTAATTCGGAGACGAGCTGCGCCTTTCGCGACCGTAGGATAACGAATCGCAGGCACGAGGAATCCTTCGCCCTGCAGCGAGCGCGCCAGATCCAGCGCGTCCTGCTCGTCGCCCAGCATCAGGGGGTGAATCGCGCTCCCGCGCGCGCTGGGTGCTTCGCTGGGCGCAGCTGATTCCACGGTTTTCGAGTTCCCGGCCAAGCGTCCGCTGAGGAGTTGGCGTAGAACACCGGGCTTGCTTTTCTTCGCCCCTTTCGCGGAGGCAGGAATCGGGTCTGGCGGTGGTGCGGGTGGCACCACGCTCGGCAGTGCGGCTCGGAGCGTTTCGATATTTTTCCAGAGAGCGGCCTGCCGCGCCGCGCCCTCGCTGGTTTGGAGAAACTCGAGCGCGGCCAACGCCGCCATCGCCAGCACGGGTGGCGGGGCGGTGGAAAAAATGAAAGGGCGCGCGCGATTTACCAGCCATTCGATCAAGCTGTGCGAGCCGCAGATATACCCGCCGCATACGCCCAGCGCCTTGCTTAGTGTTCCCATTTGCACGTCGACGTGGCGCGCCAGGCCGAGCTCGTGCGCCAGTCCACGCCCATGCTCGCCCACGACTCCGACGGCATGCGCTTCATCCAGCAGGAGCAGCGCGCTGAAGCGCCTCTTTAACCCGATCAAAGCACGCAATGGCGCGCGGTCGCCATCCATGGAGAAAACGGATTCCGTCACGATCAGGTGCCGTCCCTCCGGCCGCTCTTGTCGCGCCCATTCCAGATGGCTTTCGAGTTTTCCGAGATGATTATGCGGGAAAACGCGGATCGTAGCGCCGCTCAAACGCGCCCCATCGATGAGCGAGGCGTGCGCCAGCTTATCGAGCAGAACGACATCCTTCTTGCCCACCAGCGCCGGCACCGTGCCCAATGCGGCCGCATAGCCACTGCTAAAGGTGAGCGCGGCCTGCGTGCCCTTCCATTTCGCGAGGGCGTTCTCCAGCCGCACATGCGGCGAGCGCGTCCCGCTGATCAAACGCGATGCACCCGTGCCGACGCCGAACTCTTCGATCGCGGCCGTCGCGGCCTCGCGAAGCAGGGGATCGTTCGCGAGTCCGAGATAATCGTTGGAAGAAAAGTTAACGAGCTGTTGGCCGACAATTTGCACTTCCGCGCCCTGTGCGCTGCCGATCTCGCGCAGCTTCCGGTGCAACGATTGCGCGCGCAGGGCCTGCAGTTGCTCGTGGAAAAGATCGCTCATGATGGGTCGCGCAACCGATCCAACCTAGGGACGAACTTCGCGAAGGCAAAACAGGCTGGACGCCACGGCGGGCGTCCCTCCAGCGCGCTACATCCAGAGTGCCCAGGAAAGAAGCGCAGCCGAATCATTCCAGATGCGGGACTTCGGATCGCCCAGCACCACTGCGATGACATCGCGCCCAGGGCGCGCTCCGCTGGAGATGAGGCAATGCCCAGCCGCATCGGTATAACCAGTCTTCATCCCGTTGCAGTATGGAAGTCGCGTTAGAACCTTGTTCGTATTCGTCAGCTCGCGGGTGCGTCCATCCGCATAACGGAAGACAAGTTTCGGCAGCGAGACGATGGAGCGGATCGTGGGATTGGCGTAAGCGGCGCGGGCGATGAGCGAAAGATCGCGCGCGCTCGAGTATTGGCCGGGCATGGGGAGGCCGTTCGGATTGATGAAATGCGAATTGGTGGCGCCGAGTTCGCGTGCGCGCTGATTCATCAGGGAGGCAAACTCCTCCAGACTGCCGGCCGAGTCCCTAGCCAGGCAGCGCGCGACATCGTTCGGGCTTTTTACGAGCAAGGCGCGCAGCAAATCAATCCGCCGATAATTGTCGCCGGGTTTGATGTTCAATTTCGTCGGTTCCGCCATCGTGTCGGTTGGCATCACGGTGACCTCTTGGTCCAGATAGCCGCGCTCCGCGATGATGAGCGAGGTGAGAAGTTTCTGCGTGCTGGCGGCGGCGCGTTGCGCATCCGCGTTCTTTTCATACAAAACCGCGCCGGTCCGCGCGTCGATTACGATCACCGCAGCCGCGGCGACGGATGGCACTCCATTCGACCTGCGGTCGAAGCCAGAGGACGTGTCCGAATCGGACGACCTCGGATTGACTGGGAGCGCGCGCACGGTCTCCATCGCTGGCGGGCTCGATCGCTTGGTGCTGCGCTTCTTTTTTGGAGCGGCGAGTGCGCTCGTGCAAACGCAGCACGCCACGACCGTCCAGAGATAAAGGGCGGAATGCCGTGGGAAATTCATTGCGCTGAAGGTGCGGTGCAGCATAGGGCTTCGCAAGGAAGCAGCATTCATGCGCTGGGCGCGTGCTGGATCAATTCAATCTCGTAACCCTCTGGCGCGTCGATGAAAGCGATCGCGCCCCCGCTGCTGTTTTTGTGCGGTCCGTCGGAGAGCGGATAGCCTTTCGCGGCGGAATGCTTCGCGAACTCCTCGATGTCATCCACCTCGAACGCCAGGTGCGTCAGATCCGGACCCACCACGACTGGGCCGCTCTCATCGAATTTGCACAACTCGATCTCCTCCTCGCTCCCAGGCGCCTTGAAGAAGACCAACTGCGAGCCGCGGCCCGAAGTGTGTCGCCGGGTTTCTTCCAAACCGAGGACGTCTTTATAAAAGGAGACGGTCTTTTCGAGATCTTGCACGCGATAGCGCGTGTGCAGCAGACGTTTGATCATCGGCGACCTTATCACGGTTCCACCTCATGCTCATGCTCATGCTCATGCTCATGCTCATGCTCATGCTCATGCTCATGCTCGTGAGCGTGCTCGTGGGCGTGCTCGTGGGGCGTGGGGCGTGGGCGAGTCGGGCCGAGGGGGAGCACGAGACAACCCCAATTCCATTGCCAAACTTTCGTGCATATGCATCAAAGTTTGGCGTAGCACGGGACACGAGCATGCAGGGGAGGATGGATGCGCTCGTCTTCGCGGCGCGAGTGTGGTTCCTTAGCGCGATGAAGCTCGTCATTGCCGCGACTGGCGCCAGCGGCACCATTTATTTGCAGCGTTTGCTCGATCAGATCGATTGCGCCGCGAATGAAGTGCATCTCATCATGAGCGGTCACGCTCGCATGGTGGCGACGCAGGAGACCGACGAGCTGCGAATCCCGGAAGGCGTGGCGAAACATCCGGAGAACGATCTCAACGTTCCTTACGTCAGCGGTTCCTCGCGGTTCGACGCCATGGTCATCGTGCCGTGTTCCATGTCCACACTCGGCCGGCTCGCGAGTGGCTCGGGCGAAAGCGCGCTCTTGCGCACGGGCGACGTTTTCTTGAAGGAACGGCGGAAGCTGATCGTCGTTCCGCGTGAGACACCGTGGAGTCTGATCCATGCCCGGAATGTCGTGACACTGCTCGAAGCAGGCGCGGTCGTGCTCCCCGCCATTCCATCATTCTACAATCGGCCGGCCACCGTGACCGAAGTCGTCGACACCGTCGTTTGGCGCATTCTCGATCAACTCGGCCTGCCGAATCCGCGCGCCTACCGCTGGAAAGATGACGGCGCGCAAACCTCGCCACCGGAAAATTGAAACCCTCGGGCCGCACCGCGCGCTGGCTGATCGCATTCGGCTATCGCTTGCTCCAGGTTTGGGTCCGCACCCTTCGCTTCAAGGTGGACGATCGAGCGGGCCTCGTAGGACAACCGACAGGCGCACCTTTCATCACTGCCATCTGGCATAATCGGTTGCTTCTTTGGCCTCAAGTTTTCCGCCGTTACCTCTCTCAATATCCGGGCACGGGCCTCACCAGCGCCAGTCGCGATGGCGAGATGATCGCGCATTTCCTTGCGCGCTACGATTTCGAAGTGATTCGCGGCTCCAGTTCGCGAAGGGGCGCCGCCGCGATTCTGGAATTAAAGGCAGCGCTGGAACGGGGAAGAGTCGTCGGCATTGTCCCCGATGGCCCGCGCGGTCCCGCTTATCGACTTGCGTCCGGCATCATCTACCTCGCGCAAAAGTCGGGCGCACCGATTCTGCCGATGCACATGGAATTCTCGAGTTGCTGGCGTTTGAAAAATTGGGACCGCTTCATTTTGCCGCGGCCTTTCTCGACCGTGCGGCTCACGATTGGTCCGCTCTACCACGTGAACGCGACGACCGATGAAACGGAATTTGAATCGGAGCGCCTGCGTTTGGAGAATGCGATGATGGAAACGGTGGAGACTCGTTAACAATGGCTGAACTAATCGACGGCCGCGCGATTGCGGAAAAGGTTTACGAACAGTTGCGCGGCGAGATTGCGGAGCTGAAAGCGCGCGGCGTGCAGCCGGGCCTGGCGGTCGTGCTCGTGGGCGATGATCCGGCCTCGCGCGCTTATGTGCGCTCGAAGGACAAGATGTGCCGCGAGCTGGGATTGCATTCCGTAAAACTGGAATTGCCGACCGAGACGACGCAGGACGAATTGCTCGCGCGGGTGGATGAACTGAATAGCGATCCGGCGGTGCATGGCATCCTCGTGCAATCGCCGCCGCCAAAGCAGATCGACGAATCAGCCATCGTGCGCGCGCTCGATCCAGCGAAGGATGTGGACGGTTTCCATCCGAT
The DNA here is from genome assembly GCA_038258815.1 of Chthoniobacterales bacterium. GTDB lineage: Bacteria > Verrucomicrobiota > Verrucomicrobiia > Chthoniobacterales > UBA10450 > JACCTI01. The sequence continues at coordinate 9,851 of JBBSPM010000069.1, forward strand.
GAACGTGGCGAAACTCGCGCTCGGGGATTTGTCGGGATTCGTGCCTTGCACGCCGCTCGGTTGTCAGCGTTTGCTCGTGGAAAGCGGAGTGGAGCTTTCCGGTGCGCACGTCGTCGTCCTCGGGCGGAGCATGATCGTGGGAAAACCGGTCGCGTTGCTCCTCATGCAAAAAGCTGAGGGCGCGAACGCCACCGTTACGATCGTGCATTCACGGAGTCGAAATCTGCCGGCGATTACGCGCACCGCCGACATCGTCATTGCCGCGATCGGCCAGCCGCACTTCGTCAAAGCGGAGCACGTGCGGGACGGCGCGGTCGTGATCGATGTGGGGATTAATCGTGTGGAGGACGCGAGCGCGCCGAGGGGATACCGATTGGTGGGTGATGTGGCTTTCGACGAAGTGGAGCCGAAGGCATCAGCGATCACGCCAGTGCCGGGAGGCGTCGGCCCGATGACGATTGCGATGCTGATGTCGAACACGGTGAAAGCGTGTCGTCTACAGACGGGCGTGAACCGCCGCTAGCGTCATCCCGAGCCGCGCAGACGGTCGAGGGATCTCGCAATCGATCTGTCGGTTACGGGCTTTAAGGGAGCGTGTTCGTCGGAGTGACGGGGAGATCCTTCGACTGCGCTGCGCTGCGCTCAGGATGACAGGCTCGAACGCACTCGATGGTCTTAACGGACGATCTTGGTCGTGAGGGCGGCGAGGAGAGACGCGGGAAGGATGCGTCCGCGCAGGAGCAACGAGGTGATTTGCGGGGAGAGAACCGCGGTGCGCGCGAGGCGGTTCAGCCAAAGGCGGCCGCGGTAGAGTTTGTCGTGTTCGGTTTGGTAGCGACGAGTCGAGGTCTCGAGGTCGCCGGTTTCGTTGAAAGACCGAATCGCTTTCGCGGCAAGTTCACCCGACCGAAGCGCGTAGTAGATGCCTTCTCCGGTGAACGGCTCGACCACACGGGCGGCGTCGCCGATCAAGAACAGTCGGCCACTGGTGGCGGCGATGGCGGCGCGGCGCAGTGGGGTAATCGTATGCCAGGGATGGTTGCTCGCCAGGCCGAACTTCTTTTGGGCCCAGGCGCGCAAGGCGGGCAGCGTTTTTGGTTTGCCGACCAGGCAGAGATTCAGCTCATCGTTTCCGATCGGTGCCTGGCCAGAGTATCCATCTGGGAGAAATTGTAGAACGATGCGCTGGCCGAATTTCTCGGGCAGCGGGAGGTGCGTTTGCAAAGCGACGCGATCTTTGGCGATTCGGGGCAGCAGACCGAGCAGGCGCGCGACGGTGGAATTGCGACCGTCGGCGGCCACCAGCATTCGCGCCCGAAGCGTCTCGGTGCCGGCTGTGATCTGCCAGGTGTCGTTAGGGGATTTCGGCGCGGTGAGTGCATGGACGGTGGCGCTTTGGCGGATTTCGGCGCCAGCTTCGGCGGCGCGCGTCGCGAGGAGTTGATCGAGCAGGCTGCGCTTGACGGCGATCTCGGCGTCGGCCGGGAGAGGAACCGAAACGGTGTGTCCACCGATGGCAATGAAGTCGACTTGAGCGAGCGTGCCGTGAGGCAAGGCGCGGACGCGTCCGGCGAGGCCAAGGCGTTCCAAGACGGGCGTGCAGGACGGGTTGAGACAATCGCCGCAGACTTTTTCGCGCGGGAAGATTTCGCGGTCGAGGAGGACGGTGCGGAGGCCGGCTTGGGCGCAAAACGCCGCGCAGGTCGCGCCGCCCGGACCGCTGCCGACGATTGCGAGATCAAACATGCCGCCAATATGCGCAGAAAGAGCGCGGTGAGTCGGAGGAATGGTGTGTTTCGTTGTAGCGACGCCACTGGATCGTGGCCTTTTCGTCGTGACGGATTCGTTAGGCGCTGTCACGTTCGGCGCATGTTTCGAGTGCTGTGTATGCTTGTGGCCACAACGGCTATCGCGGTGCCAGTCGAGGATTTCGATGTGCTGATCAAGGGCGGGATGGTTTATGACGGGACGGGAAGCGAGGGACGCCGCGCTGACGTCGCGATCCGCGGCGATCGAATTGTGGGCGTAGGAGATTTCGCGGACGCGACGGCAAAGCAGACCGTCAACGCGAGCGACATGGCGGTGGCGCCGGGATTCATCAACATGCTGTCGTGGTCGACGGATTCGCTGATCGAAGATGGCCGTTCGCAGAGCGAGATCCGGCAGGGCGTGACGACGGAGATTATGGGCGAGGGGAATTCGATGGGCCCGCTCAACGCGACGATGAAGAAGCGCATGCTCGAAGAGCAGAAGGACATCAAATACGAGATCCAGTGGAACACGCTGGCGGAGTATCTGAGTTATCTGGAAAAGCGCGGCGTCTCCTGCAACGTGGCCTCGTTTCTCGGGGCGACGACGGTGCGCGAATACGTCATTGGCCTGGAAGATAAACAGCCGACACCGGAGCAACTCGAAGCCATGCGCGGACTCGTGCGCAAGGAAATGGAAGCGGGCGCGCTCGGGATTGGTTCGTCGCTGATTTACCCGCCAGCGTTTTACGCGAAAACGGAGGAGTTGATCGAGCTCAGCAAGGTGGCTGCGAAATATCAGGGCAAATATATTTCGCACATGCGGAGCGAGGGGAATCATTTGCTCGAAGCGCTCGATGAATTGATCCGCATCAGCCGGGAGGCGAAAATTCCAGCGGAAATTTATCACCTGAAAGCGGCGGGCCAGGGGAATTGGAAAAAGGAAGACGACCTGCTGGCGAAGATCGAGGCCGCGCAGAAGGAAGGACTCAAGATCACAGCCGACATGTACAACTATACCGCCGCCGGCACGGGACTCGATGCCTCGCTGCCGCCGTGGACGGCGGATGGCGGTTATCCCGCGCTCTTCAAGCGGCTGCGCGATCCGGAGACGCGGAGGAAAATCGCGGAGCAGGTGCGGACGCCGAGTCAGGACTGGGAGAATTTCTATCTCGCGACAGGTTCGCCGGAAAAGATTCTGCTGGTCGGTTTCAAATCGGAGAAACTGAAACCGCTCACCGGAAAATCGCTCGCGGCAGTAGCGAAGCTACGAGGAAAAGATCCGGTGGAAACGCTGATGGATTTGATCGCAGAAGATGAGTCGCGGATCGACACGATTTATTTTGTGATGTCGGAAGAGAACGTGCGGAAGCAGATCGCGAAGCCTTGGATTTCATTCGGCTCCGATGAAGCGTCGCAAGCGCCGGAAGGGAATTTCTTGAAGTCGAATCCGCATCCGCGCGCCTATGGGAATTTCGCGCGACTGCTGGGCAAATATGTGCGCGAAGAGAAGATCATTTCGCTGGCGGAAGCGGTGCGACGGATGAGCGGACTGCCGGCGACGAATCTAGGGCTCGCTCAGCGTGGATTTCTGCGAGAAGGGATGTTTGCTGATGTGGTGGTTTTTGATCCGAAGACGATTACGGATCACGCCACCTTCGAGAAGCCGCATCAATATGCGACCGGGATGAAACACGTTTTTGTGAACGGTGTGCAGGTTTTGAAAGATGGTGAGCATACAAGCGCGACGCCGGGCCGCGCGTTGTGGGGTCCAGGGAAGCTGTAGCCGCGTCGCTGCGCGACGCGTGGGATTGGCGGTCCATCTTCTCAAGGCGCGATCGTAACGGAAGGCTCCGTCGCCCTCGCACGTCCCGCAGGGACGTGGCTACAGTTGCATTTCCCCGGGCGTGACGGGACGCTTGAAGGCCTGTGTCGTCCACACTCCCGAAAGAAAAAGCCGACTTCCCGAAGCGCGTGCAGGAGGTTCCGCACAAGCCGGGCGTCTACCTGATGCGCGATCGGTTTAACCGCGTGATTTACGTGGGAAAAGCGCGCGATTTACGGAAACGGGTGGGTTCTTATTTCCTTCCGTCGCGGATGGCGCAGGCGGATCTGAAGACGCGCGCGTTGCTGGAAGCGGTGTGGGATTTTGAGTTCCATACCGTCGCGAGCGAGCCGGAATCGCTGCTCCTCGAAGGCAAGCTGATCAAGGAATTTCGGCCGCGCTACAACATCTCTTTCCGCGATGATAAGCGGTTCCTCGTGGTGAAAGTGGATCCGAAGGAAGACTGGCCGCGTTTTCGTTTGGCGCGGTTCAAGAAGGACGATGGCGCGCGGTATTTTGGTCCCTACGCGCACGCCGGAGCGCTGCGGCAGACGCTCAATTTTATGCGCAAGAAATTCGGCGTGCTGACGTTTGGACGCGGTGCGCCGACGCCGCGCGAGCTGAAATCTTCCACTTACCAAGTCCCGTTCCGACTCAGTGAGATTAACGCCGAGCAATACGCGGAACGGGTGGGGCAGGCGTGTGATTTTCTGGAAGGACACTCGCGCGAGATGATCGGCGCGGTGGAGGATGAGATGCGGAAGGCGGCGGAGAAGCTGGACTTCGAGAAGGCGGCGGAACTGCGCAACATGCTGGAGGATTTGAAGCGGACGACGAAACCGATGCGTCGTTTCACGCGGCACAGCCTACCCAGCTCGATCGATCCCGCGCAGGATGTGGAGTCATTGCGCGATGCGCTGCAATTGGAACGCGCGCCGGCGGTGATGGAGTGCTTCGATATTTCGAACATTTCCACGACCCATGTGGTGGCTTCGATGGTCTGCTTTCGCGATGGCGTGCCGGATAAGAATAACTATCGGCGCTATCGCATTCGGACGGTGAAGGGGCAGGATGACTTTGCCAGTATGGCGGAGGTCGTTAGGCGGAGATACGCGCGGGTGCTGCTGGGAATTTCGGAAACCGGAAACCGGAAACCGGAAAGTGAGGCCGAAGCGGTGCGGTTGAGTTCCGCGGAGTATTCGCAGGAAACGCCACAGGAGATTGCGGAGCGTTTGCAGCCCTTTCCGAAATCCGCCATCCGCGATCCGAAATTCATCAGCGTTCGGTTGCCGGATCTGATCATTGTCGATGGCGGGAAGGGACAGCTTTCTTCGGCTTGCAAGGAGTTGCAGCGGCTCGGCCTGCATGAGCTGCCGATCATCGGACTGGCGAAGGAGTTTGAGGAAATTTACCGGCCGGGGCGGGCGTTGCCGTTGCAGTTGCCGGTCGACTCGGGTGCGTTGCGATTGTTGCAGCGGATTCGCGACGAGGCGCACCGTTTTGCGAATGGCTATCATCAATTGCTGATGAAGAAGCGGATCGGGGAGAGCATTCTCGATGATTGCCCGGGAGTGAGTCAGAACCGGAAGAATCTTTTGCTGCGGCAGTTTGGATCGGTGAATCGGTTGCGGAAAGCGACGGTGGAGCAGATCGCGGCGACGGAGGGAATTGGGCCGAAGCTGGCGGAGGAAGTGCACCGCTTTTTGCAGCGGCATTAGCGCGCGGAGAGCAGGCCGGCGGCCTGGAGGCGTGTAATTGAGGAGGCGTGTAACTGATTTGATTCGGACCGTGAAACCGCTAGGATTTGGATTATGGCTCAGGAGAAGAAAAGCGCCAAGACGACGAGCAGCAAAACTTCCGTGAAGAAGCGGGCTACGCGCGATGTGATCGTGACTCCCACGATCAAACAAATCGAGACCTCCATCCGCGAGGGAGTCACTCGAAGCGCGGCCGATTTCCGCGCCTTGGCGGGATGGTAAATGACGAGGCGCAAGCAGAGCGCCTCCCGTGCGACTGATCGGGTGGTCGCAAGTCAGGCTGGCAATTTGTCGCCGACGGAGCGGAAGGAATTGATCGCGTGTGCGCTGGAGCTAATCGAAACGCTCTACGTCCATCTGCCGCTGAAGCGGTCGATGTATGCGATCAATCCGCTGCAACGTTTGAAACTGCTTCGGCGCCGCTCGGAGGTGGCGACGCCGCCATTGCCGGACCGCGATTTCTTTAACGAACTGCTCTCGATCTTCTGCCAACTGCGGGATCTGCACACCAGTTTCGAGATGCCGGAACCTTTCCGGAGCAGCACGGCGTATCTACCCTTCCGTTTGGAACGCTGTTTCGGTGCTGCCGAGGAAGAGCTTTTTCTCGTGACTCACATCATGGCGACCCAGCCGGGCGAGGTGCCGGTGGATCCCGACTTCCAGCTCGGCTCGATCGTGACGCATTGGAACGGGACGCCGATCCGCCGGGTCGTGGCCGCCAATGCGGAGCGCGAGGCGGGGAGTAATCCCGCGGCCCGTCTGGCCCAGGGTTTGACCGCGCTGACCATCCGCTGGTTAGGGCAGTCGCTGCTGCCGGATGAAGAATGGGTCGACCTTCGTTTTTTGCCACAGCCCGGAAAAGAGCCGAAGACGATTCGTTTTGGCTGGCAGGTGTTTCAAAGGCAGCCCGAGGCCGGTTTGGCGGCGGCGACGGCGATCGCCCGAGCACAGCGCGAGAATATCTGGGCGGTCGGGATGGACGCGCGCAGTGAATCGGAGCGGCAAATTCGCCGTTATCTTTTCGAGGAAGGGCGGCAGCAGGGGCCGCGGGTGAAGCATTTCGGCGAGAATGCTGAGAGCAGTATCTCAGATTGGGCGCGGGAGGTTTTTCCGACCTGCGGCATCGTGCGGACATCCTCGGGCCTGTTCGGTTACGTCCGGCTGGCGACCTTTAATGTGGAAGATGAGCAGAGGTATATCGAAGAATTCATCCGCATCGTCTCCGAACTTCCGCAGGATGGACTGATCCTGGACGTGCGCGGCAATGGCGGGGGCCTGATCACCTTCGGCGAGCGATTGCTCCAGTTGTTGACGCCGCGACCGATTGACCCGGCGCGATTCAGTTTTTTGAATTCAGCCCGCACGCAGGCTTTGACCGCGAAGCATGATTTTATCGGGGCGTGGCGGGATTCCATCGCCCAGTCGATCGAAACCGGGACGGAGTATTCGCAAGGCTTTCCGCTGGAGCCGATCGCAAACTACAACGATCTCGGCCAGAAGTATCAGGGGCCTGTCGTCCTGGTGATCGACGCGCTTTGTTATAGCACGACCGATATCTTTGCGGCCGGCTTCCAGGATCACGAGATTGGCATTATCCTGGGAGTGGACGAAACCACCGGCGCCGGCGGGGCCAACGTCTGGGAGTATCCGCTCATCGCGGACCTGGTGCGCGATCCGCAATGCTTCCCGCCTCAGCTTCCCAAGCAGGCCTCGTTTCGGGTCGCCGTTCGGCGGGTGACCCGGGTGGGAGAAAATTCCGGTGTTCTTTTGGAGGATTTGGGCGTGAAAGCCGACGAGCTCCATCGCCTGACACCGCGCGACCTCCTGCAACGCAACCTCGATCTGATCGAACACGCCGGGAAAATTCTGAAGAAAGGCCAGGTGCAATTGTTGGGGGCGGAAAAATCAACGGGGGAGAGGATTCGGGTCCGCTACCAAAATCTCGATCGGATCGATGTGTATCTCGATGACCGTCCGCTGCGCGGGAGCATCAAGGTAAGACGCGCCGCGAAGGGCGGCGCGAAATCATTTTCCCTCGGCCGAAAGGTGGTTCATTCAGCGCGAGAGTTGCGATTGGAGGGATTCCGTTCTAATCCCGAAGGGCGGGACGAATTAGTGGCGGCCACTCGCCTCGCTTTGTAGGAAAAATCGGCCCTTGCCTTGCGCTGGTAGACTGCGTGTCAAACGGGGCGGCGGCCATCACAGTGAAAGCCTTGAAACTCTCCATCATTTTTTGCCTGGCCGTCCTGCTTTTGATGGGAGCAGGAAGAGCCGCCGATGAAACGTCGCCCGGGCCTTTGCCGTCGCCGTCGCCAGCGGTGGTGGACGAAACCATCGTGCCCACCTACGAGACGCAGAAGTTGGCGCGCGCTTACGTGCTCGATATTCCGGCACCGCGGGGGCAGATCGTGGATCGGAATGGGTTTCCGTTGGCGCAAAATAAACTGAGCTGGAACCTCGCGTTTAATTATCCGACACCGCTGGAGTTTTCCGATACACAGGCGCTCGCTTATGCGCGGGAGAAGATTAAAGCCGCAGAAAGATTGCTCGGTCGTTCGCTCAACGTCTCCGATGCCTTGATCCTCCGCCATTATCACAATCGCGGAATTTTGCCGTTCGAGATCGCGCAAAATCTCACGGAGGAGCAAAGCGATGCGCTAAAGAAAAAACTGCCGACCGACATGTTGCTGCGGCCGATTTACATCCGGGTTTATCCGAATGGGCGACTCGCCGGGCATATCATCGGTTATTCTGGAAAGACCGGGCGTATGCCGGACGGCATCATCGATAACCACGAAGTGCTTTGGCCGGAAACGGAAGGACGCGATGGGCTGGAGCAGACCTTTAACACCATGCTCACCGGTCAGCACGGCGAGTATAAACTGACTTTCGATAAGGACGGACGGAAGACCTCGGAGAAGATCGTGACGCCGCCGATCCCAGGATACACGGTCGTGACGACGATCGATATTCATTTGCAGGACCTGGCGGAAAGGGCCCTGGACGCAAAGGCGAAACGCGGCGCGATCGTGGTCATGGACCCGAGCACAGGCGACATCCTGGCGATGGCCTCGTGGCCGACCTACGATCCGAATTCATTCATCCCCAGCATCTCGACCGAGAAGTTTAAGCAGTTGCAGGACGATCCGGATATTCCACTGCTGCCACGGGCTTTTCGTTCCTCTTATCCGCCAGGCTCGGTCTTCAAAGTGCCGGTGGGAATCGCCGCACTGGAGAGCGGCGCGGTTCGGCCGGACGATACTTTTCAGTGCGTGCCGGCGTTGCAGGTCGGGAACGTGACGTTTCGCAACTGGAAGAAGAAGGATAGTGGGTCGCTCAATTTTGTGGAGGCGTTCACGGAATCTTGCGACACCTGGTTTTACCAGGCGGGAATCAAGATGGGGTCCGATCCGATTATCGAATGGGCGACCCGGATGGGGTTCGGCGCGAAGGCGGGGATCCCGTTGCGCGGCGAAGTGGAAGGACGAATCCCGAACAATGAGTACATGAAAGCGACGCATGGCCGGAAGATCCTGAACGGCGACATCGCGAACATGTCGATCGGCCAGGGCGATATCGAGGTGACGCCGCTGCAAATGGCGCAGGCGATGGCGATCGTGGGTAATGGCGGCACCTTTCTACAAGCGCGGCTGGTGCAGCAGGTGCAGACTTTGGATAACGAAATCGTGACCGCGTATCAGGTGCGCGAGAAACGCTCGATCAACGCTTCGCCGAACACGATCGCGCTCTTGCACGAAGCGATGAAGGATGTGGTGAACTCGCCGGCCGGGACCGCGCATCAAGCTGGGCTCGACAACGTGACGGTGGCTGGAAAAACGGGGACCGCGCAGTGGGGTCCGAAGAAGAGGGAACGCACCGCGGCGTGGTTTGCGGGCTTTGTCCCGGCGGCGCAGCCGCAGTTTGCCTTTGCCGCGCTCTATGAAGGAGATGTGGGCGCGGATGTCCATGGTGGCAGCAGTGCCGCGCCCTTGATCGGGAAAATTTTTCGCGACGTCTACAAAGACGCGGACAAGGAGGAGCGCCCACGTCGGGCACAGCCGGTGGATGGCGAGCCGCCTCCGGAGCCGCCAGAAGAGAGCGGGGATTAGCCCCGACGGCCGCGCGGTGGCTGCGTACACCCGAGACGGTTATCGCGGAGAGCAATAAGTTGCGATACGAGTCTGTCTCGCTTCGTATGAGTTCGCCGTCGCCCTCCATCCTCCGTCGCTTTGCCCCACGCGGAATTTTCTGGCGCGAGTGTCTCGACTGGGCGGTGCGGAATATCCCATTTTACATGCAGCCGATCATGCTCTTCGGCATGACCATTTTTTTCTTTTTCTTTGCCGGCTCCGTGCGCCGTGCGCTCGTCCATAATCTCGCGCTGGCGCTCCCTGGTTCTTCGCGCGGAATGAATTATCTGCGCGCGTTCCGCACTCTGCTGAACTTTGCCTGGACGATTACTGACGCGACCAAGTTCAAGCTTACGAAATTTGAGTTCGGCTACGAAATCGAAGGCGAAGAATTTCTCGCGCAACTGGCGGCGGCGCACGGTGCCGTGGTGCTCACTGCGCACATGGGTAGCTACGATTTAGGTGCCTCGATTTTTGCGCAAAAGTTCCAGCGCGAAATTCGCATTGTCCGCGCGCCGGAAGGGGACGCCGACTCCGCTCAGCATCTGCAGACTTCGTTTAACGAAACCGGCGCAGGCGCAGTAAAAGTGGAATACAACCGCGGCGGCCCGCTGCTCTCGTTCGATCTCCTCGCCGCGGTGCGCAACGGCGAGATCGTCTCCATTCAAGGCGATCGAATTATCCCGGGTGTGGCCAGCGCGGAAGTCGAAATGTTCGGCCGTCGGGTGCCGTTGCCGACCGGGCCGTTCACCCTCGGGCTCGTGGCGCAGATCCCGATATTCCCCCTCTTCTTCATCCGCGCCGGATATCGCAAATATCGCATCATCACCCGCGCGCCGATCTATCTGCAGCGCACCGCGCGCTCCCGTGATGAGGACGTGGCGAACGCGATGAAAACATGGCGCGATGTGCTGGAAGCAGTCATAACCGAATATTGGCACCAATGGTTCGCCTTGGTGCCGACGACTCATGCCAAACTCTGAGCCCGGTTTCTACTTCGCGTTGCCGCGGCTAATCGCACGGATTTCCGGCGGGAACGATGCCCGCACGGAGACAAACTGGCTGGAAGCGAACGTAGCCGGCGGGCTCATCCATGGGATCGCGTATTTCTTCGTGGCGCAGCTCTGCTTGCGCGGACTGGAGCGTTGGCAACAAGTGCTCCTTCTGCTTCCACTGGCCGCGCTCGTCTGGGCCGCGTGGCTTCTAGTTTTATACAGCAACTTCCTCATCGTTCGGCTGCTCCGTGCGCTTGGAATGCTGCGCAAAACACCGGACGATCGCGCCCAAGGTCTCTTGATCGCCGCGATGACAACCGCTTTGGCGGTCGCGCTCTTAAACGCGGGAGGGTTCTGCGCGTTCGCCGGCGGACTTTGGATCGTCGTGCTGGCGCTTAATCTCGTGGCCGGCAGTGCTCTCGCTCTACTCCGTGCAACCACCGCCGCGTAATACGAACCCGATCCGAGCCGCGCTTCTCGCGTATGCCCTGCTCGCGCCGGGACTCTCGCTCGGGTTGACCTTCATCGGCACGCACCTCGTGCTCGCATTGCTTCCGCTTCTCACCTCCCACCTGCTTCTTCTTTACGCCACGCTCGTGCCGGGCTGCCAGTGGTGGGGTCCGGTTTTCACCCGCTTCAAAACCGCCGAGCGCGAAGTCTGGCTCACGATCGATGACGGCCCTTCGCCCGAACACACCATCGCGATGCTTGATCTCCTGGCGCGCTTTGAAGCCCGCGCCACGTTCTTCGTGGTCGGCGAGGGGGCGGAGAGGTATCCGCATCTCATCACGGAAATTCTGACCCGCGGCCACTCGTTAGGGAACCACACTTGGTCGCATCCGCGGCGCACGTTTTGGTGTGCGGGGCCGGCGCGGTTAGGGCGCGAAATTATTCTCGGCGCGGAAACGTTGCGGACGACAACGCAGCGACCGGCGGATTTCTTCCGCGCGCCCGTCGGGATGCGGAACATGTTTCTCCATCCTTTGCTCACGCGCCGCGGGCTCGGCTTGATCGGCTGGACGGTGCGCGGTCTCGACACCATAAAGCGTGACGCGAGCCAGGTGGCGGCACGCATCGAAAAAGGAACGCGGCCCGGCGCAATTATAGTCCTGCACGAGGGTCATCAATTCGCGCGCGCCCCGGAGTTCGGTCCGCGCTGCCTCGAACTCACCTTGGAACGGCTCGCGGCGCGCGGTTATCGCTGCGTTATCCCGCTGCCGGAACAGCTTCGGACGCGCGACGCTGGAAGATAAAGAGCCGGTTATTAAACGGCGTCCGGCCCCAGGCTGGCTGTTCGTGGCGCGCCCAGTCTTCTTCGTAAAAAACTGCGTGGAGGGAGGCGCTGTCTGGAAAATGAAGTTGGACGCCGATATTCCAGCTCACCGTTTGCGCAAAGATTTCGCCAGCATACGTCATCCAAAAACGAGCAGAGCCATCGCGCGGTGAATCTCGAATCAAAAGCAAACCGCCCGGAGGAACGGAGGCGGCCAGCCGTTCCAGCAAGGTCCGCTGCGCGGCGGGCGTGAGATAATGAAGGAGATCGAAGATGACGACGTCGCCGCGAAACGCATCCACCTCGACCGTCGCGACGTCCTGTTCGCGCAGATCGATATCGCGGTAGTGCTCACGCGCCACGGCGTGACCGCGGCGGACTTTTGGCCCATCAATATCCAGTCCGGTAATGGCCTGCGCGAGCCCGCGTTCTCGCAAATAGAACGGCAGCAGCCCCACCCCGCAGCCGACATCCAACAAAGGCGCGCGCGATTGGCGAAGCAGCTCGAAAGCCTCCGCAAAAACGGGGTCGGAGCGTAACTTGCTCGCCGCGTAGTGCCTGAGCCAGCGCGAGCTGAAGCGCGAGGCGACGCTGGCGCAAGCCTCCTCATGCGTCGGCGCGCGTGGCGCTTGGTTTTCCATTTGCTTCGGATTTTCGCGCTGCCAGACTGGGTCGTGGGCGACTTCTTCTCCGATTACGATGTCGGGGGATTTTTTGATGAGATGTTTGCGGCGCCTGGCGCTATCCGTCCCCATTACAGCAAATTGCTGGCGCGATTCAAGGCTATGGCGCCGGAGGAGTTCGAAAAGAAGCGCGCCCTGGCGACCTCCAATTTTCTCACCCAGGGAATCACCTTCACGGTTTACGACGACGAGCAGGGAACGGAGCGCATTTTTCCGTTCGATCTCGTGCCGCGAATCATCCCGGCGAAAGAGTGGGACCTGATCGAGCGCGGCCTGGTGCAGCGGATCACGGCGCTGAATCTTTTTCTGCACGACGTTTACCACAATCAAAGCATCCTGCGCGATGGCACGATCCCGAAGAGCATCGTGTGGGAGGCGGCGCATTTCCGGCCGGAGTTCATGCAATTCGATGTGCCGGGAAATGTTTACATTCACATTTGCGGGACGGATTTGATTCGAGATGGCGAGGGCAATTATCTCGTGCTGGAGGATAATGCGCGCTGCCCTTCTGGCGTCTCGTACGTCCTCGAAAATCGCCAGGCGATGAAGCGCATTTACCCGACCTTGGTCGGGCAATACAAAGTGCGGCCGGTGGAGGATTATCCACAGGAACTGCTTAACGTCCTGCGCCACGTCGCGCCGTCGGGGCGCTCGGACCCGTCTGTCGTTTTGCTCACGCCCGGCACCTACAACTCCGCTTACTTTGAGCACTCGTTCCTGGCGCGTTCGATGGGGATTGAGATTGTGGAAGGTCGCGATCTCGAGACGCATGGCGGGAAGGTGTTCATGCGCACGACGAAGGGCTTGAAGCGCGTGGACGTGATCTATCGCAGAATCGATGACGATTTTCTCGATCCGCAGGTTTTTCGGAAGGACTCGGGACTCGGCGTGGCGGGATTGGTGGACGCTTATCGCAGGGGGAACGTGACCCTGGCGAATGCGATCGGAACCGGCGTGGCGGACGATAAAGTGGTTTACCATTTTGTCCCGAAGATGATCCGCTATTACCTGGGTGAGGATCCCATCCTGCCCAATGTCCCGACCTATCTCGCATCGGTGAAAGAGGATCTCGCCTACATCCTCGAGCACATCCCGGAGTTGGTCGTGAAAGCGGCGAACGAGAGCGGCGGATACGGCATGCTTGTGGGCACGCAGGCGACCAAAGCGGAGTGCGATGAATTCCGCGAAAAAGTGAAAGCGAATCCGCGCAATTACGTTGCGCAGCCAGTCGTCGCGCTTTCTCGTTCGCCGGCCTTTTGCGACGAGTCGATGCAAGGCCGCCATATCGATCTCCGGCCCTACATTCTCTACGGCGAGAAGGTGAAGATTATTCCCGGCGGCCTCACGAGAGTGGCGCTCACCGCGGGTTCGCTGGTGGTGAATTCGTCGCAAGGCGGCGGCAGCAAAGATACCTGGGTGATCGATGAAGAGCGCGCGGAAGCCGAGATGGAGTAGTGGAGAAATGGAGTGATGGAGTAATGAAAACCGCGCATCCCTTCTCCGGCATTCCTCCCCTACTCCAACA
>JBBSPM010000070.1:0-23235 GCA_038258815.1 Chthoniobacterales bacterium
AGGGCGTTCCCATTAACCCCGGCGCGAGTCATCCCCTCCCGAAGGTGAACGAACCCGCCACTTGAGCAACCGGATGGGTTCAGCGCGCTCGTCCGGTTCGGTGGGGGGCGTCGTCCGGCTTTCGGGCCGGACGGCCCTATCCCGGACCCGGCGCACCCTCCGGGCGGCGCTGATTTCAAATTATTTGAAAAGCGCAGTTCCTCTTGACGGAAACGCCGCGATGTCCACACACTCTCCCTTGCCTATGCCTTTCTCTCGAATTTATCTGCTGGCGGGCACCGCTTTGGCGGGGGCAATGGTTTTTCATCCGACCGGGCTGACTCCGGTGCGCGATGCTCGCACCGAGGTGGCGCCCGATGCGATTGTGCGCGCGGTGGCGGCGGGGAACGCGGCGTCTTTGGAATTTGCTCTCAACCAAGGGCTGGACGTTAACGCCCGGGATGCCCAAGGGCGCACGCCCCTTGCTTTGGCGTTGACGAAGCGCGATCGCGCCACGGTCCAGCGTCTGCTCGCACTGGCTGCGGATGTGGATGCGGCGGACCAGACTGGCCGAACGCCGCTCATGATCGCCGCCATTCAAGGAAACGTGGAGATGTTGGGCGCATTGCTGGCGCGCTCGCGTTCACCGGAGGCGACCGATACGGAAGGGCTTTCGGCCGCGCATCACGCCATTGCCGCGGGTCAAGCGGACGCGTTCAATCTTCTCCTCCCGCACCTTCGGGAAGTGGATAAGCCGACGGCGGACGGTCGCGATTTATTGGCGATGGCGTTTGATAGTGGCGACGTGCGCTTGATCAAGTCGGTCCTCTATCGGCTCGGCGATGAACTCGAGTGGACGCTGCGGACACGTCGCGCGTTGGATGCCGCCTTGAAGTCGGACGACTCCGACCTGGCTCGCATCCTCCTTTGCAAACACCGCCTTCCGCCCACGGCGAACGACAACACGACCGTCCCGTTGCTGGCGCAGTCGATTGTGGATGAAGATACGGAAACCTTCCGCCAGCTCCTGGCGGCTGGCGCCGATCCGAACACCACGCTGCCGAAGCCGAGCGAAAAGGAGTTTGTGAAGCTCCTTTCGTCTCAATTCTTGCGCGACTACGTGCGCGGCGATGAGGGCGTCACCGTGCTCATGTTGGCGGCGGGCCTGGGGAAGAGCGAATATGTGCGCGCGCTGATCGAGGCCGGCGCCGAGCGTTTCCGACAAACCAAACGCTACAAAATGCTGGCGCTTTATTTTGCCGCGCGCGCCAAGCAGACGGCGGCGGTGCAGGTCTTGCTGGGCCGGGGTCCGTCACGCGAGGCATTACGGGTGGAAATTTCGCTGGCCACGCAGAAGGCATCGGTCATCAAAGACGGCGTCTCCATCCTGCAGACCTCGGTTTCCACTGGGCGGAAGGGTTTCGATACACCCGCGGGCGAATATGTCGTGACGGATAAGAACAAAGACCACGTCTCCACGGTGTACCACGTCGCGATGCCCTACTTCATGCGCTTGAACTGTTTGGATTTCGGTTTGCACGCTGGCAACGTTCCGAACTATCCCGCGTCCCACGGTTGCATCCGCTTGCCGGCAGACGTGGCAGCGAAGCTTTTCTCTGAGATTCCGGTTGGAACGGTCGTTACGATTAATTAAGGGTGGAAATATCGGTCCGTTGGCGGATGACCGGTTCTATCTTGCCAAATCTTCCGTGAGCTGTTCCAGGGGTGACATGAAAGCTTTCCTTATCACTTTGATCTTCGCTGGTTTAGTTGGAAGCAGTTTGGCTGCACCGCAAAAGCAGACGCCAGCGAAGCCCGAAAAGCAGATCCCAGCAAAGGCCGGTCAGAAGTCCGCGCCAATGCGGACCATACAAAACCTACCCGGCTTCCCTCTACATCCTCTGAAGCGAATTGTTAGTCCGAAATTTTATAAGTCACTGCTCATTTCACCGGTGGAAGGCTATGTTGTGGTGAGGGGTTATTTGAGTGAGGGGCGGTTTCACGGTGGACGGGTGATACACTCCGAACTGGGCGGTGCCTATGACGAGATGGCGATGACTCTGGCGAACAAATTCACGATCTCCAACGCTGGTCACATGGGGCAACAAATGTCGGCCTTGCCGGTGCATCAGTACTTGGTGATTTACAAGATTGCCGACGGCAGAATGGTTCTCTCTTTTCCCATCTTAGCGGAGGCCGGGCGTGACCAGGACGATTACTACGGTTCTGCCTTCCTCGCGGTGGAGAAGGACGGCAAGTGGACGGAGATCAAAGGCCCGGAAATCCGGCGGCGCTGAGGGCGTGAAGCTCGCTTATCTGGCGCACGGCGAACTGAACCAACGTGAACAATAATCAAATCGCTGGGGCGAATCGGCACCGGGTTTGCCAAGGGAATGCCGCACTTTTACACTGAGCGCGCGCCATGGATCGCCTGCTCCTCATTGCCTCCACCTTTTGCTTTCTGCTCGCGGTCGTGCGGACGGCGCTGTTGCTGAAGTCGCACACTTTTCGTCCGGGGCGTTCCAACTTTCTCGCGATCGTGGCGGGATTTGTTTTGCAGACCGTTTTCCTGGCGGTGCGCGGGCACGCCCTTGGGCGCTGCCCACTGACGAACATGTTCGAGGTTTTCATCTTCATGGCGTGGTCGGTGGCGCTGATCTATATGGTGGTGGGGCCGACTTACCGCCTTTCGCTCATGGGCGCGTTCACGGCGCCGCTGGTCTTGCTCATCCAAGCCTTCGCCCTGCTGGCGCCGATTGATCGTCCCCGGACGCCGAAGATGGAGGTGAATCGCTGGCTGGAGTTTCACGCCTCGATGTCGATCGTGGCTTACGGGGCGTTCGCGCTCGCCTGCATCGCGGGGCTGATGTACTTGCTGCAAGAGCGACAGTTGAAGACGCATCAATTGCATTCTGTTTTCCATCATCTGCCGCCGCTGACGGATCTGTATGCCGCGATCGTGCGTTTGCTTTGGCTTGGGTTTGGACTTTATACGGCTGGCCTGGTCAGCGGATTTTTCACCGGTGAACCGTTACCGCGAGTGAAGA
Source organism: Chthoniobacterales bacterium (assembly GCA_038258815.1). Classification (GTDB taxonomy): domain Bacteria; phylum Verrucomicrobiota; class Verrucomicrobiia; order Chthoniobacterales; family UBA10450; genus JACCTI01. The sequence goes on from JBBSPM010000070.1 coordinate 3,027, forward strand.
TGGCGTGTGCCATTGCGGTCTGGGTTTTCTACGGCGCAATTCTTCAGGGGCGGCGTTGGTTTCGACTGGCGCCGCGCCACGTGGCTGCGCTTTGCGTATTCGCATTTACCGCAGCGGTGTCCCTGCTGTGGGGGATCACTTTTGTTTCGCAACGAGGGCCGGTCTGAAACGCATGAAACTGTTTTGCGTCGGCCTAAGTCATCACACCGCGAGCGTGGAAACGCGGGAGCGCTACGCACGGACGAACGAACTCGAAGCCGGTCTTCGCAGTGCAGCTGGTTGCAGCGAAGCGGTGCTTCTTTCCACCTGTAATCGGGTGGAAGTCTATGCCGTTGCGGAGAGCACGATCGATACGCAAACCGTCGCGCGCCGCCTCGCTGCGTCGGAGTTGACCACCGAAATAGACGACAGCGCTTCGTTCTACCGTCACGAAGGGGAAGAGTGCGTGCAGCATCTTTTTCGCGTGGCGAGCGGGCTCGATTCCATGGTGGTGGGCGAGACGGAAGTGCTCGGCCAGGCGAAACAAGCTTATGCGGCGGCGCGGGAAAACGGAGGCGCCGGACCTTATTTACACCGGCTTTTTCAGCGCGCCTTTCGCGTCTCGAAACAAGTCCGAACGCATACCGACATCACGCGTGGAGCGGTTTCTGTCGGCTCCGTGGCGGTGGAATTAGCCGGCAAAATTTTCGGCGAACTGGATCAACGCAAGGTGCTGGTGTTAGGCGCGGGAGACACGAGCGAGAAAACGGCGCGCGCCCTCGCGTCGCGGGGCGTGAAAGATTTGCGCGTCTCCAACCGCTGCGGCGAGCGGGCCGAGCAATTGGCGGCAGCCGTGGGCGGACGCGCAGTGCCTTTCGGCGATTGGATTTCGCAATGTCAGGAGATCGACATTCTGATCTCGTCGACCGCGGCCAGCGAACCGCTGCTGACCCGTGAAACGCTGGCGCCGATTCTGCAGGGCCGATGGGATCGCCCGCTCTTTATTATCGATATCGCGGTGCCGCGCGATGTCGCACCCGACGTGAACGAAATGGAAGGCGTCTTCCTTTACGACATCGATTCCTTGCAATCGATCGCCGCGCAATCACTCGCGCAGCGTCGGCAACAAGTGAAGGCAGCGGAAGAAATCATCGGGCAACATGTGACGGACTTCGCGCGCTGGCTGCGCGGGGAAACTGGATTCTTGCCGAGGGAGCGGAGCGCGCATCTGGAGGTGTCCGAGGCCGCGCCGTTACGGGCCTCCGATTTGTGAGGCGAACCGGCTCTCCCCAAGCGAGCTAGCAAGCGGGGTTGAGCTGAGCGGCGACGAATTTGGCAAGGTGGTCCGTCAGATATGGTTTGGCGAGGAAACCGTGTTCCTTTTCCTGTTCAAATTCCGGCCCGATTAACTCAGCGCTGTAGCCGCTGGTGAAGATGACTTTTAGATCGGGTTTTTCCATGATGAGAGTGTGTGCGAGATCGCGGCCGGAAATGGATTGGGGCATGACCACATCGGTGAGGAGTAGATCGATCTCGGCACTTTTCTCGGCCCAAACCTCGAGGGCCTCGTGTCCATTTTCGGCCGAAAGAACGCGGTATCCGAGGGCGGTGAGGGCGGTGCTGACGAACTCGCGCAGCATCGCTTCGTCCTCCACCAGCAGGATGGTGATTTCTTCCGTGGGCGCTGCGGGCGGAGGGGTCTTGGTGGATTTGACGGCTGGTTTGTCCTGGACGCCTTCGCTAATGGGAAGGAAAGCGCGCACGGTAGTGCCGCGGTGCAAGGTGCTTTCCACTTCCACCCAACCGTTGTGCTGCTTAAGCACGCCGTAAACCGTGGCCATCCCCATGCCAGTGCCCTTGCCCGGCTCCTTGGTGGTAAAGAACGGCTCGAAAATTCGACCCATGGTGACGGGATCCATTCCACAACCGGTGTCTTCTACCGTAAGACAAACGTGGCGGCCCAACTGCGCTTCTGGATTGCGCAGACGGTCGGACTCGGTGATCTCGACCGCAGAAGTGGAGAGGGTCAAGTGGCCGCCATCGATTAAAGCGTCGCGGGAGTTGATCGCGAGATTCATGATGATTTGATCGACGTTGCTGGCATCGGCAAAGACGAGGGACAAGTCGGGCGCGAGATGGGTTTCCAGCGTAATGTGCTCGCCAATGACGCGGCGGAGCATGTCGGCGGTGCGTTGGACGATATCATTCAAATCGAGCGGCCGGCGTTGGATGATCTGCTTGCGGCTGTAGGCGAGAAGCTGGTGGGTGAGAGTGGTGGCTCGCTCGGCCGCTTGTTCCACTTGCCGGAGATAGGAGGTGAGCTTGGCGTCGAGCCGGGGGGTGCCGTTTTGCATCATCGAAGCGTAGCCAAGGATGACGGTGAGCATGTTGTTAAAGTCGTGCGCGACCCCCGCGGCGAGGCGACCGACGGCTTCCATTTTTTGCGCCTGCCGCAATTCGCTCTCGAGCCGGACTCGCTCGGTCATGTCCTGAAGGATGAGGAGATGATAGTGAGCGTGGGCGAGCGCGAGATTCTCCGCCGCCAGGAGCACCTCCCGGACGTCGCCAGCAACGGTCCGGATGTTGGTGGAGAGACCGCGAACAAGTCTTCGCCCGGAGAGTTTTTCTCGCAGAATATCGGCCATGGCGGGGTCATTCCACCATTGGGTGTCGCCGGCCAGGACGGCCTCACGGGTTCCGCCCACGAGTTCCAGGAAGCTGGCATTGGCGTCGAGGCAATCCGACCCGTCAGGGCGTTGGATGACCATGGGCACGGGGCTGCCGTGGAAGGCTTTGGAGAATCGTTCCTCGGAGCGGCGGAGGGCCTCTTCGGCGGCCGTGCGCTCGGCGACCTCACCGGTGAGCCGGGTGTTGGCTAGGCGCAGTTCGGCGGTGCGCTGGTTGACGAGAGTATCGAGTTCCTCCAACTGCCGGGTGGCCATCTGCGTGAGTTGCCACTTTTTCGCGAGGGCGTGGGCCATCTGCAGGACTTCGACATTGTCGAACGGCTTCTTCAGGACAAGCACTTGATCGGTGTTGCCGATCGCTTTGGAAATATCGTCCCAGGAGTAATCGGAGTAAGCGGTACAAATGACGATTTGGAGGTCCTGAAACTCCCGCCAGATGCGGGTGATGGTTTCGATGCCATCCCATCCCGGAGGCATGCGGACATCGACGAAGGCGACTGCGTACGGTTCCCCGGCGGCGACGGCGGCGCGAACCATTTCGAGGCCTTCCTGGCCCTGGAAAGCGGAGTCGATCTGGAAATGCCACGCGCGTGACGGCGTGGGTGCGGTCCCGAAAATGGACATTTCATCGGCGTCTAATTCCTCGACGAGCCGGACATCGGAGGGGCCAAGGATTTTCTTGAAATCGTCGTGGATCGCGGGGTTATCGTCGATGACGAGGATGCGACGGTTGGCGGGTTCGAGGTTGGGAACGGGTTTCATTCTTGGGAAAGGGCGGGGGCGATGGGGAGTTCCAGGGTGAAGGTGGCACCCAGGCCGGGCCCGCCGCTGGCGGCGGTGAGGGAGCCGCCGAGATCGCGCGCGGCCAGCGCCCCAGTGTGCAGGCCGAAGCCGTGGCCATCGCGACGGGTGGTAAAACCGTGGCCAAAGATGCGGGTCAGATTCTCCTCGGAAATACCGACGCCGTTATCGGCGACGGAGAGACAGACAGAGCCGCGGCCCGAGGCAGCGATGGAGATCGTGATTTGCTTGTCCGGCCGCTCGATTTCATCGAGCGCGTACTTGGCATTGCGGATGAGGTTGATGAGGATCTGCAGAACTTTGTGGCGATCCACGCGCAGGGAGGGTGCGGGCGCGAACTTACGCACGAGTTTGATGCCGTGGCGTTCGAAGCCTCCCATGTTGATCGCGATCGCGTCCTCCACCAGCCGGTCGGCGGGCAAGTGCTCGAGGACGCCGCCGACCTTGGCGTAGTCCTGTTGCATGGTGACGACTTCCTTGATGTGCTCGATGTTGCGTCCGAGTTGATCGACTTCGCGCAGGATCTCGGCGTTTTCCGCGGTGAGATGCTCGCCCAGCTTGGCGAGGTAACCGGGGAGCTTCTGCCCTGCCGGGTCGTTGGTGAGAAAATCGGCGAGCTGGCCGTTTCGCTCAGTGAGAAGCGCGGCCGCCTGAACGAGTTTCGACGCCTTGGAGCGGCGTAGTTTTTCGACTACGAGGCCGGCGGAGACATTGACACTGTTGAGCACGTTTCCAACGTTGTGCAGCACGCCCGTCGCCACTTCAGCCATGCCGGCTAAACGAGAGCTTTCCATGAGTTTTTGTTGGGAGAGCCGCAATGCTTCATCAGCATTCTTCCGTTCGCCGATGTCGCGGATGACGCCGCTGAAGAATGTGCCCGAGCTGGTCCGGCAGGGAGACAACGCCATTTCAAAGGGAAATTCGGTGCCATCCTTGCGCAGACCGGAGAGCTCGACCGTTTTGCCGATGATGCGCGCGGCGCCGTTCTCGCGAAAGCGCGCCAGGCCCTGGTCGATCATGGCGCGAAAACGCGGCGGAAAAATCGCCGAGAGCGGCCGGCCGAGGATTTCACTGACCTCGTATCCGAACATTAGGTGCGCCCCGTTATTCCAGGAGAGCAAGCACCCGCGGGTATCGGCCAGGATAATCGCGTCGCTGGCCGATTCGGCGACAGAACGGAAGCGCTCTTCGCTCTCGCGCAAGGCCGCGTCCCGCGATTGAATCTGGGCCAGCATCTGGTTGAACGCGTCGGTCAGCATGCCCACCTCATCGCCGCCTTCCCGGACCGCGCGGACCGAGAAATCTTTTTCGTGCGCAATCCGGTGCGCGATATCGGCGAGACGCAAAATCGGTGCCGTAATTACGTGATGGAGCCTTTTGGAGAGGAGGAAGGCAACACCCAAAGAGACGGCCAGGACCACGACAAGGATACCACTGTAAAGCCTAAGAAGATCGAACGAAGCGGCTGCGAAGTCGGCCTTGAGATAGAGAGTGCCCTGCCGTTCTCCTTGGACGACGACCGGTTGGGCGAAGATTACGTGCGTGCCGTCAAGGCGGTAGCCTCCGGCAGGTGAGAGAAGTGCACGCTCGGCTGCATCTCTCGGCGCACCGGCATCCCCCAGGCGCCAGCCATCATTCATCTCCAAACGCCAGGAGACGATTTGCGGCATGGCGGCGAGCCCCGAGAGCGTTTGCATGGCGCGCTCCTCGTTTCTGGACTGCGCGGCCTCGGCGACGTTGTTGGCCACGATGCCGCCCATGACGGTGAGCTGGCTCACGAAATGTTTCCGGATGGACCAGACCTGGAAGGCAAAAAGCGCGAGGCAGGCCAGCAGGAGCACGGCGCTGGAGGTCACCTCGATCACGAGAGTGATCTTTTGCTGCATCGAACGATCGCGCAGAGGTTTCATTTTTACTTCAACATTTGCCGGGAGATAACGAGCTTTTCCAGTTGTTCAAACGCGTGTCACTTTCGGTTAGGAGCAGCCACGCTAGGCTTAGCCATAGTGCAGGAGCCATGCCATTTACGGGTCGATCTTGTGCCGCTGGAGCCTTTGGCAAGGGTAGCGGAATTACCCGCGTGGCCCGTGGAAAAACGGCTCCAAGTTTGCCAAGGCGTCGGCGTCCTTCTAGACTGAGTCTGACATGGATCCCTGGTTGCCCGCTTCTCGTTTTGCTGGGGAAAAATGCCCAAAAAGGCGATGGCTTTTGGTTTTCCCAATCCTGTGAGTTCAGGCACGAGACGCATCGTGCTGGGCACGCGAGGAAGTGAATTGGCCATGACACAGGCTTCATTGGTCAAGGGCGCTCTGCGCGGGGCTTTCCGCGAACTGGAGGTATTAATTGAGGTCATCCGGACCAGCGGGGATGAGAAACGTGGCGCAAGTTTCAAACCCGCCGCGGCAGCGGAAGTGCAAGTTGGAAACTTGCGCCACGGACGGAAAGGGATGTTCACGGCAGAGATTGAGCGGGCGCTGATCGATCGGCGGATCGATGTGGCAGTGCATAGCGCGAAGGATTTGCCGAGTGAGATGACGGCGGGGCTGGAGGTGTGCGCGGCGCTGGCGCGGGCGGCGGTTGAGGATGTATTGATCACGAAGGCGAGCGGCGATCTGGCGGCTTTGCCGGCGGGCGCGACGGTGGCGACAGGAAGTGTGCGGCGGCAGCATCAACTGCGACGGCTGCGCTCTGATCTGAGGGTGGTGGATCTGCGTGGGAATGTGCCGACGCGGTTGCGGAAACTGTCGGCTAACGAGTGGGACGGAGTCATCCTGGCGCGCGCGGGGCTGGAGCGGCTGGGTTATGATTGTGGGAGCGGAGGATTGGAGTTCGAGGGGCAAACTTTGCGCGTGGCCGTCCTGCCGCGAGCTGATTTTTTGCCGGCGGGCGGACAGGGGATTGTCGCTCTGCAGACGCGGGCCGATGATGCGGAGGCCAGACACGCACTGTCCATGATCAATGACGCGGAGACTTTCCGCTGTCTGCAAGCTGAGCGGGAATTTTTGCGTTTGTTGGAGGGTGATTGCGGAACGCCGGTGGGAGTGATCGCGCAGGTGCGCGACGGTGCGCTGCTCATGCAGGCGCAGGTTTTTGGAGCGGCGGGCGGAGAACCTCGAAGTGCCACTGTGGAAGGGCGCGATCCACTGGAACTCGCGGCCAGACTTTTCGAATTGATCAATGGCTAACAAAAAAAATGTCGGCAAATGTTTCCTGGTGGGCGCGGGTCCCGGCGACCTGGGATTGGTGACGCTCCGGGCGAAGGCCTCTATCGAACAAGCGGAGGTGATCGTTTACGATTATCTCTGCAATGCCGAGATGCTGAAGTGGGCGCCGGAAGGGTGTGAATTCATCTTCGCGGGGAAGAAGGCTGGGGCGCACACGATGGCGCAGGAGGAGATCAACGCGCTGCTGGTGGAGAAGGCCGGTGCCGGGAAACGCGTGGTGCGGTTGAAGGGTGGCGATCCGTTTGTCTTCGGTCGTGGCGGCGAGGAAGCGCAGGCCTTAGCCGCAGCGAAAATTGCTTTCGAGGTGGTCCCCGGTGTGACTTCGGCCATTGCCGGGCCCGCTTATGCGGGGATTCCGATCACGCACCGCGGGAATAATGCGCATGTCACTTTTTTCACGGGTCACGAAGATCCGAGCAAAGGTGAAAGCGGGATCGACTTTGCGGCGTTGTCGAAACTAGGCGGAACGCAGGTGATGCTGATGGGGGTGGAGCGGATCGCGGCAATCAGCGCGGCGATGCTGGCGAAGGGACGGCCAGCGGAGTTGCCGGTGGCGCTGATTCGATGGGCGACAACGGGACGACAGGAAACTCTGGTCGGGACGCTCGGAAATATCGCGGAACGGGTGAAGGAAACGAAATTTGCGGCGCCGGCGGTCGCGGTTTTCGGCGAAGTGGTCGGGTTGCGGGAAGAGCTGAACTGGTTTGAAGGCCGACCCTTATCCGGTAAACGAATCGTGGTGACGCGGACGCGATCTCAAGCGGGCGTCTTGAGCGAGCAACTGCGCGCGTTGGGTGGCGATGTCTTTGAATTGCCGACCATTCGGATCGCGCCTCCGACCGATCTGCGCGCATTCGCGGAGCTGGTGCAGGACGCGCACGTTTACGATTGGATCGTGTTCACGAGTCCGAACGGCGTGGATGCGTTTTTCGATCTGTTCTACAAGCTCTACCACGATGCTCGGGAACTCGGCGGCGCCAAGATTGCCGCGATCGGGCCGGCTACGGCGCAGCGGATCAAGGATCATCACCTGCAAGTGGATTTGCAGCCGGATGAGTTCGTGGCGGAGGCGGTGGTGCGGGAATTTAAGAAGGCCGGCGGGGTGGAAAATCAGCGGATTCTTCTCGCGCGTGCTGAGAAGGCGCGGGACGTGCTACCGAAGGAACTTTCTGCTATGGGGGGAATTGTAGATGAAGGATTTGCTTACCAGACCGTTCCGGAAACGCGCGACGATTACGGGTCGCGTCGTCGTTTGCTGGGCGAAGGGGCGGATATGATCACTTTTACAAGCTCTTCAACGGTGGAGAATTTCATGGCATTAGGCCTTCCCTGGCCGACCGGCATGAAGGTGGCCAGCATCGGGCCAGTGACCTCGGAAACGGCTCGCGAGCTTGGTTTGACGGTGGAGGTTGAGGCGCGTCGCCACGACATCCCGGGATTAGTGGACGCCATCCGGAAATTTTACGAACGCGCTGCTTGATCATGCCTACTGCCGAAATCTCGCTGCCGGACGAATTCACTTCGTCGATGCAAAAGCTCGTGGCCGAAGCCGAGAAAAATGTTCTGCCTGCGAAAGCCGGGGAACAGGCGGTCGCGGGGGTGCGGAATGACCTCGCTACGCTTGAGGAAAGGATGACCGGTCTGGCGAAAGCGATGGAGGCCGGATTTAAAAAGATCGCGGCCGCAGTGGCAGCGAAAGATGGCGACATGCCCGCTCAAATTGAGCGCATGGATGAAAACCTGCGCTCGCTCCGGAATACCGAGAGCGTGAACCAGCGGCTGTTTAATTCCCTGCACGAAGAGCTGCGCTCCTACCGGGATGATTTCCTGCGCGATGCGTTGCAGAAACCGATGGTTCGCGATCTCATCGTCTTACTCGACGACCTGAGGGCCGTGGCGGAGAGCGTCCCACCGTTTTCCGCGGAAACGGGAGAACCACCGTGGCGGGAGAATTTGGACAACACCACGCACACGCTGGTAGAAATTTTGCATCGCCTCGAGGTCGACGAGATCGAAGCGGCGCCGAAAGTAGATCGGTCGATCCACCGCGTGGCCAGTTGTGAAGTCACCGACGTTAAAGCCGACGATGGCCTGATCGTGAAGCGGCTGAAGCGCGGCTTTACGTGGCGCGGACAGGTGTTGCGGCCCGAGGAAGTGGTGGCAAAGCGTTTCGAACAATCCGCCTGATCGGACTGATTGTTCTGCTTTTTTTCGCGCCTTCCAGCGGCGAAAAAATCCCTCGGCGGTTCTTCCTTAATTTCCTCCTCCTGCGAGGCATGGAAACTGCAATGAAAAGGGGCTCGGACAAGCTGGATCACCTCTTTTTACCTACATGAGCACACGGAAAGCCATCGGTATTGATCTCGGAACAACCTTTTGCGCCGTCTCGCACATCGACGCTTACGGGAAGCCGCAAATCATTCCAAACGCGGAAAACGAACGCATCACACCCTCTGTGGTGTTGTTCGATGGCGGCAACGCCATCGTCGGCACTTTGGCCAAGCACAGTTCGGTCGCGGAGCCGGAGCAGATCGCGGATTTCGTGAAGCGCGAAATGGGCAAGCCGAAGTCGCAGTTCAGTCGGGAATTCGAGGGCAAAGTTTATTCGGCGGAAGAACTAGCGGCGTTGATTCTCAAAAAGCTCAAGCTCGACGCCGAAAAATTCCTGAAGGTACCGGTGACCGATGCCGTGATCACCGTGCCAGCGTATTTTAGTGATGCGGAACGAACGGCCACCATCACCGCCGGCACGCTGGCCGGGTTGAACGTTCTCCAGATTATCAATGAGCCAACCGCGGCCGCCGTGGCCTATGGCCTCGACAAACTGGATCAGGACCAGACGGTTTTCGTCTTCGACTTAGGCGGCGGAACTTTCGACGTCACGATTATGCGGATCGAGGGGCACAACCTGACGATGCTGGCCACCAATGGCGATCATCGTCTCGGCGGCAAAGATTGGGACGATGTCCTGGTCAATTACGTCGCGGAAGAATTCGACCGTGAGCATGGCGAAAACCCGCTCCTGGATCTGCAAAGCTATCAGGAACTGCAAAGCCGCGCGCTCGCCGCCAAGCTGCAACTGACGAGCCGCCCGCGCACTTCCATCGTGCACAATCACAACGGCCGGAGCGTGAAAGTCGAGATCACGCGCGAGACCTTTGAACAGAAGACGCGGCATCTGGTGGAGCGGTGCAAAACGATCTGCGAAATCGTGATGCAGGAAGCGAAATTGGATTGGACTGCGATCGACAAAATCTTGCTCGTAGGCGGCATGACCCGCATGCCGATGGTGCGGGAAATGGTGGCAAAGCTCTCACCGACGCCCTTGGACGACACCGTAAATCCCGACGAAGCCGTGGCGATCGGTGCCGCCATTCAAGCGATCCTTCTGATGCTGGAGGAAGAGTCTTCGACCGGAGAGCAAATGTTACCGGAAGATACGCGGCAGCAGTTTTCCTCTCGTGACGGTGGCTTGATGCAGGTGACGAATATCACATCGCACACGCTGGGCGTGGTCCTCTGGGATGAGGGCCACCTGGAAGAGTATGTTTTCCCGATGATCCACAAGATGAGCGCCATTCCTGCGCTCTCGAAGAATTACTTTGGGACCGCGAGTGCGAATATGCCGCGCGCGGTCGTCCGCATCGTCGAGGGAGAAAGTTCACTGCCCGCAGAATGCACCCCATTGGGCACGTGCGACGTGGAGTTGCCTCCGTTTTTACCCAAGGGATCGCCGGTCGAGCTGGTTTACGAATATAACGCGAACCAGGTTCTGGAAGTGGCGGTCCATGCGGCGGGCAACCAGACCAAGATTTCCATCGAACGGAACACGGGCCTAAAACCGCATGAAATCGCTGCGGCCACTGCTCGACTCGATTCTCTCACCGTGGCCTGATCATGCTTGAGCTGAAGGTGGATTTTCCTCTCCCACTCCCGGACGATCCAAAAAAATGGAACGGCTGGAAGCAATATAAATCCGCGAATTTGTATGAGCGGCTTTGCCTGAATCCGCGCGAGCGGCCGAGCGACGCCGTCATTGAGGAGCATTGCCGGGAGCTGCTCCGCTGGTGGCAAAGAAAGCTGCCCTTAAAGAATCAGCCCAGCAATCCGCTCACGCAGCTGCTCCGTCCGGGGCTGGATGAATCTTCGCGCTATCTGACCGAGGCGCGGGTGGAATTGCTCGATCCCGAGGGCCGGCGCGCGATGGACAATGAACTGGCGGCGCAAGCGCAGGAAGAGGCGGTCGCTGAGTTCCATAAATACCTGACTTTCGCCATCGCCGATGGCCAGCTCACGCCGGACGAAGAGAAGAATCTCCTGCGTTTCGGTCGCGAACATCAGCTCAAGGACGAGCAGATGATCGGCTATATCGATGCCGAGTTGCGCGACAGTGGGGCGCACCGCACGGCGCCAGCGGGGGTGCCCCCAGTCGTTCGGCCTCCGCGGTCTCCGCGCGTGCGGCGGCAATCCCTTCCGCCGAATGAGGAGTTCCTGCGCATGCTCCGCCTGAGCAATCTCGACAGCGAAGGGATGAGCGACGACACCCGCGACGCCTTCGTCAACATGGCGGAAAATCTCGGCCTTGATCCGGGAGAGGCGGAGGACATCGTCGATCAATATCTGGACGAAGCCGACCAAGCCACGATGAGCGCGGCACCGGCGCCACCGCAGCCCGCGCAGCAACGAGCAAGAGTCGAAGTTGGCAGGCCAGCACCCGCGCCAGCTCCAGAGCCCGAGCCTGCCGAATCGGAGGAGGTCGAGCCGTTGGGAGGGGCCAGCTTCATGGACCGGAGCGTCCTGCCAGATTTTTCAAATTCCGTGGGCGGAAAGATGATCTGTCTCCCTACGGGAGAATTTTCCATGGGAAGCGAAGCCCTCGATGCGGGGCCCAATGAGCGTCCGATCACGAAGGTGACGTTGAGCCGCTTCTTCATGTCTCGCTTTCCGATCACGAACGCTGAATACGAGATGTTCGACCCGACCCACACTCGCAAGCGGGCGCCGGGCGCTGGAGATATCCACCCGGTCGTCTATGTAAGCAGCCTGGAGGCGATCAAGTTTTGCGCGTGGTTAAGCGGTCGCGAGCGCAGGAAATACCGCCTCCCGACCGAGGCAGAATGGGAATACGCCGCCCGCGGAACCGATGGACGGAAGTATCCGTGGGGCAACTACGACGGGCGAGGGGATCTGGCGAATTTTGCCGACAAAAATACTGTTTTCGCCTGGAGTAACCGCGAAATTAACGACGGCTTTGCCGAAAGTTCGCCCGTGGGGTCTTTCCCGATCGGACACAGCCCGTTCGGAATCGAAGAGATGTCGGGCAATGTCTGGGAGTGGTGCCACGATTTCCTGGAGCCCTATCGCGGTACGCCGAAGATCAATCCGCGGGGCCCGGCGGCGGGCGCGAAACGGGTTTACCGCGGCGGCAGTTGGAAATCGCGCTTCAACAGCCTGCGAGCGACGACACGAAACTCGAACGCGCCCAATTACTTGTGCAACGATTTGGGGTTCCGGGTTGTCTGCGAGTGTGAGTAAAAGGCGCGACGCTCTGCCTGAAACAGAAACGCCCCGGAAAACCGGGGCGACGTGACCGACCTGAAATAGGAGCTAAACGGCTTCCTACGAAGGATTAAACCGAAATTTCGTCCGGCCACGCTTCGCATTTGCCTTGGCCTTGCGGCGGGTCTTTTGAGTCGGCGTTTCAAAAGCGCGGAGACGGCGCACTTCTTCCAGGATGCCCTCGGCATCCAGCTTATTTTTCAGGCGCTTGAGAGCGCGGTCTACCGGCTCTCCTTTACGAACGATTACTTCAGGCATTTTAGTGGTCTCCTAAACTGGGGGTCCCCCGCACGGCGGGCGAGGCGATCCTACGCGCCGGTCTGATGGGCGTCAACTATTGTGAATAACTTTCCTTTTACCGGGGGGCGGACGTGGGCGCGGGGGTGTTTTTTTGCGTGACTTCTTTGCGCAGCGAACTGGTGCTGCCGCCCCGGGCTTTCAGCCACCAGAGCACAATGGGCGAGGCGATAAAAATGGAGGAATACGTTCCAAAAACGATCCCGATAATGATCGCGAGCGAGAAGTCGTGCAGAACGGAACCTCCGAGAAAGTAGAGGCAGACCAACGGGATGAGCGTGACACCGCTGGTCAGAATCGTCCGGCTGAGCGTCTGATTGAGACTGGTGTTCATGATCTGCTGGATGCTGCCCTTTTGACCGCTGGCCAAACCTTCTCGGACACGATCGAAGACGACGATGGTGTCGTTAATGGAGTATCCGAGGATGGTCAAAATGGCCGCCACCATGGTGAGCGAAAGCTCTTTGCCCAAGAGGGCGAAGATGCCGAGCGTGATCAACGCATCGTGCAGGAGCGCGACCACGGCGCCGACGGCGAACGAAAGTTCGAAGCGGAAGGCGACGTAGATCAGGATACCGAGCACGCCGAGACTGAGCGCGATCGCAGCGTTGCGCGCGAGTTCGCTCCCGACCAGAGCGCCGACACGTTCGGATTGCTCAACCTTGAAACCAGCATTCGGCAGCGTCTGCGTGATCTGCTGTTCAATCTGCTCGCTGGAATTAAATGGCCCGCGAACGGAGACGAAGTTCAGGCTGCCCTGGCGCGACTGTTGAATAGGCGCGTCGTCCATTTTTAGAGGCTTGAGCGCGTTGCGCACTTCATTGAGCGCCACCGGTTTGGCCGTGCTAAGGGTGAGCAAATCGCCACCGCGGAAATCGACGCCGAACATCTTCTCACCCCGCACCCCGAACGCGATCATGCCCGCCGTGATCAGCGCCACAGAGCAGATCACCGAAACGACGCCTTTGCTGAGGAAATCAAAGTTGTGCGGCGAGATGATGTGCATCATCCGAATTTTCTTAACGCGGTCGTTATCGACCACCCAACTGAAGCAATTCCGGCTCACGATCAGCGCCGTGAACATGGACGCGAGAATACCGATCGAGAGGGAAATCGCGAAACCCTTCACCGGGCCGGTCGCTTTCCAGACGAGGATCAGAGCCGTGATTAGGGTCGTGATGTTGGCGTCGAAAATGGAACTGAAGGCTTTCTCGTAAGCGGAACCGATGGCGACCTTGAGCGGCTTCCCAAGCGCGAGTTCTTCCCGCAGGCGCTCGTAGATGAGGACGTTCGCGTCCACCGCCATACCGATGGTCAAAATGATGCCCGCGATACCCGGCAGCGTGAGCACGAAGTTGAACATCGTGAGCGCGCCGAGGAGGAGAACGACGTTCACGATCAGCGCCAGATTCGCGATGAAGCCGGCGAGCCGGTAGTAGATGACCATGAAGGCCAGAGTGAGCGCGAGGCCGAGCAGGCCAGCGAAGACGCTGGTGCGAATGGAGTCCGCGCCCAGGGTGGGCGAGACGCTACGTTGTTCCTCGATCCGGACGGGAGTTTGTAGGGGGTTTTCCAGCACGCTGGCCAAAGCGCGGGCTTCTTTTTCGCCGAAGTTCCCGGTAATTTCAGCGCTGCCGCCGTAGATCGCGTCTCGAATCACGGGCGCCGATTGGATGGCGCCATCGAGCACGATGGCAAAGCGATAGCCTTTAAATTTCTCCGTGATGTTGCCGAAGACCTTCGCGCCTTCGGTGTCGAAATTCAGATTCACCCCCCATCCTTGGTTGCCGAAGTAAGCGTGGGAACTGGTCACATGCTCGCCGCCCAGATCGGCACGCTTCTTCACCAAGAGGCGCTCTTCGCTCGCTTTCTCCCCGGGCGCGGCGTGAAGTTTGTAGGATTCAATCCGATACTCCGGCGGGATCACGTCGGTCCCGCCATCGATCGCGGCCAGCTTCTGTCCGTTGTCTGGGTAAACGAGGCGGAACTCCAAACGCGCCACCCGCTCCAATTGCCCACGCACTTCCTGAATCTTTTCGGTGCTCAAGCCCGGCATCTGCACCATGATGCGATCGTTACCGACTGGGCTGATCAGCGGTTCGCCACCACCGTAGTAATCGACCCGCTTCCGGATCACTTCGACGGCCTGGTCGAGCATGATCGAGTCCACCTCTTTATCTCCGCCGACCAGACGGATGAGGAAGGACGTGCCGCCTTTCAGATCAAGTCCGAGCGCGATTCTTCCCTGATGGACGACTTTGCCTTCCGAATTCTTGATATCCCACGGCGGATAAATCGTGGAGAGACTGAAGACGACCAGCAGCACCATGAGAGTGGTGGCAAGGAGCCGTTTCCGCATGCCGTAATCGGTCGCGAAATACCAGCCGAAGAGGACGAGCAAAAGCAGGCCAATGGAGAAAGTGATGGCGGGGGACATTTAAGAATTTCTGATTGCTGATTTCTGATTGCTGATGGGAAAACGCGGCGGTCGTTAAGTTACTTGGCCGCGTCAGGCACGACGACATTGGTGACGGCCGATTTCTCGATCTCGATCTTCACGTTGTCGGCTATTTTCAGGATGATGGTGTGGTCTTTCACGTTCGAGATCAGCCCGTGAATGCCCGACGCCGTGACCACGCGATCGCCCGTCTTCAGTGCGCCCACCAGTTTGGCCTGCGCTTTCTGCCGCTTCATCTGCGGGCGGAAAAGCAGGAAATACATGATCACGAAAATGAGGATGATCGGCACGAACGAGGCGAGCGGGTTCGGGCCGGCGGCGGCGGGTGCTTGGGCTAGGAAATTATTGAGCATGGCAAAATGAATTACGAATCCAGAGCTCGTGATCGCACCGGGGGTGCGGAGCCGAGAAGCGGGCTGTTATTGAACACGGAAGCGAAGGATTTGCAAGGAGTGGCGCCTTCCGAGGCGCCAGGAAACTTTCCCGATCGCTACTCCACCAATTCGCCCCAGACCGGTTCTTCGAGTTGCAGTTCCGGATCATCCAGTTCGCTCCGATTCGTTTGCTCGTATTGGCCAGCGACATCTGTCCAGGCACGCAGACGCAGCGTGACCTTATCTCCCACGCGCAGCCGCGCCGCGTGCGTCCAGACATTGTCGTGCATGCTCGAGAGATAAACGATCGCTTGGAGATCCGCCCTTTCGCTCGACCCGGCGATCCGCATCTCCGCCACCTGCACCGACATGATGTGATCGGCATACGGCACCGTGCCCGGTCGCGGCACGGAGGAAACGGCTTCAATCACGCCGGTGACGACGACATCTTTGCCAGCGGGCGGCGCATAGAAACGGGCCGGGGAGGGCTGGCCCACTTTGAGACCGAGCAGCTTCCAATTTCCGAAGGCGAATTCGCGCGCCGCAAATTCCCAGAGGACGAGCTTCTTGCCCGCGAGGCGATCGCGGCCGCGTGCCAGTTGATTTGCCAACATCTCGCGCGTGGCGAAGGCGCCATCGCTATTGCGCAGGATGCAATCGAGCGGTCGGCCCCCAAGCGCGACGCTGAGATGCTCGGCAAAACCGGCTGCTTCACCCCAGCCCAGCGCTTCGAGCGAGAAGATGTTGGTGAAGCTGTCACCTAGAAGCAGGACATCGGCATCCTGGCTAGGTCGCCAGAATCCGTCACCAGAAGTGATCTGCTCAATCGTCACCGTCTCGGGCGTGTAAACCTGCTGCGTCTCCGGTAATTTCAACATTCTCGCCACGTCCCCTCGCGCCGTGATTTCTTTCGACGA
Organism: Chthoniobacterales bacterium; assembly: GCA_038258815.1. Taxonomy (GTDB): domain Bacteria; phylum Verrucomicrobiota; class Verrucomicrobiia; order Chthoniobacterales; family UBA10450; genus JACCTI01. The sequence continues at coordinate 19,323 of JBBSPM010000070.1, forward strand.
AGGCCGGGTAACGCCACCGGCTGTTGGCGCGGGCAGAGCGAGAAAGTCGGCCAGGCGTTGCGCGACGAACTGCATCGTCTCCGGCCGCCAATGAGTGTCGGTGCGGAGGAAAAGCGGAGCCGCTGGGTTTTCCGTTTTGCGCTGCGCCAGAGCGGCCGTGGAATCGAAGACGCGCACGCCGGCGGCGGCCATTCGTTTGCGAAATTCGCCTAACGAGCGGTTCTCCAGAACTGCCGTCGGCGAAACGCGCGCGCTCAGTTTGTCGCCTTCCAAAGCAGCTTTGGAGGGGACGGGCACGAGGACCAGATCGATCCCGCGCGCAGCCAGTTGATCGCGAAACTGCACCATCGCGGACACAGGATCTGGTTGCACCCGCGCGGCATGGCGGCGCTGCTTGAGCCGCGTCGGTTTGAGAAAACCGGGCTCGGTCAAATAGTCGACATCCGGGCGATAGAAGAGCCAGCCGTCGCGGCCCAGATAGACCTGTTCATTCCCGGCGCGGAGCCGCCCCACGAGGACCGATTGCACGGAAGGCAGCAGCCATTGCGAGACCACGGAATCGTTCTCCATCGCCTTCTCGGCGCTCTTCAAGGCCTCGGCGCGCGGCAGCAAATTCCAGACATCGTGCAGGCTGCGGATGCCTCGGAATTGCCTGGCCGCGGGCAAGGTGCCGAGGAGTTCCGCGGTCGGCAGCCGATGGCCCGCGTGAATGTTCGCCGCGATCTGAATCAGCGGCACGCTCGCGATCGTGACCAGGAACAGGATAATCAGCAGCATCGCCGTGCCCGGCGTGAAAACAGTGCGCGTGAGCGCCATCTCCGCTTCCTCTTCGCGCGAAAGCCGTCGACTCGTCTCCGGCGTCGGCTCGTCGTAGCTGGGCAGCGACAACCGTGGCTTCCACGGCTCCTTCAACCGGCCGACCAGAGCTTTGATGATGCGCTTCGGCATGGAATTACCGGTGAGGCCACATACCCGCTTGCGTCTGGGGAGCGCACGCTTGCAGCGTGCTGGTTTTGGCATTCTGCCAAAACGAACTTTCGCCACGCGATGGCGGTGCGGCGTCGGCTTGCCCGAGGGAAGTTCGCGAGTGCGGGACGCCCTCGCCAGCACGCCAAAGGCATGCGCTCCCCAGACCACTCTCGGACGCCTGAGCCATATTGGAACCGCACTGTGATCGACGGAACATCAAAAAATGAAGTAGATGAACGGGTTGTATTCCTGGGTGGCCAGTACCACCAAGGCCAGCCAGCCCAGCCCACAGCAAACAGCGGCCTTCGGCATCGTGAGTTGTTGCGTCCAATCCCACGTCTGCCGGCCGGCCCAGACCACGATCGCGGCCAGCGCCAAGGAGATCAGGTAGTACGGTTGATAGATGATGCCGCTGAGCAAGCCAGCGGTCGGCTGCGCTTCGTGCAGTCCGAACATGCTTCCCAAATAGGCGATGGCGCGCGGCAGATCGGCAGCCCGGAAGAAAACCCAGCCCAGAAGAACGATCATGAACGTGACCGCGATGCGAAGCGGCCTCGGCCAGCTGTGATAAAAACCTTCCCGACCCTGGCTCCGCTCAAACGCCAGCATCCCGCCGTGCATTGCGCCCCAAATCACAAAGTTCCACGACGCGCCATGCCAGAGTCCTCCGAGCAACATCGTGATCGTGAGGTTCGCGTAAGTGCGCGAGAGCGTGCCGCGATTTCCGCCGAGCGGGATGTAGAGATAGTCGCGCAGCCAGGTGGAGAGCGAGATATGCCAGCGGCGCCAGAAATCCGTGATCGATTCCGCGCAATAGGGCGAATCGAAATTCTTCGCGAAGACGAAGCCGAGCATGAGCCCGAGGCCGATCGCCATATCGGAGTAACCGCTAAAATCGAAATAGATCTGGAACGAGTATGCGATCGAGCCAAACCACGCCTCCAGCGTCCCGACGGAGCCGGCATCGAAGGCGGTGTCGGCTATTTTTCCGCACGGATTCGCGAGCAGGATTTTCTTCGCCAGCCCGAGCATGAAAAACGCGACGCCGCGAGCGAACTTATCCCGCGTGAGGGTGCGATGTTTGAGTTGCTCGGCCAGGAACGAAAACTTCAGAATCGGCCCCGCCACCAGATGCGGAAACATGGAAACGAAGCAGGAAAAATCGACGAAGTTCGCCATCGCTTCCGCTTCGCCGCGATAGACATCGATGGTGTAACTGAGCGCCTGAAAAGTGTAAAAACTGATCCCGAGCGGGAGGACGACACGGAAGAAGGTGTCGAATTGCGCGTGATCGAAACCGACCGCCGCGACCGCGGCATTGTAGCTGTCCACGCCGAAGTTGAAGTATTTGAAGAAACCGAGGACCGCGAGGTTGGAGACGACCGAAATAACGATCGCCGCGTGCTGGGTGCGAGATCGTTTCGGAGGACGGCTTTGCAAGCCGTCCCGGCCGGGTTGCAAAGCCGGCCTCCGGTCCCAAAACCGCCACGAGTCGTGGGCGATGACCAGGCTCATCAACCAATCGATCGACGTGGTCGCGAACATGAGGAGCATGAAGCGCGGTTCCGCCCAACCGTAGAAAATATAGCCCGTCACGATGAGCCAGAAATTCCGCCAGCGCTGTGGCGCCCCCGCCAGCGCGTAGTAGCCGAGCAGGGCGAGCGGCAGGAAATAAAAAATGAAAATGTGCGAACTGAAGACCACGCGCTGCAAAGGTGCGGAAGTGGGCGCGCGGTGAAAGCTAAAAAGGCGAAAGGGACGCTCTATTTGCTCAAAAGTGCGTTTCGGTCTCCCTTTGTCCCTTCCCATGCGAGCCGTCGCTTTCCTATCTCTCTTCCTCTTTGCCGCGAACGTTTTGGCCGACCCGCAGCCGGCGAACGCGTCCGCTTTTCAGCAGGCGCTCGCCCGGAAAGTATCCGCGCTCGAGAAAAGCGGTGCGGCGGTCGTAGCCGGCACCGGCGATTGGCTATTCTTAACCAACGAGCTGCGCTTTCTCGCGCAGGGTCCGTTTTGGGGAACGCAAGCGGCGCAGACCAGCCGGGCGCACAAGCCGGATGCGGCCGACCCGCTGGCGGCGATTGTGGATTTCCATCGGCAACTGCGTGAGCGCGGAATCGAATTAATCCTGGCACCGGTGCCGCCGAAGGCTGCGATCTATCCGGAGAAACTCGGCTTGGATGTTTCCGTTACGCCCGAAGATTCCGCTCCGGCGTTGAAGGAATTCTGCGGCGTGCTGCGTGAGCGCGGGATTGATGTGCTCGATCTCACGGATGTGATGGCGCGCAATCGCGAGAGCCCGCGCGGCCTCGCCTATTGCCGCACGGACAGCCACTGGTCAGGGATCGGCTGCGCCCTGGCGGGCGAAGCGATCGCGCAGGAAATCCGCACGAAACTTCCCAGTCTTACCGCCGGTAAAGAATACGCGCGGGCGTGGAAGGAAGTCAGCATTACCGGCGACCTTGCGGCTCTCGTGGGCAAGGGTGCAAAGGTTGGCCCCGAGACCATCGCGGTGCGCCAGATCGAGGCCAAGGTGCAGCCGGATCCGAACAGTCCGGTGCTCTTGTTAGGCGACAGTCACACGCTTGTTTTTCATGACTTTCTGGCGGAGCGCGCGGGCCTGCTCGATCAACTGACCGCGGAACTGGGCTTCCCGCCGGACTTGATCGGCACGCGAGGATCCGGGGCCACGCCCGTCCGGATCAGCCTCTACCGTCGCGCCCACAGCGATCCGCAATTTCTCGCGAAGAAAAAAGTCGTCGTCTGGTGTTTCGCGGCGCGGGAATTCACGGAAGCGGATCAAGGCTGGGTCGTGCAGCCGATCGCGCGCTAGAGCAACGCCACCGATGAAACGGATTGAGAAAACGCCGGCTCCGGCGGCAAACCCTGTCGCGGCGGTCTATGACCGCCGAAACCGTGGCCCGCAACTTGCGCCGTCGGCGGTCAT
>JBBSPM010000071.1:0-23150 GCA_038258815.1 Chthoniobacterales bacterium
GAGTGTTGACGCCGAGGCCGAGGACGGTGCGATTCACGTAAGCGAAGTAGCTCGCCACCTGATTCACTTCCAGAATCTCGCCGTCGTCGAGACCGGCCTCGCGGAGCGCCGCGATTGACGATTCTCGCGCGTCGCGCGGTGTGCGGGTGAGCTGATTAACGTAAGCCAAGATGGCTTGCTCGCGTCGATCGAATAGCTCCGGAAAGCGCTCGGTTTCCAGCGCGACGCGAATCTTCTCAAAGCGGGCGTCGTCTTTCAGCAAGCGCTGCAAACCCGCGAGGTGATGGGTGACGCAATAGTCGCAGCCGTTGAGCAGGCTGACGTAGATGCCGATCGTTTCGAGGAGCCATTTCGGCAGCGTATTGTCGCGGTGGTGGAGCACATTTTTGTAGAGCGCCATGTGCGCTTCCAGGGTGTGCGGCCGGAGGCTGTGGATTTGTAGGACGTTATCGACCACGCCGCCGGAGCCGGCCAGGCGGTCATAGATTTCGCGCAAACGCCCGGCCGCTTTCTCTGGGGGGATGGTTTCAATCCAGCTCATAGCGGGAGTGTAGCATCTCGGCGTTGGAGGGACGCCCGCGGTGGCGTCCAGGTTCCTGGCAGCCTGGACGGGGCGGCGCCCGTCCCTCCAGCCTTGCGTGCGCGCCGGTGTATTCTACGCTCGTGGCAAGATGGAAAGCGTAGCTCTAATCATTGGCGTCGGTCCCGGTTTGGGGGCGGCACTCGCGCGCCGTTTTGCGGGCGAGGGTTTTCGCGTGGCGCTGGTGGCGCGGTCGAAGGACTTCACCGACGAGCTGGCGCGGGAATTGAACTCGTTAGGGCAAAAGGCCGTCGCTTTGATGGCGGACGCGAGCGACCCCGCGCAGATGACCGAAGTGGTGGCGCAAGCGCGAAAGGCGCTCGGTCCAATCGGCGTTCTGATTCATAACGCCAGCTCCTCTTCCGGCGACGGTTTGCTGGGCACGAGCCCGGAACAGTTTGAGCAGACTTGGAAGATTGCGACCCTCGGAGCTTTCGTCTGCGCCCGGGAGACGGCGCCAGACATGATCGCGGCGGGTAGCGGCACGATGCTTTTCACCGGTGCGACTTCGAGCGTGCGCGGGGGCGGCTGGCTGGCGTTTAGCAGCGCGAAGTTTGCCCTGCGCGGATTGGCTCAATCACTCGCGCGCGAGCTTTGGCCGAAAGGAATTCACGTCGCGCATGTCGTGCTCGATGGCTTGATCGGGGACGGAAATGAGAGCGAGGAGCCGAGCCTCGATCCGGCGCGGATGGCGGATTCTTATTTTCACCTCGTGCTGCAGGATCGTTCGGCCTGGACGCTGGAATTGGATCTGCGTCCGCACCGCGAGAAATTCTTCGAGTAAAACTGCGCCATGCCCGAGAAGATCACGGTCGCCATTATCCAGCACGCGCCGGTTTTCATGGACCTGGCGGCGAGCATGGAGAAAGCGGTCGGCTTGATCGAGGCCGCGGCGGCGGATGGTGCGCAAGTGGTCACGATGGGCGAGACCTGGCTGCCCGGTTATCCCGCCTGGCTGGACCACTGCGCCGAGATGGGTCTGTGGGATCACGCCCCTACGAAAGCCGTCTTCGCGCGGCTGCGCCGCAACAGTGTGCTCGTGCCCGGCCCGGAAACGGAGCGCCTCGCGCGGCTCGCGGCGGAGCATCGACTGACGCTCGTCATTGGCGTGAATGAGCGCGTCGAAACCGGCCCCGGCAACGGCACGCTTTACAACAGCCTTCTCACCTTTACGCCGGAGGGCGGGCTGGCGGTGCATCATCGCAAGCTCGTGCCGACGCACACTGAGCGACTGGTTTGGGGACAGGGCGATGGGCGCGGGCTGGAATCAGCGGCGACCCCGGCGGGTCGAGTCGGTGGTCTGATTTGCTGGGAACATTGGATGCCATTGGCGCGGCAGGCGTTGCACTTGGCGGGTGAACAAATTCACATCGCGGTCTGGCCCACAGTGCATGAAATGCATCAGCTCGCGAGCCGGCATTACGCGTTTGAAGGGCGATGCTTTGTCCTCGCGGCGGGGTTGATCATGCGGGCGCAGGATTTGCCGGCGGAGTTCGCGCCGTCTGCCGTGGGCGAAGGAAACCCGGACGCTTTTTTGCTCCGTGGCGGCAGCGCGATCATCGGGCCGGACGGGAAATATTTGGTCGAGCCGTGCTTCGACCGGGAAACGACGATCCTAGCCGAGATCGATCCTGGCGCCGTGGACCAAGAGCGGATGACGCTGGATGTCGCCGGCCATTACAGTCGACCCGATGTCTTCGATTTCCGGCTTCGTTAGACTTGGAATTTTTTTAACCGCAGATTCCGCGGATAACGCGGAAGCAGAGTTCCCTGAAATCCGCGCCATCCGCGTAATCCGCGGTCAAAATTCCTCTGGACTGGCCGGGCGGGGAATGACGCCGCCGGCTTGCAGGCGCTCGTCGTAGAGATCGCTCCAGCGCTGTTGATTCATGGCGCACATCGGGACGGCTTCCCAATCACCGGTGGCGCGATTTTTTACCGCGCCTTTGAAGACGCAGGCGTCGAGACGGAGTTGAGTTTCGGGATCGGCGGCGGCGTTCGCCACTTGCGCAGCGTCCATAAAGTTGTGGGTGCCGGTGTTGATGGTTTGGGCGCGGCCGGTCGCGAGAGCGCGGGCGAATTCGAGTGGGATTTCTCCCGTGGCCAGCAGTGCCGCGGCGCGGAGGGCGAAACGCGCGGCGAGCGCAGGATGGCGTGCGAGAGCGCCCGCGATGCGATACGGGAGCGTTCCGGCATCGTCCGTCATGGTGCAGATGGCGCCGAAGGCGGACATAGCTTCGCTCAAAATCGCGCGCGATTTTGGGTCGTTAGGCAGCGCGGACATGACTCGACCAGACGGCCGCGCAATGAGAAGGAAGGCTCCGTTATTGCACTCGGAATGGCCGAATGTGGCGGCCTTGCGTTCGAGCGCGATCCCAGCGCCTTCGCAGATTTTTTCCCAGACGGTGTCGGGCGTAACCGGATGCGCGGAGATGCGAGTACGACCGGTGTTCGCTTCCGGTAGAAAACTGATGTTTCGCCAGACCCGCGTGCGCTCGGCCGTGGCCATGAACCAGCGCAAGACTTCTGGGACGTCCTGGAGATTCCGCTCGGTCACGGTGCAGTTGTGGGCGAACTCGAGCGGGAGCCCGGTCTTCCGGTGCATCTCCAGCGCGAGACGGGTAAAGGCTTCGCGCACCGGATGCAGATCGGCTTCTCGCTTCACCCGGCCGATGGGAAAGCCGTGCCGGCCCGCTTGTGTCACATCGATGTGCACCGCGATCTGCCGCAGCCCGCCACTGCGCATTAAGTCTTCGAGGAAGTCCGGATGCTCGATCAAGGTCTGCCCGTGCGTCATCAGCATCGGCACCAAACCGGTGCCGACCGCATAGCGCACGATCTCGATCAACTCCGCCTGACGCCCGGTGCGAAAATAGGCATCGGCCACATCGCCGCCGGTGATCTGCAAACCGCCGCCCGGACCTTGGAAACGGCGATTCGCGTCGATCTGTTCCTTCATCTGCACGAGCGACGGCATGGGGACCTGGTTCGCGTTTTTCGGCAGATAGCAGTGGGTGCAATGAAACGAGCAGTAGCTCGCGCCGGTGGTAAAACCGCAATGCGTTAGATGCCGTCCGCTCACCTGATTGTCAGTGCGGAGTTCTTCGGGCAGCGAATGCCAGCGCTCACGCAGGAGTGCTTCCTTTTCGCGATCGACCGGGTGACGAAAGGCCTGCCAGCGGGCCGGCCAAGGCGAGCAATGCGGCGTGGATGGCATAATCCTAGCGATCATGTGCGGGACGCGCGGTAGGGACGGCGCGCTGCGCCGTCCAACAGGAATGGCCCGTCGGTGGACGCACGCACGCCGCAGCGCAAAAACCACGCGCATCGGACGCCGCGGCGCGGCATCCCTACCTCATTGCCTTGTGATGACACGCCTATGTGCATGACACGTTCTAGGAGCGGCTGGCGATTCCTTTTTTTCAACGCGAGCCGCCTCTTCGCGCGCGAAGGAGTCGCGCACGGGGACAAGCAAGCCCATTTCCCCCGTCCAGCCATCAGCGCCTAACGACGGGCTCGTTCGTAGAGCCAGTGGAAGATATTCTTCGCTCTGGGCGTGAGCCGGGTCTTGCTATAATCGTCGCCCGCTTTGCGCGCCAGCCCTTCGAGTGTGTGCGAGCGCAGGCTGTGGGTTTGCAAAACGTGATCGATCGCTCCCTCGGGCCCGGCGATACGATCGTGAATCTCCCGCAAACGGCCCGTCGCCGCCTTCGCGTCCACCGTCTCGATCCAGCTCATGGAGTCACTTATCTTGAACGATGGGACGAAACAATGAAGAGCCACCCTCGCCTGGGACCTGACACGAACTCGCCAACCGCGGAATAAATCCTCGTTCGGTTCCTCCAATCCATGAGTCGAACCTGGCGCCCAATCCAGACAACGCGTTGTCTTCCAAGTTGCCGCTCGCAGTGAATACCGAGCAATGGGAACTCGCGCGTCGCATCCACCGCAGCATGCTCCCCGAGCACTTCCGCGATGAGCGCGTGGAGATCGCGGTGCGCTACGATGAGTATGAAACCCTGGGCGGCGATTATTGCAGCGTCCTTAAGACTGAGGACAACAAGCTCTTTCTCTGCATCTGCGATGTGACCGGACACGGCCTGGCCGCCGCTCTGCTCGCCGCGCGGATCAACAGCTTCGTCCGGCAGGAGATCATCGTTGCCGGGCATCCGTGCGAAGTAGTGGATACGCTGAACCGTTTCGTTGCGCAGTATTTCGCGGGACTCGGCATCTATGCCACGTTCTTTTGCGTCGAGATAAATCTGCGCTGGGGCGGCCTCACTCATGCCGGCGCCGGGCATCCACCCGCCCTGCTCTCGCACAAAGGCGGCGCGATCGAGCGGCTCGGGTCGCTCTCACCGCCCATCGGCATTTCCCCGGAGATGGGGCAGCAATGCCAGCTCCAGAAAACGAGAGTCGCGTCCGGCGATCGGTTATTTCTCTTTACCGACGGCCTGATAGAGACGTGCAACCAAACCGGCGATCTCTTTGGCATCGAAGGCGTTGAAGCGATCCTCGCAGCGCTGCCCGCCGACGCCGATAGCAACCAGGCGCTCGACGAGATTTTCGCAGCGCGGCGCCGCTTCGCCGGCACTGATACGCTCGACGATGACGTGCTCGTCGTGGCATCCCGCTTTTTCTAGTTCCCCATTCGGAAGCCTTAACAACCGAGAATCCAAACTGAATAACAACAAATCAGCTCAAAAGCAGCATTCATAGTTCTGGCCGCGGGCGATACGCCCGAGAGCTTGGGACGTGTCGTCAACGCCTTCACGGGCGCGCGCGAATACATCGACGGTGGCGGCGAGGTTCAGATTATCTTCGACGGCGCCGGCACCGCGGCAGGCGCGCGACTCTTCGCTCTGCCCATGCAAATCGGACCCCTTTGTCACGGCTCCGAGACGATGTCGTGCCGACGGGCGCGTTATCCGAGCTTCGCATGAACCTCCTCGGGATCCCGGTCGAGCACGCGGGGAGACAAATTTCATCATGACGCTGAAGAGCGAAAAATTATTCTGATCTCAGCGAGGGCGAGCTAATTCGTCTGCTTGAGGCGCGTGATCGGCGCGATGCGACGCGGTTTGGTCTCGTTTGGGAGGCGAATGAGGTCGAGCGCGATCGGGCGCTGAATCAGGATTTTGTCGCGCTTGATCTTGATCCGGCGCTGCCGCGGGATAGGGCCGTGGCGCAATCTGATCATCGAGCGCGACAACTTCGACGCGCTTCGGTATCTACGGATGACTCGCCGTTCGAACACGGGGATTCGCTCGATATGTCCTTACAACGAGGCATTTCTGGCGATTTACTTCGATCGCAGTAATCTGCGTCATGGTTGCTTTCCTTCCGTTTCCCCGGTTCGCGGGATAAAACGGCGGTCCGCATTCAGAATCCCGCATGAGATTAGAAGACATCGCCATCTACGGTCAGGAGAGGAAGCGCTGGCAGTTCGGCCTTCCGCTGGGGGGCAACGCCAACTTCGCCTGGCCCCGAAAGCGTTCGGGGTTCATCCACCACCTCGCGCCCCAGGGCATGGCCGGCTTCGTCCTCGTTCGGTGTTGGTTTTGGGTAAAACACGGATGCCACAAGACCAGATCACGCGAGGAGACAGGCAGCGCGTTGTGCGCGTTCAACGAACCGTATGGATCGCGTCCACTGGTTTGTTCGCTATCTTGATCGGCGTCCCTTTGCTCTAAAAGCTCTTAAAAATGGCCAAGATTGAAGACCTCGTTAAGCGCATCTCAGACGAGAAGCTGCGCGACGAGATTGCGGCGGAAGTGCGGGAGCTGAAAAAGCACAAGCAGTTTGGTCTGGTCTTTGAGGAACATCTGCCGGAGATGCTGCGATTGCCGAAGGTCGCTATTCGCGTGGGCAATCTGGTCGTGCAGCGCGATGCGTCGGGTAATGATTTGTGGCGTGTCATCGGGATCAAGGGGAAAAAGGCGACCTGCCGCCAGCCGATTAATCCGGGCAAATATGACGAGGAAAAGACGGCGGAGTTTCCGCTGGGTGAACTGGTGCTGGTGGTCAGTTTTGGCGAGCCGATTTACCCGGTGCTCACGCCGGTGGATCGCATCGCGCGCGGCGGGCCGGATAAGCCCTGGCACGTCCTCATCAATGCGGACAACTACCATGCGCTGCAACTCCTGCTCTACGCCTACGAGCGGAAGGTGGACGTGATCTACATTGATCCGCCTTACAACAGCGGCGCGCGCGACTGGAAATACAACAACGACTACGTCGATAAAACAGATTCCTTCCGGCACTCGAAGTGGCTTTCGATGATGAAAAAACGCCTGCTTCTTGCGAAGCGGCTCCTGAAGTCAGACGGAGTACTAATCGTTACGATCGATGAAAACGAAGTTCACCATCTTGGGATGTTGCTAGAGCAAATCTTCGATAACTACCTTCGCCATTCCATAACCGTCGTCATCAACCCAAAGGGAACGGGGAAGATCAACTTTGGCCGAACCGATGAGTGCGCCTTATTCAGCGTCCCGAATACGGGCACAGCGATCATCAGCGGAAATCACATTGTCGACCTTGCGACCATGCAAGCGGAGGAAGAGGAGGAACCGACTCGTGACGAGGCAGCTGAAAGTGACGAGGAAGCTGAAAGTGACGAGGAAGAACCTGCACTGCTGAAGGAAGTCGATCTCGAAACTTGGGATAGACCCTTCCCTCCTGAAGAAGCTGATCAATGGGAACTGCGGCATGCCCGGCGTCGCGGTAACGAGTCTAGTTATCGTCACCAACGTTGGAACCAGTTCTATCCCATTTTCATTGACGAAAAGGCCAAGCGTGTTGTCGAGATTGGAGACTCAATCGCATTGGATAAAGAACCAGACTTCACGAGGAAGGGCCCCCTGACTCCAATTTGGCCAATCGACAAGGAAGGTAATCACAGGTGCTGGCGTTTCATTTCGACGTCCATGACGCGTTTGCTAAATGAGGAGCGACTGATAGTCGGCAGGCAGGATAAGAAGACCAAAACTTGGACGCTTAACATATGGGAGCCCAAGAACAAAAAGAAGAAGGTCAAAACGGTTTGGTGGAATTCGAGGCATGATGCAGGAACGCACGGAACGACATTGCTCCACCAACTTTTGGGCCGGCGTGATGCATTTCCATTCCCAAAGTCTCTTTACGCTGTCCGCGATGCTCTGCTCACGGTCGTCGGCGAGCGACCAAATGCGTTAGTCCTCGATTTTTTTGCTGGCTCGGGAACTACTGCCCATGCCGTAGCGCTCATTAATGCTCAGTTAGGCGGCAATCGGCGCACCGTTTTAGTAAGCAACAACGAACCAGGGGAAAAGAAGGCGAGGCGGCTCGCGAATTCAGGTGTATTCCCCGGAGACGACGCCTACGAAGCAGAGGGAATCTGCGACAGCGTCACTTGGCCTCGATGCAAGCATGCGTTCAATGGCCGACGCGATGACGGCGGAACCTTGAGCGGCAAGTATCTAGGGAAAAACCTGGCTGGAAAGGAAATGAAGTTATCGGCCGGGTTAAACGAAAATCTTGAATACTTCCGGCTCGACTTCGTTGACCCCGCACAAGTTGAGCGCGGTGACTCGTTCGAGGGAATTCTGCCGATTCTATGGATGATGGCGGGTGCAATCGGACAACGCGAGACCCGCCGCGGCGCGTCGCCTTGGTATCTCGCCAAGCACTCGCCTTTCGCCGTGCTCATCAAGGAGACCAAGTTCAACGACTTTGAAGAAAAGCTGCGAGAGCGGACCGAGATCACGCACGTCTTTGTCGTCACAGATTCAGAGGACAATTTCGCCCTGATGCGGCATGAACTCGGACGCAAATACCATTGCGTGCAGCTTTACAAGAGCTACCTCGACAACTTCCGCATCAACACTATCGATCGGCACGCTGCAGGAAGGGAGCCGCGATGAAGCTGGAGCTTAAGGAGTTTCAGAAAGTAAAGCGGAGCGAGCTCCACGACAAACTCTTTGCTGCCACGGAGGAGTTTTCCAAGCGCGGGGAGCATCAAGCCATCGTCTTCAGCTCGCCTACGGGATCGGGAAAGACGATCACGATTGCCGGGCTACTGGAGGACTTGCTCAACGGCGCGGAAGACTTTCCCGCGCGACCGCAAATGCGTTTTCTCTGGATTTCTGATTCCCCGGAGTTGAACGCGCAAAGCCGCAACAAACTTCTCAATGCGTGCGATGCACCTTCTGAAGTAGGCGATTTCGAGCTGGTGAAGAGTGAGGAGTTCAAGGAAGAAGTCCTTCAGGCCGGCCGGGTCTATTTCATCAACACACAGTTACTCGGCAAGGACAAGCTGCTGACGGCAACAAGGGGCGACAAGGAGGGCGTGACCTTCTGGCAGACGGTCGCAAACACGGTACGCGATCATGGCGAGGATTTGCTGCTTATCATTGATGAAGCTCACAAAGGCATGGGTATCAGCGCGCGGGAACGGACCAAAGGACTGTCGATTGTCCGCAAGTTCATTCAGGGATCGCCCGAGGATGGGCTGCCGCCGGTTCCCTTAGTACTAGGGATGAGTGCGACGACGCAACGGTTCGACGCATTTCTGAGCGAGGCGCAACAGGAAAGAACGGTGCGTAAGGTGACCATCCGCGCAGAGGAAGTGCGAAGCAGCGGCTTGCTGAAGGATCAGATGGTGGTGATGGTGCCGGAAACGAAGGTGAACACCGACATGACGCTGCTGGAGCTAGCGGCGCGCAGGTGGAAGGATTTCGAGAAGACGTGGGACAACTACAGCCGCAAGGAGGGCGAGCCATTTATCCGCCCGGTGCTGGTCGTGCAAGTAGAGGACGGTAAGACTGATGGGGACATTTTAAGCAAGACTCCGCTCGATGAAGTGATTGAAGTATTGCGGCGAACGGCGGGGCCCTTTGGCCAAGGGGCAATTGTGCATTGCTTCAACGCACCCGGTGACTTGGTGCTTGGCGGAGAAAACGTTCGCCGAATTGAGCAATCGCGGATTCAGGATGATGGCGCCGCGCGGATTGTGCTTTTCAAGACGGCACTCTCCACTGGCTGGGACTGTCCGCGCGCCGAGGTGATGATGAGCTTTCGAAAGGCGATCGATCACACGCTCATCGCGCAACTGGTTGGTCGGATGATTCGCACGCCGCTGGCGCGGAGGATTACGACGCATGAAATGCTGAATACGGTCGAGCTTTACTTGCCCCATTACGACCGTGCGAACTTGGAAAAGATTTTGGAGGAGCTGCGGAATCCCGACGCCGAAGATCGTCCCGCGACGGAGGTGACTACGGAGCAGCCGGTGAGTTACGAGCGAAATCCCGAAATGGCCGAGGCCTTCGAAGTTTTGAAGGAACTGAAGTCTGCGGTTTTCTCGAATCCGACGCAGTTGTCTGCGGTCCGTCGTCAACTGCGGATGGCCTTTTATCTAACGGGAGACAAGCTAGACGAAGATGCTTATGAACGGGAACGAGATGACTTGGTGAAGATTCTCCTGCGTCACCGCGAAGCTCGATGGAAGGACAACGAAGATTGGGCGAGCGTAATTCGCGAGACCGGCGAAGTAGAACTGCAGCAGTTCATCATTGGCCTCGGAAAGATGGAGCTGCCCGAGGCTGCGGTGAAAGTGCGGGCTGAACTTGCGCCCGAAAATGTGGAAGGACTTTTCAGGGAGGCTCAGCGACGCATCGGCCCCGGCACTGATATTCACATGGCTTTCTGGAAAGAAGCCGAGAAGCGGACAGACCCTCTGTTAGCCAAGCTGGAGCTTTATGCATTGTCGGGTGATGCAGCGGTGCTGAAAGAATTGAACGAACGTGCCGAGAAACGATTCGCCGCGCTTGAAAATGCACATCGCCGAGAAATCCGCGACGATGTGAAGGCCAAGCGTCGGGACCAGTATCGTAAACTGCAACAAGCTGGCCGCGACTTCACTTATCTGGACTGGGAACTGCCGGACGAAATCGCCGAAAAACCCGGAGGCGATTCCTTTGAACAGCATCTCTATTGCGACAAGAACGGTCGCTATCAAACACGCCTAAACACTTGGGAGACTCGGGTTCTGAACCTGTGGCAAAAGCGAACGGATTTCGTCGGTTGGCTTCGCAATCCGCCTGGAAAGGAGCGCTCGTTTTGCGTGGCATACGAACATGGCGGCTGGAAGCGTGCTTTCCCCGATTTGATTGTCGCGCGACGCAAGGGAAAGTCTCTCGTCATCGACGTCCTCGAGCCTCACCGACCAAATGAGGATGACACTTTTGCCAAGGCAAAAGGTCTGGCGGATTTTGCTGAAACATACGGGAACAGCTTCGGTCAATTGATGATGTTGAAAGTCGAGGGATCGGGAGAAAAGGCTGTCGTGTTAGGCTTCGATGTCAACGATCCGGTAACGCGGAAGAAGGTTCTTGCCATGCGAAGCAACGAAGATGTGCAGGGCCTATTCCAAACGCTGTAGAGAATGACAAGCGCATGAACGATTTTCCGATACCAGATCGATTGCCGATCAAGGTTGATCCCTGCCCGATCGTGGAGGCGGTGCTCGAACTCCGTTTTATCACTTCCGAATCCTGGCTCACCTTGCCTGGGCTTCTATTCGCACACATCCGTGAGCGGTATCCGGCACAGAAAAACTTGCCTCTGGCAGATCTACCACCAGAAATGCGCCGCTTGGAACCTGCTTTCGCCTACCAACCGCTGGTGCAGTTTTTAAGCAGGGATTTCCTGATCCAATTTGGGCCGAGAGTGTTGAGTTTGGTAACCAAGCCGAATCGATATCCCGGCTGGTCCGCGTTCGAAGAGCAGATGAGTTGGCTGCTCGGCCTTTTGCGAGCGATTGGGTTCATCTCGGAGGGTGAACGGCTCGGCGTGCGCTACATCAACTTCTTTGCCTTCGACATTTTCGACAAACTCTTGCTCGATGTGAACACCAGCGGGCAACGGCTGACCAGCGACGAGCTCTCGATAACGACGGTCTTGCCCCGGCCACCTTTTACCGCGCGGCTGCAAGTGGCGAACAGCGCCATTTTAGGCGCGGGGAACGACGCCAAGCATGGCAGTATCCTTGATGTCGATGTTTCGTTGCGCTCGCTCGACTTCGATCTTTTCGAGAATGGCTTGGAGAAGTTCTCTGATGGGCATCTGTTGGAAAAGCAGATTTTCTTTGGCTTGCTCAAACCTGATTTTTTGGCGACTCTCAATCCGGTATACGAATGATCACCGCTCTGCCGCAACCAAGGCGCGACATCTACCAGCTCTCCGACAGCCTGCGTGATGAAGGGGTTTTAATGGGCGTGCGCCCGACTGCTCCTAACGAAGGACTGCGGGAAGAGCTTCTGTTGTCGAAGCTCGGACCGAACGGCTGGGGACGAGTCCATCATTTCCGCCATTATTATTCCGCTGGCTGGGGCGATGGTTCAGGCAAACCGTTGTCACCCCGCGCTCTGGAAACCTTCTATCGTTTTCTCCATGTCGCGACGTTTCCTCAAAACGTAAAGCCAAGCGTGTTTCTCACTGACGCAGGCTGTATCGAGCTTTGCTGGGAAGACTCAGCGGGAAAGGCTGTGCAGGTGGAATTCGCTTCGAGCGAAATCGAATTCTACGTCGAAGCTCGGGACCTCGAAGGCGCCGTCCCGAACGATCAGGCGCAGGACTTAGCTCGGCGCGTTGCCGCGTGATCGATGCCCGTTGGCCCCCACGAGAACATCGTCCGCGCCATCTGCACTGAGAAGTGGGACGGGGCTGAAATGCGCCCCGCGCCAAGCTTGTTTAAAGGCGGCGATGTTTCGGTCAGCCGCCTGGCCGTGATTCCATTGGCGGAGCACTGGGATATGTTCCGGTTCCGTTTCGAGAATCCACCGGAACGCCGACTCGAGCGGATCGGAGAAATCAACGTCGGCCATCTTCAGCAGATCGGGCGTGATTACGCGCAACCAATCGATGTGACGGTCGAGCCGAAACCGGAAGATTGGAATCCCGCACACGCGGAAATCCCGCAGAAGATCACGCGCGGATTGGCGAACAAAATCGTCAGTGCGCTTCAGCTTCACACGCCACCAGGGCGGTGATCGAGACGGGGACCCGCCGTCGCGGAAAATCATCCATTCAACCGGACGCCGATCGAGAAGACGGACGCCAATACGTGCGCGGTCTTCGGCGATTATATCAGCATCTACGACATCCAGCGGGCCGTGGCCGACAAGGCGACGGTGCCGATCTATTACGAGAGCCGGGTCGCGAAGTTGGGGTTGAACCAAAGCGAGCTGCCGAAGATCGACGAGGAGTTCGAAGCGGTCACCGAAGGCGAAGAGCTGACGCGCAAGGAGAAGCTCAAGACGAAGTGGGCCGCGCTTGAAGCGCTGGTCGCACTCACGATACTCTGAGCGAGGCGTGTCGATGGAATAAGCGATCGGTGTGACGACTCCTATTTGCATGAAAAATGGGCCAGCGTCTGCGAGCCATACCCTCGGCGACCTCTTTCGCGCCGTTAAGAGTGTGACAAGGAACGACCGCGAAGTGGTTGCGACGGTGTCAGACCTGTTGGAGCGGGGACGCGTGCAATTCCTCTCGCGGGGGAGAATGATCCGTGTGCGGGCGAGAGATGGTTACGGTCGCCCGTTGGATCCCGGCGCTGGGAATTGATAGTTTGTGAAGTGGGTGCCGGTCGCAGGCGCTGCGAACGCGTTCGGCTTTTACCAGAATCGGATCTTATCGATGATCACGTCCCAGTAGAGACGCAGGCGGCTGTAACTTTTCCCCTGTGCGCCCTGGTCGTTCAAACCCCAGTTGTAAGTCAGATAACTGATCTCGTAATCGCCGCCGGCGAGGAAATCACGATATTCCTGCGGCGCATATTTCGGCAGGATCATCTTCACACCGCCGGCTTTTTCGAAGTCTTCCTTGAACCAGTTAAAGATGCTGGAAATCTCCGCGGTTTTCTTCTCCGGAGTGAAGCGATTCAAGTCTTCGCGAGCCAGCCACGTGCGATAGGCGGTGTCGATCTGCGACTCGAGGCTATCAGCCGTGTAGGCGAAACGCTGTAACGGCGGGCAACTACGCGCCGCGCAAACCAGCACGGCGTGGGCGCGATAGCCGAGGAGCGGCCGCACGCTGCCGTGCTCGATGTCGTTGAGCGAGGCTTTGCGGCCCCCGATTTCATGACGCCTGGTGCCGAACGAGTCACGCAGGGTCATAACGCTGTCGCTCGGATAATTGGTGAGAATCCAGCGGACCGTGGTGGCGTTGTAAAGATTGATCAAAGACGCAGCCTCGTCCTGGCCGGCAGCGGGGGTGGCAGGCTTGGCCGCGAATTGCCGGAGATAGGCGTCGAGAATCGCGAGGTCGGCCTCGTTCTTCTTCCAGGCGGCGTAAGCCACCAGACCGGTTTCGTTCACGTATTTTTTAACCAGCCCATCCCAGGCTTCGTGCGATACCTGCGCGGGAACACTCACGGCCTCACCTTCGAAAGCCGCGGCAAGTCTCGTCAGGCCAGCAAGCAGTGACATCGTCAGAAATAATTTTGTCTTCATAAGTCTATTCCACCTCGGTCTTCTTCTTGAGCGCGTCGCGCGCGATCTTCGTCACCCACACGGTGACCGCGATGGTCGCGGCAAGGCCGACCCCGAGCAGCGTCCAATATTGCCAGCCATGCGCCGCCCCGCCGCCAGCAGCCGACGCGGCGGCTTTACCGGCGCTGCCGAGGTAAACGTAAAGAAAAGTTCCCGGCATCATGCCCAGCCAACTCGCCAGCACATAGGGCCAGAACTTCACATCGGTCAGGCCATAGAAGTAGTTGCTTAGATTGAATGGAATCACCGGGCTGAGGCGGAGCAGGAAAACCAACTTGGCGCCTTGTTTTCCAATCGCGCCGTCGATCCGCTGGAATTTTTCGTTGCCTTTCGCCATCGCTTCGATCTTGTCCCGTGCGATGAAGCGCGCGACGAGGAAGGCCAGGGCCGCGCCCAGCGTCGCCCCGCCGGAAACGGCGAGAAAGCCTTTCCACAAGCCGAAGGCGAAGCCGGCGCCGATCGTCAGAACCGACCCGGGAAGGAGCAGCACGGTGGCGACCGCATAAGCCGCGATGAAAATGAAAATGCCGGCCACACCCATGTGACTGACCCAATCGTTGAAGCTTTTCAGCCACTCTTCGACCGGCAGAAACTTCACCGCCACAAAAAGGCCGATGACGACGACGGCGAGCCCGATCAGTTTCACGACCGGGCTTTTGGATTTTTCTTGGTTACTCATTGGCGTGCGCGTTTGTAGAGCCAGCTGAAGATTTTTTTCGCGGTCGGCGTCAGCCGCGTCTTGCTGTATTTGTCGCCGGCCTTGCGGGCCAGTTCGGCAAAGGTTGGATAGGCGTGAATGGTCGCAGCGATAGCGCCCAGCCCGATACCCTGTTTCATCGCGAGCACGAACTCATGCAAGAGATCGCCAGCATGCGCGCCGACCAGGGTCACCCCGAGAATCTGGTCGCTTCCTTTTTTCGTTAGCACCTTCACGAACCCAACGTCTTCGCTTTCCAGGACAGCGCGATCGACCTCGTCGAGCGGGACCGTGAAAAGGTCGTATTCGATATTCTTTTTCTTCGCTTCCCTTTCACCCAGGCCGACATGTGCGACTTCCGGCTCAGTGTAGGTGCACCAGGGCACGACCGATAAGTCCATCTTCTGGCGCAGGAAAGGCAGCGGCATGAGGATGTTTCGAATCACGGTGCGGGCGGTGAAGTCAGCCGTGTGCGTGAACTTGAGGCGATTGGTGATGTCGCCCGCCGCATAAATGTGCGGCTGCGAAGTTTGCAAATACTCGTTGGCCTTGACGCCGTGCTCGTCATGCTCGACCCCGGCCGCCTCGAGACCGAGCGCGCGCAAATTCGGAGTCCGCCCGATGGAGATCAGGAGCGCGTCAGCCGTGATGGATGCTCCCTCGCCAAATTCGAGGGAGATTTTCCCATCGTGGCTCGAGACGCGGGTTGCGTTCGCGTTCAGTCGCACCTCGATGCCCTCCGCCGCGAAACGTTGCTGCATGAATTCCGCCACGTCGGGATCTTCTGGAGGAAGAAGCTGCGCGCCGTGTTGCACGATCGTGATCTTCACCCCCAGCCTACTCAGCGCCTGACCGAGCTCGCATCCGATCGGGCCGCCGCCGAGCACGATCATGCTGTCCGGCTTTGTCGTCAGCTCATCGAAAACGGTTTCGTTGGTGAAGTAAGGGACCTGGTCGAGGCCTTCGATCTTTGGAATGCGCGCGCGGCTGCCGGTCGCGATCACGAAATTCTTCGCCCGCAGTTTTTGCCCGTCCACTTCCACCTCGTGCGGTGAAACAAAATGCGCTTCGCCGCGGAAGACATCCACACCTAACGACTCAAAGCGCTCCTGCGAATCGTTCGGCGCGATTTTCGCCCGGCGCGCCCGCATCCGATCGAAGACTTCGCCGAAATCATATTGCGGCTCCTGTTTTTTGAGGCCCCATTTTTGCGCCTCGCGAATGTTTTGGGTGAGACGAGCCGAGGAGATGAGCGCCTTGCTCGGCACGCAACCAAAATTGAGGCAATCTCCCCCCATTTTGTTGCGCTCGATGAGCGCGACGCGCCCGCCCAATCCAGCGGTCCCGGCAGCGGTCACCAAACCAGCCGTGCCGGCGCCAATGACGACGACATTATACTTACCTGTTCCTTTGCTCTCTTTCATAAAGTGATGCGGCGCGGAGATGTGGCTCTGGTTTTGTGGCCAATTCGCCGGGTGACACGCCGCGCAGATAACGACAGGTCAAAACAAAATCGCCCATGGTCGTGCGTCCCGGCCCGAGACGTTCAAAACGGCGCGCCGCGGAAGTGACGGCGGGCCGAAGAATCACCGTCCGCCCAGTCCGACGCATGCGGCGAGAGAAATCCAGATCTTCGAAAAGCTCGATGTTTCGGAAGCCGTCCAGTCTTTGAAAGATATCAGCGCGCACGAAAATCCCCTGGTCGCCGAGGAACCAACCGCTCAGCCGACCGCGCAAATAAGCCAGCGCACAGGTCAGCCGCAGCAGCCAGGAAGGCGAATCGTAGTGCCTTGCAAATGCGCCACCCATGACGCGCGAATTCGTCAGCGCTTCTTCGATCTTCGCCAAAGCGTTCGCGGGTAAAACGGTATCGCCGTGCAAGAAAAGCAGGATGTCGCCGCGCGCCTGCGTTGCTCCCAGATTCATCTGCGCCGCACGCTGGCGGACTTTGCCCGGCACCACGCGCGCGCCGTGCTGCGAAGCCAACTCCGCCGTGTGATCGGAGCTCCCCGCATCCACCACCAAGACCTCATGCAGGACGGTGCCGCCCGCGCGGGCGATCGCCTGCAGTGTCCGAGGAAGATGCTGAGCTTCGTTCGCGGTGGGAATGATAATCGAAATCATGAGGGCTTCCGGGACGCGGATTGCCGTTCCGCAAAAGAAACGGTCGAGGCACCGAGATGTAATCGAACGGTTTGAGACTTGAGGGCGGCTGCTTATTCCGCCCCGCCAGCCTAACGGGTCGTTTTCTGTTCCGCTGCCTCCGCTTTGACGAACCAGCGCGCAATCAAAACGTCGGTCGAGGAATGGGCAATGATCGAGCCCGTGATGACGAGCGCGATGAGGTGAAACATTTCGTTCCCCTGCGCGATGCCGACATTAAGCAGGAGTAAGCCGTAAACGACCGACGCGAAACCCTTCGGCCCGAACCAGGAAGCCGCCACCCGTTCGCGCCAATCGAGTTCGCTGCCCACGAACGAAACCGCCAGGGCCAAAGGCCGCGCTACCAACAGAGCGAGCGCGGCGAAGAGGTAGCCGTTCCACGAAATCTCGCGCAACAGCGTCGGCGACATCAGCGCGCCGAAGACGAGCAGCGCGGCGAGCTTGAACAGCTCCGCCACCGTCTCGCCAAAGCGGTGGAATTCGTCTCGCAGCCGCGTGCTGACCGTGACCACCGTGACGCCCGCCGCGAACGCCGCCAGGTAAACATTCGCATGCGTGATCCCGGCAATGGAATAAACGAGCAGGCCTAACGAGAAGGCGTAAAGCGGCTCATAAGTTTTCGCGATCGCGAAAAACTGGCTGCGTTCGATTTTCGCTCCGGCCCACGGCACCGTTACCCCGAGGACGATCCCTGCCGCGATTTCGATTCCCAGCTCGGCCCAACTGACCGCCGTCCCCGCCATCACCGCCATGAGGACGAGCACGATCGGCAGCGCCAATCCATCGTTCAGACCGCTCTCGACGTTGAGTAGATTGCGGAGGCGCCCGGGAATTTCCTTCCGCCCCACGATGGCTGCGGCAAAGACCGGATCGGTCGGACAAAGAACCGCGCCGACCAGGAAGGCCGCCAGCCAGGACAGGCCCGCCACCCAGTGCGCCAGCAGCGCCGTCACGAGCAAGGTCAGGGGCAAACCGAGAAGCAGAGCGCGTCCCGGCAAGTTCCAGGCACGAAAGAGATCGCGCGCGCCCACCCGCATTCCATCGGTAAAGAGCACGCTGAAGAGCGCGAGCTCGGCCAGTTTCGAGACCACCGGGCTGGTGGCCGAGAGCGGCAGGAGATCGAGCATGTCGCGCCCGCAGATAAAGCCGGCGACCAGAAAGAGCACCGCGGTCGAGAGCACACTGCGATGCGCCAGATCCGAAAGCAGGACGGCGATCGTCAGAACGACGGCGAAGACAAGTAGCTCTGGCACAATCGCTACCCTAGCGCGATCAGCGGCTAATGGGCGTCGCACTTTATGTCTTTCCGCATCCGCGCCCTCGTCGCCACCGCGTTGGTTTCGGAAATGCAGATAGATCAGCACCCCGCCCACGAGGATGGCGATGAGGTTAAGCCAGGTGGTGTAATTCCACTGGAACGACGCCTGTGCCATCGCCGGCTCCGGTCGTTCGCCTTGCGGAATCCAACCAAAGCCCGCGAAAATCAGATCGACCACGATCCCCGCGCACACCATCGAGACGGAAAGCACGCCGGTGATATAAAGCGCGGTCTTGGTTCCGTAATATTTCCGGTAAGCGGCGATCAGCGGGAGCGCGATCAGATCGCCATAAATGAACGCGACCAAAAACCTTCGCGCCCACGAACCGCCAGACCATCCCAAGAAGTTTTGTTCCCGCCGATTAGACGGTCGCTCGACTTGCGCGCAAATTTTCCTGCATTTCGCTTGGGCCGCAGAAACGATTCCGACAGTGTGACGAAGGTTCCGCTGCCAAATTGGGAATGAGCCAGCTCTTCAAAAAACGTGCGAATTCAATCGCGAAGCTCGCCATCTTCGGGGGCACCGGTTTGGGCGCGATGATCTGCCTCACCCTCTTCGGATTTGCCCGCTCCAGTTTCTGGACGCAGGTCGATTCACGGGCGGGATTTTTCTGGTTGGCAATTATGTTCGCGCTGGCCTTGTGCGATTACCTCACGCGCGGTTGGTGATTCTGGAGAGGCTGCGGCCAGAAGGCAGTCCGTTCGCGAAGAATAAGTATGAGCGACGAAGATTCCTCCCCGGAAAACGAAGATTCGCTGCATGAATATGTGGATGTTGCCTTCACGCTGGAGGAGGCATTGACTCCGGCGCAGGAGCAATCTTTGCACGGCACACTCGATAAATTTCCCGGCGTCAGAAGTGTGAGCCTGATCCAGAAGAATGCCTCGGTGCATTACGATCCGACCGAGACGGCGCAGGAGATAATCGCGCGTGCGATCGAAAGTGCGGGCCTCCGGATTGCGAAGACCGTGGTGACCCCTTCCTCGGCGATGACGGACGCGATGCAGCGCCAA
The DNA here is from genome assembly GCA_038258815.1 of Chthoniobacterales bacterium. Classification (GTDB taxonomy): domain Bacteria; phylum Verrucomicrobiota; class Verrucomicrobiia; order Chthoniobacterales; family UBA10450; genus JACCTI01. The sequence continues at coordinate 19,305 of JBBSPM010000071.1, forward strand.
CTCACCCACCAGGAAGAGCCACCCCGCCAAGAATAGGGCCAAAGCGTGGGGCCAATGGCGCATGTTCTTGAGAGAGGCGAGGTAGGGTCGCCGCGCTGCGGCGACCAAGGCGCGTGGCGTGCGCCGAAACGCCCGTGCGTCTATTCGCAGGGTCATGTCTCCCGGACAGCGCAGCGCACTTCGCGCGTTCGTTAGGGGAGGGACCGTTGCACTGTTGCGGCGGGACACGTAAGACTGTCGAGCCCGATGAAGATGTTTTTGAGCGCGCAATGGGAGCGCCTGCAAACCAGCTATTGGTTTGTGCCCAGTTTGCTCGCGGTGTGCGCCACGGCGCTTTCGTTTTTCACCGTCCACCTGGACACGATCATGAAGGCGAAGTGGATCAAGGCCACGGGCTGGATTTGGGCCGGAGGTCCGGAGGGCGCGCGGAACGTGTTGGCGACGATTGCCGGCTCCACCATCACGGTGGCTGGCGTGGTGTTCTCGATCACGATTGTGTCGTTAACGCTCGCCTCGTCGCAGTTCGGTCCGCGGCTCTTGCGCAACTTCATGGCCGATCGCGCCACGCAGTTCGTGCTCGGAGTTTTCGTCGCGACCTTCCTTTATTGTCTCCTCGTTTTGCGCACGATCCGCGGGACGGATACGGCGACTTTCGTACCCTATATTTCGGTCACGTGCGGTCTACTCTTCGCGGTCGGGAGCGTGGGTTTCCTCATCTTCTTCATCCACCACGTTTCGAGTTCGATCCTGGCCGAAAATCTGATCGCGCGGGTGGCGGAGGATTTGCAGGACGGCATCGATCGACTCTTTCCCGAGAAGGTCGGCGAGGACGCGGAGGAGGCGGAAACACCGCTGGAAGTCAGCCTTGATTCGTGGCGCGAAGAAGATGCGCACGAAATTCACGCGGAACGGAGTGGCTTCATCCAGGCGATGGGGAGCGAGCGCGTTTTGGAGGTGGCGCAGGAGAATGATCTACTCGTTAGGCTGCATCGGCGCCCGGGTGATTTCGTCGCGAAAGGATCGCTCCTGGCGGAGATTTGGCCCAAAGCAAAAGCCAGCGTGAGGCTGAGCCGGGAGCTACGGGCCACATTTCTCCTCGGCCGGCATCGGACGCCGACGCAGGATTTGGAATATTCGATCGATCAACTGGTGGAGGTGGCCGTGCGCGCGCTTTCGCCGGGCATCAACGATCCGTTTACCGCGATGTCGTGCATTGAGTGGTTAGGCGTAGCGCTGCTGCAGGTCTCCGGGCGAAAAATTCCGCTGGCGCAACGTTTTGATGACGACGGCAAACTGCGTGTGATCGCGGACGTAACGGATTTTGCCGGCATCGCGGCGGCTTGTCTCAATCAGATCCGGCAGTACGGCAGTGCGAGCGTGGCGGTGACGATCCGTTTGCTCGACATGCTGGAGCGGGTGGCGAGCGAAATGCGAAGCGAGGAACAACGCGCCGTCCTGGCGGAGCACGCGCGCAAGATTCGCGACGATGGAGTAAGTCACGCCACCAACGAGCAAGATCAGCGGGAAATCGAGGAGCTTTTTGCGTCAGCAGAAAAAGCGTGGACCCCGGAGTCCGAACGGCGCGACGGAAACCAAGATCGCCGGCCTGATGGTGCGCGGTAGAGGTTTCGAACCTCTGACCCCCTCCGTGTCAGGGAGGTGCTCTACCACTGAGCTAACCGCGCCCGAAAGCAGGCGGGATTATGCGATGCGGTGCGGAGCTTGGCAAGCGGGTGGCGCGTGACGGGCACGCGGCGGCATTGTAGGGTCGGGCGCGAGAGCGGAAAACGATCTCGGAGTTGACCTCATATGAAGACAAACCACGCCGACACAGAAGCCCCTGCGCAGACCTTGATTACGCGGAGCGCGGAGCCGGTGAATCTGGAGATGCCGTTCTCAACTCTGCAGGATTTCGTCACGCCTAACGAGCGGTTCTATGTTCGCTGTCATTTCCCAATCCCGGAGATCGGCACGGACACGTGGCGTTTGCAGGTGGAAGGCGCAGTCAATGCGACGCTGGAATTAACGCACGCAGAACTGCGCGCGATGCCGCAACACACGATCATGGCCACGATGGAGTGCGCGGGGAATGGCCGAACCTTCCTCCAGCCGAAAGTGAAAGGTGTGGAATGGGATCTAGGCGCGGTCGGAAATGCGAACTGGAGCGGCGTGCTTCTGCGCGATGTTTTGGACAAGGCTGGGGTGCGCGATGACGCGATCGAGATCATTCTGGAAGGCGCCGATCGCGGTGAGATCAAGGAGCCGCCGCGGCCCGCGGGAGAGATTAATTACGCGCGCAGTCTGCCGATGAAAAAAGCGTGCGAGGACGTGCTGCTGGCGCTGGATCTCAACGGCGCACCGCTGACGCCGAGCCACGGGTTTCCGCTGCGCGCGGTAGTGCCCGGATGGTACGGAATGGCTTCGGTGAAATGGCTGGAGCGGATCATGGTGAGCACGACGCCGTTCCTCGGCTACTACCAGTCGATCGATTACGCGTATTGGACGCGGCGTGATGGGCTGCCCACGCTCGTGCCATTGAGTAAGATGCCGGTGAAAGCGCAAATCGCGCAGCCGGCGATGAACGAAGAAGTGCCGGCCGGAAAGCCATATCGTGTGCATGGAGCCGCTTGGGGCGGCGAAGGCGGAATCGCGAAAGTCGAATTTAGCATTGACGGTGGCGCGACGTGGTCGGCTGCGAAAATTGCCGACAGTGCAGAGAAAAACGCCTGGCGTTTCTGGGAGTTCCAGTGGGAAACGCCGGCCACGCCCGGACGGTACACGCTCATTGTCCGCGCCACGGATGCAGCCGGGAAAACTCAACCGAGCGAGCGGGTTGCCGATTATGGCAGCTACATGATCGACCACTGGCTGCCAATCGAAGTCGAAGTCGTCTAGATTGACCCACGGGGCGCGATGTAACCACGTCGCTGCGCGACGTGTGGGAGCACGTGCCTGCCGCGGGAAAAAATCGGCCGTCGCCCTCGCACGTCCCACAGGGACGTGGCTGCAAGCGGCTACAAGGCGTGTCACTTCGCCGCATTTACGCGGCTAACTTGGCGGCGTCTTTGTGACCGAGAATGCGGACGGTCTGCTGCAGTTGCTCGATTTCGAGCGGCTTTTTCAAAACGGTCACCGGGCCTTTTTCCAGAATGCGATCGAGCATTTCGCTATCCGGGTAGCCGGTAATGATCACGACTGGCATGTCAGGATTGGCTGCTTTCGCCGCCGCATAGACGTCATCCGCCGGGCCATCGGGCAGTTTGAGATCGAGGAAAAGTAGGTCGAACCGCTGCTTATCGAGCGCGTGTAGCGCTTCCTTCACGGTGCCGACCACGACGCGGCTGAAGCCGATTTTTTTCAGGAAAAGCTTGAAGAGATTTTGCAGGCTCTCGTCGTCATCGACCACGAGCACAGTGGGTTGGCCCGACTTCTCTTCCTTGAGAATGTCCTTATCGAGCGCAGCCTTCTTGATCCGCCAGCGGCCGCCGATTTGGATCGCGGGCAATTGCCCGCGCTGCACCAAATAATAAACGGTTGGGAGCGGAATCCGGAGATATTTGGCGGTTTCCTTGACCGTTAAGAGGTTGTGCATGAGAGGGGAATTCGCCAGCTTGCGACGGAAAGAGCAAGGTTTTTCGCAGACCCGGAGCATTATAGGTTTTATAATCCCTGTCAATCATTCGTTCTCCGACCGCTCTTCAGGGGGTGTTGCCTCATTGAAGCGGACACCGAAGGAGAATCTGTGAGGGGGGTGGAGAAGTTCCATTGCCTCATAATGATGGACACCGTGGCGGATGCCTGCCGCCATGAGTCAAGAGAGCCTTGCTGAATACATTCCGAGAGTCC
>JBBSPM010000072.1:0-22854 GCA_038258815.1 Chthoniobacterales bacterium
ATTCGAGTCGCTTCTCTCCAGTACTACATCCGACCGGTCCAGACCTTCGCCCAGTTTCACGATCAGGTCACCGCGCTCGTCGAAACGGCCGTCGATTACAAATGCGATCTGCTCGTTTTCCCGGAGTATTTCACCGTCCAGTTGCTCACCCTCGGCAATATTCGACGCCCGATCCGCGAGCAGATTGTCGATCTCGCCCGGCAGGTGCCGCATTACCTCGAGCTCTTCGCCGGCCTCGCCCGGCAATATAAGATTTACATCGTGGCGGGGACCATTCCAGTCTTCGACGAAACGAAAAACGCGCTCTACAACGACTCCCACTTCTTCAGCCCCTCGGGCGAATACGGGGTCCAGGGAAAAATGCACATGACCCGCTTCGAAGCGGAAGAGTGGCACGTTGCCCCGCGTGAAAGGCTGAAAGTTTTCGAGACCAAGTTTGGCAAAGTATCGATCGCGATTTGTTACGACATCGAATTCCCCGAGATCGCGCGCGCCGCCGCCCGCCAGGATGCGCAGATCATCATCGTGCCGAGCTGCACGGACGATCGGCAGGGATTTTTGCGTGTTCGTTATTGCGCTCATGCGCGTGCGATCGAGAATCAGGTTTATGTCATCCAGTCGTGCACGGTCGGGTCGCTCCCGATGGTGCCGGCGGTCTCGCTCAACTACGGCCAGGCCTCGATCCTGACCCCGAGCGATTTCTCGTTTTCGCGCGATGGGATTCTCGCCGAAGGCACGCCTAACCAGGAAATGATGGTGATCGGCGAATTGAACCTGAAGACCATCCAGGAAGGCCGCGAGACGGGGACGGTTTTGCCTTTACGTGACAGCATCCGCACCCAGGACCTGCTCGAGCAGACGGAGCTGGTGAAGTTATGAGCGGAGCGGGCGTCCCGCGGCCGGAGGTGATCGTGCGCAACACGCTCCCGGAAGATTTTCCGGCGATCATCGCGATGACGCAGGAGGTTTATCACGCGAGCCCGTCGTGGACTGCAAACCAGCTCTCTTCGCATTTGGAGGTTTTTCCCGACGGGCAATTCGTGGCGGTGGAAAAGAATCGTCCGCGGGTCGTCGGGATGGCGGCGAGTTTGATCGTGTCCTGGGACGATTACGACATGACGACGAGCTGGCGCGATTTCACGGAGCACGGCACGTTTCGAAATCACAACCCGGAAGGCCACACTCTCTACGGCGCGGAAGTGATGGTGCGCCCGAGCGAACAGGGCCGCGGGATCGGGAAAAAACTTTACCAGGCGCGCCGCGCACTCGTTAGGCGGCTCGGCCTCCTCCGCACCCGGGCCGGGGCGCGGCTCTGCGGTTATTATCGTTATGCCGATCGGCTCACGGCGGAACAGTATGTTGTGCGCGTGATGGCGGGCGATCTGAGCGATCCGACGTTGTCCTTCCAGATCAAACAAGGCTTCGTCCCGCTCGCGGTGGCGCCGGATTACCTTCATCACGATCCGGAAAGTTTGGGCTTCGCGGCGGTCATCGAATGGTTGAATCCCGAAGTGGCGACGGCGGAGGATTTCAACGTCCGCCACACCAGCTTCAAAAATGCTTAGGCGCGGCGTTTCTCGCAAAATCGCGTAACCGGTTTTGCTTGTCGGGCGCCTTTTCAAGGCAGAAAATTTTTCCGCTATGAAAACGCGATGGCTGGCAATGCTGCTGTTCCTGACGCTGTTTCCGGCGTCAGGGGTCCGTTCCGAAACCAAGCCCGAGACCAAACCGAAGCCGCTCGCACCGCGCCTCGACGAAGTCGGTCAACATCCGTTTGCGGTCACGACCACTTCACCGGAAGCGCAGCATTTCATCGAGCAGGGTCTCGCTCTCGCCTATGGTTTCAATCACGCCGAAGCGATCCGCTCCTTCCAGGAAGCACAGCGGCTCGATCCGGATTGCGCCATGGCCTGGTGGGGCGAAGCGCTCGGGCTCGGGCCGAACATCAACGCGCCGATGAGCGAGGAAGCGGCGGCGCCGGCCTGGGCGGCGCTGCAAAAAGCGCAAGCTGCCGCGCCGAAAACGAGCGCGCGCGAGCAGGCCTACATCGCTGCCCTGACGAAGCGTTATGCGGAGAAAAATCCAGCCGATCGTCATCCGCTCGATCTCGCCTACGCCGACGCGATGCGCAGCTTGATGGAGCAATATCCCGACGATCTCGACGCCGCCACGCTCTTTGCCGAGGCGGCGATGGACACGATGCCGTGGAATTATTGGACGGAGGAGAAAGAACCCAAGCCCCTGACGAAAGAAGCACTCGCCGCGCTCGAGTCCGTCCTCGCGCGAATGGAAGATCACGCCGGCGCGAACCATCTTTACATCCACATGGTGGAAGCCGGGCCGCATCCCGAGATCGGCCTGCCCGCCGCCTACCGACTCGAAGAGCTCGCGCCCGACGCCGGGCATCTCGTCCACATGCCGGGTCACATTTACCTCAAGTGCGGCCTCTACGATCGAGCGTCGTTAGTCAATGTCCGCGCGATCGCGGCCGATCAATCCTACATCGCGGCCTGTCGCCGGCAGGGTTTCTATCCCGCGACCTATTATCCGCATAACATCCATTTTCTCTGGTACACGGAATCAATGGAAGGGCGGAGCAGGGATGCGATCGCCTCGGCCCGCAAAGTCTCGAATTACGTTTCGCATTGCCAACCGGGCGCGCCGGAAAAGCCGCGCCAGAATCCGCTCCCGGCTTTGACCCTCGCCCGTTTTTCGAAATGGGACGACGTCCTGAAAGAGCCGCTTAGCGAAGACACCGGCACCTTCGAATCAGGCCTGCACCACTACGCGCGCGCGCTCGCTTTCGCGGCCAAGGGAAAAAAGGAGAAAGCGAAAGCGGAAAAGAAAACGCTCGATGAAATTCTCGCCGATAAGCAGATCGACAAACTGGAAACCGAAATCCTTCCCGGTAAAAGCGTCCTGCAAGTGGCCAGCCTGGAGCTAACCGCCGCCCTTGCCAAAGCGCGCGGGGACGCAGAGGCGATGACCAAAGCCTACGAAACCGCAGTCGCCGCCCAAGACAAGCTTCCTTACATGGAACCGCCGTTTTATCATTACCCGATCCGGCAGGTCTACGGCGCGGCGCTCCTGCAAGCGAACAAACCAGCCGAAGCGGAAGCCGTTTTCCGCGCCGACCTGCGACGGACCCCGCGCAACGGCTGGAGTCTCTACGGGCTCTGGCAAAGTTTGAAAGCGCAGGGCAAAACCGAGAACGCCGCGCGAATGGAACGCCGCTTCAAGGAAGCCTGGAAGTCGGCCGATATCGCGACGCCATTTCCTGCCTCCAACTGAAGCGCATCCAAGTCGCGCGTCTCCTCCGCCTAACGACTCTTAGAAGCGACCCTTCCCGGCAACTTTGCGCTCTGGGAGGCGAAGAGCGGATCGACATTGCGCTCCGCTTCTTTAAGCTTGCACGCCTTGACCGCCACCGAAATGAACCTCACCCCCGCCCTCAAGAAACACTTCGGGTATTCCACCTTTCGCCCGCTCCAAGAGCAGATCGTGGACGACGCGCTGGCCGGGCGCGATGTCTTTGCGCTCATGCCGACGGGCGGCGGAAAGTCGCTTTGCTTCCAATTGCCGGCCCTCCTGCGCGACGGCCTGACGATTGTGATCTCGCCGCTCATTTCGCTCATGAAAGATCAGGTCGACGCGCTCCAGGCGAGCGGCGTGGCGGCGACATTTTTGAATTCCACCCTCGATGGAACGGAAGCACGCGCGCGGTTGCGCGGTTTGTACAACGGCGAGTTCCGGCTCCTCTACGTCGCACCGGAGCGGCTCATGCTCGCGTCGTTCATGGAGAAGGTGCAGGGCTGGAAGATCGCGCAGGTCGCGATTGATGAAGCGCATTGCATCAGCGAATGGGGCCACGATTTCCGGCCGGAATATCGCGAGCTGACCCGGTTGCGAGAGCTCTTGCCTAACGTTCCTATCATGGCGCTGACCGCGACCGCGACGGAGCGGGTGCGCGCAGACATTCTCAAGCAACTGAAGCTGCGCGACCCGCGGGTTTACGTCGCGAGCTTCGATCGGCCGAACCTGACTTATCGCGTGGTCCCAAAGTCGGCCGCCTACGAGCAGCTGCTCAGCTTTTTGCGAGAACGGCCTAACGACAGCGGGATCGTCTATTGCGCGAGTCGCAAATCCGCCGACTCGATCGCGGCGAAGCTGAACGCGGACGGGATTGCGGCCAAGCCCTACCACGCCGGCCTCGAGGCGGAAGAGCGGTCGCGCAACCAGGAGATGTTCCTGCGCGACGACGTCCGGGTGGTGAGCGCGACGATCGCGTTTGGGATGGGCATCAACAAACCGAACGTCCGCTTCGTCGTGCACTACGATCTGCCGAAGAACATCGAGAGCTATTACCAGGAGACCGGCCGGGCCGGGCGCGACGGACTGCCGAGCGATTGCGTCCTTCTTTTCAGCGCCGGAGATGTGGTCAAGCAGACCCGCTTTATCGAGGAGAAGAGCGAGGCGGAAGCGCGCATCGCGCGGGAGCAGTTGCGCCAGATGGTGCACTACGCGGAGGCGCGCGCGTGCCGCCGCACGACGCTCCTGCGCTACTTTGGCGAGGAACGCCCTAACGAATCCTGCAACGGCTGCGACAACTGCCTCGAGCCGCGCGAGACCTTCGACGGCACGGTGGCGGCGCAAAAGTTTCTCTCCTGCGTCCTGCGGGTGCAGCAGAAAAGCGGATTCGCCTTCGGCCTCAACCACATCGTCGAAGTCCTGACCGGCGCCGACACGGAAGCGATTCGCCAGCGCGGGCATAACGAACTCTCGACTTACGGCATTGGGGCCGAAATCAAGCGCGACGCCTGGCAGGCGATCGGCCGCGAGCTGCTGCGGCTCGGCCTGGTCGAAGTGGCGCCGGGGAAATTTGCCACGCTCCAGGTGACCGCCGCTGGGCGCGAGGCATTGCGCGGCCGGACGCCGATCACATTGACCAAGGTGGTGGAAAAGCCGGCCACGAAATCGCGCCGGCGCGCGGGCGAGATCGAGTGCGACGAAGCGCTCTTTGAGGATTTGCGCCTCCTGCGGCGAAACCTGGCGGATGAACGAAACGTGCCGGCCTACGTGATTTTCTCCGACGTGGCGCTGCGCGAAATGGCGCGCAGCTATCCGACGACGGCGGCGGAATTTCGCCGCATCCCGGGCGTGGGAGAACAAAAGTTGAAAGACTTTTCCGAGCCATTCCTGGCCGCGATCACGGAATATTTGCAGTCCAACCCGCGCCAGAATTTCCCCTCGCCTAACGAACGGCCGGTCTCCCGCAGCCGCACGTGGCGGAGTTGAGCTCGAAGAAGACTTTCTTCCTGTTTTCCAAGCTCACACCAGAGTGATACCGTCGTTTCGCTCGCATGGCATTCTCCTTTCCGGCTCAGTCTCGCGTCGTCCGCTATGGAGCCGCAGCGGTGGCGGCGCTGGTTACGATCGGAGCCAACCACGTCGCCTCGCAACATTTCACGGCGCAATACCCGTTTATGTTCCTCATCGCGGGGGTTCTCTTCGGCGCCTGGTTTGGCGGCCTCGGCCCCGGGATTCTGGTCACGGCGCTGACCGCTCTCTCGGGCATCGTGTCTCCGCACTTCTCCGGTTCGCCGGGTTCTCCGCATGAGATGGCCTTCTATTTCCGACTCTTCGTTTACCTGACGGAGAGCGTCCTGATCAGCCTTTTCTGCGGGAATGTCCGGCAACGGGAGGAGAAGATGAACGCCGTCCTGGCCCACCGCGAATCGGCTACCGGCTCGCTCGAGGAACGGGCTCGCCTCACCCGGTTGGAAGCGGAGATCGGCACCTCATTACTCAATCGGAAACGATCGAGGAAGTGCTGCAGCGGTGTGTGCAATCGCTCGTGCGGCACGTCGACGCCGCCTTTGCCCGCATCTGGACCTATAACGAAGCGGAGGAAATGCTCGAGCTGCAGGTCAGCGCCGGGCTTTACACTCACATCGACGGGCCGCATGGCCGGGTGCCGTTAGGTAAGTTCAAGATCGGCCTCATCGCTTCCGAGAAAAAACCGCACCTCACAAATCAGGTGATCGGCGATCCACGGGTCAATAATCAGGAGTGGGCGCGGCGCGAAAAGATGGTCGCCTTCGCGGGCTATCCCCTGCTCGTCGGCGACCGGCTCTACGGCGTGCTGGCGATGTTTGCGCAACACCGGCTCTCCGATGCCACCCTGAGCGCACTCGCCCTCGTCTCGCAGGGCATCGCACTCAGTCTGCAACGGCGGGAGGCCGACCAGGAAACGTGCGCGATTGTTAGGCGACGCCCAGATGGCGCGGGATGCGGCGGAGATGGCGAACCGGGCGAAGGATGAATTCATCGCTACTGTCTCGCACGAGTTGCGCACGCCGCTGAACGCGATCCTCGGCTGGGCCCGGCTGCTCGAGACCGGTGACCTGACGAAGGACGAAATCGCGGAAGCCTCCAACGTGATCGAGCGCAATGCGCGCGCCCAGTCGCAGTTGATCGAAGACTTGCTCGATGTCTCGCGCATCGTCTCGGGCAAACTGCGGCTCGATTTGCGCACGATCGATTTGCCGGAAGTGGTGCGGGAGGCGGTTGGTGATTATCGAGCCGACTGCAACGGCGAAATCGATCAAGGTTCAATGCGTGCTCGATCCGCGAGCCGGCCCGATCTCGGGGGATGCGGAGCGGTTGCAGCAGATCGTGTGGAATCTCGTTTCCAACGCGGTCAAGTTCACGCCCAAGGGCGGCAAAGTGCAGGTTGGCCTGAAGCGGGCCAACAGCCACGTCGAATTAACCGTGAGCGACAACGGCATGGGCATCCCGGCAGATTTTCTTCCACATATCTTCGAGCGTTTCACCCAGGCCGAGACCTCCAGCACCCGTTCGCACACCGGGCTGGGACTCGGCCTCGGCATCACGCGCCACCTGATCGAGCTGCACGGGGGCGCCATCTACGCCTTCAGCGACGGGCCCGGCACGGGTGGGACTTTTTCCGTGCACCTGCCGATCCTGATCGTGCACCAGCGCGGCGATACTCCGCCCGGGGTGCATCCCGCTGGACCTTCCGGTGATCAAATCGACTTCTGCGCGGAGCTGGCCGGGGTCCGCATCGTGGCAGTGGATGACGATGCCGATGCGCGGAAACTGCTCCATACCGTGCTGGCGCGCTGCCAGGCCGAGATCACAGTCTTTGCGAACGCCGCCGACGCGCTCGCCGCCGTGCGCGAGCTCCGGCCGGATGTTCTCCTGAGCGATATTGAGATGCCTAACGAGAGCGGTTACGACCTCATCCGCCAGGTCCGCGCCCTGCCGGCGGAGGAAGGCGGGAAAACGCCGGCCGCCGCCCTCACGGCCTATGCGCGCGCGGCCGATCGGACCCAGGCGCTGCGGGCCGGTTTCCAAATGCATCTGCCCAAGCCGGTCGAGCCGAGCGAGCTGATCGCGGTCATCGCCAACCTGGCCGCACGCGGCGGGACGAGCGCCGCTCCGGCCTCGCGCGCCTAACGAGGCGCGATGGCGAGGCGCGCCTTTTCGAAGACTTCCTCGATGTCGCGCTGGTCGCGCTCGTTTTTGGCCGCGGCCACCCCGTCGTCGCGGATGGCGCGGGCGTGCCCGAGCAGCACCTCGCGATCTTCCGCCTTCTGCAATTCCGCCGCCACCCGCGTCAGCATGTCAAGCAACCGGATCACGACGCCGACACTGGCGCGGCCGTACTGGCGAATTTGATTGAGCGCAGCGGCGGCGATCCCGGCGTAATCGGTCACGTCGATGACGAGACGGAGATTATTTTCCTCGTCGTAGTGCAGAGCCGATGGGATCTGGCGCCGCCCCACCTTGATGAGCGCAACGCCGAGCCACTCGATGCAACTCATGGCCGTGAACGGATCGTTGATCCCGGGCGAAAGAGCGCGAACCGCCACTTCGACCAGTTGGTCGATCGCGTAGTCGATGTCCTGGTTGGGGGTGCGATGCCAACCGAAAAAGAAGGCGTCGTAACACTCGTCCGCGACTTTTTCCGTGACCTTGTCGGCCGGCCAGGCGACCGCGAGGGCGGCTTCTTCCGCGATGAAATCACCCGGTCGCCGGCAGAGTTGAATGATCAATCCCTCCCGCTGCGCGAGCTCGAGCAGGCGCTCCTCATCGATCGCCTGAACGAAGCCGCTCTTCTTCGAGTGGATGGGCTCGGCTTCCTCGGCAAAGCCGCGCGGGAGTAGAGCCTCGACATCGCTTTTCTTCTCGCGCGAGCCCTCGCCGAGTTCGTCCGGATAAAGCCGGTCGACGCGCGCCTGCAATTCCTCTGCGACCCGGCCGACGAGGTTTTCCGCCAGGATCGTATTCGGCACATGGTGAATGAAGAAGATGAGAAAGCCGACGGAAGTGACCGCGAAAAGAATGCCGCAGGTGACGGAAAGAAAGGGCACGAAACTGTTCGCATCGGTCCCGCGAATCGTGCGCAGGATGAGGAGGCTGTAGAGAAAGGTGGAAACAAAAACGCCGAGGACGACCTGGGTCGCGCGGTCGGTCATGAAGCTGCGCAGAAGCCGCGGGCCGAATTGCGAGGAGGCGAGCGAGAGGGTCACGATCGTGATCGAGAAGACGACGCCCGCGACCGTGATGGTCGAGCCCGCGATGGTGGAGAGAACGCTGCGCGCACCTTCCGCCCCGCCGGCCCAGATCCAGCCCACGGCGCGGGCCCATTTCGCGTTCACCAGGGTATCGATATGGACGGTGAGAAAGGAAAGCCCGGTCGCGACGATCGACATGATCGTGGGGATGAACCAGTAGCTGCTGGAAAGGTTCGCCCAGGTGGTGCTGAAAAAAGTCTTCATCGCTCAGAATGTAGACGCTTCGCTCTGCGAAGCGCGGGCGAAATCGCCGCGGCTGAAAAACTCCAGGGGGCGAGCCCCCTAACGAACCACAACATGCACCCCGGGCAGCACTTTTTGCCCGAAATCGAGCGCGTCCCAATTCGAAAGCCGAATGCAGCCGTGACTCGTGCTGCGCCCGATCGTTTCCGGCGCTTCCGTGCCATGGATGCCGCTTCCCTTATGGCTCAGCTCCATCCAGACGATCCCGACCGGATTATTCGGACCGGGCGGGAGTTGATACGATTCCCCGCTCCGCTGTCCGCGCTGCAGCATCTCCTGGTCCCAGCGAAAAGTGGGCATCCAGGCGAAGCCTTTGATGAACCATTCGCCGACCGGCGCGGGGAGCGATTTCGAGCCCGGCGTGATCGGATAACTGCCGACCAGTTTTCCATCCTGCTTTAGCTCCATGATCTTGGCCGCGATGTCGACTTCGGCGGAGAACTGTTCGTTAGGCGGTTTCTCCTTTTCCGTCTTCAGCTCGTTCGCCTTCTCGGCTTCCTCGGTTTTCGTTTTCAGGTTGATTACAGCCTGGAGCTGGAAGGGCGTGGCCACGTTCGGGACCTGCACTTCATCGCCCGCCTTGGCTTTGTCCCAATCGTAGCCGGGATTGAGCTGGAGCAGGAACTCGCGCCGGCAATGAAATTTCTCCGCCACCAGCTCGAGCAGATTTTCGTAAGGGAGACGGTCGGCCTTGGCCTGTCCCGGATGATCCTTCGGGAGCGGACCGATGAATTTGTCGTCCTCGGGCGTAATGCGATAGGCGATCTGGAGCGGCCTGGATTCATCGAGCGGGAGGTCGAACTTCGCCGGGGCCTTCGCGCCTTCCTCCGGAGCGGTCTTGCCCTGCGCCTGCTGGTAACGGGCCAGAGCCTTGCCCATGAACTCGCCCCATTTCCCATCGATCGCGCCCGGCTTGAAGGCCGAGCCGTCGAGAAGGAGCTGGGCGCGGAGGATCTGCTCGTTGGGGGAAGGAGCGGGAGAAGGCGAGGCGGCCGACAAAGTGCCGGCAAACCCGAGAAAAATGCCGGCGCACCGGTGGACGACGCGCAGGAACAAAAGGCGTGGAATCATGTGTGTGATACGTGCGTGGTGGGGCTGGCGGTTTCATCCACTGATTTGCCGCGAAGGGAGCCTGCTCAAGAAAGCCTGCTACGTCGCCCGGGGTTCCCGACCTCCCGTGCCAGCGATTTGCGGCCGTTGCTGGTTCGGTGGCCGATTGTCTGGGTATGGAACTCGAAACACTTAAAGACCTCTACATTCACGAACTGAAAGACCTCTACAGCGCGGAAAACCAGATCATCAAAGCGCTCCCCAAAATGGCGAAAGCGGCGAGCAGCCCCAAGCTGACGGCCGGCTTCCAGAAGCATCTCGAAGAAACCAAAGAGCACGCCGCCCGCCTGGAGAAGATTCTGAAAAGCCACGACGAAACGACGCGCGGCCCGAAATGCAAAGGCATGGAGGGCTTGATCAAGGAAGGCGCGGAAATGATCGAGGAGGATGCGGACGAAGACGTGCGCGACGCCGGCCTGATCTCAGCGGCTCAGCGGGTGGAGCATTACGAGATGGCCGGCTACGGCTGCGCCCGCACCTACGCGAATTTGTTAGGCGACAAGGACGGCGCCAGACTCCTCCAGAAAACGCTCGATGAAGAAGGCGCGACGGATAAGAAACTGACCAAGCTGGCCGAGAGCATCAACGTCGCGGCTGAATAAACGATTCCGCTCGACACTTCAGCAGGGCCGCTCACATCAGGGCGGCCCTGTTTTTTGTTTGCGGGTCTGCCTGAGTTCATTCGCGGATCAACTGCCGTCCGGAGCTGACTTTCTTCACCTTGCAACGGTCAGATTGAGAATCAGGCGCCGAACGGCTAAAGTAGCCGATGTTCAGCCTGCGCATCCTCGCTGCCGCCACTCCGCAGGATCAGCCGCAGACGGTCGATTTCAGCCTGGCGGGCGCGCGCACCCGCCTCGATAGCTGGGTCGATGGAGGCACTCGACTCCTGCCTAATATCGGCGTCGCCCTCGTTCTCCTCGCGATTTTTTACGGCCTGGCCCTCCTCGCGCGCCATCTTATCCGGCGGCATTTCGTTAGGCGCGAACGACGGGATCTGGGAAACTTGCTAGGCGGTTTCGCCAAAGCGGGGCTATTGTTTCTCGGCTTTCTGCTCGCCGCGACCGTCGTCATTCCCAGTCTCAAACCGGGCGATCTCATCGCCGGTCTCGGCGTCAGCTCGGTGGCGATCGGGTTCGCGTTCAAAGACATCCTGCAGAACTGGCTCGCCGGGCTGCTCATTCTGCTCCGGCAACCGTTCGAGATTCACGACCAGATCGAGGTCAACGGGCACGAAGGCACGGTCGAACGCATCGAGACCCGCGCCACCATCATCAAGACCTACGACGGCCAGCGGATCGTGATTCCGAACAGCCAGATCTACACGAATGCCGTCCTGGTCAAGACCGCGCATGAGAAACGGCGCAGCCAGTACGACGTCGGGATCGGTTACGGCGACGGCATTGGCGATGCATGCGAAGTGGTCACGAAAGCCGTCGCTGGCGTGGCGGATGTGGAGAGCGATCCGGCGCCGGAAGCGTTGCCGTGGGATCTGGCGGCGAGCTGGGTCACGATCCGCGCCCGTTGGTGGACGCATAGCCGTCGGGCCGATGTGGTGAAGGTGCGGGCGGCGGTCCTGCAGGCAATCAAGGAAGGTCTCGACGCCGCCGGGATCGACATGCCTTACGACACCCAGGTGCAGCTGTTCCACGACCAGACCGAAGCGGGCGAAGGCGATCGCAGCCAGCAACGGGAAGGGTGGCCGGCGGCGAAAGGCGCGACCAAGCCGCGCTGGCAGGCGGAGGCCGAAGAGCACAAAAAGGGGCGCGCGGAGCCAGAATACGGGGCCTGACTTATCGCTCCAGCGGATTGGTCCAACGGAGGCCCGGGAAGCGCGCGAAATCTGCGTCATTACTGCAGAGCGTGGCCTGATGCTCGAAGGCGAGCGCGGCGAGCTGCGCGTCGGTCGTGAGATTCGCCGCCGTGCCCAATCGCTCGAGATAGCCGAGAAAAATCCCCTCAAATTTCTCGCCCGGATGAATGACCCTCGCCGGGGTCTGGTTGAGCCAGGCCCGGACCTGCGCCACGGCTGCTGGCACAGCGATCGGACGTTCCAGGACGCGCGGGTGAGTCATGAGGCGCAGAAACCCTGCCACCGCTACCTAGGAAAGGCCCACCGGCGCCCCGCCATTGAGGCAGGATTCCCACCATTTGCGCGCGGCGGAATGCTGCGGAGCAGTATCGTTGTGGGCGTAAACGGGCAGGTTGATGTCGGGAACGATCATCTCTTCCGGCGCTGCCGGCGGACGAATTCGCCGGCCTCCAACTGATCGACGCTTTGATTCAGACGGGCCGAATCGATGCCCGGTAAAAAGGCTGAGGAGTGCGCTTTGATGTGGAAGCGTTTGCGCGCAGAGGCGCTTTCAATCCCGAGGCCACGCTCCAAAGCCTGGTTGACGATTTCCTTGAGCGAACGTTTCCCGAGGGCGGCCTCGCGGCGAAGCACCTCGGCGACTTCGGGCTCGAGAGTCAGGGTGGTTCTTATCGCCGGCATGCCTCGCGAGCGGATGATGTCTAGGCATCACCAGAGTCGTCTCGCAGCGGGCGGCGCCGCGGGGCGCCGGCGCGGGTGCCGGGCTCGCCACAACGTCCACCGCCGCGCTTCGCACAGCGAGGCGCTACAGACACGCGGCTTAATAACGATAAATCGCGGCCAGCCCTGTGTCGGTCGTCATGTCCTCAGCGGGAACCACCACACAACCTCGCCGCCCATTGTCGCAACCAGATCGGCCAGATCGTCCAGCACATCGTCCGTCTGCGCGCCGTCGAGTTCCCCCCGTGCCACCTCGCCCGTTGCTGGATCGAGCCGCCCCGGAAGCTGCCGGCCAGCTTCGAGCAGCAACGTCTGGACACGACCGGCCGCGGCCGCGGCGGCGACTTCGTCGAGATCATCGCTGCCCTGTTTCCTGGAGCTGGCGAGGGCCGCCTCTTCCTTGATTGCCTCGAGCCGGGCACGGTATTGCGGCTCGAAGATTTCCCATGCCTGCTCGCGCAATTCATCCGCCGATAGAGCATCTGGGTTGGTGGTAATCCCTGTCTCGAGCCGCGTTGGCGGAACACCAGGCGCTCTTCCGCCGGGTCAGCCAGAATCCTGCTCTCGTTCGAGGCCGAGTTGCCTTCAATTCGGGCGCCCCGCAGCCGCCGGCCCTGCTCGTCTTGGGTTGCGCAGACGCTGTAGTGTTTATGGATGTCGATTCCAACGTAGTTCATTTTGCAGTTCTCCTTTCGGTTTGAGTTCGTTCCCGAATCTCGCTCCGCTTCGAACTGCTTTCATGTTATCTGACCCCATAGAATCGTCTCAAAAGCGTCATGCGTCGGCAACGAAGAACCGGAATTTGCTTTTTGCGGGAGGCTCCTGAAACAGCCGTTGGGCCGGACCGGAGGGCGGGGAAAAGGGGGTTGGCTTTTTATTTCTGGGCAAAGTTTTCGCGGATGGTTTTCTGCGGCCAAAACGGGACCGGCTTCGAGCGCTTCGCGCACACGCGCCATCCGTGTGTCGATCCTTGCGCGGTCATGGACGGATTCGATGGTGCGTGCGGCCAATTCGGCGATCCATTGCACTTGTTCGCCAAGCACGTGCCGACGGCGCGGGCTGTCCGAAGGCAGCTTCGCCATAAGGTGTTACCTACCGGAGACTTTCAAGATGGCCGAAACCAACCAGACGGTGCCGCTTTTCATCCCAGAGCCGGAAGGTGAAGGATTTGAGGCTGGCGAACAATGTGACGGGCGGCACGGTTTGAAACAGCGGCTCCGCCTGGTGGCACCGCTCGAGATTGTAATTGGGAATCCGCGGGCTCAAGTGATGGATGTGATGGAACCCAATGTTGCCCGAAAACCATTGGAAAACCCTCGGCAACTTGTAGAACGAACTGCCTTGCAGCGCTGACGTGAGATAGTCCCATTGATCGTGCCGTTGCCAGTAAACCCCCTCGAACTGATGCTGCACGTAGAACAGCCACACGCCAGCCGAACCAGCCACCGCCACTAAGGTCAACTGGATCAGCAGATACGCCTTCAAACCGAAAACCAGACTTAGGCCAACGCCTAATCCAAGAATGCCCAGGTTCGTCCAATGCACGGATTGGCGTTCGCGCCGGCCGGCCTTGGCCTTGGGGAACCGGTGCTTGATCAGAAACATGTAAAGCGGCGCAATTACGAACAGCACGGCCGGGTTGCGCACCAGTCGATACGCGAAGCGTTTCCAGCGGGAAGCCTCCAGATATTCCTGCACCGTCAAAGTCGGGATGTCGCCCATCCCGCGTCGATCCAGGTCGCCGGAACTTGAATGGTGGGCGGCATGTTCCCAGCGCCAGTGCTGGTAGGGGGTGAAAATCAGCACGCCGGTGATGAATCCCCAAACGTCATTCGCCCGGCGTGATTTGAAAAACGAGCCATGACCACAGTCGTGGTGGATGATAAAGAGCCGCACCATGAACCCTCCCCCCAAAACCGCCAGCGGCACCACCAGCCAATACGACACCGCCGCGCAGACAAACATCAAGTACCAGAGCGCCCCATAAGGAACGAGTGTGTTGACGAGCTGCCAGAGGGCACGCCACAAGGAAGGTTGCTGGTATCTGATGACGATCTGCTTCCAGGCCGGAGTGCCGCTCGGGGCTTCATCGGTCATCAAGTCCGGGATTATTCCGGTTTGGTGCGAGTCGGTAATTGGCATCATCAAGGGCACATTGGCGTTTTCTCCAGAATGGGCTAAACGAGATTCGCCTCGTGAGCAAAGGCCCCCTCCGATTCCAGTCTCCGTCTTCTTAGTTATCTTCTGTTTCTCCTGCCTTCTCTTTTCCCCTACGCCCACCGGCGCTCGGCCGCGCTGGCGCCCTTCCGCGAAAGAGCGCGCACCACTCCGATGATCGCGCCGGTGACGACACCCCAGGTAAGCGCCTGCTTCCAGTTGGTATCGTCGGCGTCGGGATCTTGCGGCGGCTCGTTCCCGGTCACCGCGCGCCAGCCACTTTTGAGCAACGTCCGGCCCATGGTGGCGCCGGCGATCACGGTGAGGATGCCGGCCGCAGTCCACGCGTTGTCACGCGTCATGACCCGATGATTGAAGTTCGCGAGAGTCTGGTTCATGCCGGGATGCCACGCTTCGGCGCGGCCAGCCAGCCACCGGCCCCGGCCGCAATCAGTCCGATGAAGATGGAGACAAACGCCCAGGCCGCGGCGCTGGAGATGCCGCCCGCCACCGCGTCGCCCGCTTTCGCGAGGCCGGTTTGCGCCTGGTTAACTGCCTGCTGGGCTCGCCCGCTGAAGTTGGTCTGCTCGATGCGCTGCTTCCACTGTTGCGCGAGTTCGTTCGCTTTCTCTTGCGACACGCCGGTGTTTTTCGCGATCACGTTGGCTGCATCCTCTGTGCTGACGGTTTGCGCGATGTCGCCGCCGCGTTGCGCGATGTTCGTGAGCGCGGTCGCGATCTCGTCATAGGCTTGCTGGGGGTTGGTGGCCGCGGCGGTGGCGGCGTCGCCAAGCTGCTGCCCGGCGTTGGTGAGATATTGATTCACGGTCGCCGGTGAGATGCCCATCTCCTGGAGAAAAGTTTGGGCCGTGCTTTTGACCTGCTGCCCGGTGACGTTAGGCAAAGTGGCGTTGTCCGGCACCACGGCGCTGATTCCCTGCCCGGCCATTCGGAGGGCGCTGCCCAGTGCGCTGGTAGCCGTGTTCAAGACGGCGCCGAGCGCGCTCGTCATCGTCCAGCAGACGATCAACGTCACCACCGCCCAGGTGACGACGCCGTGCAGGGTGGTTTCAAATTTCTCCGCCGTCCCCGCCAATCGTCCGGCGATCCAACCGCCGGCAAATAAAGCGACGAGCGCGCCGAGTGCGGTCCAGACGCCGACCATCAGGCCGACGCCACTCATGGGGTTGCTCTCCGTGCGCGGGTCCACCATGGCGAGGCCAAAGCTGATCGCGAGAAGTGTGAACATGATCTGCACGACCACGGCGACGGCGGTGCCGGCGAAGATCGCTCCCCAGGAAGCGCGGCGGAGGAAGTGCAGATGGTCATCATGGTCCGCGTGCTCGAAATCGCGGGCGTCCTCGAAGCCGCGATCCCGCTCTGTGCGGGCCGGTTCTGTTCGGATGAGATTGGGATCTGAGTGAGGTGTGGTTTCCATATGGCGTCCTTATGTCTGGTGATGCGATTGGTCAAGCGCTCGGTTCCACTTTGGAATCGTCGCCCGGCACGCACAGGAGACGTATTTCCTTTTCATTTACGTAAAAACCCTGTGGCTTAAGCGGCTGTTGAAATAGTCCACAGATTTCACAGATGAACACAGATTTCCGGGGAGCTTACTGATGGGTTTCTCTGTGGGAAATCTGCGAAATCTGTGGACGAATCGTCACCTTCGAGTTTTTCAACGGTCTCTCAATGGGTCAAGCGATCGATCCCTCGTTTGTCATCACGCGCGATCGCCCTCTGGAGGAAGACCGATCACGGAGCGGCGGCCTCCAGCCGAGCCCGTCGACGTCAATAACGATAGACCGCAGCCAGGCCGGTCTCGCCGGGCATCTCTTCGGCCGGCACCACCACCACTTCGCCGCCCATTTCGGCGACCAGATCGGCCAGATCGTCCAGCAGGTCATCCGTCTGCGGGTCGTCGAGGTCGCCCCGTGTCACCTCGCCGGTCGCCGGATCAAGCCGGCCCGGATGCCGCCGGCCAGCTTCGAGCAGCAATGTCTGGACACGACCGGCTGCCGCTGCGGCGGCCACTTCGGTGAGATCATCGCTCCCTGATTCCTTGGAGCTGGCGTAGGCCGCCTCTTCCTTGAGCGCCTTGAGCCGTGCCTGATAATGCGGCTCGAAGACTTCCCACGCCTGGTCACGCATTTCTTCCGCCGATAAAGCGTCTGGGTTGGTCGTAATCCCCGCCTCGACGAGAGCAGGATTCTGGCTGACCCGGCGGAAGAGCGCCTGGTGTTCCGCCAACGCGGCCAGAATCAAGGGAAGCCCCGAGGTTTGCGAATGGTGATCCGTCACCGCCCGCGCCACGGCGCGGAAAAATCGCTCGTCATCGATCTCCACTTCCGGGCTTTTCCCGCCGTGGCCGTGGTGCATCGCGCCGCCGCCGGCACCAGCGCCTCCGCCGTAGGACGCCACGGTCGAGTGCGGCTCGGTCAGTTCATCGCCGAGCGCGTCGGTCAAGGTGCGCGGCACCCCGGGAGCGGGGTCGATCTCATCGAGCGCATCGCGGTTTCCTTCGAAAAGCCGAATCGCATCGCGGGTCAAGCCGAGCACCTGGTAGCGATCGGCAGTTTGGAGCAGGCGGCGGAGCGGTTTGGTGTGGAAACTTTCCGCCACCACCGCGAGTTCGGGGAGCGGCCGCTGAGTTCCGTAAACCTGAAAAAGGCCGGACGCGGCGAAGACCGCCAGCCCGTCGCGGGTGTGATTCCAAAACTCCGTGTCACCAGCCAGCGTCTCGAATGGCTTCAGGAGCTGGGCGATTTCATCCGCGGGATATTTTTGCTGGAGCGATTGCTCCAATTCCTTGATCAGATTGCCAAAGCGAATCGGGTCCTGCTGATTTTCGGGGTGATGCCGGTGGGTCGGCTGATAGAGTGAGAAGCAGGGCGGTTGCGCGTCGGCCAGCGTGGCGCGGAAATCGGGCGTCAGTGGAGTCATGGGTAGTTAGGTCGGGTGAAGGCGTGAACATCCTGAATCGTCGGCAGGCGTATTCGCGACCTTACTATAAACCATCGTGCGCCGGCAGATTCCGCTATTCCCAGGAAGCGGCTTATTACGAGGTGGGCGCTTCTCAAAGCGTTTTTCCGAGGTCACGCACCTGAGAGAGCGGGAGCGACTCTCTGCCGCCAAGCTCTCGGAGGGCACAACCACCACTTCGCCTCCCATCTCGACGACGACAAAACCCTCCTTCAGGAATCATTCTTACCCGAGCGGGCAGATTCGCGAAGCTCGGCCTCGGCGCGGTGCCAATGTTCCTCCGCTCTCCCGTCGGGATGCCCTTCTTCTTCCCATATCCGATGAGCTCGCTCGGTGATGCCATCATGCGTTAGCACCGGATTCGATTTGCTCCCAGGAACCCCAACGCCGGGCGTGTTGCCGTGGCCTCGGGCATTTTGAGCGAAGGCATCGTTGATCGCTTCGGAAGCGGGCGGAGAGTCGGCCGATGGATGACCGCCGCCGGAGACCGTGCTGCCTCCATGTTCCGGCGAAAAAAAGAAAAGAAGCCGACGGCCGTGAGAATATTGGGAGCGCATCGCTAATAGTTCGTTTCCCGAGCGACCAGCAGCCGTAAGCTTCAGCGTCATCGGGAAAGCAGTTGAAAGTGGCCCCTCCACCCTGATGGATGTGCAGGGTTTCAAAGAGAAGGCGAATTCCTAGCGACCCGCCCAGAAAGGCGCGCGCGCGCGATACTCTTCCATGCCCGCAAAAAAGAAAAAGATGACCGTCACCGCCAAAGCCCGCACCGCCCTGCCCGATTCCGCCAACCGGCCGAAGACCAAAGTCGCCGGCTCGACCAAGAAGAACACCCGGATGCAACCTGTGCTCAGCGACAAGAACGCGCAGGCGGTGAAAACGAAGAAAAAATCTCGTTAGGCTACGGCACGCTCGCAGACTTCGGCCGTTCCGGTGAGAAATCTGCGCTGGCTTTCCATGGCTTCTTCACGACCAACCGGGAAGGGAGCGGCGTTATGTCTTGGGAATGAGTTACTCCTCCGCGACAACGAAGAACGGCAAACCCTGGCGACGCCGGCGACTGTGCGCATCGCTGCTCGTCCTCTTGCTCCTGGGGTTGGCATCCAATTTTGCCCCGGCGCTGGTCGCCGGAATCGGCGACGCGAATCTCTCCGTCGCGACCAGCTCCAGCTCGCTGGCCGGCGGCACGGCCAAGCTGATCGTGGGCACACTCCGTCGCGAGGGTGAGAACTACGTCGGCGATTATCGGCTGAAAGTTTTCCCCTATTTCTTCAAGAGCGAGAAAGGCCGTTTATTTATCAGGATCTCGGAACGGGCGTTGCGCCGGGTGCATCGGGGTCGGGCGGTCACTTTTGCGGGACAAGCTTCGGCGGAGGGAACCAAATTGACGCGCAAAATCACCGGCAAGGCGACGCCGTCAGGGAGCGATCGCGGTATTCTTGATTTCACCATCACCACGGAAAACGGCCCGCTCGTTTTCCACACTTCCTATCGTCTGGTGAAAGCGTAGCATTGCCGCCCGGACGCATCCCACTTCACTCGCCTCGGTCCGGAGAGCGTCGGCGGTGACGGCGGCTGACCTCGGCGCCGCTCAAGCCATCGTAGGCCATCATTTGAATGTGGGAGGCCAGTTCGCCGCCGAAGAGCGTGATGATGGCCACGATCTCCGCCCAGACGAGCAGCACGATACCGATCGCCAGCCAGCCGTAGATGTGGCTGTAGCTGGCCAGCTGGCCGACGTAGGTGAGAAAAAGAGGCTGCGCCGCGAGGGTGAGCACGGTGGCGACGGCCGCTCCGAGCGCTGCGCTCTGCCAGTTGCAGCGATGGCGCGGAACGAATTTATAGAGACAAAAAAAGCTGACCGCGAGCAGAAGCGCGGGCAGCGTCCAACCGATGAGGGTGAGCCCCGCCGCCTTGCCGTGGGGAATCGCCCCGAGGAGGTAGCCGAGCGCTGGGGCGAGCAGATCGACCACCAGTGCGCCCACGAAAAGCAGTCCGACGGAGAGCAGCATCCCGAGTTCGACAAGAAGGCGGCGGAAGAAGCCGTAGGTGTTATCGACGTCGCACGCGATATTGAGCGCCCGAATCAGAACCGCGAAGACGCGACTCCCGGCCCAGAGGAGCACGACGATGGAAATCAGGCTGACCTGGCTGCGGGCGGCGATCGCTTTTTCGATGATGTTGCGAATGGTGTCGGCGTGCGGGGTCATTCCGCCGAGAATGCCGCTGGCTTGCTCGATGGCCCATTGTGGATCGATGAACCAGGCGGCGATGGAGACGCCGGCGAGGGCGAGGGGAAAGAGCGAGAGGATGGTGTAGAAAGCGATCGCCGCCGAGAGATGCGGGCCGCCATCGATCACAAAATCGCGCGCCGTGTAACCGACGATGGCGAGCCAGCGCGGAACGGAATCGCGGATCCGCCGGGCCAGCTTGCGTGGGAAAGCGAATGTCATTTTTTTTGAATCGCGGGCACGACCAGCCGCTGCAGATAAACGCGCAACGCCGCCGCCAGAGGCAGAGCGAGAAGGGCGCCCACCACTCCGTAGAGAGTCGCCCCGGCGAGCACCGCCACGACGGTGAAGAACGGCGGGAGGTCGACGTTGGCTTGCATGACTTTAGGCACGATCACATTCCCCTCGACAATGGAGAGGACGAGGAAAAATACCACCGTCGCGATCCCAACCCAGAGCGGCAGAAGAAGAAAGGCGAGCGGCACAGCGATTGCCCCGGCGGCAATCGGGCCGACCATCGGAATGAGCTCGCCCAGTCCGCCCACCATCCCGAGCAGGATCGGATGCGGCAAGCCAAGAAGCGCCATCGCGATGGAAATGAGGGTGGTCATGAGAAGCACGAGGATGACCTGGCCGCGGAGCCAGCCGCCCATCGTGCGCAGGGCTTCCGACGTGGTCTCGTCGATTTTTTCCTGATGCGCGGGAGGGATGAGAGAAAGGAACGCGGCGCGCAGTTTCTCCCTTTCCAGAAGCATGTAGAAAGTGAGCACGAGCACGGTGAGAGCAGAGCCGATCACGCCCAGCACGCCGAGCAATGCGGAAGTGGTCTGCCACAGATATTGCCCGGTCAGGCCGATTTGTTTTTGCGCGGTCAGGGCGAGTTGGCGCGTGGATGGGATCTGCGGGAATTGCTGCCGGATGCCGACCATCCAGCCGCTCAATCCATCCATGTAGGATGGGAGATCGTCCCAGGCCTGAGTCCCTTCTCTCCAAAGGACAGAGCCGAGAAAATAGAAAAGCCCCACGGCCGCGATGACGATTGCGAGCAGCGTGCAAAAGATGGGAATCCACCGCGGCAGGCGCCAGCCGTTCGGCGGCAGCGCGCGTTCTTCCAACCACTCCACGACCGGGAAAACTCCCGTAGCAAGAGTGGTGGAGAGAAGCAATAGAACAACGAGACCCTGGAGCTGGGTGAGAAGCCAGAGCGCGAGCAGAAGGCCCAGGGCAGCCAGCGTTACCCGCACACCGACGGAAAGGGAAGCGCGCGGAGTCACGGAGGCGATTGGCGTCGGTTTGTGCTGCGAAAGAAAGCCGCCTCGCTGCGCCCTGACTACAGCTACCGACGGCGCGGGCTAGACTTTTTTTACCATCGCAATCACAAAGGCGATCACGGCGAGAACCACCAGAATGTGAATGAAGCCCCCGAGAAGATGGAAGCCGAGCCAGCCGATGAGCCAGAGCACGAGCAGAATGATTGCAATGGTATAGAGCATGTCAGCAGATCGCGTCCGCCGAACGTTTTGCGTGGGTAAATCTCTTCCCCGATCGAGCACGGCTGCACAAAGAACACACTTCCTCCGGCTCGACAGAGTCTCGCTCCACCACCGAAAGAAATCATGTTTTCGTCCTCGTCGGGAATGTGATGCCATCCCCTCGAACACGACCGCCAGACCCAGGACCACGTAGCTCCAGGTCGGATCTTGCAACGGTGCCGGATGAAGCATGTGCAGGATGCCTTCGTAAGTGGAGATGCCGCCGCCCACCCCGAAGATCAGGACGGCGACGATGAGCGACCAGAAATAGAGCTCTTTCCCGTGACCGAACGGATGGGCCACATCAGCGGGTTGTTTACTCCGCTGGATGCCTAACAAGAGCAGCCCGCCGTTGCCGGTATCGACGAGCGAATGAATGCCTTCCGAGAGCATCGCGGAACTGCCGGTAATGGCAGCCGCAACGAACTTCATGATCGCGATCGCAAGGTTGCCGCCGATGGCCGCGTAGATTGCGATCTTCGAAGATCCTGCAGCCATGTCGTTGCGCTCGGGCAGAGCAGAAAAAACAAAGGGAACGAAAATTCACCTCGGGGGAAAGGCCGCCCTCCGATTCCAGTCTTCGTTAGCTTCTTTGCATGACTCAACCGGCACGGTCATCGCGACGAATGACGTGTTGGTCCTGCCTTCTTTTTTCCCTACCCCCACCGGCGTTCGAACGCGCTGGCGCCCTTCTGCGAAAGCGCGCGCACCACTCCGATGATCGCGCCGGTAAGTATCCCCCAGGTGAGCGCCTGCCTCCAGGTGGTATCGTCGGCGTCGGGGTCTTTCGGTGGTTCGTTGCCGGTCACCGCACGCCAGCCACTCTTGAGCAGAGTCCGGCCCATGGTGGCGCCGGCGATCACGGTGAGAATGCCGACTGCAGTCCACGCGTTCTCACGCGTCATGATCCGCCGATTGAAATTGGCCAGAGTCTCGTTCATGCCAGAATGCAACGCCTCGCCGCCGCCAGCGTGCCACCCGCCGCAGCCGCAATCACCCCGGAGGCGAAATCACAGGCGTTCATCCTCGAAATCGTCGCGGGATGGTGCAAAAGGCGTCTTTTTTTAGATAAAGAACGACGAAAAACTATGCGCGCCTGAAACGGATCTTAGTCGCCACGCCGGCCCGCCAACGTTTCCCGGCCGAAGCGAGACGCCCGCACGATTTAGAATCGTCGCCCTGATGCTGGAGTGGGGTCGCGATCAGCCCTGGCGAAAGAAGCTTATGAAAATCCGTCTTTCACTTTTCATCCTCGCCGGCTTCCTGCTCTTGAGTGCGCGCGCGGCGGAGCGCGGGGCCGAAGGTATGCTCGACGGCACGGCCTGGACCGTGCAAGCCGTGCCCACGGTCGAGACCTCAAATAAAGGCGTCAAGCGCTTCGACGATGTGCTCACTTTTGCCGGCGGGAAGGTTTCGTCGCGGGAGTTGCAACGCTCCGGCATCGGCCCGGTCGCTTACACCGCGACCGG
>JBBSPM010000073.1:0-22162 GCA_038258815.1 Chthoniobacterales bacterium
CATTTGCGCCACAGCTTCGCCACCTGCCACCGCAGCTGGTGGAGCTTGCGATAGTTGCCGGTGACGCCGTAGTAGGCATCGTGCCCGCGCAGCTTTTCGTTGAGCTTGCACTGCTGCTCCTTCAAGGGCAGGTGCCGGCGTTCCCAGCCCCATTCCTTGATTGCCCGCCATGCCCGACTGAACCGCCCTTTGGCGGTTTCCCTCTTCACCACCGCATACCCCTGACGCGATTTTCCCCAGTCGTGGGTGCAGCCGAGGAAGTCGAATGCCTCCGGCTTGTCCTCGGTGCTCGCGTCCCCGCGCGGCGGTCGCCCAAAGCGCACCAACCGCGTTTTCTCGGCATTGATCTTCAAGCCAGTCAGTTCTTGAACTGTCCGCCGTTGAGTTGCCATTGTTCGTTGTCGGACTTGCTGAGTGAATACTGTTTTTTCGTGTGGAGCGCGACAACAAGTTTGTTTCCCTTCGGCGTCCACACGCCATAGAACTGATCCTCAAATTTGAGTTGCATGTCACTGTCGTGATCGAGCACAACCCAAATCGGATTGCCCCACGGATCAATAATGTCATCGGCCGAGATTGGAATGTTGGAGACGCGCTGTTGGAGAAAACCTCCCAGTCCTGAAATGTGCGCTCTATCGTCGTTAGATGGAAAGGTGACGGAACTCGGATGCTCCTGAACATATGCGATGATGTGCGGAATGAGAATGTCGTCGTAGTGATACCAGAGTTCTCGTCGGTGCTGCTCGACCAAGTAAAGACGCTTGCCAATGCTGCGGGTGACGATGGTGCTAAGCCAACTAAACGGGAGAAAAGCGGCGAGGAAGAAGGTGGCCGTTGCCGTGCCGAATGGACGCCTAAAAGCCCCGTCGCTGATGCTGACCAGCAATAGGATGACCGACGCGATGAGTGCTGGCCAGGCAAGAAGCCCAGCGACAATCTCCTCGCCAGATACCCACCCGACGCCATGCTTCGGAAATAGGATCAACGGCGTCGCGCCTGCAACGATGAGCGCTAATATGACCTTGAAGGAACGCATGACATGACGCCTAACTAGAATTAGACCGCGGACGATACGCGCGCGATAAAATTCCTGCGTGCATGATGGAATTGGACATTTTTGCTGGCGGACAAGCGTTTGAGGAGATGGAGGGGGAGATGGCTTATCCCAAAGCGCATTACAGTTTGGCCGTTAAAAATCATCTCACGCGGGGCGGGGCTGAAGGCAAGGCGGTAGTGGGAATCGTTTTCCAGGCGAGTCAAAACCAGGACAGGAGAAAGGGGCTGGCGTGCGCGCGGTCTGCAATCCCGCCCGTCGCGGAAACCTCGACCCACTCCACCCCAAAAAAAGCCGGGCACGCCACCATCGGCGGCCCGGCGTTTGTTTGCTTTAAGGACTCGGGAGCGAATTGCCGGAGCGCGACTTGGTCATCGAGATATCGGAGCTATCGATCGCCCCGTCCGCGGTCACGTCGGCCCGGAAGTTGGATCCGTCGACCGCGTTGCCGGAGACCGATTTCACCACCGAGACGTCCGACGAGTTGACCGATCTGTTGCCATTCACGTCGCCCGCGAGCACGATCATGTTCACCGTCATCGGCGAGAGCGTTTGTCCGGCGAGATCGGTCACGCCGGTGAGGGATAGGCTGAGTTGCTGGACATCCGTCACCCCAGTCAGGTTAATCGTCATGGTGTTAGTCGAGAAGATTGGGCTGCCGGAAACGCTGCCCGTTCCACCGGAAACGCTGGCCGAACCGCTGGCCACATTGTTGGTGAAAGTGACCACGACGGTGAAATCGTTGGTCGCGCCGTCCAGCCGGCATTCCACGCCGGGCGAGCCGGTGAACGGCAGGTCGATATCGAACGTGCCAGCGCCGCCGTGCGTCTTGCGCGAGACCGCGGTGGTGGCGGCCAGCGGATTGAGCGGCACTTCCCACATTCCGCGGCCGTGGGTGGCGATGCGGAGGACGCGTTTCACTTGTTGAATGGCCATGTCGAAGACGGCCACGCGCGGGAAGCCGGTGCCGAAGGGCGCCCAGGTCGCACCGCCGTCGGTCGAACGGAAGACGCCAATATCAGTCCCGGCGAAGAGGACGGAGACGCCGGGATTGGCCGGATCACTCGCGTCCGTGGCCAAACCGTTGACCGGCACATCGGGCAGGACGTTCATGCCGGAACCATTGATCGCGGTCACCACCGGGGTCGTGTTGAGGTTGCTCGCTTTCCAGAGGTGCGACTGAGCGGGCGTGGTCCCGCCGGTGTAGCCGCCGATCGCGATGTAGGCCGTGTTTTTATCCTGCGGATCGAAGGTGATGCGCGCGATGTAGAAATCGGGGATGACACTGCCGGCGCCGACCGGGTCCAGGTTGGTCAGCGTGCTGGATCCCGTGGTGGTGAACCAGAGCGCGCCGTTGTTATTGCCGACAAGACGGTAGTTGTCGTCCTGGCTTGCGATGCCGATGGCGCTGACCGCCACTCCGCTAACGAGTGGTGCCTGGCTGACGGTGACGTTGGCCGTGCCCTGGGTGCTGGAACGGAGCAAACGATCGGTCCCGATATAAACGGTGTTGTTCGGCGCGCCCGGCCCGAGCGCGGTGGGACAATAGAAATTCACCGCCGTGGTGGTGGCCGAGCTGCACGCGATCCCGTTCGTCGTCGCCGCGCCGCTGCATCCGAGGAAGCTCCAGGAACCAAAGGCGCCTCCGGTCGTGCTGCGGGAATACCCAATCTGCGAGTTCAGTTGATTAAAGAAGGTGCTGTAGAGCGTGTTCGGCGTGCTCTGATCGATCAGCGCGAAACCGCCATCGCCATCGACCGCGTGGAGCCAGGTGGTGCCGCTGCTGAGCAGCATGTTGGTGCCGTTATCCTGCGTTCCACCGATGGAAATATTCGGGTTGGTGGGATGGACCGCGATGCTCTGGAATTGGGTGGCGCGCAGGGTGGAGTTGTTTTGGTTCGCCCACGTGAGGCCGCCATCGGTGGATTTCCAGACGCCGCCGTCGTCGCCGCGATAGACCACGTTCGAATCGGAGAGCGCGATCTTGATCACATGCGTGTCGGCATGTGTGGTGAGGTCGTTATTCACGAAGGTCGTGGTCGCGCCGTCGAGCGAGGTGGATTGCTGTTTGGCGCAGCTCGTACTGCGGACGTTGCCGCCTAACATCAGTTTGTCCGTCGTAGTCGTGACACCGGCGAGAACGTCGAAGCCGATGTTGTAGAAACATTGGCCGGCGCAGAAGCCGCCACCGCCTTGAAGCTTGGCCGACCAGGTCACGCCGCCGTCATCGGAACGCCGGAGCGCGCCGAAGTTTGTCGCCGAGTTGCAGATGGTCCCGGTCGAGACTTCGCCGCTGGCGACGTAGATGATTGACGCGGCGCCGCGCGCGTACGCACGCAGTTCACCCCGGCCGTTGCCCGTGGTGGTGGAAGTGGTGACAAAAGTCTGCGTGAATGTGGGCGAGCCCGACATCGCATTGGTGGACCGGTAAATGCCGCCATCGCCCGCGACGTTAGTGCCGTTGAGCCAGACGATCACGGTGTTGCCGGTGGGGTCCAACGGATCGAGAACGACATCGTTCGCGCTGCGGTTGACGGTGCAGGGCGTATCGAGGCAAAGGCCGAGACCGTTGTCGGTGGTGCTGACTGGCATGCGGGTGCCAGTAATCCCGGCCGCCGGTCCCTGCACATTCGAGAGCCGGACCAAACCGCGCATCGCCAAAGGCGGCACGCTATTCCCGAACGGAGGGGTCGCTCCCAGCCCGATGATTCCGCCGGCCACACCGACGAAGAGCGTATTTGGGTCGTTAGGAACGCGCATCATTTTGCTGATAGAGCGCCCGCTGAAGAAACCGCCACTGACCGGATTTCCGTTCTGATCGTTGTAATTGCGGGTGGGATTAATCGGCCCGACGAGATCGGCTGTCGTATTCACGTTCTCAATCCGGTAGAGACCGACACCCGCGTAGGAGTCGGCCGAGCCATTCGCTTCGCCTGTCCCGACCCAGAGCCAGCCGTTCGCGGGATCAAGCGTGAGCGAACCGATGGAAAGCGACTGAGCGCCTTCGAAAATCGGCGTCCAGGTAGCGCCCCCATCGAGGGAACGGTAAACGCCGCCTTGCGCCGCGCCGACGTAAACCCGGTTCGGATCAGTGGGATCGATTTCGATCGCCGAAATGCGGCCACTCACTGCGACGCGTGTCGTCTGAGTTTGGCCAAGCGGAATCGGATTCGGCCCGAGTTCGACCCAATTCGGAATGAAGCCTGGCCCGTCGAGTCCCGCGGAGTCGCGCTGCGCGATCTGCAAAGCCGTCATTTGCTGATCCATCAACGCGTTAGCACGTCCACGCGCTTCCGGGTCGAAAGGTTTCGCGGGATCGAATCCGCGCAAAAGAGCGACGAATGCTTCACGCTTGGCGAGATACTCGCCACCCTCCAGTTCCGATTCCTCGCCGGCCCCGGGACGCATATCGGGATCGACGGCATCGGGTGCCTTCGCGGACTTCATCTTAAATTGGCTAAAAGCGATCCCGGCAAAGGCCAGCGCGCAGAAAACCAAGGCGGCAGCCAGGACCAAACGGAATGGGACCATGGCGCGTGAGTTTTTCTTTAGTGTTTTCATAGGGATAATTCGCTCAGCGGAATGCAGAGAGTGCCGCGAGCATTGCGTGGTTCCATAAACCAAGTCAAGCTCCGACGATTCTCCGTCCCCATGAGCAAAAACATGAACCAACTAATCGCCCTCGCTGCATTGTTCCTCGTGGCCGCAGCACCGGAAGCGCAACCGGAGAGCTGGACGCTTCGAGGCCAGGTCGCCTCCGTTTCCAGCGAAGGAATTTTTGTCGTCTGCCGTGGCGAGGCCACCTCCACACTCAAAGCGCCTGCGAAGGGCGAGATCGTTTTCGTTAGGGGAAAGTTTTCCTTCGCCCAAGGCGACGCGATCAACCTCAGTGCGGAGCCGATTGGCACCCATCCTTCGGAGTCCGGCGAAAGCGGCAAAACGGTCCGCGCTTTCGAAATCCGAAATTAAATCGCCGGCCTCGGGAAGGCGGGCCCCCCTTGTGTGGGCGCTTCACGCGGCGCGATAGTCCACCGTCTAGAAATCTTTCGGCGCGGCCAATCAAATCACTCCGAGGCCAAGAATCTGCTTCTTTTTGAAGCTGTGCGTAGATACGTTCTGCGGCGATGGCAGCACGGGTTCGCTGCAAAGCAGGCTCCGGCCGATCTTGTGAAACCCTACCCCCGAGCATTTCCCCCGCGCTGGGCTGGCGTCATTCTGGCCGTTGGCTTCGCACTTTTGCGCACGGCGAGTTTTGCCGCGCCCGCGATCGATTTTGAAATCGACAAGACCGTCTGGCGGATGCTCTACGGCCTGACCGATGCACAGGTCCATGACCCCATCTGGCTCGGCCAGGATACCGACGCGGATGGTTTGAACAATCAGGCCGAACTCAGCGCCGGTACGGATCCACTCAAAGCGACCTCCAGACTCGGCACGACCGCTTTCGCGGCTGATCCGACCACGGCCTCCATCACCTTCCCCAGCGTGAAGGGAAAACTCTACACCGTCGAGTTCACCACCACGCTCAATGCTCCCAATAGCTGGGCGCCATTTCGGCCGACTGTGCAGGCGATGGGCAGCGGCGTCACGCTTACCCTGACGGCGCCGAAAATCGCCGAGGCGTTTTACCGCGTGGCGGTTCAGGACGTGGACACGGATAACGATAACGTCAGCGACTGGGCGGAAATCGTGGTCGGTTTCGATCCAGAAGATTCCCACTCGAACGGCGCCGAGCAGGATGATCACACCACCCTCACCGGCCAACTCGCCAATGAGAACGTGGTCACACTGCTCGCGACCAACCCTTCCACCACGCAACCGCCCGACACCGCAACGCCGCCGGCCAGTTCCGGAATGATCACCGTCAGCCGTGCCGGCACTTTGAATTTCAGCACGATCACCGTGCCCTTGGTCAAGAGCGGGACCGCCGTGGAGGGCACCGATTACCTGCTCGCGCCGAGCTCCGTTACGCTTTTGCCGCACGTCAGCACAGTGCCAGTCCCGATCGTTCCGCAGGCCAACCCGGCGCGCCGAAATAATGCCACCGTCACCCTCCAAGCCGTTGCCGGCGGCGGCTACAGCGTGGCAATTCCCAATAGCGCGAGCGTCGTGATCAAACCTGCGGGTGTGGCAAACGGCACCGGCTTGACCGGCTACTATTACAACTCCACCTCGACCCTGATCAACGCCGGTTACAGCGCAGCCCTCTTCACCAATCTCGCGCTCACGCGCACCGACGCGAAGGTCGACTCTGTCTGGAACAGCGTCTCGCCCGGTCCCGGCGTTAACGCCACCTACTTCACCGTGCGTTGGCTCGGCCAGGTGCAGCCGCAATATTCCGAGACCTACTACTTCGTCACGAAGACGAACGACGGCGCCAAGCTCTGGGTCAACGGGCAGCTCATCGTGGACAATTGGGTCTCGGTCGGCGCGACCGAAAAAACCGGCGCCATCAATCTGCAGGCCGGCGTTCTCTACGACATCAAGATGGAATACTTCCAGGCCACGGGAAACGGCGAGGCCCATCTCTCCTGGTATAGCGAGAATCAGGTTAAGCAGGTCATCCCGACTGCGCGTCTCTACCCCGCCACCACCACCGCCGCGCCGCCGTCAATCACGAGCGCGTTGAGCGCGGTCGGGTTCGTTGGTCAACCCTTTAACTTCGTGGTCGCGGCCAGCAATTCCGCCAACAGCGCGACCACCTACACGCTCGGCGCGAATAGCGGTGCGCTGCCGGCTGGACTGACGCTAGCTGCGAGCACCGGCGTCATCAGTGGCACGCCCACGGTGGCGGGAGATTTTCAGGTCGCGCTGGTGGCCAGCAATACGTTCGGCGTCGGCAGTTCCGTCCTCAAAATCCAGATTCTCAACACCGGCAACGCCGTCACACGCGAAATCTGGACCAGCGGCGTGACCGGCCCAGCCATTGCCGACATCCCGCTGACTTCACCGCCCAGCAGCACCGACAACTCGTTAGTCTCGCTCGCCGACAATACCGTCTACGCGGACAACACCGCCGAGCGGCTGCGCGGTTATTTCACCGCTCCGACCACGGGCAACTACTACTTCTGGATCGCCGCCAGCAACGAGGCCGAGCTCTGGGTTTCCAACGACAGCGAGCCCGTCAATAAGATCCGCCGCGCTTTCGTCACTGCGCCGGGCACCAGCCCGGGCGTTTGGAACGATGCCGCGCAACCAAGGCAAAAATCCCCCTGGCTCGCCCTCGTCGCCGGCCAGAAATATTATTACGAAGTGCTCCACAACCACGGCGTCGGCACGCCTAACGACCATGTCGCAGTCGCCTGGTTCCTCGACCCCACCGGCACCACCGACAACCCCATCGCGAACAACACCGGCATCGTGCCCGGTTACGTTCTCTGGCCCTTCGATTATCCAGCCGCTTCCACCACACCCGGCACGCTCTACGCCACCAATATGGCGCCGCAAGGTTCCGCCCTCTCGACTGCGGTCGGCTCCGCCAATTTGCGGATGAATAGCGACAACACCCAGGCCATCCTCCATTTCCAATACGGCGGCCTCGGTTCGCCGCGCACCGGTTACCATCTCCACAGCGAAGTCTCCGGCACGCACCCGAGCCAGATCATCTTCGACATCGACGACGTGGATATTTTCCATCCGGAATTGCGCACCGCCGACGGCGGTTACATCTGGGACATCGAAGCCATCGGCACGCTCTCTGCCCCCGAGATCGTCGCCCTCATTCAGGAGGGCAAAGTTTACATCAACATCCACAGCGTGAACTACCCCGCGGGCGAAATTCGGGGCAACTTCAGTCTCGTCTTCGGTTCGCAAAGCCCGCCCGTTCTCCAGCCCGATCCCGGCTACGATCCCGCCACAGCCACCACCACCGCCGGCGCGGCGCGCTTCCTTAATCAGGCCACTTTCGGCGCCAGCCCATCCGACATCGCCTACGTGAAAACGAACGGCTACAGCGCCTGGCTCGATAACCAGTTCACGCTTTCCCCGTCGCGCCTCGTCCCGGAAGTGCTCGCAAACGTCAATTCCGATCCCACCAATCTCTACCCCAGCACGCTTACGTTTAACGCCTGGTGGAGAAAATCGATCACCGCCCCGGATCAATTGCGGCAGCGCGTCGCCTTCGCCTTGAGCGAGATCACGGTCGTCTCCGACGTCGGCCCCTTGAACAACAACGGCCGCGCTCTGGCCAGCTTCTACGATGCGCTCCTCGACTCCAGCTTCCTCAACTTCCGCGATATCCTGAAAGCCGTCACGCTCACGCCTTCCATGGGCATCTATCTGGACATGCGCGGCAACCAAAACGGCAGCCTCCTCACCGGCCTGCATCCGAACGAAAACTACGCCCGCGAGATCATGCAGCTCCTCTCGTTAGGCCTGAATCGTCTCTGGCCCGACGGCACGCTCGTGCTCGATTCACAGGGCAACCTGGTCGCGACTTACGACCAAAAAGTCGTCGACGGCGTGGCGCGCGTTTTCACCGGTTGGAATTACAACCAGCCCTTGCAAGGCAACGGTCGCCTCCCCACCGGCTTCAACCCCAGCGCCAATTACATCGACCCGATGGTGCTCGTGCCCACGCGCCACGAACTCGGCAGCAAACAGCTCCTCGACCGCGCCGTCCTCCCCGCCGCTCGCGGCTACAACATCTTCACCACGCCCACGCCCGGCTCCGAAGCCGATCCCACCCAGGTCGCGTTCGACACTTATTGCCTGCAAGACCTCGAGCAGGCGCTCGACAGTATGTTCAATAACGCCAGCGTCGGACCGTTCGTTTGCCGTCAGCTCATCCAGCGTCTCGTCACCAGCAACCCCAGCCCTGCGTATCTGCATCGCGTGGTCGAAAAATTTAACGACGATGGCACCCCGCAACACGTCCGCGGCAACATGCCGGCCGTGATCAAAGCCATCCTGCTCGACGGCGAAGCGCGCAGCACCTCATTGCCCCGCGCGCTGGCGAATGTTTCCGGCAAGCAGCGCGAACCACTCCTTCGCCTCACCGGACCCGCGCGCGCTTTCCCCGCGCTCACCACCACCGGTGCCTACACCCAGAGCGGCGGCACCTCGCTCCAGATCACCATGAGCACGCCGCATCTCCTGGCCGCAAACAATTCCGTCCTCCTCGATTTCACCGGCAACACGCCCATCCCTTTCGATAATCCGTCGTCGCAGGCCTACACCGTCCTGAGCAGCCCAGCACCTACCACGTTCACCTTCTCCGTTGCCGCTACCGGCCTCCTCGCCACCACCTACACTCAGCCGGCTAATTCCAACACCGTCACCATAAACAACGCCGGCCCTGGTGCCGTCGGCTCGAAAGTCTATCTCGACTTCACCTCGGGCGGCGCGCCCGATGGGCTCTACTCCGTGGCCAGCCTGCCAGACTCCACGCACTTCACGATCACGACCACGGAAAACCCCGCCACCGTCCCCGCGCGCAGTGGCGCCGCCTTAATTCCGAAACTCACCGCCGGCTACGCCGTCCGAAACCTCGGCACGCCTCCCACTTCCACGATCACCGTCGGCACCTTCGGCAATCACAATCTGAAAGTGAACGATCACGTCTGGCTCGACTTCCCGGCCGCTTCCGGAGCCGTCAACACCGACGCCGAGTTTACCGTCTCCAGCATCGTGGACGAAGACCATTTCACGATCGTGATCCCCAGCTCCACCCTCATCCAAGAGACCCTCAACACCTCGAACCTCTACATGTTGGTCCCACCTCCGCTCACACGATCGGGCAGCGTGAAACTCGAGGAGAGCAAATACAACGTGAATTACAGCGACAGCGATCTCACCCAGACGCCGCTCAACTCCCCCACCGTCTTCAATTACTTTTTCCCCGACTACAAATATCCCGGCAGTCTCGCCGCCAATAACGTCACCACGCCTGAGTTTCAGCTCACCACCGACACCAACGTCGTCACCCTCACAAACGCGATCTCATCCGCTATCCTTTCCTCCAGCAACGCTAATGGCCTAACAAGTTATCGCGGCGGCGACAGTCGAATCACGATGGACCTGAGCCCGTATATGACGGCTGGCCAAACCTCAAACGCCGCCATCCCCACGCTCGTGGATCAACTCGGCGATCTCCTCACCGGCGGCCAGCTCACCGCTGCCACCAAAACCACCATCATCAACTTCGTCGCCAACACCACCAACTTCCCCTACACCACGCCCACCAATACCCAGATGCGCGACCGCGTCCGCGCCGTCGTCCACCTCATCCTCGCCTCGCCGGAATACGCCATCCAGAAATAGCCCATGGAACCGGAACACTTCTCGTCCTTCACCACCCGGCGGAAATTCATTCGCCAGGCAGCCTGCGCCGCGCTCGGGACCGTCGCGCTCACCAACACCATCCGCGACCTGCGCTTC
Source organism: Chthoniobacterales bacterium (assembly GCA_038258815.1). GTDB lineage: Bacteria > Verrucomicrobiota > Verrucomicrobiia > Chthoniobacterales > UBA10450 > JACCTI01. The sequence continues at coordinate 10,433 of JBBSPM010000073.1, forward strand.
ATCAGCGCCGCCATGGCCCAAGCCCCCATCAACGACTACAAGGCACTCGTCTGCATTTTCCTCTCCGGCGGCAACGACTCGAATAACCTCTTCATTCCCACCGACCCCACCGAATACGCCAGCTACGCCAGCATCCGCACGCCAGTCCTCGCCATTCCAAATAGCGACGGCGGCCCTGCCACCGCGCTGGCGCTCAACGCCCTCAACGGCGACGGCCACACCTACGGTTTGCACCCCGCCTGCCCGGAATTGCAGGGAATCTTTAACGGCACGCCGAAGCTGGTCAACGGCAACACCAACAACGGCAAACTGGCCGCGCTCTTCAATACCGGGACGCTCGTTTACCCGCTCACCAAAGCGCAATACCAGTCCGGCAGCGTCGCCAAGCCTCCCCAGCTTTTCTCTCACAGCGACCAGGTCACCCAATGGCAAACCTCCATCCCGGATCGGCCGCCTTCCACCGGTTGGGGCGGCCGCTGCGCCGATCTCCTCGACACCCTCAATCCGCATAACGGCAACACCGCCGTCCTCTCGCTCGCCATCTCCCTCGCGGGCGCCAACACCTTCGAAGTCGGCGGCGTCGTGCAGCAGTATTCCGTCAACACCGGCGGCGTCGTCTCCCTCTCCTTCCCCGGCCCCGCCAACGCCGCCCGCCAAACCGCTTTCAACAGCATCCTCGGCATCGACGAACTCCAGGCCAACATGCTTGTCCAAAACTACGCCCTCGCGCTCGACCACTCGTTAGCCACCGGTTCCAACCTCTCCGCCTCGCTCGCCAATTCCCCGCTCCTCGCCAGCTACTTCAACGTCGCCGCGAATTTTCCCAGCATCGTCGTCCCGAACGGCGGCGGCACCTTCACCTCCAGTCTGATGGCCCAGCTCAAGATGGTGGCCAAAGTCATCGACGCCGGCTACCGCAACGCCGTCCAAGGCGGTCTCGGCATGAAACGCCAGATCTTCTTCTGCCAGGTCGGCGGTTACGACACCCACTCCGGACAAACCAACAACGCCGGCGTCCAAAATCCCACGCCCGCTCAGGTCATCCTCGGCTCCCAAGCCAATCTCCTCGCCGAGCTCAGCCAATCCATGAACGCCTTCCAGGCCGCCATGCACAAAATTGGCGTCCAATACGGCGACGCCGACTTCGAAAAGCGCGTCACCTCCTTCACCAACAGCGACTTCGGTCGCACCTTCCCCAGCAATGCGCTCGGCAGCGATCACGGCTGGGGCAGCCACCACCTCGTCATGGGCGGCGCCGTCGATGGCCAAAAAACCTTCGGCACCTGGCCCGCCCTCGCCGTCGGTGGGCCCGACGACACCAGCACCGGGCGCTGGATTCCGACCACCTCAGTCGATCAATTTGCCGGCACTCTCGCGAAATGGTTCGGCGTCAGCAGCACGAACATGAGCACCGTCTTTCCGAATCTCGGCCGCTTCGCCGTGCCCGATCTCGGTTTCATGGTCTAACGAGATGCGACCCGCCACGCGCGCACGCCTTCGGCAGGCGATCGTTCTTTTCATTGCCTTCGCCATCGTCGCGGCCTACGCCGTGCGCTTCATGCGCCGTGCACCGCACCGGACAACGCCTCGAGGCTCTTCGCCGCACGCGCAGAAGCGCAGCAGCAATCCGGCTCCTGCCACTCAACCGACGACAGCTCCCTCAATCGGGGCACCGCAAACGAACGCCATGCCTCCCTCGCCCGCACAGGCCGGTGTGGCAGCGGGCTCCGCAAATAGTGCGAGCACAGTCGGCGTCCCACCAGCACCCGACACCCCCGAAATGCTCGCACTCGATCAAGTCAATCTTATGATCCGCGACTACCGCACGATCGCGGGCGAAAACCCGGTCGGGACCAACGCCGAAATCATGGCCGCCGTCATGGGCGACAACCCCAAACACGCCAAACTCGGCCCGCCCGAAGGCGCGCAGTTAAACGAAAAAGGCGAATTGATCGACCGTTGGGGCACACCCTATTTCTTCCACCAGCTTTCCAAGAACCACATGGAAATCCGCTCCGCCGGCCCCGACAAAGTCATGTGGACCGACGACGATCCAGTCATCAAATGAGAAGCGGCGCGAACCGTATCGCTGAAGGCTTGACCGCCTCATTGAGATAGTTTCCGCCAATTCTCCACGTGGGCCCCGACAACGCCCTCGCCGCACCAGATTCATGCGGCCAAACGAATGTGATTGAAGTTGATCACATCCACTCCAGCGCGGCTGAGATGCTCGTAGAGCGCCAACTCCTCTGTCAGAACTAAATAGTTCCCCGGCGCGATCAGCATCAATGCTGTATCAGTGAGGCCAAATCGAACAAAACGCTCTTCGCCGGCAATCTGCCGCGCCGACCGTGTTTCTTCCTCAAGCTTCCCTATTATCTCCGAGAAGAAGGAGCGAAACGGCCCATGCATTCTCTGGGGTAACCGACCAGCAAGGTTCGAAACCTCGGTTAATACGTGCGGCGTCGTAATAATCCTCTCAAAGGCGCCAATCAATTCAGCAAGCAACTCGAACTCTGGTCGCGTAAACGAAGACTTGATTGCCCTACAATTGTGAAGTTGGAGGGGATCGAAGAGACCCACCAGATAGACAACTAATAAACTGGAATCGACCAGCACTCCCCGTTGGCGGTATTTCCCGATTACCTCCAATTGGAAAGGCATCACTTACGCAGATTCCCGAATCTTCATCGAAACGACTCGACCGCTCTGCGAATCCACCATGAACGTCTTGTAAATCCGAGTCATCTCCTCCCGTGGAAGAGCCGGGGTAAAAAATGGCGCGGGCGGACGTACAATTCGTGTCGTGTCAAATCCAAGAGTTACCAACCACCCACTTCCGTCTGATTTCTCATCGATCTCCTCGACCAGAATATTTGATGCTGTGGTCGCCGGGTAAATCTGGCGACAGAAATCTATTGCCAGAGCAACGGCGCTCTTGAGGCCCATCGTGTTGCGAACTGGTTCTGAGACGGCATCCGGCATCGCAATCAGCCTCGAAAAGGACTCTTGGAATGTCAATCCCGCATCGCTGTCCTCGAACAAAATCGAGTGCTACGTTGCCACATGCCTTTCGAGCTCGAATCGAATTACAAACCGCGCGGCGACCAGGGCCAGGCGATCGCCAAACTCCTGAAGTCGATCGAGGCCGGCCATCGCCACCAGACGCTCCTCGGTGTCACCGGTTCCGGCAAAACTTTCACGATGGCAAACGTGATCCAGGAACTTGACCGCCCCACCCTCATCATCTCGCACAACAAGACGCTCGCCGCGCAGCTCTACTCGGAGTTCAAGCAATTCTTCCCGCGCAACGCGGTCGAGTATTTCGTCAGCTACTTCGATTACTACCAGCCCGAGGCCTACATCCCGCGCAGCGATACTTACATCGAAAAGGATTCGTCGATTAACGAGGAGATCGAGCGCCTGCGCCTCGCCGCCACCAGCGCGCTCCTCTCGCGCCGCGACACCATCGTGGTCGCGAGTGTGTCCTGCATTTACGGCGTCACCTCGCCGGAGGATTACCTGCGCATGTTGCTGACGGTGAAAAAAGGCCAGCAAATCTCGCGCGAAGCGGTGCTCGGCCGGCTGGTCGATATGCTCTACGGGCGGAACGATATCGAGTTCGGTCGCGGTAAATTCCGCGTCCGCGGCGATGTGGTGGAAGTCTATCCCGCCACCGCCGACGAAGAAGCCATCCGCCTCGAATTCTTCGGCGACGAGATCGACGCCATCACGCGTTTCGATCCGCTCACCGGCCACGCGCGCGAAAGTCTCAGCGTCATCACCTTCTTCCCCGCGAAGCAATTCGTCACTCCAGCCGACAAATTGAACCGCGCGCTCAGTTCCATTCGCAACGAGCTCGACGAGCGCATCATTCTTCTCGAATCGCAGAGCCGCCTCCTCGAAGCACAGCGCCTGAAAATGCGCACTGAATACGATCTCGAAATGTTGCAGGAGATGGGCTTCTGCAACGGGATCGAGAACTACTCGCGCCATCTTTCAGGGCGACCGCCGGGCTCGAAGCCCTTCACGCTGCTCGATTTCTTCCCGAAAGACTACTTGTTAGTCATCGACGAATCGCATGCCACCATCCCGCAAATCGGCGGCATGTATGAAGGCGACAAATCGCGCAAAACCGTCCTCGTCGAATACGGCTTCCGCCTCCCTAGCGCGCTCGATAACCGTCCGCTGAATTTCAAGGAATTCATGGGCATGACGAATCAGCTCACCTACGTCAGCGCCACGCCGGCTGAGTTCGAAATTCAAAACAGCGTCGTCGGCAACAAAGGCTACATCCCGCACAAACGCGAGCGCATCGGCCAGGACGAACCAGTGCCGTTCGTCGTCGCGGGCGTGGCGCAAGTTTCCAACTTGCGCACTGGCGATCCTGCAAGTTGGAAACTTGCACCACTCTCCCGCACCGATCAACCGGTCGCCGATTTCAACGTCCACAAGGCCGGCATGCCGCTGGTAGTCGAACAAATCATCCGCCCGACCGGCCTGCTCGATCCCAAGATCACGCTCAAGCCGCTCAAGAACCAAATCGACGAAACCATCGAGCTTTGCCGGCAACGCGTGGAAGTGCAGGAACGCGTCCTCGTTACCACCCTCACGAAGCGCACCGCCGAGGATCTCTCCGATTACCTCCGCGACGTCGGCCTGAAAGTTCGCTACCTGCACAGCGATATCGACACCATCGAGCGGGTCGAAATCCTGCGCGGCCTGCGCGCCGCCGACTTCGACATCCTCGTCGGCATCAACCTCCTCCGCGAAGGTCTCGACCTGCCGGAAGTCTCGTTAGTCTGCATCCTCGATGCCGACAAAGAAGGCTTCCTCCGCAGCCAGACCTCGCTGATCCAAACCGCCGGCCGCGCCGCCCGCCACATCAATGGCGAAGTCGTCCTCTTCGCCGACACCATGACGAAAAGTATGGAAGCACTCATCTCCATCTCCGATTACCGCCGCACCAAGCAGATGGAGTACAACGAGAAGAACAATATCACGCCTACCACCGTCAAGCGCGCCATCCAGGAGAGCCTGCACACCATTTTGAAAGGCCGCCAGATCGCCGCCTCCGTCGTCCAGGAAGCCGGCGGCGATTACAACCTGACCGAACTCCTGCGCGAACTCGAAGACGACATGCAACGCGCCAGCGCGAACCTCGAATTCGAGCGCGCCGCCCTCTTGCGCGACCAAATCAGAGAAGTAAAAAGCGGCACCGGCCTCGACAAAATCGAGCCCAAACGCAAACCGGTGAAATACTCCTCGCGTGGCGGCGGCGGGACACCGCGAAGACGCGGCTCGCGCGTCTAGTCCAAGGAGGGGCGTTTTCCAAAACGCCCTGCGGCGGCTTGGAAGCGCGCCGCTCCTTGCCGATGCGACTCGCGCGTTTAGCGAGCACAGAAACATCGCTGGCGTCTCGCACTCAAGACGGCCGCGCAGCCGCGAACAGACGAAAGCCTTTGGAGGACTGACGATGACCGATTACCACATCAGCGTTTTCTACAGTGAAGAGGATGGTGGCTACATCGCCGACATTCCGGATTTGAAATCCTGCTCGGCGTTTGGCAAGACGCCGGAAGAGGCCGTCCGTGAGGCGATGCTGGCCAAAAGGCGTGACTTCAAACAGCCCGCGCACGACGAAAGACGATTCCCGCGCCCCGCTACCGCCCGGCGATTTACGCGGCGGGTTAGCTCCAATTTGGTTGTATCCGCCTTTTAAACGCCCGTCGTTTCATCGGATTTCCAGCCTCGCCAAAAACTGAGCAACGCCGCGGAGACGACATGCTGGTTACGGTACGTTGTGCCCGGTGGCGGCCTTCACAATCCCGACATCCGAGCCGTTGATGTCGCCGCTCGCATTGACGTCCGCGCGGAAATTTGCCGTGGTCAGACCTGCGCCGGATTGGCTTTTCGTCATGCCGATGTCGGACGCGTTTACCATCTTGTTTGGATTCACGTCTCCTGCGAGGACGTTCATGCTCACCGAGGTGTCGGGCAAAACCTGGCCAAAGCTATCGGTCACGCTGCTCAACTTTAACGTCAGTTTCTGGACATCTGACACGCCGCTCAAGTTCACCGTCATGGTGTTGCCGTTGAATGCGGGACTTCCCGCCACACTACCGGTTCCGTCGGTGATGGAAGCGCTCCCACTATTCGGCGGATTACTGAAGGTGACGACGATAGTGTGATCACCGCCGGTCGAGCGTGATTCCAATCCGGGCTCGCCCGTGAGCGGCAACGCAATATCGAAATCGCCCGCGCCCACATGTGTCTTGCGCGAAACCGCGGAGGCCAACTGCAGCGGGGCGCACGGCGATGGTCCCTGGATCGCGACCGAAATCGGGGTGCCGGTTTTGAAGAAACCAATCGTCGCATTCACCGTTTGCGGCGGACGGTCGGAATCGAAGCGGAAATTATACATGGTGCCGAAGCGAATCGCGTTCGCGTTTGGGTTCTGCGCAAACGTCTCACTGTTCCAGGTCACGTCGTTGGCGGTCGGAGTGGATGTCCAAACCGCATTGCTAAAGCCTGCATCCCCTACCGTCCCATCATTCGGAAAGCCGGGGTGATTCGGCGGCGCGTGAAAACCAACGTTGCTCAGCGTGATGCCGCAGCCGAGCGGGACGCTGAAGGATTGGATCGAACGATCGAGATTCTGGTTGTGAATCGCATACTCGTAATGCCAAAGGCCACCGACCGGGCCGCTGACTTTGTAGACAACGAAGGCGCGGCCATCCACTCCAGGGACAGGTTCGATCGTGCTGCTCGTGGCGCCGGTCCACGCGCCGGTGGCGGGCGTCATCCGCACGGTTGGGGCCGCGGCGGCGAAGGTGAAACTGGTGGTGCCGGTGACATTAAAACGGCGATACGATGCGTTGTTATACATGTTGCACTCGCCCGGGTGTGTCTGGCACCAGGCGTATTCCTGCGGGCTGTCGTATTGCACTTCGAGGTAGTAGGTGGCGCCGGTGTTCAAGGTGGTGTTCAGGTCGCTCGCATTGACCAGCACTCGGTGCGAGGTGCCGGTGTGGGTGTGGCCGGTGTGATTCTCCGGCCTCGGATTCACCGAAAAGACTCCGGTAAACGGATTCACCCACGCGCGGGAACCCAACGCGCCGACCTGGTTGCCCTGCGCCGCCAACTGGCTCGCCGCGTAGGGATCAGAACAGCCCACACCCAGCTTGGTCGCGTTAAAATACGGGGTGCAGCCAAAGCTGCAGGCATCGTCCTGGTTGGCCCCAAACGAATGCTTCACCCACGCCTGGCCGATCTGCTCTAAGCGCTCGTCGTTGCTCGTTCCGCCGCTCATCCGATAGAGATTCTGCGCGATGACGGAGTGATCCGGATTTGGCAATTGCAAGAAATTGAAATCAACGTTGCCGTTGTTGCACGAAGTCGTGCCGGTCGCGAGGCCCACCTGCAGCACGCCACCCGGTGGCGTGGCGCTGCCAAACTGTGCCAGGCCCCCATTGTTCCCTATGTCTCCGACGACAATATCAGGCCCGGCCACAAACTGCGGCGCGCCCGGCGAGCCGGCCTTCCGCGCCGGCAAAGTCGACGACCGCGCCTCACCATTGACGAAGGTGGTGACCTCGATCGGCGTCATCGTGGATGCAGCCGACATTTCTCCCACCACCATCCCCGCGTCCGAGGGGCGGCCGAGCGTCTTCGCCAATTCCTCCGAAATCAACAGCCGCCCGCCTTCGATCCGGAGCCGGCGCGCCGCGGCGTCATACTGGTAGAGGTTTCCTTCCACGTTGAAAAAGACAACGCCGGTCTGGCCATTGCGCACCACAAATTCAAACTGCTGACCGGACCCGGTCCGTTCGAGCACGAGATCGTTGGCGGCAGCGTTCAGCGGACCGGGCAGCATCCGCGAATGGTCCCAACGCAACCCGATCGTTCCCGGCTCCGCCCCACGCAAAACACCGTTGAAGCGCAGGATAGTAAAAAAAGTATCCGGCCCGACCTGGAATCGCACGGCGTCCCGGTGCGAAGCTGCGGAGTCGGCGTGAACCCCGGTGCCTTCCAGCCGGTCGAGATCGAGGTCGAGGACCACGCTCCCGCTGTCCATCATTAGCCGCTCTCGCGTCCCGGTCTTCCCATTCGAGTCGTCATTCGACCCAGGCAAAGCGGAAGTGGCGGGCCCGCAACTCAAAAGCAGCAACAACGAGAAGGTGAGGTAGCGCAGCATGGTTTTCATTGGAGAATGGCGAGGACTCTATCCTTTCGCGGACTTGGACGAAAGATATTTGCGCGCGAGGTGCGGCGCTCCGGAGATCGTTCCCGCCGCCACGATCTGCTCGGATTCGATCCACCTGCTCACGAGTGGCTCGGCCGTTGACAAATTGCCCTCCAATTTTATAACCTTTTCGCCCACGACCAAATCTGCATTGTTGGGAAAAAGTCGTTTACCTTCTGCCGGCTTAAACGCGCGCCGAATTTTCATGTCAGCGACGCCAATGATTTTTGCCGCCGCTACGCTCGTTCACGGGCAGGGCAACGTCAGCGTCGGCACCAACATTCCGCCGATGACCCGCGGACCCGGTATCGTGAGACCGGCTCCGGCGCCTGCTCGTTCTAATACAGAGGATCCCGCTCTCGTTTCCGCCCTCGCCAACTTCAACGCTGCCGCCAAAACGAAAGGCGAAGGAGCCTCCACTTGGGAAGCGATCTCTGCTCAAGCCAGCGTGCCTGCAGCCACCCTGCGTCAGCAGCGCGCCTCCACGAAGATGAATCCGGGCCAGCTCCTGTTGGCCAATTCGCTCACCTCGTCCAGTGGGAATGCCTTTGCGAAGATTCTTGGACTGAAGACCAACGCCGGGAGCTGGACTCAGCTCGCCAAGGATCTGCGGATCGATCCCGCCCGTCTCGCCGCACGACTGAACGCTGCCGATGCTTCGCTCAAAAGAGGAAAGACCAAGAAATCCTAAGATTATTGCCGGCAGTTCGCGACCCCCAATCACTCTGCACCGCTCGCGAGATCGCTGATCATTTTCTCCAGCCCGCTCACCAATCTCGCCATCGAATCGTAATCCAACTTCTCCGGCGTATCGCTGGCCTCGTGATAATGCGGGTAACGGAATGGCGCTGTATCCGTGACCATAATCGCGGGGTAACCCCGCTGCCAGAAGGCCCAGTGATCCGACCATCCGATGCCGGTGACGTTCGAGGGAAGTGCAGCGCCTTCTGACGGCAACGTGGCGGATTGGCGAAAGATACTCAGCGCTCTGCGCAGGAAGGCGCGCGAAGAAACATTGCTGACGAAGGCGATGAAGTTGCCCTGGCTCGGGTAAAACAGCTTCAAACCATTTATCGGATATTTTTGCGAACCCGGCGCGTCCGAAAAATATCCGAGTGTCTCCAGACTGATCATCCCGGCGACCTGATCGCCGCGGGCTTTGCAACGGCTCGCATACACCAAACTTCCCATCTCCTGCGTCTGAAAATATCCCATCTCCTCATTCGCAAAAGCCACGAAGCGCAGCGTGCGCGCGGCTGGCGGCTGGCCGGCGAATCGTCGCGCGAGGGCGAGCAACGCCGCCACGCCGCTCCCGTTATCATTCGCGCCCGGCCCGCCGACGACAGAGTCATAGTGCGCACCGATGACGATGATCTCCGGCGAGGTGCCACGAATCTCGACCTCGATATTTTCGCAAAGCTTGCCATCGACATCGTAACCATCGCGACGCGGCGTCCAGCCGGCCTGTGCGAAGGACTGCGCGATGAAATCTGCCGCCCCCTTGAATTGATCGTAATGGGCCAAATTCCGCTCACCGATATCGCCCGCCAGCCGCTGCACATCGGCCCTGAGTTCATCCCGCAGAATCAACTCCGCGCTCGTCAGGGGCGGTGGCGCCTTGTGAAAACTTTCTCCAGGCATCCGCACCATCAGCCACCATGTCACCAAGGCCGGGAGAACAAACACCGCCGCGACCCGCAAGACCGCCCGAGGCGTGGTGGGAAATAGTTTCATGACCAGGATGGAGAATACCCGCTTCCCTACGCACCGGAAGCCTGTGCTACGCTACCGCGCGCCGTGACTTCCTCCCAACTTCCTCCAGCCGATTCGCCACGAGAGAAAAAAGAGGCAGCGCGCCAGGCAGCCTTCGCCCGCGGCGAGACCTCCATGGCGCGATTGCCCACCGAGGGCCTGAGCACGGGCTCCATCTTGCGGGCGACTTTGGCCAAGATTCACGAATACGCGCCGGACCTGCGCGGCGATTACCTCGATCTCGGATCGGGCAACGGCGAACTGATCGACCGCGTGATGCGCAGCTATCCGATCAAAGCGCACGCCTGCGATTACCGAGATGATCTCATGGCGCTCGGCGATATTCGCGTTGATGTCGCTGATCTCAACGTCGATCCCCTGCCCTATCCAGATGCGTCTTTTGATTTGGTCACCTGCACCGAAGTCATCGAGCACCTCGATCACTTTCGTTTTGCGCTCCGCGAAATTTTCCGCGTCCTTCGATCCGGCGGCGTCTGCATTATCAGCACGCCGAACGTATTGAACCTGCGTTCCCGACTGCGTTACCTCTTCTTCGGTTTCTTCAATCTCTTCGGCCCGCTAAAACTGGGCGACGATCGCCATCATTCCACCCACGGGCACATCAATCCGATCGCCTACTTTTACCTCGCGCAAGCCCTCCACGCGACGGGCTTCACCGACATCAGTGTGTCCGTCGATAAATTACAACGCGGCTCCTTCCCGGCCTTCGCCCTGCTTTACCTGCCGATCCGGCTCTACGAAGCCCTTGCGCTCCGAAAAGAGCGAAACAAATACCAAACCCTCGACGACGCAAACGAGCCCTACGTCCGCGCCATGAACCGTACCGACATCTTGTTAGGCCGAACGATCATCGTCGGCGGTCGCAAGAAGTCCCGCTCGGCGCCATAGCTGGATTCCGCGCGTGCTGAAAGCGGCGCGGGGACGCGCACGCACTCCAAAGCAGCCTGCGGCTGCAAAACGAGGTGGACGTCGCACATTTCGCGCGCAGCGCTTTGGAGTGCGGCGCGTCCCCGCGCCGCTTTCCTCACGCGCGGCATTTAGCTAGACTCCCCAGCCATGAACGAGCCATGGCCACACGCCCCGCCGCATCATTTCACACCAAACGGCGTATACATGCTCACCGCCGGCACCCTGCACAAGGCTCCGCTCTTCGACACTCCCGAAAAGCTGGACCTCTTCCGCGACACCACTTGGGGGTTGGCTCGAAGTTATTCCCTCAGCCTCCGCGCCTGGGCTTTCTTCCGGAACCATTACCACCTCGTCGCGGGCTTCGCCGAAGCGAGCTGCGACCACCGCGCCTTCCTTCGACATCTTCATCGCGAGTTAGCCCTGCGATTGAACAAACTGGATGCAACCCCTGGTCGCAAAGTCATCTACCAATTCTGGGACAGCGAACTGACTTACGAAAAATCCTACCTCGCTCGTTTGCATTACGTGCATCACAACCCGGTCCATCATCGGCTCGTTCCCGTGGCCCATCACTATCCCTGGTGCTCAGCGCGCTGGTTCGAGACCAACGCTCGGCCAGCCTACGTGAAGACAGTTTACTCGTTCAAAACCGACAAAGTGCACGTGCCGGATGAGTTCTGAAGTCCGCGCGTGAGGAAAGCGGCGCGGGGACGCGCACGCACTCCAAAGCAGCCTGCGGCTGCAAAACGAGGTGGACGTCGCACATTTCGCGCGCAGCGCTTTGGAGTGCGGCGCGTCCCCGC
>JBBSPM010000074.1:0-21083 GCA_038258815.1 Chthoniobacterales bacterium
CGTCCAAGCGCTCATTGAGCAGATCGACGCGTTCATCGTCGCCTACAATGAGGACGCGGCCCCATTTGAATGGACGAAGGTCAATTTCCGCGCGAAAACCTTCGCAGGTAAGTATTCTGACTTATGCAAGTAAGCACTAGACGGGCTTGGTGTTTTTGTGCAATCTCGTGATCTTAGGTCAATATGCCGCAGGTTTCGCTCGCGCCGGAGATTCCGCGGCAGTAGTGATTGGAATATGAAATCCCTCCTCGCGGTTTTGCTCGCCGGTGTCTTCGCTTTTAATCTGCACGCGGCGGAAAAGCCGAAAGTAGCGAAAGGAAAACTGACTTCCATTCAAGGCATCGCCGCGGCGACTGAGGCAAAGCTCAACACTGCTGGAGTGACGAGTGTGGATGAATTGCTTGAAACAGGCGCGACGCCAAAAGGCCGCGAAGAATTAGCGGCGAAGAGCGGTCTGTCCGCAGCAAAGATTCTTAAATTCGTAAACTACGCGGACCTTTTCCGGATCAAGGGAATCGCGGGCCAGAATGCGGAATTGCTGGAAGCGGCTGGAGTCAACACGGTCGCCGAACTCGCGCAGCGGAACCCGGCAAACCTGGCCGCGAAAGTCAAAGAAGTGAACGACACCAAGAAACTCACCGGCAAAGTGCCGACGGAAAAGCAGATCGGCGACTGGATCGCAGCGGCGAAGGCGTTGCCGAAAAAAGTCACCTACTAAATGGTTTTCGTGGCGCGGCCTGCCGTGCGGATCGTGTTGCTCGACTACCAGCTTGGGGCGGGGGGCGAAGTCGGTGATCCTTCGGCCCGAGGGCGGGCCGGCTCCATGTCGCGCGTGGAGTCGGCGCGCCCCCGCGCCGAAGGCTGGACCAACAATTCTCGAGCACTCCCCGCGGTGTGGCGGGTGCCGTGAAAGTTTGGTCGCACACGCCTTGAAATACGGCGTGATGCGGCTACTCTGTGCCCGCAGTTTCGGGGGTATAGCTCAGTTGGTAGAGCGCGTCGTTCGCAATGACGAGGCCTGGGGTTCGAATCCCCATACCTCCATTTCCGATGGCTTGCCGCCGGTCCTTCGCCGGTGGCGTTTTCCTGGCGGATCTCGCGGCTAGAATTTTTTCGTCAGCCTGATGTAGACGAAGCGCCCCGTGGCATCGTAGGTGAATCCGGGATAGCCGACCGCGTTGCCGCCCTGGCCGGAAGCGTTGGGCGGATCTTTGTCGAGAAGATTGGTGCAGCCGACGGTGAGCTTGCTGCCATCGAGCAGGACACCCCAGATGCTGGAGGGCGCGACCTCGGCGGTGGTGCCCGAGATATCCTTGTTGCTCTTCGAATAATCCGCCGGGGCGCTGGCGCGTTGCGCGAGGCCGCTGAAATCGTAGCTCGCCTGCAAATCAAACAGCCAGCGATGCTCGACGTCATGGCGGTTGAGGTCCGCGTCTTCCTCGTGGAAGCCGTCGATGAAGCGGGCGGTGGCGAAAAGATCGAAGCCGTGCCAGGTCCAATCGAGCCGGGTATCGCCGCGCCAGCGGTAGTAGCCCTCATTCGAGGCGGCCAGATTAGTTGACTGGCCGGCGAGCTGCTCGATCCGGCCGCCCTCGACTCGCTGGACTTCAAACGAGTTCAAATAGGAAACCTGCGTCAGCGACGTGAAGGTGCCGATGGATGTTTCCTTCACGTATTGGATGCCGAAATCGATGCCGTTGGCTTTTTGAGCGGCTTCGTTCCGATTCGAAACCACGATGCGGGAAATGGAGCCGTCCGAGAGACGTTCCACGCGTTCCCCAGGAAGGAGGGTGCCGGCAAGCTCGCGCGCAAGGACGGCATCGAGGAAGGCCGATTGCACCACGCCCGTGCGTTCGATCTGCCAGACATCGCTCGAAATCGTCAGATTCGGCACCACTTTCGGCGAGTAAACGAAACCCGCGCTGAAAGTTTGCGAGTCCTCCGGTTGGAGGTCGGGGCTGCTCTGGATCAAAGTCTGCGTTTCCGGCTCAAAGACGCCGCCATTCATGGGATCGTGCGAGCCCTGAATGTCCGAACGCGGGGCGGCGTATAATTCTTCCAGCGAAGGCTCGCGGAAGCCTTTGCCCCAGGTCGCGCGGAGCGTGAGGGTCTCGTCCAGTGGCTGCCAGCGCACCCCGAATTTTGGCACCAGGACATTGGTGTCGTTATTCAGGAATTCCTCGAAACGCAGCGCGGCGGTGAACTCGAGCGCGTGGAAACCGGAGATCGCGTTCAGTGAACTGAAGATCGGCACCGAGGTTTCGCCAAAAAATGCGTAGGACTTCCGTCCGCCGCGCGCGCCGGCTTTGGCGGAATTTCCGGCGATGTCGCCGATGACGTTGAGCCGATCGGGATCTTCATTGAGCGATTCCCGGCGGAACTGGGTGCCGAGGGCGAGGCCGATGCCGCCAGCCGGGAGGGTGAAGAGATCGGTGGTGTAAACGGTCGCGTCGAGCGTGGCGAGCTTGGAGGTGTTGGTGTCTTTGGGATGCACGCGGGCGAACTCGATTGAGGCCTCGTTGCTTGGGTTCGGCACGCGGAAGTCGCCAAACGGATTAAACGCAACCGTGGTGCCGATGAACTGCGGCGAGGCAGGGTTGAAGATCGGATCCGCCTGATTCAGGATGCGATTAAAGAGCGAGGACGAAACCTGCGTCCCGGTGGTGGTGGTTTTCGCTTCGCTGTAACGAAAACCGGTATCGTAACCCCAACTGCCGTTGAAAAGCTTATCGCCACGGAAGCCGAACGTGCTCAAGAAGACATCCGTTTCATCATCGAAAAGCCGGTTGCCCAATTCCGCCAGGCGCGCCCTGGAACCGCCGGAGATGATTTGATTGAAAGGGTTAAACGGATTGAAAGCACCGGGCGCGAGGCCGGTCTCGGCGTAAGTGGGGCCGCCAAACGGAGTTGTCCCCGCGGGGTTGGCTACGCGCGCTGGGATGGCGATGGTAATCTGTCCGTTCGTCTGGAAATTTCCCGTCGCCGGCGGTGCCAGCTCGTTATGGGTCTGGACGTTTTGATACAGGGCGTCGCCGTAGATCACGAGTTGATCGCCGAAGATTTTGTGGTCCATGCTCACGTAGGCGCCGTAGCGTTCGGTGTCGGGAAACGAGAGCGAGAACTCGTTGAAATTAAAGCCCGGCAAAATCCCGCCGAAGGCGCGGATGCGCCGCGTGTCGTAGAGATACGCACTTGCGGGAGAGAGGCCGTTGCTGCCAGTCGGCGCGCCGGCAAATTCATTCCCGCTGGCGGTCGGGATGACGGTCCCGCCGGCCTCGGCCACGGCGGCGTTGGTCAACTGCAGATTGTAGGGGCTGGCATTGCTGCTCAGAAAGGGCGGCACGGCGGAGTAACTGCGGTCGCGGTTAAAGATGGAGTTGCGGTGATAAAAATTCACCGACCCGGCGACATTGGTAGTGCCGTTGCCGATGCCGAAAAGGAGCGAGGCTTGGAAGGCGCCGGAGTCTTTCTCGGTGGTGTTGCCGTACTCGACCACCGCCTGGACGCCGCGATATTCGTGATAGCGTTTGATGTTGACCACGCCGGCGACGGCATCGGCACCGTAAGTAGTCGAGGCCCCGTCTTTCAAGATTTCGATCGACTCGATCGAGGCCTGCGGGATGGAATTCAGATCCACGAAGACGATGCCGGAATTGCTCGTCGGATAAGGGGCGACGCGGCGGCCATCGAGGAGGATGAGGGTGGCGCGCGCATCGAAGCCGCGGAGGGCGACGGTGGCCGCGCCGACCGCGGTGTTCGATCCGTTTTCGTTGTTGGAGACGGGAATGCCGTTCGCGTTTGCAATCGGTAAATTGCGCAGCAGCTCCTCCGTGTTCCGTTCGCCGGATTTGTTGATCAGATCGCGGGTAGCGTTAATGACTGGGTTCGGGCCGACTTCCGCGGCGGTCGGAATGGCGGAACCAGTCACGAAGACGCGCTCGGTCGTGGCGACCGCAGGCGCGGCTGGTAGCAGGTTTCCGTTGGCGTCACGGGGGGGCGCCGCGGCTTGCGCATCCGCAGCGGCATTGACCGCAGGCCGCGGCGACGAGACAGCTTCCTGCGCGGACACCGCCGGCGCGATGACAAAAAAAACGCCCGCCGAAAGGGCGAGCGAGGCGAGGGGCAAAACCAACACCGACAATAGTGGTTTGGACATAATGATTAGGGAGGCTTCCTGCAGGGTGTGCCGAAAGCGTCGGTTTGATGCAAGGCAATTTATCGCTGCGTGGAAGTTTTGCCGTCTGCCGCTGTCCCAACTTTGGCACGTTCGAATCCCGTTTTCGTGACGGTAGGCGCAGCTCCGAGGGCGTCGGAAAAATCGTAAACGCTTGCTGCCAGCAGCGTTAATGATTACTAAAAATCTTGGCATGCCCCTTGCATACCGTGGCGGCTTGCGACCTGATCCGCTCGTTCTTCCAATTTTTCTACGCGTTCTCTTTTCAAAATCGAACCCTCGCAGCTAGTATCCGCTTATGAGTCCACGCCTCTTCCTTCCCTTCCTCGGCCTTGCCGTCGCCCTTTCTTTCGTCCGCGCGCAGGAGAGCAGACAAATGACGGCAGATCAATTGGTCGCCAAGACGATCGAAGCGAAGGGCGGCGCGGAAGCGATCAAAGCGCTGGAGAGCGTGAAACTCACCGGCAAGATGCTGGTCAATCAAGGCAAGATGGAGTTTAAGGTCACCGAAATTAAGAAACAGCCCGACTCCGTGCGCGAAGAATACACCCTGCAAGGAATGACGATGGTGCAGGCCTTCGATGGCAACAATGGCTGGAAGATATCGCCCTTCCAAGGCCGCAAAGATCCGGAAAAAATGTCGGCTGATGAAACAAAGTCGCTGGTCGAGGATGCCGAGATTGTCGGCCCGCTGGTCGATTGGAAAGAGAAGGGGAGCAAAGTCGAGTATCTCGGAACCGAGGATGTCGACGGCACTCAGGCGCATAAGCTGAAGGTCACGCGCAAGAATGGCGACGTGAACTACGTCTATCTCGATCCGGATTATTTCCTGGAGATTCGCATCCTCTCGCAACGCACCGAACATGGTGCGCAAGTCGAGACCGAAACCGACCTGAGCGACTACGAAAAGGTCAACGGCGTTTATCTGCCGATGTCGATCGAGTCGGGCCGGAAGGGCGGTTCGGACAAACAGAAAACCATCTTCGACGAGGCCACCGGCAACGTCCCGGTGGACGCCGCGACGTTCGAATTCCCCGCTAATCCCTCCAAGTAATTTCCCTCACACACCATGCGTTCACTCTTTACTCTCCTCTCGCTTTCGCTCGTTAGTCTGGCCCTGGCGGCGGAACAGGCACCCTACAATTCTTCCACCATCTCCGGCCTCGGCGCGCGCAACATTGGTTCCGCCACCATGAGCGGTCGCATCGATGCCATCGCGGCGACGAACGATCCTTCCGGCAAGACCACCATCTTCATCGGTGCGGCCAGTGGCGGCCTGTGGAAATCGGAGGATGGCGGCACGACTTTCAAGCCCGTCTTTGACGAGCAGCCGGTGCAATCTGTCGGCGCGGTCGCGCTCGATCCGAAGAATCCGAAAAACGTTTGGGTGGGAACAGGCGAGCCGTGGACGCGCAATACCGTTTCGATCGGAAACGGCGTTTATCGTTCCAACGACGGTGGCGAGACCTGGACACGCGCCGGTTTACCGAACTCGGAACGCATCGCCAAAATCGCGGTCAGCCCCGCCAATGGCGAGACCGCCTACGCGGCCGTGCCCGGTCCGCTTTGGAGCGATTCGCCCGATCGCGGACTTTACAAGACGACGGACGGCGGCCGGACTTGGGCACTGATTTTGAAAGGCGGCAATCTTTCGACCGGTTGCTCCGATGTCGATTTCGATCCGACTAATCCCGACATCCTCTTCGCCAGCATGTGGGATTATCGTCGCAAAGGCTGGACCTTCCGTTCCGGCGGCGACGGGCCCGAGGCGCCTTCCGCGAGCGGCCTCTTTCGCTCTACCGATGGCGGCAAGACTTGGAATGAAGTGACGCCGGACAACGCCAAAGGTTTCCCGAAGAAACCCTACGGCCGCCTCGCGGTCGCGGTCGCTCCTTCGAACGCGAAGCGGGTCTATTGCTTCGTCGAATCGACGAACAGCGCGCTCTTCGTCTCCGATGATGGCGGCGCCACCTGGGAGCAACGCGACAAGAGCACCTGGATGGTTTGGCGTCCGTTTTACTTCGCCAATTTGATCGTCGATCCCAAGAATCCCGATCGTCTTTTTAAGACCGATGGCGCCCTCATCATGAGCGAGGACGCGGGGAAGAGTTTCGCGACCGTCGGTGGTTTCAATGGCGCGCACGGCGACGTGCACGACGTCTGGATTGACCCGGCGAATCCGCAGACCGTCATCTCAGTGGACGACGGCGGGATTTGGTATTCCTACAACGGCGGCACGAAATGGTGGAAAGGCGAAAACCTCCCCATCTCGCAGTTCTATCACGTGAGCGTGGATGACGCAGATCCGTATCACGTTTACGGCGGCTTGCAGGATAACGGCTCGTGGACAAGCCCGTCGCAATATCCCGGCGGAATTTCGAATGCGCAGTGGGAAGCTTTCTACGGCGGCGACGGCTTCTGGATGTTCCCGGATCCGTCCGATCCCGATTACCTCTACGCCGAAGCGCAGGGCGGCTCCATTGGCCGCGTCAATCGCAAGACGCATGAAGGTCGCGACATCCAACCGAAGCCTAACCCCAACGAAAAGTTGCGCTGGAATTGGAACACGCCGATCGCGCTTTCGCCTAACGAGAAGGGCACGATTTACATCGGCGCGCAGTTCCTTTTCCGCTCGCGCAATCAGGGGCAGAGTTGGGACCGCATCTCGCCCGATTTGACCACGAACGATCCCGAGAAGCAGAAGCAGGAGCAATCCGGCGGCGTCACGATCGACAATTCGGCGGCGGAAATGCACACCACCATTTTCTCCATCAGCGAGTCGCCCAAGGACAAGAACGTCATCTGGGTCGGCACCGATGACGGCAATTTGCAGGTCACGCGCGACGCCGGGAAGACGTGGACGAATGTCGTCGGCAACATCAAAGATCTGCCGAAGAACTCGTGGGTGAGTTGGGTGCAGGCGAGCAATTTTCAACCCGGCACGGCCTACGCCACGTTTGATCGCCACACCTATGGCGACATGACCGCCTATCTCTACAGGACGGCGGATTTTGGCAAGACCTGGACGCCGCTGATCACACCAGCGGAGCTGTCGGGTGTGCAAGGCTACGCGCACGTGATCAAGGAGGATCTCGTCAAACCGGACCTCCTTTTCCTCGGAACGGAATTCGGACTCTGGGTGTCGATCGATAGCGGCAAGAATTGGGCGCAGTTCAAAGGGGGCCGGTTTCCCGCGGTCTCGGTGCGCGATATCGCCATCCATCCGCGTGACAACGAACTCGTGCTCGCGACCCACGGCCGTGGCATCTGGATCATCGACGACATCACGCCGCTTCGTGCGCTTTCGCCAGACTTGTTAGGCCAGGAAGCCGCGTTCGTGGATGCGCGGCCGGTGCAACAGCGTATCGAAGGCAACGGTGGTGGAGCCGCCGGCGCGGCCACCTTCGTGGGCGATAATCCGCCGGACGCCGCCGTCATCACCTACTATCAGCGTTCGCGTCACCTCATTGGCCGGCTGAAGATCGAAGTCCTAGACGGCAGCGGGCGCGTGGTCGATGAGCTACCCGCCAGCAAACGGCCGGGTCTCAACCGCATCACTTGGGGCATGCACGAAAAGCCGCCCCGGGTTCCACCGGCGGCGCAGCTCGCCTTTGCCGGCACCCAGGGGCCGCGCGTCTTGCCCGGCACCTACACCGTACGCATGACGAAGAACGGGAAAGTTCTCGAGACCAAGCTGAATGTCGCGCTGGACCGCCGCGCGAAATTCACCGAAGCCGATCGCAAAGCGCAATACGATGCCGCCATGCGCGTGCATACACTCTTCGGCGAAGAGAGCGCACTCATGGATAAGATACTGCCCTTGCGCGCAGCCATCGCGAAGACGGCTCAGGGTTTGCCGGAAGGCGATGCCCTCCGCAAAACGCTGACTGATTTCGACGCCAAAGTGGACGCGGTGCGGAAGAAGATCGTCGCGACCACGGAGGGCGGCGCCATCACCGGCGAAGAGCGCCTGCGCGAACACACCGATCAACTCTACGGCGCGATCCTGAGCTACGAAGGCAAGCCAGCTGACTATCAGATGACTTACATCGATACGCTTAAGAAAGAGCTCGATGAGGTGACGAAGGAATTCGAGCAACTGAACAGCCAGGATTTGCCGGCGTTGAACGAACAGTTGAAAACGAAGAATCTGCCGGCGCTGGCCTACGCACCGGAGTCGTCAACGGCGGAGGGAATGTTCGCCCGCTATCTCGAAGGCGAAACGGAACGGGCGGCCACGGATTAGCGGTTCACGTTTCAGCGCTTGGGGCGAGGTCATCCCGAGCTTGTCGAGGGATCTCACCGTCGCTCTGTCGGTCACGCTGCCGCGTATCGCGCAAACGGCAGAGCGAATGCGAGATCCCTCGACGAGCTCGGGATGACGTGGCGGAGGGCCAAATCCCTCCATCGCCGGCAACCCGCTCGAAGTTTTTGAATCCAAACAGAAAGCGAGCGGCATCACACTGACATGCTGCAAGACTTCCGGTTCGCTCTTCGCCAACTCCTAAAGGCCCGCGGTTTCACCATCACCGCCGTTACCGTGCTCGCCTTCGGTATTGGCGCGAACACCGCCATCTTCAGCCTTCTCGACACGATGCTCTTCCAGCCGCCGGCGTTCGCGAAGCCGACGGAAATCGTCCAGCTATTTTCACAGGACAAAAAAGCGCCGAAGACATTCCGTGGCTTTTCCTACCCGACCTACGTCGACGTTCGCGAGCAGAACACGGTCTTCTCAGACACCATGGCGCACAATCTCGCCATGGTCGGCATTGGCGACAAAGGGGACACGCGGCGCACTTTTGCCGACATCGTGAGCGCGAATTATTTCACCGTGCTCGGCGTGCGCCCGATCCAGGGCCGCGGGTTCCTGCCGGAAGAAGAAAAACCGGGGAGCAAGGCCGCGGTCGTGGTGGTCAGCTACAGCTATTGGCAAAAACAGGGGCTCGATCCGGCGTTACTCGGTTCCAGTATGATGATCAACAGCCGGCCTTTCACCATCGTGGGTATTTTGCCGAAAGGCTTCACCGGCACGATGCAGGTTTTCGCGCCCGAAGTTTGGGTCCCCCTCGGCGTGCACGATCAAATGGTGAACGACTTTCAGAACGAGAGTCGCAAGGGACTCGACGATCGAGCCGGGAAGCAGCTCCTGGTCATTGCGCGTTTGAAACCGGGTATGACCGCCGCAGCCGCCGACCCGGCCCTGAAGACGCTCGCCGCAAATCTCGAACAAGCGTTTCCGGTCGAACAAAAAAACCAAACCTTCATGATCGATCCGCTTTCGCGCTTTTCCACCAGCACGAGTCCGTCGGGAGATGGCGAAGTGAAAGCCCTTGCGCCGCTCCTTTTCGGAATGGCCGGGGTCGTCTTGCTCGTCGCCTGTTTGAACCTGGCCAACATGTTACTCGCGCGCGGCACAGCACGGCGGAAGGAAATCGCGGTCCGTCTTGCTCTCGGCGCGAGCCGGTGGCGGATCGTGCGCCAACTTCTCATCGAAGGTTTCGTGCTCGCAACTCTGGGCGGCATCTGTGGGCTCTTGTTAGGCCTATGGTCGTCCCATCTGCTCATCGCGTCGCTGGGCAATTTGATGCCGGTCGATATTGTGTGGCGGGGTGGCTTGAACGCTTCGATCCTGGTCGCCACCTTCGGCTTTTGCGTGCTGGGGACACTCTGTTTCGCGCTCGGGCCCGCCTTGAAATTATCGCGCTCGTCTGTGGTGGGCGATTTGAAAGAACACGCCGGCGAAGATGCCGTCCGGCGGCGTTGGAAGTTTCTCCCGCGTAATCCGCTCGTGGTCGTGCAAATTGCCTTCTCTCTCGCGCTCCTCACGGCGTCGGCGCTTTTTATTCGCGGCGCCGGGAAAGCGGCCTCCGCGGATACCGGGCTCGAGACGACGAACAATTTCCTCCTCGAACTGGATGCGAGCCTGGCCGGCTACGATCAAACACGCTCGCAGAATCTCTACCGCACGCTCGAGGAACGCCTTGCCGCGTTGCCGGGCGTGGAGCGCGCGAGCATTTCCTCAACGGTGCCCTTCGGCATGGTTTCGCTCAGCAAAGCCATCCAGCGCGGCGGGGTGAATCCCGCGCCCGATTCGAAACCGGCGACGGCGGCCGACGGCCTCGCCTTCGATGCGCGTTGGGACAGTGTGGGTGCGGATTATTTTTCGACCGTCGGCCTGCACCTCTTGCGCGGTCGCGTTTTCACCGCCGCGGAAACGATGCATCAGGATAAGGCGCGCGTCGCCATCATCGACGATGTGCTGGCGAAAAAGTTGTGGCCCGAGGGCGATGCGCTGGGGCAGCAAATTCAATTCGCCAAGGAGGATGCGCCGCGCGCGAAAGGCGATGGCGGCGGCGGCGTGGGCGTGCAGCAGCGCGGTAGCGGCGAAGCCAAACAGCAACTGGAGGTGATTGGGATTGTTCCCTGCACGCGCGAAAGCCTCTTCGATAAGAGCCCGAGCGGCGCACTTTATCTGCCGTTTGCCGGCGGCTTCCAGAGCAACGTTTTCTTCCACATCAAATTCGCTCCTGGCGCCGCGCGCGACGCCAGCGTCACGGCCAACTTGTTACGGCGGACCGTGCGCGAGGTCGATCCCGCGTTACCGGTGCTGTCGCTGAAAACTTTCGCGCAACATCTCGATGGCAACATCCAGCTCTGGCTGGTGCGGGCGGGCGCCGCGCTCTTCAGCGTCTTCGGATTTGTCGCGCTTGGGCTTGCGATCGTTGGGGTCTACGGCGTGAAAGCCTATTCTGTCGCACGTCGCACGCGCGAGATCGGGATTCGCATGGCGCTCGGTGCGCAACGCGAAACCGTGCAGTGGATGATTCTCCGCGAAGGCTCGGTCATGCTCGTGAGCGGAATTGTGGTTGGACTGCTGCTGGCAGTCGGGACTGGCATGTTGCTCGCTGGAATTCTTTATGAGGTCAGCGCGTTTGATCCGCTCGCTTTCACGATCGCGCCGTTGGTCCTGGGCGTTGCCGCCTTGCTCGCCACTTGGTTGCCCGCGCGCCGCGCTACGCGCATCAGTCCGATGGTCGCGTTGCGGACGGAGTGAAACCAAGGAGCGGCGTTTTCCAAAACGCCGTAGTCTTGGCGATTGCGCGCAAAACGCCGAGGCGATTAGGAAATCGCCTTTCCTTGTTCCGGGCAAGCTACTTCTGGTGTCGGCGCCGCTTTCCGCCTTCCCGAGGTGATCACGAGCGCGACCGAGCCGACAATGACGGAGGCGGCGACGCCGGTCATGAGGTTGAGTTTTTCACCGGCAAAGACCGCCCCCAGAATCACCGCCACGACCGGGTTCACGTAGGCGTAGGTCGCCACTTTCGACGGATCGCAATGCCGCAGGAGCCACGCGTAGGAAACGTAACCGACGATTCCGCCAATCACGATCAGATACACGAAAGCGCCTAACGACTCCATGGTGATGCGCGCGGCATCGAACTGTCGCCCCTCGCCTTTCGCGAACCCGAGGAGAATCATGAGTGTCCCGCCGCAGAGCATTTGCTGGCCGGCGGCGAGAAAAGGTGAGGCCGCGCTCGGCGCCCCGCGCGAGTAAAGCGAGCCCGCCGACCACGCGAACGACGAGAAGAGCAGAATGGACATCCCAATCCACGCGTGCGGCGCCAGACCGCTCTCCGAAAAGCGCAGCGCGGGACCGATCAGCACGCCCACCCCGAGGAAACCGGTGGCAAGGCCGACGATGGCGAGCGGACGTGGGCGTGCGGACATTCCAAAGATCCAACTCAGCAGTGCGATGTAGAGCGGCACCGTGGCCACGAGGAGCGCGGCCAGCCCGGAGGGAACGTATTGCTCCGCCAGCGTCACGCCGCCGTTGCCGCAAACGAGCAAACACGTGCCCACGATCAGCGCCGTCCGCCACTCCACCAGTCGCGTGCTCCGCGCGCCGGTGAGCCGAGCTACAAAGTACAAAATAATCCCGGCGGAAAAGAAACGCGTGCCCGCCATGAGCAGCGGCGGAATGGAGCGAATCGCGAAGAGGATCGCGAGATAGGTCGAGCCCCAGATGAGATAGATCGACGCGAAGGCCGCGAGGATCGCGAATCGGGAGGGCGGCCGCATCGGCTATGAGTGCATCGAAGCGCGGGTCTCGCAACCAGCCGGAGGCTAATCGTGGCCGTCGAGTTCGACGGGCTGGCCGTCTAAGTTTATTAAGGCGCGCGCGAGCGCTGCTCGACCGACGGCGCGTCGCCAGCGTCGCCGCCATTTCGTGGAAACGAGCTGAGGGCGAAAGTGCGGCCGAATCGTCAAGTGATTGGCCTGGCAAAGCGCCAGCGCCGCCGGCGTCCAGAGCCCACGCACGATGCCGGACATGAGATAGGTGATCGGGGGAGCCTCGTGGATGCCGTAGGAAAAAATGCGGAGATCGCGGGTGCGTCCGCTGCCGCGCGCCTCCATTTCCCAGGCGTTTTCGCCCGGGTGAAGGATGGAGGCAAATGCGTCGCGTTTCCACAGCGTAGCCTGCAGGCGGGTGCGCCCGTTTGAATCGGGCGCGACCAGGCCAAAACGGCCCGGGGTTTGCCCGAAATCCGGCTCGAGCAGGGAAAGGTCGCAGAAGGAAAACGAGTCCGCGTCCTGCTCCAGGGCGGAGGCGAAATCGCGCGCCAATTGTTCCTCGTCGACGGGAGCGGTCAGCAAGTAATCCTCCTGTAGATAGAGGATGTAGGGCGTGTCGATCTGGGCCAGCGCGAGCTTCATGCTGGTGGCCCAACCCTCGTCCTGGCCGACGCGCAGCGGCTGGATGAACTCGGAGCGCAAGTCGAGTTCGTTCACGATCAGGTAAACCGGAAACGGGCACGTGGGCCAATGCTTGCGGAAGAAAAACGCGAAGGGCCGCCAGCAATCGAAGAAAGCATCGCAGCTCGAAACGACGACGGCGACGGAGCCGGCAAAATCAGAAAGCGGCTTCATGGGAGGAACATGCGTGCCCATTCGTTCAGAACCCAAAGATTCCAGAGGCGCTGCGCGTGGTTGGCCCGACTGGCTTGATGCTCGTCGAGCAATTGCGCGGCGAATTTTTCGTCGAGAAACGGCACTAGCGAGGAATGCAACGGGAGAATCCCATCACGAATCTGCTGCCGAGCCGAGCCGCGCCACCATAGCGCGAGCGGGACGGAGAAGCCGCGCTTTGGCGCATCGAGAACCTGCGCTGGCAGATCGGCGGCGACGAGATCGCGCAACATTAGTTTTCCCTGACGACTGTTTCCTTTCCACTCGTTAGGGCAACGCGCGCAGAGTTCGACCAATTCTTGATCGAGGAAAGGCGAACGCACCTCCAGGCTGCGCGCCATGCTGGCGATGTCGAGTTTGGTCAGGAGGGAGTTTGGCAATGGCTCGGTGTTATCCCAATGCAGGATGCGATCGAGCGGTTCCTTTTCGCCGCTCCAGAAATCTGTCACGAGATCGTGCAGAAACGCTGCGCACTGGGAGCGGAGCAGTGGGGTGGTGATGCGCTCGTAAAATGGACCGGAGAAGAACTCGCCGGAGAACAGGCTCGGTGTTTCCGCGAGAAGTTTTCGCCGCAGTTTTCCCGAGACTTTGCTGCCTCCGGTCATGGAAGCGAGCGTCCAGCGTGCGCGCAGGCCGCGCGGGAAAAGTTGCGAGACAATTTTCTGCCAGGCCTGCATGCGGTGCTTGGGATAGCCGGCAAACGCTTCGTCGCCGCCGTCGCCGCTCAGCGCCACTTTCACGTGCTGCCGCGTCAGTTCGCAGACCAGCATGGTTGGCAAGGCGGATTTGTCGGCAGAGGGCTCGCCGTAATGGCGCACGACCTCGGGCATGAGCTGGAGCAGATCCGTGCTGCCGTTGAGGAGATGGTGCTCGACCCCGAAATGCTCTGCCGACGCGCGCGCGATTTCCGATTCGTCGTAAGCCTTCTCCGCGAATCCGATGGTGAAGGTTTGCACTTTCTGCCCCAGCCCCCTAACGAGCCGTGCGAGAAGCGCATTGGAATCGAGACCACCGCTCAAAAGCAGTCCGACTGGAACATCGCTCCGCAAGCGAAGGCGCAGGCTTTCATCGAGCGTCGCGCGCACTTGCTCGAGCGCTTCTTCATAGCTGCATTCGAGCTTCGGCGATTGCTTGAACTCCCAGTAACGTCGCACCTCCATCTCGCCGCCGTGCCAGAGGAGATAATGCGCGGGCGGCAGTTTCTTAATCTGCCGCACGATGGTGCGCGGGGCGGAGATAAAACCAAATTGCAGATAAGCGGCGAGCGCGTCGGGATCGATTTCCCAACTCGCCAATTTCTGATCGAGGAGTGGCGCGATCTCGGAGCAGAACGTGAGAGCGCCATCGGCGATCACGTAATTGAGCGGCTTTTTTCCCAGCCGATCGCGGGCGAGGAAGAGCCGTTTCTTGCGCGAATCCCAAAGCGCGAAGGCGAACATCCCGCGCAGGAATTGCAGCATCTCGACACCGTGTTCTTCGTAAAGATGGACCAGCGTTTCGACGTCGCCGTGTGTCGTTAGGCGATGTCCTCGCTTTTCGAGATCGGCGCGCAGTTCCACGTAATTGTAGATCTCTCCGTTGCAGATGACGTGGATGGTTCCGTCTTCATTCGTGATCGGTTGCTGACCGCAATCGAGGTCGACAATGCTGAGTCGCCGCATCGCGAGCCCGACGCCGGGCGCGGTAAAGAAGCCTTCATCGTCCGGTCCGCGATGGCGTAGTGCATCGGCCATTTCGCGGAGAAGCGTTGGAGCCGGCCCGCCCTCGGGCCGGTCGTTCTCACGGTTCTTCGCGCTGACGTATCCGGCGATGCCGCACATGCGCTAACCTGTAGAGCCGACTGCGGATGGCGGGAAGCGCGATTCTATTCGCGAAGCGTGCGCGCCGATGATCTGGGGAGCGCACGCCTCCTGGCGTGCTGGTTGAGGCATACTGCCGAAACAGGCTTCCGTTGCACGAGCGCGCTCCGAGTCGTTGGTCGCCGGAGCGAAGTTCGTGATCGCAGAATGCGATCACCAGCACGCCTGGAGGCGCGCGCTCCCCAGAGTTCGAACTAGCGGGCGGCTGCCGGCTCCACGCAGCGCGCGATCAACGCTGCCGCGGCGCGTCGTGCCTTTTGCGCCGGCGCGGGTGTGCCGCGCATGTGGGCCGTGACGATGGCGCCTTCCATGAGGAAGGCGATTTCGTCGGCCAGGTCTTCGGCACCGTTGGGATCGATCTGCTTAGCGAGCGACGTGAGGTATTCAAGGAAGAGGCGTTTGTGATCGGCCGCCGCCTGGTAAATCGGATTGTCACGCTGGCCATACTCGGCGCTGGCGTTGATGAACATGCAGCCTTGGAAAGTGCCCTGCGCGAACCATTCCTCCATGACGTCGAAGAGGGCCAGAATCCGTTCTGCCGGGGTTTGGCCGCGGCGTTCCATTTCCCCGATGAAATAGGTCCGCACCCATTCGTCGCGCCGGCTGAGGGCTTCGAGGACGAGCGCTTCTTTCGATTCAAACTCTTCGTCGAAGGCCGGCCGATCCAGTTGTGCGTGATCCAGCACGTCCTCAATGGCGGTCTCGTGGTAGCCCTGTGAGTTGAACAACTCCAGCGCGCTCTCCGTAATTTTTTCGCGAAGAGCCGTGCTCATTTCAGAAGAGTAACAAGGAAGAGAGCGCACCGTCACGCCTCATTTTTGTCCACCGGCCCCAACGCGTCCGAAATCAAAATTTCCGCCGCCTTTTTCGCCCGGCGAGCCGAATCGGCCGAGCCGCGGACATGCGCGGTCACGATCGCCCCTTCGATCAGGAGCATGAGTTGATCGGCCAGATCGTCGGGATCGGGCGCGCCCGCGGCGGCGGCGAGATCGCGCACGTATTTTGTCAGGAGGCGCTTGTGCTCGGCGGCGACGAGGTGCACCGAGTGATCCTGGGCGGTGTATTCGGCGCTGGCGTTGATGAACATGCAGCCCTTGAAATCGGACTGTGAAAACCAGTCGCCCAGCGCGTCGAAAAAAGCCGGGAGCCGGGCGCGCGGATCTTTTTCCCGCCGCTCGACGTCGCGCATGAGGGCGTTGCGCATTTCTTCGTCCTGGCGGCGGAGGGCGGCGAGGATCAATTCCTCCTTTGTTTTGAAATAGGCGTAGAGCGTCATCTTCGAGACGCCGGAGCGCGTCACGACGGTGTCCACGCCGGTGTTGTGATAGCCGGCCTCGTTGAAGAGTTCGATTGCGGCGGTAAGGAGTTGGTCGCGTTTGGAGACAGGCATCGGAGATGAAATTGCTATACCGAGCGTTCTACGCAAGCAGTTTTGGATTGGATGCTCAATCGCAGACGGCGGCGCGTTGATTTCGCGAAATTAGACCCGGAGGCTTTGGTGCCCCACCAAAAAAGGAGATTAAAAAAGTTCTTGTTATACTATACCGTTCAGTATAGACCGAGGGAAATCCCGGTTCCCCATTGCCATGAAAAAAACCTCCATCCCTCGCAATTGGCTCCTTCTCCTAGAAAACAAAAGCCCAGCACGCCGTGGCGTTCCCCGAATCTGAGGCCATGATCCCGCCCGCCGCTCGAAGAGGGATCGCGACCGCCGCTCGTCGCGACGGCGAAAGTTCGATTGAGACAAGCGCATACGGCTTCTCAGCAATTGTCAGTCCTTTACATCGGCTGGACGTGCCCTCCTCCACTGCCACTGCGGTGAGCGACGCCGACCTTCTCCAGGCCGGTTATCGCTATGCGCTCTCTCTGACGCATCGCATCGATGATGCGGAAGATTGCGTGCAGGAAGCCTGGCTGAAACTTTGCCGGCGTTACGGGCGCGTGGAGTCGATCGCGGTGCTTTTCACGGCCGTGCGCAATCTGCACATCGACCACTGTCGGCGGGCGAAGATCGTGGCGTTTGAATCCCTCGACGCGGAAGATGTGGGACCGGAGCCGGCTGCGCCTGAACGCGAGACGCCGGGGGTGCATGGGGACCTCGAGACGCTGCTGGGCGGTTTGCGGATGGTCGAGCGCGAGGTGCTTTTTCTCCATTACGTCCAGGGGCACACCGCCGCAGAAATCGGCGTGCTCACCGGCAGGCCTCGCGGGAGCGTGCTCTCTCTCCTGCACCGGGCGATCGCGAACCTGCGCGCCCGTGCCGCAGCCGACCGCTGAAATTTCGGCAATCGAATGCTCCTCTGGTTCGTTAGTGTACTGTAGATGCCCATGTCCGATCTCCGTACTCAGCTTCGCGATCATTACCAGGCGCAGGCTCTCTCGCCGGAGAAGACCGCTGCGATCCTTGCCCGTTGTCACGCTGTGGCCGCGGGCGTGGAGGAGCCGGAGGAAAGAAAGATCGTCCCGCTGCCGGCCTGGTTCGGGCAACGCGGGACGCCGTTCGCGCTCGCGGCGGCCGTCGCCATCTTTGCCGGGATCGCTCACTTCTGGACGCAACGCACCGTTCCCTACCCGGCGCTGCAGGCTCGGGTGGCGGAGTTCTTCGGAGGCAAGTACGACATTCCCATGGTCTCGCAGGACCAGGCGGCCTTGCGCGCATGGCTCCTCGCGCGTGGCGCGCCCGCGGGATTTGAGGTGCCGGAAAAGCTGCGCCCGATGCAAGCCTACGGCTGCCGCGTGCTGGCGGTGCGGCGCAAGGAAGCTTACCTGATCTGTTTCTGGCTTCCGACAGCTCCCGGCGAAAAACGCACGCTGCTCCACCTGCTGGGCGCGCGGCGGAGTGATTTTCGCGGTGAACCAGATTCCGCAGAGCCGCAGTTCACGTTGCGGGACGGCTGGACGTTCGCCGCGTGGTCGGAAGGCGAGATCATCTACACGCTCGGATCGAAAGCGCCGCCGGAGCGCCTACAGCTCTACGTGGCGGCCCTTCGGTCGCAGCAGCGATTTCTGCAAAAATCCAGGGCGCGTTCTTAAGCAGCTTTCCGCGGGACGGCTGCTATTTCGGGCTTCGCTGTGTCGGCGGCGTGCTCGCTTGCGCCAGTTGAAGCAGGAGAAACCGAGCGATGGCGTTCTCTCCCGAAGCGCCGGCAGATTCGTCAAGGCGGGAGGAACTGTAGAGCGCTCACGAACTTTTCTCGCGAGATCTGCAATCAGACGGGCGGGTCGTTCGTTGTGCCTCTTGAACCCCACAAAACGTCACCCATCCCCGAGCCTATGAAACCTTCCACTGACCGTCACACCCGCCTCTCCTCAATCGAGACACGATTCTCCATCTCCCTTCTGACCTGCATCTGTGCTTTTGCCATTGCAATTCCAGCAAGTGCCCAGAGGCCGGATACGCTGCACCATTCCATCGTCCCCCCGCCGGGCGGCCTGCAAGCGGGAGCAGCACTCGGCTCTGCGGTCGCGAGCGACGGTCCTTACATCGTAGCGGGCGCCCCTTTCGACGACCTCTTCGGAAGCGGGTCTGGCGTGGTGAAGATTTTCGACTCGGTCACGGGCGAACTGCTCTTCCTTTTGCCGAATCCCGAGCCGGAAACGGGTGGCGGCTTCGGTGCTTCAGTAGCGATCTCCGGCACGCTCGTGGTGGTGGGGGTGGGGGTTGAGAGACCGGCCCCGCCCACCGTCCACAGCGCGTATGTGTTTGATTTGAGCAGCGGAACCCCGACGGCGCCGGTGGCGGCGCTGAATAACCCGGCGCCGGGAACGAATAACCGATTCGGCTTTTCAGTGGCGATCTCCGGCACGCTCGTGGTGGTAGGCGCAGAGTTGGACGACACGGTCGCGGGAGATGCCGGGAGCGCGTATGTGTATGATTTGAACAGTGGGACGCCGACGGTGCCGGTGGCGACGCTGAACAAGCCAGGAGCGGCATTGTCTGACTTCTTCGGTGTCTCAGTGGCCATCTCCGGCACGCGAGTCGTGGTCGGGGCTTACGGAGATGATACCGGAGCGAGCAATGCCGGGAGCGCGTATGTGTTTGATCTAAGCAGCACGACTCCGACGGCACCCGTGACGACGCTGAACAATCCGTTCCCGGCAGCGTTTGACTCCTTCGGCTCCTCAGTAGCCATCTCCGGCACACGAGTAGTGATAGGGGAGAGCAATGCGGGGAGCGCATATGTGTATGACTTGAGCAACGCAACGCCGACGGTGCCGGTGGCGACGCTGAACAATTCGAGCTCGGCCTCGCTTCGCACTCCCGTGGCGATCTCCGGCACGCTCGTAATGGTGGCGGTGCCCTTCGACGACACGGGCGCGACCGATGCCGGGAGCGCTTACGTGTATGACTTGAGCAGCGCGATGCCGACGGTGCCGATAGCGACGCTGAACAACCCGAGCCCGTCATCGGGCGACCAGTTCGGCACATCGGTGGCGATCTCAGGCACGCGCGCGGTGGTGGGGGCGCCCTTCGACGACACGGGCGCGAGCAATGCCGGGAGCGCATATGTGTATGACTTGGGCAACGCAACGCCGACGGTGCCGGTGGCGACGCTGAACAACCCGGGCCCGTCATCGGGCGACCAGTTCGGCACATCGGTGGCGATCTCAGGCACGCTGATGGTGGTGGGGGTGCCATCAGACAACACCGTCGCGCCCGGTGCCGGGCGCGCTTACGTGTACGATCTGCGCAGTGCTACACCAACGGTGCCGGTCACGACATTGAACAGCCCGGACGCGCGACAGAATGACAACTTCGGAAACGCAGTGGCGGTCTCGGGCACACGCGTGGTAGTAGGTGTCCCGCGCCGCACAGTGGCAGGGGTGTTAGGCGCCGGGAGCGCGTATGTGTATGACCTGAGCAGCGCCACGCCGGCGTTGCCGGTGGCAATGCTGGACAACCCGAACCCGGTTGCGGGTGACAACTTCGGCCATTCCGTGGCGATCTCTGGCGCGCGTGTGGCGGTGGGATCTCCCTTCCCATTTTTCGGAGCCAGCCCCCTTCCCGGGACTGCCTACGTGTATGACGTGAGCAGCGGCACGCCGACGGTCCCAGTGGCGACGCTGAACAACCCGACTCCGGCAGCCGGGGAGCGGTTCGGTTTTTCCGTGTCGATCTCCGGCTCGCGGGTGCTGGTGGGAGCCTATCGCGACTCCACCGGAGCGTCCGAGGCAGGCAGCGCCTATGTCTTCGATCTGAGCACTGCCACCCCAACGGCGCCGGTGGCGACGCTGACCAACCCCAGCCCGAGATCAGAGGGCCACTTCGGACTTTCCGTGGCGATCTCCGGAACGCGCGTGGTCGTGGGAGCTCCGGAAAACTACCCGGCCACGTCCTTCGCCGGGACCGCCTACGCTTATGACTTGGCAAGCGGCACGCCGACTGTACCGATGGCAACGCTGAATCCGGGCCAGGCCGGAGATCCCAACTTCGGAACCTCCGTGGCGATCTCTGGCTCGGTCGCGTTGGTCGGGGCAGATGGTGGCGTCTTCTCTACCTTCGAGAAAGACGCCGGGAGCGCCCTGGTGTTTGAGTTGAACAGCGCAACGCCGTCGGTGCCGGTGGCGACGTTCGAGAATCCGGACCCGTCCGCGACTGGCACTGTGAAGTACTACCCGCCGATCGATAAGTTCGGCGCTTCCGTCGCGATCGACGGCCCGCATGCTGTCGTGGGAAGTCCTTTCCACGATACGCCGCAGGCGGACAAAGGCTCCGCTTATATCTATTCCCCGGGCACGGTGGCGGTAAGCGCCGTCTCCCGCAAGACGCACGGTTTCGCGGGTCCATTCGATATCGATCTACCGCTCAGCGGAACCCCCGGGATCGAGTGCCGCAGCGGCGGGGGAACTGCCCAGCACGAGTTGGTCTTCACTTTCCCCGGTGCGGTGACGGTGAACTCCGCAGCAGTTTCTGGCGGTATGGGATCGGTCAGCAGCGTGAACGGGAGCGGGACCTCCAGCGTGAGCATCGTCTTATCGGGCGTAGGCGATGGCCAGTGGCTCACCGTCTCCTTGTTCGGCGTCAGTAACGGAAACCAGACTAACGACGTCACCAGCCGCATGGGCGTTCTCGCCGGCGACAC
>JBBSPM010000075.1:0-21057 GCA_038258815.1 Chthoniobacterales bacterium
CACACCCATGTGACTGACCCAATTGTTGAAGCTTTTCAGCCACTCTTCGATCGGCAGAAATTTCGCCGCCAGAAAAAGGCCGATGACGATGACGGCGAGCACGATCAGTTTCACGACCGGGCTTTTGGATTTTTCCTGGTTACTCATTTCCGTGCGCGTTGGTAGAGCCAGCTGAAGATTTTCTTCGCGGTCGGAGTCAGCCGCGTCTTGCTGTATTTGTCGCCGGCTTTGCGGGCCAGTTCGGCAAAAGTCGGATAGGCATGAATGGTCGAAGCGATCGCGCCGAGTCCGATGCCTTGTTTCATCGCGAGCACGAATTCATGCAGGAGATCGCCGGCATGCGCGCCGACCAGGGTCACCCCGAGAATCCGGTCGCCGCCTTTTTTCGTTAGCACTTTTACGAACCCGGTCTCCTCGCTTTCCAGGACGGCGCGATCCACTTCATCGAGCGGGACCGTAAAGAGGTCATACTCGACATTCTTCTCCCGGGCTGCCTTTTCACCCAGGCCCACATGCGCGACCTCCGGCTCGGTGTAGGTGCACCAGGGCACGACCGAGAAGTCCATCTTCTGGCGCAGAAAGGGCAGCGGCATGAGGATATTTCGAATCACCGTGCGTGCGGTGAAGTCAGCCGTGTGCGTGAACTTGAGGCGATTCGTGATGTCCCCCGCCGCATAGATGTGCGGCTGCGAGGTCTGCAAATACTCGTTCGCCTTGACGCCGTGCTCGTCGTACTCGACCCCGGCCGCCTCGAGACCGAGCGCACGCAAATTCGGAGTCCGCCCGACGGAGATCAGG
This sequence comes from Chthoniobacterales bacterium, assembly GCA_038258815.1. Lineage (GTDB taxonomy): Bacteria > Verrucomicrobiota > Verrucomicrobiia > Chthoniobacterales > UBA10450 > JACCTI01. The sequence goes on from JBBSPM010000075.1 coordinate 799, forward strand.
ACCGAATCAGCCGTGACGGATGCTCCCTCGCGAAATTCGAGCGTGACTTTCCCATCCTGCAGCGAGACGCGGGTCGCGTTCGCGTTCAGTCGCACCTCGATGCCCTCAGTCGCGAAACGTTGCTGCATGAATTCCGCCACCTCGCGATCCTCGGGTGGAAGGAGCTGCGCGCCCCGTTGCACAATGGTGATTCTGACGCCCAGCCTGCTCAGCGCCTGACCGAGTTCGCATCCGATCGGGCCGCCGCCGAGCACGATCATGCTTTCCGGTTTTTTCGTCAGCTCATCGAAAATTGTTTCATTCGTGAAGTAAGGGACCTTCTCGATGCCTTCGATCTTTGGAATACGCGCGCGGCTGCCGGTCGCGATCACGAAATTCTTCGCCCGCAATTTTTGCCCATCCACTTCCACCTCGTGCGGCGAAACGAAGTGCGCTTCACCCCGAAAGACATCCACGCCTAACGACTCAAACCGTTCCTGCGAATCGTTCGGCGCGATTTTTGCCCGGCGGACCCGCATCCGTTCGAAGACTTCTTCAAAGTCGTATTGCGGCTCCTGTCTCTTGAGGCCCCATTTTTGCGCCTCGCGCACGCTTTGGATGAGGCGGGCCGAGGAAATGAGCGCTTTGCTCGGCACGCAACCAAAGTTGAGGCAATCGCCGCCCATTTTGTTGCGCTCGATGAGCGCGACGCGCCCGCCCAGTCCAGCGGTCCCGGCGGCAGTGACCAGACCAGCCGTGCCGGCGCCAATGACGACGACATTATACTTACCCGTTCCTTTGCTATTCTTCATAAGATCATTAATGTCGCGCGATCCCCGGCCTCCAGGTCAGCGTGCCGGAATTTCATTTCCCCAGTGGGAAGATTGAAAACGAGCATTATTCCCGCGTGCAGTGATATTATCGCGACAGGAATTACGCACAACGAGTGGCAAGCATGATATTGAGGAGGGACGATTAACAGAGGAATCGACGATCCGCTTTGGTGATGCCGACTCCACTGACATCGACATGATGAGGAGACTGCTTGCGGGAGAGCTATCGCTACAATTGGCACCGCCCTCACTCCGGTCTCCAACCCCAACCGGCCCATCTCCAAACTCAACCTCGCAGGAGCTCGACCCTCCAGGCCTGCATTCACTTTTAAATAATCTCACTGCTCCAGTCGCAATGGTCATACTGGTTTTGATCAGGTCTGTGGACGAGTGGGAGCCGCCTCCGTCAACCTGAACCATGAACACGAATCTCTTGGAAAAGCACTCGCACTTGAAGCTGGAGGGACACGGAAGCGATGCCAGATGCGATTAGTTGAGATGTCCGAAGAATGAAGCCGTTACCCAAACCGACAAAGATTTCTCTGATGCTCGCCGATGTGGACGGGGCGCTGGTGACGAATGATAAGCTCGTCACACCGCGGGCCCGGGCCGCCGTCGCAGCTCTGCGCGCTGCCCAGATCGGGTTTACGATCACGAGCGGGCGTCCGCCGCGCGGCATGAAGATGCTGATCGACGATCTGAAAATCGACACCATCATCGCCGGCTTCAATGGCGGTGTCTTCGTCAACCCTGATCTAAGCGTGATTCAATCTCGTTTCATTTCTCGAGCCGCGGCGGTCCGTGCGCTGGAGGTGATCGACCAGCACAAACTCGTGGGGTGGCTCTATACCGCGACCGATTGGTTTGTGCCCGATCCCCAGGGTGCGCACGTGGCGCGCGAAGCCTGGACGGTGAAGTTCGAAGCGAAAGTCTCGACCGACTTCAACCCGCTCCTGGACGGCGCGGTCAAGATCGTTGGCGTAAGCGACGATCTCGACGCGGTCGCCAGATGTGAGGCGGCTCTGCAGGCGGAGTTGCGTGGTCAAGCTTCCGCTGCGCGCTCCCAGCCTTACTACCTGGATGTAACCAACCCGGAAGCAAACAAAGGCGGCGTGGTTGACTTCCTCTCCCGTTCTCTGCGCATTCCGACCGAAGAAATCGTCACGATCGGCGACATGCCTAACGACGCCATGATGTTCGAGAAAAGCGGCCTGAGCATTGCCATGGGCAACGCCAGTCCCCAGGTCCAGGCGCAGGCGAACTTTGTCACCTTGAGCAACGAGGAAGATGGATTTGCCCATGCCATGGAGAAATTTGTTCTCCCGCGAGCAACCTCAGCATCCAACTGACAACAACTGATGAGTAAGACGCCGATGAAGGACGAATTCAAAGTGGGAGATCATGTCGAGTGGAACTCGGAGGCGGGCCGCGTTTGCGGAACGATCAAGAAAAAGGTCACCGCGCCGATCAAGTTTAAGACCTACACGGTGCGCGCCTCGAAGGAAGAGCCGCAGTACTTAATCAAGAGCGACAAGACGGACCACCTGGCGATGCACAAGGGTTCGGCTCTGAAGAAGCTCCCTAAGACTAACCGCGGCTCTGGTGCGGTGAGTCGTTGAGTTCTGAGTAGGAAGCGACGCGACGGGCCTCAAACCGGCTTCGCTTTTTTCAATTTTCGATAGTGCCGGATCAGGTTGTTCGTCGAGCTGTCGTGTTTGAGCCTGGTCGCCGTTTTGCTTTCCAGTTCGGGGACGATGCGCTGGGCCAGCACCTTGCCCAGCTCGACGCCCCACTGGTCGAACGAATCAATATCCCAAATCACGCCCTGCGTGAAAACGCTGTGCTCGTAAAGCGCGACGAGTTTGCCAAGCACGACGGGCGTCAGCCGGTCGGCCAGGATGACATTGGATGGGCGATTACCCTCGAAAACGCGATGCGGCACGAGCCAGTCCGGCGTGCCCTCGACTTTGACTTCGGCGGCGGTTTTGCCGAAAGCAAGCGCCTCGGCTTGCGCAAAAACATTGGCCAACAGGATGTCGTGGTGTCGGCCGAGCGGACTGAGCGCGTGGCCGAACGCGATAAAATCACAGGGAATGAGCCGTGTGCCTTGGTGAATCAATTGATAAAACGAGTGCTGGCCGTTGGTCCCCGGTTCGCCCCAATAGATCGGGCCGGTTTCGTAATCCACTTTCTTGCCGGCAAGCGTGACGTGCTTGCCGTTGCTCTCCATCGTGAGCTGCTGGAGATAGGCGGGGAAGCGTTTCAAGTATTGCTCGTAGGGCAGGACCGCGACAGTTGACGCGCCGAAGAAGTCGTTGTTCCAAATCGAGAGCAGTCCCATAAGCGCCGGCAGGTTTTTCTCGAAGGGCGCGGTGCGGAAATGCTCGTCCATCGCGTGAAAGCCCTGGAGCATCGCCTGAAAATTTTCCGGTCCGATCGCCAGCATTGTCGATAGACCAATGGCCGAATCCATCGAGTAGCGGCCACCGACCCAATCCCAGAAGCCGAACATGTTGGCTGGATCAATTCCGAACGCCGAGACCTTTTCCTCGTTAGTCGAAACGGCGACGAAATGTTTCGCCACCGCTTTCGGATTTCCGCCAAGACCTTTGAGCGACCAGTCGCGCGCGCTTTGCGCATTCGTCATGGTCTCAAGCGTGGTGAAGGTCTTCGACGAAATGATGAAAAGCGTTTCCGCCGGATGGAGATCGCGGGTCGCTTCCACGAAATCGACACCGTCCACGTTCGAGACGAAGCGGAAGTCCAGGTTGCGGTCGGTGTAATGCTTGAGCGCTTCGTAAGCCATCACCGGCCCGAGATCGGAACCGCCGATGCCGATATTGATGACATTCTTGATCCGCTTGCCGGTGTGCCCCTTCCACGCGCCGCTCCGGATACGCTCGGAAAAGGCGCTCATCTTCTCGAGCACCGCGTGAACTTCAGGCACGACATTTTTTCCATCCGCCATGATGGTCGCGCCTTTCGGCGCGCGCAGTGCCACGTGCAGGACGGCGCGGTCTTCCGTGATGTTGATTTTCTCGCCGCTGAACATGGCTTCAATCCGGCCGCTCAAGTCGGATTCGTTGGCCAGTTGGATCAGAAGTTTCAGCGTCTGGTCGGTGACTCGGTTTTTTGAGAAATCCAGAAAGAGTCCGGCGGCTCGAGCAGTCATTCGCTCACCGCGTTTGGGATCATCGGCGAACAGCTTCTTTAGGTGCAGATCCCGAATTCGTTTGTGATGCGTGGTCAGCGCTTTCCACGACTTGCGCTGGGTCAATGGTTTAATTGTGGTTTTTTTCATGATGGGCATTCCGATTTCTTTATTTTGCCTTTTGGACCGCATCGCTCTTGGCCGCGATTACCGCCAGCAATTCCTTCCAGGATTTTACGAATGACTTAGCGCCTTCATCCTGAAGTTGCGCGGCCAAGGCATCCGCGTTCACACCGGCCTTGGCGAACTCCGCCAAAACCGCCTCGCAATCGCCACCGTCCGGCGCCATGATCTGACCGAGTTCGCCGTGATCGGCGAGGGCCTGCAAAGTTTTCTCGGGGATGGTGTTGATCGTGAATGGCGCGGCAAGAGCCTTGATGTAGAGAATGTCGGAGGCTTTCGGATCCTTCGTCCCGGTGCTGGCCCAGAGCAATCGTTGTTGTCGGGCACCGGCATTGTAAGCGCGCTGCCAGCGCGGGTTATTCAACAGTTCGAGGTAAGCCTTATAGGTGCGGCCAGCAATCGCGATCCCCAGTCGGTTCCGCAAGTCCTGCGGGATTTTGTCCGCCACCGCGACGTCCCAACGGCTGATGAAGACCGAAGCCACCGAACCGACCTGTGGGTTAAGCCCGGCCTCGATCCGCCGTTCGATGCCCCGCAAGTAAGCCTCGGCCGAGGCCACGTATTGCTCGCGCGAAAAGAGCAGCGTTACGTTGATCGGCACGCCTGCAAAGATCGCCTCCTCGATCGCCGGCAGGCCCTCCTTGGTTCCCGGGATCTTGATGAACAGGTTGGGCCGTCCGGCCCGCGCGGAAAGTTCCTTCGCGGCGGCGATGGTGGCGCCCGTGTCATGCGCCATCAATGGCGATACCTCTAGCGACACCCAGCCATCCACACCGTTGGTGCGGTCGTACGCCGGCCGGAACAGGTCCGCGGCCCCGGTGAGATCTTCCAACGCCAGATCAAAGAAAAGGGCCTCGCCGGATTTCCCCTTCGCCAGTTCCTCGCGGATCGCAGCGTCGTAGGCGTCACCTTTCTTGAGAGCGTGATCAAAGATCGTCGGGTTCGAGGTCAGCCCAGTGACCGACAGTTCGTCGATGTAGCGCTTGAGCGTGCCGCTGTTCAGCAGGTCGCGCGTGATGTTATCGAGCCAGAGACTCTGGCCAAGGTTGTGCAGTTTTTGTGTTGTTTTCATAAGGTTGGGTCCTTCCGCTCGCGGTTGTCATGAAATCGATGGACATAGAATCAAGAACTTCACGGCCGCCTTCTGATCGCTGGCTGGGAGTTTGCGGCTTTCTGGCTCCTTCCCGGCAGCGTCATTGGAGGTAAAAGTAGTTCCCTTGAGGCCGATGCGATCACTCTGGCCGTGTAGCTCTCTCTTCAGAGGTTCACCCAACCAGTAAAGCGCACAATTAATACTGGAGGAACCGCCGTTAAGCACCAGAACACATGGGATCGCTGGTTCATGAGGGCTCTTTCATTGTTTAAGCCAGCCTCCTTGAAAGCCGGCCCGTCGAAGCCCTGCGACCAGATAGGGACATCGCCACATCAGATGCCAAAGCAAGTCGGAGCGGTAATTTTCGATCATTAAGACGATCGGACCTTGGTTTAGGCCATAGTGGAAAGGCGATACCCACGCCTGCGACGGGTCGGAGTGCCCGGTAAAGGTAGTGTTGAAGGTAGCTTTGAATCCGTAGGGACTATTCGCGCGCAGCTTCAGCTCCTCAAAGTAATCAAGCGTCGAGAGGACGATCTCGGGCGCAAACGGCAGGGAAGCGATCACCGCCCAGGGAGCAATGGTTCCGTCGTCCGGACCGTCCGGCACGCCGCGCGCAATGTAATCAAAGAATTCGCGCTCCTGCCCTTTGACCGGGCGTTTCGCCGGCCCGGGACCGTCACTGGCGGTAATGCCCCAGCACTTTGCGCCATAGCCATCAAACTTAAGCGGATTCTCAATCGCGTAATGTTGCTGAACGAGGGTAGCGCGGCAGCTGTTCTCGAAATAATCAGTCTTCTTGCCGCGCATGTAGTCGTCCTGAATCCCGCGGAAATCGATCCAGAGATGAGAAATTTGGTGGGTGAAGAGCGGGCCAGAATACAAAAACTCCTGACCATAGATCTCCCTCCACTCGTAGGTGGATGTCCATTGAACGTAGCTTTCCTTCGGGAGCGGATGAGTCGGTGAACCGAGGCCAAGCAGATAAAGAAACAGCGCCTCGTCAAAGCCCTGCCAGCGATAGGGCAAAAAACCGCTCTCTGGTTTCCACCCATGAGTGACAGTGAGCCCGTCGTTTTGGGCCCAGTTCCAATCGGTGCGTTGGTATAGCTTGTCGGCGAGTTCGCCGATCTCCCGTTCGTCAGCTGCGCTGCCCGAGAAGTATGCCGCCACCGTCAACATGCCCGCCAGGAGAAAAGCGGTGTCGACCGTGGATAGTTCGCACTTCCAGGCGCGCTTTCCGCTGCTCATATCGAGAAAGTGATAATAGAAACCCTTGTAGCCGGTCGCGTCCGGGTCGGTGCTTTGAACGCTCTGGTCGAAAAAGCGCAAGGTCGCGAGAGTGCGCTCGATCGCGTTCGCGCGAGTCATAAAGCCGCGTTCCACCCCGACGGGATAGGCCGACAGGGCCAGACCTACGGCGGCGATACTCGCTGGGGTTCCGGGCTTGGTCTTGTCTATGATCAGGCCGTTCACCGGATTGGCCTCATGCACGAAGTAGTTAAAGGTATCGCATTGTAACGCCTCCATTACTTCCGGACACGCCTTTGAGGTATTCACGATCGAGACTTCCGCTTGGATCGTTCCGGCGCTAACTCCACGGTGACCGCAGCGATGGCGTGGGCCGACATCGTAAATTTCAGATGTAGTGTTTTGGCCTCATATTTCCATGGCAGCGGTTCGCGCACGATTTGGGAGGCCACGTGTAACTGCTCGACTTCTCGCGGTGTGGGAAGCGCCGGTTGACCCATTTCGATCCAGAGTCGCTTGGCGTTGGCATGATCGTCATCAATACGTTCGATATAGACATGGCGCGGCGACAGAAGTCCCTTCAGTTCTACCTCGATGGGTTCCGTTTTAATCGGATGCCGGGGCAGCACATGATTCGCTACCAGCACGGTCACGGCTTCGCGGCTGCGGACCACCCAGACATCCACGGTCTTGTGTTTTCCCTTTACCGGCAACTCATCGACGCCGAGCCGGTGCAAGAGTTCGAAGGCGCGGTAAGAAGGTTTAGCCACGCCCTGCAGAGTCAGTAAACCGAAGCCACCCTGGAACGCAGTCGCGGGCATGTAGTTTTCCTCGAAAATATCGCTGAACGTCCAATAGCTGTAGCCCTGCACAAGCCCGCGAGCCTCCATCATGGTCTTGACGATGACGGCCGCGGTGTAGGGCTCATCGTGGAGGTGATCGCGCGGATTGGAGGACGAACTCCATTCCGTGTAATAAACCGGTTTTCCGCGCGCCTTGCGCTGCGTCTCGCGCGCCCATTTGCGAAGAATACTCCTCTTACTGTGAGCCAACTGCGTCTCCGTGTCCTCACCTACAGAACCCAAGGCATCCGTCGGATAGTGGTGCGTGCTGACAAAATCTGCCGGCACTTTGAGCTTCTTGCAGAAATCGAGGAACTCCGTGATCCATTCGTTGTTCGCGGTCGCGGGGCCGCCGACCTGGAGTCGATCGTCCACCTCCTTGATCGCCCGGACCGTGACGCGGTAGAGCTTGAAGTAATCGGCCTGCGTGCCGGTCCAGAATGCTTTAAGATTGGGTTCGTTCCACACTTCAAAGAACCACGTGCTGACTTCGTCAATGCCGTATCGCTGGACCCAATGCGTTACCAACCTCGCGATAAACTTCGCCCACTCAGCGTAATCTTTGGGCGGGGTCACATTCGCGCTGTAATGGAACACCGTTTTATTGCCGGAAGAGAGCGTTGAGGGCATGAAGCTCAGCTCGACAAAGGGTTTCATCCCGATCGAGAGGAGAAAATCACAAATCTGATCAGCGTTGAAGAACGAGTAGAGTAACTGATTTTGCTCGTCCATGAGCGTGCCCATATCGTCGCTCAGGATGTCGTGGAAACGGACGTGACGAAATCCGAGTTGATCGTGGCATTGGCGCAATTGTCGCTGCCAGTCCGCGCGCAGCGCCAGCGGCGCCTGGCCGCTTCCAACAGTATGTTCCCAAAAATGCGGCAGGGGCTTCGATTTCTCCGACAGGCGGCAGGTGAAATGAACCTGCTTTAGAGAACTGACTTTCTTCGTTTTCATAATGCTCGTGGATGCCTTCCGGCCCGCCAGTGCGCTTCAATTTGTTCCAGACTTTTGCCCTTGGTTTCCGGGACCAGGAGATAAAAGAATACCCAGGCGCCGACCGCGATGACGCCGTATAACCAGAAAGTGCCGGCGTGCCCCAGAACCCCGACCAAGGTTAGAAAGGTGATGGCCACCACGAGGTTCAATGCCCAGTTGGTCACCGTCGCCGCACTCATGGCCGCACCGCGAACCTTTAAGGGATAAATTTCAGAAATCAGCAGCCAGAAGATCGGCCCCAGTCCAAAGGCGAAGCAAGCGACATAGATAACCAAACCGCCAATCGCGACATAGCTTTTGAAACTCGCCACCTGTTGGAATTGGAAGGCAGCCCCCAGGATCGCCAGGCCAATAATCTGACCAGCCACGCCGACCAACAACAAGGGTCTTCGCCCGACCCGGTCAAGGAGGAAAATCGCGAGGACGTGAAAAATCCACATCACCATGGTCAAAGCCGCCCCGGCCAGGATGGCGGGCCCAGTAGCGGCAATGCCGGCAAACTTGAAAATGGTGGGCGCGTAATAGATCACCGTGTTAATGCCGGTGATCTGCTGAAAGATCGCCAGCCCCAAGCCGACAATCATTGGCATCCTCATGGAAGGCTGAAACAGTCCTTTTATTCCGCCGACCCCTTGGTCTTCCATACTTTTCTGGATGTCTGCGATCTCTGGATTTACATCGGAGTCAGTCCGGACTCTTTGTAGGATCCGCCTTGCTTCGTCCACCTTGGACTTGCTGATCAACCAGCGCGGACTGTCAGGCAGCCGCCACATGCCAATGACCAGGATGATCGATGGGATGGCCGCCAGGCCAAACATATAGCGCCATCCGTGCATGCCAGAGAATGCGTAGTCCACCAGATAGGCCACCACGATACCGGTGGTGATCGCCAGCATATTAACCGCCACCAATGAGCCGCGGACTTTGGACGGCACCAGTTCGGCGATGTACATCGGCGAGATAAATGACGCGATGCCGATGGCGATGCCGCTCACTACTCTGGCGGCAATCAACCAGGCGACGGTAGGTGCGAGTGCCGTCCCAAGGGCGCTGACCGTAAAGATAATGCCAGCCAGTATGATCATGCCGCGACGCCCAAAACGGCCGGTCAAAGCACCTCCCATAACCGCACCCATGACCGCGCCCACGAGCACGGAGCTGACGACGATCTCCTCCATCGTTGCTGAGAGCGAAAACTGATTCTGGATAAATAGGATGGCCCCGGATATAACTCCCGTATCGTAGCCAAAGAGCAGGCCGCCGAGAGCCGCAACCCCTACGGCAAAATAGACGAAACCGTTCACTTCCGATTTGGCGTTATTCTCCATTAGTCTCACTTCTTTCCGCCGCGCCGGGCGGCATGTGAAACATACAATCCTTACCTTCCCAATGACCGGCGTCCGGCCAGTAGAAAGTAAATCCCACCTGTTTTCCCTCAATATCGTGTTTTGTTCTCAGCGGCTTTGGAAACAGAGGTTAGGAATTGATTGGTTATAGTCCGGGGCTGCTTTGCATGATCCCGCCATCGGCGAAGATGGTGGTCGCGGTGATATAACTCGCACCGTCGCCCGCGAGAAACGCAACGACACTGGCGATCTCTTCTGGTTTCGCCATGCGACCGAGCGGGATGGCCGTATTCAGTTTCTTCAGGAGCGCCGGATCGTCCATCGTGGTGCGGTTGATCGGCGTCGCCACGGCGCCGGGGCCAACGCCGACCACGAGGATGTTGTGCGGCGCGAGTTCGACGCCGGCCGTGCGGGTCAGCATCCGCATCCCGCCTTTCGCGAGGCAGTAGGCGGTGTTGCCGGGCATGGGCCAGTCTTCGTGGACCGAGGTGATGTTGATGATCCGGCCGCCGCCACCTTGTTTGATCATCTGCTGGGCGGCGAGCTGGGTGCCAAAGAATGCGCTTTTGAGATTGATCGAGAGCACCTTGTCGTATTGCTCTTCGGTTGTGTCGAGAACGGAGGTGCGCGTCTCGACGCCTGCATTGTTGACCATGATGTCGACGCGCCCGAATTCCTTGACCGCCATGGCGAACAGGTTTCGCAACTCTGCGAGTTGGCTGACGTCGGCTTTCACCCCGATGACGCGATCGTCCAGCGCCACGACCTGTTTCTCGAGCGCTTCCGTCGCTTCGGGATGCGCGACGTAATCAATCACGATGTTCGCGCCCTGCCGCGCGAGTTCCAGGACAATGGCCTGGCCGATGCCGCTGTTGCCACCGGTAACGATGGCGACTTTATTTTTCAGATTTATGATGTTGTTCCTTGGTTGGTAGTTAGTTTCGTTAGGTTGGCGTTTTTGCCGGGGGCGTGATGGCAAAGGAGAGCGCGGCCAGGGCAAGGGCGATCACAGCCGTGCCGCCGTAAATGGAGGCCAGGTCCAGCCCTGCCCACGTTTGCAACGGGCCGACGCCAAAAGCGGCGATGCCGTAGCCGATCTGATAAAATCCAATCAGGCCGCCGGCGACCGACGCGGTGATGGTGGCCAGTTCCTTCTGGCCAAAACTGATGGCCAGGGGCAGGAGCGCCGAACAGCCGAGCCCAGCCAGCGCGAATGCCAGGAGACCGAGCATCGGTTTGGTGTTCGGCGCCCACGCGCAGGCCAGCAACGCGGCCATCACGACAAAGGGAAGGACGCGGCTAACCAGTCGTTCCGGAAACCATTTCGCGAGGACGGCGAAAAGGACGCGTCCGACGGTGACCATGCCCCAAAAGAGCGCGAGCGCGATTGAGGCGGTGGCGACGCTCGCTCCAAAATGCTTCGTTAGGTAGAGCGAAGCCCAGTTACCGCTCATCGTTTCACAGACGCCGTAGAGCAGGACAAAGGAGGCGAAGATCCAAAACCGCGCGGGAAGCTTCGTCCTGCCTCTCTTGGCCGTCCCGCTGTGCGTCGATTCGCCCACGCGCAAAGCCTGGCCGGCACTCACCAACAGCAACCCGACCAGTAATCCGCCCACTAACACAGGCAGACCCCACCAGATTCCGAATCCCACAAAGAGTGCGATAAAGACCGGCGCCAGTGCGGTCCCTAATCCCAGGAGTGCGTTCAGTGCGAGCACGGCGTCGTCGATTTTTTTGGGAAAGAAAGCCGCGGCTAACGTATTCAGGGCGGGCACGGTAAATCCGAAGCCGATCCCCATGCAGGCGGTGGCGACGAGCAGAATGCCGTAAGCCCACGAACGTTCCCGCATCACGAACCAGCTGGCCACAAGTAGAGTCATGGCCAGCAGATTGGCGAACAGTCCCAGCAGATAGATGCGTTTGGTGCCGAGGTGGCTTCTCCAGCCCGCCCCTAACCACGAAGCCGCGATGGCCATGACCGCCTGCGGCACAAACATGCCGCCGTATGCGGTGCTCGAGAGGCCATACTGGTGTGGATTAGTTAAGACCGCGCTCGCCGCTGGAAATGTGACCAGTCCGATGCCTTGCACCAGTGCGGCGGCATACACGGTTACAATTTCGCGGCGTTGCGCCATGTTATTTTAGACTTTCAAGCAAATGGTCGCCGACACGTAGTGCATTGGCGATGATAGTGAGCGAGGGATTGACCGCGCCGCAGGAAGGAAAAAAGGAACCGTCCACCACATAGAGGTTGGCAATGTCGTGCGTGCGGCAATCGAGATTCAGCACGGAAGTCTTCGCGTCCGATCCGAACCGGCAGGTCCCATTCTGGTGTCCGACGCCTTCGAGGGGGATGGATTTCTTGAGATAGAACTCTTCCGGCACATAAGTGTGTCCGCCATCCACTTTCTTCAGCACTTCCTGCCACCGAGCCGTCAGCCGCTTGTAGGGTACCTCGTTGTTTGGCGTGTAATCGAGCTGGATTTTCCCGTAGACCCAGCGAACGCGATTCTCATGGCTGGGCAAATCTTCCGTCGTCAGCCACCACGGCACGGAGTGCGATTTCATTGTCTTAAGGACGATCGCGGGGGTGAGCGGTGGCGCTTCGCCTTTCATCATCTCCCACTTAAAGGAACCGACCAGTTGAATCCCGCCCATCGGATAGGGAAAATCCTTTTCGCCGAAGTAGAAGTCATTCACCGCCACCGTTTTCATGTATTTGCTCGGGTTCGGCGTCAGCCCGATTGAAAGCACGATGGCAGCTTTGTGAAACATGAAGTTGCGCCCGACCAGGTCCGAGCTATTGGCCAGACCCTTAGGATGCGTGCTGTTGGCGCTGCGCAAGAGCAAGGCAGCGGAGTTAATCGCGCCGCAAGCCACGACTACGATGGAGGCGGAGTAAGTCTCCTTGCGCTGACCGCCGTCGAACTCCACCTCCACGCCGGCAATCTCGGTCCCACTCGCATTGGTCGTTAGGCGACTGACGTAGGCGCCGGTCAGGAGCGTGATGTTGGGCAACTCGAAGATCGGGCGAACGCAGTTGATATCCGCGTCCGATTTCGCCTCGACCAGGCAAGGAAAGCCGTCGCAGGTATCGCAGCGAATGCATTCGCTCTGCCAGCGCACGAGCTCGTTCAATTTGATTCCGACCGGACAGGGGAACGGCTGGTAACCGCCCGCCTTCAGCTCGTCGTGAATCTCCTGGATGCGCGGCTCGTTACTCACCGGCGGATGCGGATAGGGCTGGTCGCTCGGCGGCTCCGTCGGATCCGTCCCGCGCTCTCCGTGCGCTGCGTAGAGCACCTCGGCTTGGTCGTAATACGATTGGTAATCGCGATACTTCAGCGGCCAGGCGGGCGAGATGCCGTCCTGATGTTGCACCTCGTCGAAGTCGCGTTCCCGCAGCCGAAAAAGAGCCGCACCATAGACCTTTGTGTTGCCGCCGACCCAGTAAGCGGTCTGCGGATGGAGCGGCTTACCCTCGCTATCCTGCCAGACTTCGGTGGTGTGGTAGCGGTTCTCGACGAAGACCGCCTGGGTGATCCAATTCTCCTTCTCCTGTGGCAGAAACGTGCCGCGCTCGAGGATGAGAATACGTTTCCCGCTCGGAGCGAGGCGTTGCGCGAGGGCGCCCCCGCCCGCGCCCGTCCCGATGATGATAACGTCGTAATTGTTCATGAGATTGATCTAGCTTTGGTTAGTGAGGTGTGGCTGGGGAGAAAGTGGCCAGCGCATCAGGTGGGCGGACTTGTCGATCCATCAGGGCCTGCTCGCGATTGGGGAAAGACATGACTTTAGATCGGTGACCGGACGTCGAAGAACTCGTGGTCTTCATTGAAGCCGCCTTCGCTCGCGCCGAGGGCGGCAAAGTTCTCGACGAACTCGACCGCCTGCACCCACTTGATGTGTTTAAAGCCAAGCTCGACCTCGTTGCGGAGGCGCAGCGGCGCGCCGTGCAGTTCCGGGAGCGGCTGGCCGTTCATTTCGTAGGCGAGAATTGTGTTCGGGTGCGCCATTTGCTTGATCTTGTGCACGTCGTAGTAGAGGCCCTCGTCCGCGCCGGGACCGTGCGCGAACGAATAGAAGACGGCGTAGCGCACCTCCGGCTTCGGTCGGACGATCTCCATGATTTGCGCCATGGAAACACCGCCCCATTTGGCCACGCCCGACCAGCCCTGAATGCAGTAATGCTGGGTGATTTGTTCCGACTTCGGAAGCGCCTTGAGCGCGGCGAAGGAGATCTCCTGAGGGTGCTCCACGAGGCCGCCGACCTTGAGTTTGTAATCGGCGAAATGTCCCGCGAGCAGCGCCCGATATTCCGCCGAGTCGGGACCCTTGCCATTGGGCCAGAAGTGCGGCGAGATGTCTTCTTCTTTGAACTCCGAGATGGGGTTCAACCGCTCCAATGGAATCTTGAGCCAGCTGATCATGATGCGGCCGGTGCGCTGCACGAGGCGGGGAAAGCGCAGGGTGAACGGGGAGGCCGCGATCCAGCAGATGACGACGATGCCCATGCCAACGACGAAATAGCCGACGCCGCCCCAGGAATTGTCACTCACTCCGCGCGTGATTTCATTCAGCTTTCGCAGCAGCCCGGTGGAGAAGACCATCGAGACGTGAACCACCAGAAAGATGACGAAATATAAGAGAACGCCGAAGTGAACGGTGCGCATGACCTGGCGGTTGAGCGGGCCTTTGGCCAGATGGAAACGCGCCGCGATCGCCGGGGCCTGCAACATCCCGGTGAGCATGGCCAGCGGCGGGGCGATAAAGACGGTCGTGAAGTAAGCCAACATTTGCAGGGCATTGAACTGCTGCCAGCCGGAGTCGATCGGAAAGGTGAGCGAGGCGTATTGGATGGCGGTGGAAAGCGCGTTCGGGAAAACATCCCAGGACTGCGGAACCAGCCGGTGCCATTGATTGGTCGAGAAGAGGAGAATGTAAAAGATGATGCCGTTGGCGAGCCAAAGGGTGTCCAGGCTGAAGTGCCACATGCGGGCGAGGCCGATGGAATGGCGGATCGCCGGCAAGCCCAGCCAGCGCGGGAGCGCGACAGAATCGTCCTTCGCCGTCCAGACCCGATCGGCCGGCACCGGACCGCGGAAGCGGAACCATTCGCGGCCCGGGGTGCAGTCCGGATCAAGGTAGAGCCGCGGGTGTTCGGCCAGGATTTGGAGGCCGGACCGAATCATGAAGAGCAGGAGAAAAAAGTTCAGGTAATGTTGATAGCGGAGCCACCAAGGGAACCCATCGTCGACCGGCGTGGCGAAGCTGCCTTTGCCGGGATATTGCGCGATGAACGCCTGAACCCCGGGCATCATGCGCAGTTGCTGCGCGGTCGCGATGAGCACGAGCAAACCGACGAAGCCAACGGGTATGAGCACGGTGAGCATTTGCGCGGTGGAAAACCATCGGGAGCCAAGGCGAATCTGGGGCATCGTTCCCTTTTCCTGAGGAAGACCGCCGGCAAACTCGTGGATATCGACGATGTCGCTCGCCTTGGTCAGTTGCGCGGCCAGAGCCACCTCAGAGTTTGTTTCGGGTTTCATTGGACTTCCTAGGCCAGAATTCATGAACTGGTTTCTGGCGTTTCGCCGCCCGCCTGCGCCGATTGCTTTTTCGAAAGCCGGAGCTGAACGATGTTTGGCGAAAAAGGAATGTTGACCGCCCAACTAACCGCCACTTCCAGTTTGCGACTGAGCGTCGGTAACTTCGCCAGATAAATTCCCCGCCATAAAAACCAGGCGAAGAAGCCGGATAGCTTCACACCATAGATAACCGCTACGGCGTTGCGATGGCCGATGGAGGCGAGCATGCCGCGCAGATGAAAACGAAATGGTTTCGTCGCCATGCCTTGCAAAGCGCGTTTGAGATTTCTCGCCAACTGCGGGGCCTGCTGCATCGCGAACTGCGCGGTCGCCGGAGATGGCTGGTCATCGTAAGCGTTGGTAACGAGCGAGCAGTCGCCCAGGCTCCAGAGATTCGCAGTGCCCGTGACCTTCATGTCCGGGTCGGTCTTGAGCCGGCCTTTCTCCAATGGCAGACCCAGTCCTTTGATCAGCGGATGCGTCTCCGTGCCCACCGTGCTGACGATCATTCCCGCTTCGATCTGCTCACTCCCAGTCAGCTCCACTCCGACGGAATCAACCTTTTGGGCGGTTGTTTCCAGGCGCACTTTGATTCCGTTGCGCCGGAGTTTCTGCAACGTGAACTCGGACAACGATTCGTGGCGCAGCTCCGGCAGCAGTTGCTTGCCTTTCTGTAGTAAAACGACCTGCGGGGTTTCCTGTTTCAACTCGGGATAGAACCGATGGATCGCCCGCATGAAATCCGCCAGATGTCCCCCAACCTCGACGCCGCTGAAGCCGCCGCCAATGACGACCACGGTGAGCAACCGCTGGCGCGCCTCCGCCTCCGGTTCGGTGGCGGCGGCTTCAAAATTTCCAATCAAGTCGTTGCCCATGACAATCGCATCCATGACCGTTTTCAATGGATACCCCCGTGAAGCCAATCCGGGAATCTCCTCCATGTTTGCGGTCGAACCGCAGGCAAGCACCAAGTGAGTGTAACTCATGGAAGCCGCCGTTCCGTCCCGGCGGAGATAGTGCGCTTCGCTCTTTTCGTGATCAATCCGGCTGACGCGCGCTTCCAGCCACCTGGTCCGCCGGGTCAACTCACGGCCAGCCACGACCACGTCCAGAGGAGAAATAGTTCGCCCCACCACTTCGGGAAGCATCGGAGTAAAGACCAGATGATTTTCGGCGCTCAGAACGACTATTTCCGTCGGGACCGGCAGCAGACGTTCGAGGCGTTGTGCCAGGGTCACTCCGGCAAAACCGCCGCCTACAATCACAATCCTTTCGGTAGGGTTTGTGGAGGC
The DNA here is from genome assembly GCA_038258815.1 of Chthoniobacterales bacterium. GTDB lineage: Bacteria > Verrucomicrobiota > Verrucomicrobiia > Chthoniobacterales > UBA10450 > JACCTI01. The sequence goes on from JBBSPM010000075.1 coordinate 17,356, forward strand.
GGCTTCCTGGTTCGTCATGATCGACCTCCGTACCGCCGATATCCAGAATATCGCTTCGTGATCGGGTCAGGGTTTTTTATCTGGAGCCTTTCCGCGGCCAGCCTTGGCGCGCGAGTGACGCAATTCCGTCGGCAGCGGCCAATGATGCCCAGCTTCGAGTAATTCCTGGGCACCCTCGGGCCCCCAGCTGCCGGGGGCGTAATTGGGGAAATCGCTGGGAGGTGTGGCCGACCACACGTCAACCACCGGTGTCAGTATCCGCCAGGCTGCCTCGACTTGATCTTCGCGCATGAACAAGGTCGCGTCGTTCTTCATCACATCCAACAGCAGCGTTTCGTAGGCATCGGGCGAAGGCGCGTCAAAGCTCTCGCGATAATTGAAATGCATGTCGACCGGGCGCAGTTGGATTTCCGGTCCAGGATATTTGGCCTGAAAACCGAGCACGATTCCTTCATCAGGCTGGATGCAAATGACCAGCCGGGAAGGTTGCCAGCCGAGGGTGGCATCGGGCAGGAAGGCCTGGTGCGGCACGGCGCGAAAATGAATGGCGATCTCCGACACCTGACAGGGCAGGCGCTTGCCCGTGCGCAGGTAAAATGGCACCCCTTGCCAGCGCCAGTTGTCGATCAGCAGCTTGAGCGCGGCGAATGTCTCAGTCGCGGAGTCGGGCGCCACGCCTGGTTCCTCGCGATAGCCGGGCACCTTCTTCCCGCCATGGCGGCCCGGCCCATACTGCCCGCGCACCGCGGACAGCCGGACTTCGTCGGGATGAATCGGACGAACCGCGTGCAGCACGTCCACCTTCTTGTTGCGAATCTCGTCGGCTTCGAAGGAAACCATCGGCTCCATGGCCACGAGACAGAGCAGTTGCATCAAATGATTCTGGACCATGTCGCGGAGCGCGCCGGCGTGGTCGTAATATCCGCCGCGATGCTCCACACCCACTTTCTCGGCCACGGTGATAAACACCGATTCCACATAGCGCCGGTCCCAAATCGGTTCGAAGAGTGGATTGGCGAAGCGGAAGGCCAGAATGTTCTGCACCGTTTCCTTGCCGAGATAGTGATCGATGCGGAAGATCTGGGATTCATCGAAGCTGGCGGCCAGAACTGCGTTCAAGGCGCGTGCGGATTCCAGGTCGTATCCGATCGGTTTCTCGACCACGATCCGCGCGTGCTCGCGGTCCCGTGCCAGTCCGGCCTTGCCCAAATATTTCGGGATCTCCCCGAACATGGAAGGCGGCGTCGCCATGTAGAAGATGCGGTGCGCCTTCGTGTCCCATTCCTTGTCCAGTTGGTTACAAGATGCACCCAGCGCTCGATAGGTGGCCGGCTTTTTGAAATCGCCCTGCTGGTAGCGGATGTGTTGGGCAAACTCATTCCAGGCGGCGGCCTTCGGTTTGCCGAAACGTGAAAACTTATTGACCCCTTCTTGCAGATGCTTCCTCAGCCGCTGGTCGCTGAATTTGACGCGGTCCACGGCGATGATCGCAAATTGCGCCGGGAGCCCGCGATCCTGCGCGAGATCAAAGAGCGCGGGGATTAGTTTTCGCCAGGTCAAATCGCCGCCGCCGCCGAAAATGGCGAACACGGTGGGTTGAAGTTGTTCGTTAGGCTTCATCGCGCCTTGGCACGTTTCAAAGTTAGGTCCACGCCGGTCGTCTTCTCGACGTGCCCGCCGAAACCAAAACGCATCGCGGAAAGCAGCTTGTCCTGAAAGTCCGCGTCGCCCCGGGAACTGAACCGCTCGTAAAGCGCGGTGGTCAGCACGGGCACGGGCACGCCTTCGTCGATGGCGGCCTTGATTGTCCACCGGCCTTCACCGGAATCGGAGACCCGACCCGCAAATTGCGCGAGTTTTTGGTCTTTGGTCAGGGCATCCGCGGTCAGGTCGAGCAGCCACGACGCGATCACGCTGCCGCGCCGCCAGACTTCCGCAACGTCCGCGAGATTGAGATCGAATTGATAATGCTCGGGATCGCGCAGCGGTGTCGTTTCGGCGTCGACCTCGCCTTGGGTCCGGCCGATGTCGGCTTTGTGCAAGACGGCGAGGCCTTCGGCATAGGCGGCCATGATTCCGTATTCGATTCCGTTGTGCACCATCTTGACGAAGTGGCCGGCGCCGTTCGGACCGCAATGCAGATAGCCCCGCTCGGAAGTGTCGCCCAGTTTCGACCGTCCCGGGGTGCGCGGAATTTCACCCAGTCCCGGCGCGAGGGTGGCGAAGATTGGATCAAGATGTTGAACCACTTTCTTCTCGCCTCCGATCATCATGCAGAAGCCCCGTTCCAAACCCCAGACGCCACCACTCGTGCCCACGTCCACGTAGTGAATTCCCTTCTTCGCCAACTCCTGCGCGCGCCGGATGTCGTCGATATAATACGAATTCCCACCGTCGATCACGATGTCTCCGCGTTCGAGGGACGGCACGAGATCGGCGATGGCTTCGTCCACGGCGGCGGCCGGCACCATCAACCAGATTGCGCGCGGCTTCGTGAGTTTCTTCACCAGGTCGGCGAGAGATTTGGCGCCGACGGCTTTTTCTTTGGCTAAAGTCTTCACTGCCTTCGGCGCGCGATCATAGACCACGCAGTGATGTCCATCTTTCATGAGACGGCGGACAAGGTTGGCGCCCATCCGGCCTAGTCCCACCATCCCGAGTTGCATTGTTGATTTCTTTTTCATAATGGATTCATCCTTTGTTTTAGTGCCGAAGGTCGTGAGACGAGTAATGGCGTCTGGGACGAGGTGGTCGAGTGATCAGACATGATTCCTTTCGAGTAAGGCCAGCGCTCGTTGACAGACGTTCTCCACGCTGAATCCGTACTCGCGCATCACGATCGGTCCCGGAGCCGAAGCGCCAAAGCGATCCACCCCGATGACATCGCCCTCCGCGCCCACATATCTGTTTCGAGAGACCTTTACGACTTGGGCGGCGCGCCTTTGTTCGCGAAGAGAGAGAAGAGATCGATCGGAATAGGGAAGAAGGTGGTTGTATTATGCTCGTTCGATATCTCGCGCATGGTCTGGAGGAAGCGCAGTTGCAACGCGATCGGTTCCTTGCTCATCATGGCGGCGGCCTGGACCATTTTTTCGGCGGCTTGAAATTCGCCCTCGGCGTTGACGACCTTGGCACGGCGCTCCCGTTCCGCTTCCGCCTGCTTCGCCATCGCGCGCTTCATCGTGTCGGGCAGGACCACGTCCTTGACCTCGACGACCGTGACTTTCACCCCCCATGGCTCGGTCTGTTTATCGATGATATCCTGCAAAGTCTGATTGATTGTGTCGCGTTGCGAGAGCAGGTCGTCGAGCGGCGCCTGGCCGAGCACGCTCCGCAAAGTGGTCTGGGCGATGAGCGACGTGGCTTTGAGGAAGTTCTCCACTTTCACGACCGCCGCTTCTGGATCAACGATGCGGAAATAAACTACCGCGTCGACCGTCGCCGGCACGTTGTCGCGCGTCATCACCTCCTGGCGCTCAACATTGATCGTCACGACGCGCAAATCGATCCGCACCATTCGGTCCACGATCGGGATGAGGAATATCAGTCCCGGCCCTTTGGCCCCGGCCAATTTCCCAAGGCGAAAGATAACGCCGCGTTCGTACTCGCGCAGAATGCGAACCATCTGCGGCAGGATGATGATGGCGAGAATGATGACGGGTATGATCCAACCAATCAGCCGGGGTAATGCTTCAAGTGATG
>JBBSPM010000076.1:0-20448 GCA_038258815.1 Chthoniobacterales bacterium
CTGAGGGCGTTCCCATTAACCCCGGCGCGAGTCATCCCCTCCCGAAGGTGAACGAACCCGCCACTTGAGCAACCGGATGCGTTCAGCGCGCTCGTCCGGTTCGGTGGGGGGCGTCGTCCGGCTTTCGGGCCGGACGGCCCTATCCAGGACCCCCTCACAAATCGCACTCATGGATCGATAGGGGTTGGAAGGGTTCAGTCCATGCATACGTGCAAGCTGTCGCGGCAGCCCAGCCAGAAGTGTTCCGAGATTCTGCACAGATGCACGGACAGACCCGAATTCCGCGAATTCCGTACGGTCGGCGAAGCAGCGCGCCGCGCCAACCGGGGTGTTAATGTGCGTCGAGCGCGTAAAGATAGCAGTGCGCTTCGTAGGCGGCAGTGTAGGGACCGGCCGTCCCGAAGTAGAGGGTGTCACCGGTCGCGTCGTACTCCATCAGATTATAACAGACGATCGTCATTCCGAATTCGATCGGCAGCTCCTGCGACCACTGCAAGACCGCGTTCTTGTCGTACCCCTGGATTTGGGCGGCGATGCCCCAGTTCGGCTGATATTGCAGCGCAATCTGGTTCGCGTCCGCGCGCACGATGTGGTTGGAAACAATTCCGCCAATCAATTTCGAGTAGAGAATTTGTCCGGTGGGCGAGATGGCGTGGAGCTTCGCGGCACTGGTCGTGAAATAGGTGCGTCCATCGGATGCGACCACCGCTTCGACTTGCGGTTGGCCGCCGAAGACGCCAAGATTCTGCGACCAAATCATTCCACCGCTGGCGTTCCGCATCTCGATATCTGAGGGCCGAAAGAGCGCGACGTCGCCGCTCGGGTTCGCGTCCGGCAGGATCCCAACACCATCGACCACGCGCCAGGACAGGCCGCCGCCAAGGCGCAGCGCGTTCAGGCCGCCGAGCACATCTGGGTCGCCGGTGGAGCTGTAGTCGGACCAAAAATACGCGTTTCCGCCGCCGAACTTGACCTCTTGCGGCGTCCATCCGCCGCCGCGGCGATAATACTTCCCACCGCTCCAAATGAGCTGGCCATTGGGTGAGAGGATGAAGGCACCGATGACGGATTGCGACCAGCGGCTGTCGTCCGCCGCATAGATATTTCCATCCGGTCCCACGCTCGGCCCCGCCACGAGCGGCGTTTGAATCGGAAACGTCCAGAGAGTCGAACCATCGACCGCAGAAAGCGCCTGCACACCACCGCCACCACCGACGACGAGGTTGCCATCCTTCAACATGCCCAGGCAACCGGAGACGCCACCCGCGGGTGAAACCACCCACCGAACGCTCCCGTCAGCGTTCACCGCGTAGATGTGCCCGAAATTACCCATGGCGTAGACCGCGCCATCCGATCCCACGATAGGGCGGACGGGGACGTATTGGTCCGGCAATTTGAGCCGCCATTTCAACCGGCCTGGAACGGTTTCACGCGGGAGCACTTTAATCCAGTCGGCCACGGTCTTGCGCATGATACGCCGGCCTGGCGGACGAATCTCCACGAGCGCTGCGCCGAGGGGCGCCTGCTCCGGGATGTAACACTCGATCAAATCATCCTGCCAGCGAGCGATCGGCGCGGACACTCCGCCCACGTCGATAGCGCCTTTCGCCTCGCCGAAGCCCGGACCGCGCAAGCGGATCAGGCCCGAGCGACTCTGCTGGGAGGATCCACCGTGAAGGCCTGGGCCGGTGCCAGCGACAGACTGAGGACGGCAATGAAGTTAAGGAAGAGCGGGGTTTTCATGGGAATATTCTCCTGTTTGAGGCCGAAGCTTCCCGCAGTCCAACCACCAAAGCGAACTGGCAAGAGTGACGCCGTTGTTACCTTTGGCGCGTTCGATCGCGCGCGCCCGCTAGCTGCGAGCTGGAGCAGGTCGGTAGACCAGCGCCAGCACCACGCCCAACAGGATCGCCTGCACCACACCGCTGCAGAACCATTTCGCCGCGATCGCGCCTGGCAGCGGCGCGACCACAAACAAAGCTATCGCCCAGACCTGCTGCGCGATACCCATAAAAAATCCGAAGCAGACGCCGATCGCGAGCGAGCGTCCGGCAAAACCCGTCGCCCAGATGACGGAAAAGGCGACGGCGCAAAGTAGTTGTCCCAAAAGCATCCAGAGGAAGCGCTGCTGCATCTCTGGGTCGGTGCGCCAGAGTTCAGCCGTGGCTTTGTAGGAAGGCGCCAGCCAGACACCGTGAATGAGAAAGTCGCTCGCGAAAATAAAAGCGAAGCCAGCCAGAACAGTGAGGAGAAGACGCGTGGGGTTCATGAGTTTTTTGAGGTGGGATTGGGTGGATTCTGAGGACTCACGACCTAAATGCCGAGCGATTAATTTTCCGCGCGCGCCCGTTGCGAAAGGATTGACACGGTTGCGCACACGCTTCAAAAACTCCGCATGAAGAACTCTCCCCTCATTTTCATCTTGCTGACAGCGTTCGCCTTAGCTCCCGTAATCGCGCGGGCCGACGATCCTTTCACTCTTCCCTTCCCCGTTTCCATTGGCGGTCAGGCCGCCGCGATCAAAGGCGATGCTGCGACCGCGACCTTCGCCTTGATCGAGAAGCCGGTGGCTGCGAACGCCGCGCTCGAAGTGGACGTGAAGGCCGACATGATTATCTGCAACATCGTCGCCGCCGACGAAAAGGGCGCGCCGAAGGAAGGCGCCTCGCCGGCCGTGCTCCTCATTCAAGGCGGCAACAAGACCACCTTGGACAAGACGATGGGCGACGTAAAATTCGCGCCCGGCAGCTATATGATCGCGGTCGTAGCCGAGGGCAAAACGGCGACCGTGCTGTTTAAGATTCAGTAGCCGCTTATGCCGTCAGGGCGGATTCCTTGAGCCGCTCCTGCAAATCGGCGGCTTGGAGGGCGTCCATCATCTCGCCGAGATCGCCTTCGATGACGCGGTCGAGATTGTAGAGCGTGAGGCCAATGCGGTGATCGGTGATGCGGTTCTGCGGGAAATTATAGGTGCGGATTTTTTCCTCGCGACCGCCGGAGCCGATCTGCGTTTTGCGGTGCGCGGAATATTTCGCTTCCTCCTCGCGGATTTTGTCCTCGAGTAAGCGCGCGCGCATGATGCTGATGGCTTTTTCTTTGTTCTTCTGCTGGCTGCGACCGTCCTGGCAACGGACGATGCGGCCGGTCGGGATGTGCATGACCTGCACGGCGGAATCGGTCGTGTTCACGCCCTGCCCGCCCGGCCCGCCGGCGCGGCAAACTTCAATGCGGAGATCCTCCGGCTTGAGATCGAGATCGACGTCTTCGGCCTCAGGCAGCACCGCGACGGTGGCGGTGGAAGTGTGGATGCGGCCTTGCGCTTCCGTGGCCGGAACTCGTTGCACGCGATGCACTCCGCTCTCGAAACGCAGTTTCCGGAAAACCGCTTCGCCAGACACTTTGAAAATGGCTTCGCGCAATCCGCCTAGATCCGATGGACTGGACTCGAGGTCTTCGACCTTCAGCCCGGCTGTTTCTGCATAGCGATTGTACATCCGGTAAAGATCCGCCGCGAAAATGGCAGCTTCGCTTCCGCCAGTGCCGGCGCGAATTTCGATGATGGCATCGCGATTTTCGTTCTCATCCGGCGGGAGCAAGGCGATCTGAAAAGCGCGCTCCAGCGCCGCGAGCCGCTTCTCGAGTTCGGGAATTTCTTCCTCCGCCATTTGCGCCATCTCGGTGTCGTCGGAGCCGGCCAGTTCGCGGTTGTCGGCTAATTGCTGGCGCGTGGTATCCAGTTCGTTCCAGAGCGCGAGCATCTGCTTCACGCTGGCGTGCTCGCGCATGGTGTCGCTGGCCCGCTTGCGATTCTCGAAGAGCGCGGGATCCGCGATCTCCTGCTCGAGTTCCGCGAAGCGTTCGCGTTTCCGCTGGATTAAATCCTGGAAGTCCATTTGCGTGGTGCGGTCACAGTCCGCGTTGTAGCCGCGGCGCTGCGTCGCCGTGCCGGGAGACGCCTCGACGCAGCGAGGCGGCTACAGGACTGCAGCTAAGATTTGGTGGCGCGGGTGGCCTTTACGCTGCCGTAGCGGCGCGCGAATTTTTCCACTCGGCCAGCGGTATCGACGAATTTTTGTTCGCCGGTAAAGAACGGATGGCAAGCGGCGCAGATGCCGATCTTGATGTCCTGCTTGGTCGAACGGGTATGGTAGACCGTCCCGCAGGCGCAGGAGATTTCGGTCTGGTTATATTCAGGATGAATGTCCGCTTTCATGATCAGAAACGAGCGTGGAAGGTAGCGCGCTCCCGAACGGGCGCAAGCCGTGAAATCCGACGATCCATTAATCAGCGCTTGGGAGGAAATTCTGGCCCGCAAAGGCGAGTTGTCGGCTATTTTCGACACACAGGGCAACACGCTTCGCTGCTTCCGCGAGATCGAGAGTCGCGCGCGGGAATTGCAGGAGAAAATGCAGGACCGCGCGCGCGGCGAGGTTTACGCGATCGACTTGGGGAATCACCCGGATTGGCCGTCCGTTCTGCTCGCTTGCCTGCGGCAAAATCTTGTGGCGATCCCGCTGGATGAATCGACCACCGAGGCGCAACGCGCGGCCATCGTGAAATTATGCCGCGCGGCTGATTGGGGAGAAAATCCGCCGGTGCTGCTCAAGCTGACTTCCGGCACGACCGCCGCGCCGCGTGCGATCCGCTTCCGCAGCGCGCAACTGATGGCCGATTGCGAACAGATTTGCGGCACCATGGGAATCAGCGACGCCGATCTGAATTTCGGTGTCATCCCGGTTTCGCATTCCTACGGCTTGAGCAATCTGATCACGCCGTTGTTGGCTCTCGGCGTTCCGTTGGTGCTGAGCCGCGATCGCTTGCCGAGGGCGGTGCTGGACGATCTCGCGCGCACCAACGCCACCGTGTTTCCGGGAATGCCGGTTTTCTATCAAGCGTTCGCGCAGATGGAGTGCGTACCGGCTTTGCCGCACCTGCGGCTCTGCATTTCCGCAGGGGCGCCGTTGTCGGTGCCGGTGGCGCAGGAATTTCGCGCGCGGTTCGGCCAGTCGATTCGCTCCTTCTACGGATCGTCAGAATGCGGGGGAATCTGTTATGATCGCGAGGCTTTGCTCGAAAAGCCGGGATTTGTCGGCCAGCCGATGCAAGGCGTGACCGTACGTTCGCTCGATTCCGAAAGCGCGACGAGCCACATCGAAGTGCGCTCCCCGGCGGCGGGTGACGGCTATTTTCCCGACCCGGACGAGGAGAAACTAGGCGGCGGTCGCTTTGTGCCGGACGATTTGCTGGCGGCTTCCGAACAAGGCTATCGCATCACCGGTCGCGCCTCCGACGTCATCAACGTCGCCGGCAAAAAAGTGAATCCGCACGAAGTGGAGGCCACCCTGTTGGAATGTGAGGGCGTCCGGGAAGCGGTCGTTTTCGGCCGCGGCTCCACCTTGCGGAACGAGGAAGTCGCGGCTTGTATCGTCGCCGCGCCAGAAGTGGCGGAATCCACTCTGCTGGAATTTTGCCGCCGACGTCTGCGCGGCTGGCAGGTGCCAAAGCGTATTTTCTTCCTGGCCGAGATGCCGGTGACGGAACGGGGCAAAATCAGCCGGCGGGCTCTGACGGAAAGATTTGCCGGAAAGTAAAATCACATTACAAAAGGGAGACGCTCATTTGCGGTCTCGTTTACGAATTAAGGGAAAACCAAAGATAACATTATGCGAACCATTCTTCTCTCCACTCTCGGCGCAATCCTCATCCTGGCGGTGTTCAGCAGCTGCACGACAACGGTGCGCGCGCCCAGCGGACGTTCGGCGTCGATCAGCACGCGCACCCGGTAGGGGCCGACACAGTCTGTTAGCCCGAGGGCGGGTGCAGCTTGCCACCACGGGCCGACTTCGAGCCGCCTCGGCGTGACACGAGCGCATGGAACTCAGGTCCGCGCCCGGAGAAAAAACTTTCCATTTCGCGGGAAGCGGGCATTCCTTAGCGGGAGACGGGGGATGCTGCTCAGATGGGAGCGTGGCACTTACCCACTTGTTGAACCGTGAACGAACCGAGTAACTCTTTTTCCACTTCCCCCGGTGGCCGCGTCCTGGTCCTCGCGCCCGACGAACAATTGGCGTCCGCAATCGAGTCGGCGCTCCGTGAGGCCAACCCGTCGTCCCAAGTGGAGATCGCCAAAAGCCTGGAGGAGGCGCAGCAACTTGTCGTTAGTCTGCGGCCGGACCTGTTTGTGCTCGATGTCGATGCGACTTCGGATTTAGGCCAAGAATTTCTCTACGATCTGCGCACGAGCCATCCGAAAGCGCGCGCCATTGTCCTGACGGGAATCCACCTCGCGACGCAACGCGCGCAAGCGGCCGGCCTGGGCGCCATCCATTTCCTGGAAAAGCCTTTTCCGCATGACGATTTCGTGGCGTTGGCGGGCGCGTTTTTGCAACCCGGAGACGACGAGGGTGAGAAATTTCAGGGCACGCTGAGCGATCTGCACATCGCGGATATCATCCAGTTGAAGTGCATGAGCGGCGCGACCTCCGCGTTGGAATTCACCGGGCCGAACGGCGAGAAGGCGCGCGTCTTTTTCGAGAACGGCCAGGTGCGACACGCCACTGCCCCGGGAAAACAGGGAATAGACGCTTTCAACCAGATCGTAAACTGGAAGGGCGGCACGATCTCGGAAGTTTCCGGAGCTGGCACCAGCCCGCACACGATCGATCTCGACTGGCAGATTTTGCTCATGGAAGCGGTGCGCCAGATCGACGAGACGGCGGGAGCGGATGCGGAAGCCGCTGCTCTAGCGGCGGCGAATCCGCCGGCGCAACGCAAGATTCTCGTCATTGATGACAGCGTCATGTTGCTCAATTTCGTCCAGGAAATTTTGATCGAAGCCAACTACAGCGTGGAGGCGGCGGCGACGGCAGAGGACGGTTTGCGCTCTGCCGCGGCGAATACGCCTCATCTGATTTTGCTGGATTACGTTTTACCTGATATGAAGGGCGACGAAGTCCTGAGCCGCCTCTTGCAGGAACCGGCCACCGCGCGCGTGCCCGTCATTTACATGTCGGGTTTCGGCACGGATCTGCCGTCCGATCCGAAGCAGAGCGCGAATGTGATCGGCTCGCTGCACAAACCGTTCACGTCCGAATTACTGCTCAAGACGGTGGAAAATTTCATGCCTCAAGACGTCCCGGAACCACCGGAAAATGCCCCTGCCGCGCCCGCGCCGGACTCCTCCGCCGCGCAAGCATGGGCCGCCATGGATGAAACGCCCGATGAGCCAATGCGCGAGCCGGAGCCGATCCGAGAACCCGAGCCAATTCGTGAACCGGAAAGTTTGACGCAATCGTTTTCCGAACCGGAGACGCCAGAGCCTTGGCCGCCAGACAATGTGATCGATGAACCGGCTTCGCCCGTCGAGGAGGCGGAAACTGAGGCCGTGGAAACTGCCGTGGGCGGCACGCAGGAAGCCTGGTGGGAAGCCCCGGCAGCTCCGCCAGCATGGTCCGATGCGCCGTCGGAAATGAGCGCGTCCGAGGCAACTGCTCCCGCAGATGATTTTAGTGAAACGGTCGATCTGCCGATCGATCCCGGGAACGCTTTCTTCTGCGGCGACACCAGCTTCTTCTCCTTGAATTGGGCGCTGCACACGATCTCGGCGCAAAAGCTGACCGGTGTGCTGCGTTGTTTCTGGGACAAGGAAACGGTCGAAATTTTAGCTCGGAGCGGGCAGATCGTACTCGCGACCACGCGCGATCCGGACCTGTATTGCCCCGAGGCTCCGATCACGCTGGTGAATATCGACGAAGCACGCACCACAGCCGCGCGCGATCAGCAACGCGAAACCGGCCGACCGCTCTTCGTCTCGCTGGCGCAGGAAGGCTTGATCATCCGCGAGCCGGCCATGCAATTGGTGCAGCATTACGGGCAAAAATTGTTCGCCTCGCTTTGGACGGCGCAAAAGGTCCGCATGATGTTCGAGCAATTCGCGGAATTACCATCTTACGCACAGGATCTCCCGAGCGAGGGCGACGTCGATCACTGGGCGCTGGGCACGCTGCGCTTCATCCAGTTCACCGAACTGGGAAACAAGGCCAATTACGATCCCGCCTCCATCCCCGCTTACACGCGCGACGGCTTCGAGCGCGTGCAAAGTCTCCGTCTCACGGTGGCTGAGGCGCAGTTCGCCTCCCAGTTCAACGGCACCCGTTCCATCGCCCAAATCGCGAAGAACCTGCGGCTTGATCTCAAGTTTGCGCGGCTCACGTTATTCCGTTTCATCGCGCTTGAGATCATCGAATGCTGGCCGCCTGCCGTGGTCGGCGCGAAGCCGGAAAAGCGCGGCGTTTTCGGGCGCATGTTTGGCGATTAGCAGACGGCGAATCGGTCCGAAAGTGCGCCGAGTCGACAAAACTGGTAGGCTGAGCGACCGATGCCCTCGAAAGTACAGAAGACGCCGGCGATGCCGGAAAAAGTTCTCCTCTTGATGGACGAACCCGAGCACGCGCAAGAGTCTCGTTTTTCCGCACCAGAGAATTTCATCAATCGCGAACTGAGTTGGCTGGAATTTAACCGCCGCGTTCTCGAAGAAGCGCAGGATGCGACCCAGCCGCTCCTGGAGCGGGTCAAGTTCCTCACCATCGTCAGCTCGAATCTCGATGAGTTTTTCGAGATCCGCGTCGCCGGGATCAAGCAGCAGATCGAAAGCGAGACGAGCGACGTCGGTCCCGATGGACTCACGCCGACTGATACTTTCAATACCATCCAGCGCACCGTACACGACATGGTCGCGACGCAATATGCGCTCTGGCGCGAATCGCTCCTGCCCGCGCTGGCCAAGAACAACATCCGCGTCCTGCATGTGGCGCAATTGAGCGCGAAACGCGCCGCCTGGGTTCGCCGTTATTTCCAGGAGGAAGTCTTCCCCTTGCTCACGCCGCTCGCGGTCGATGCGAGCCACCCTTTTCCGCAGCTTTTAAACAAGAGCCACAATCTTTTCGTCCGGGCGCGCGTGTCGAAAGCGGGGGAATTGCTTTACGCCATCGTGCAGGTCCCACGCGTGCTTCCGCGCCTGATCCTGTTGCCGCGCGGCAATAAGGACGATGACCCGTGGGAATACATTTACCTGGCCGACCTGATCAAAAATAATATCGCCGACCTCTTCCCCGGCTTGCTCTTGGAAGGTGCACACGCTTTCCGCGTGACCCGGAACAGCGATCTCTACATCGATGAAGAGGAGGCCGATAACCTGCTGCGCAGCATCGAACAGGAACTGCGGCGGTCGAGCCGGGGCGACGCGGTGCGACTGGAAGTGGAAGTGGATTGCCCGAAAGATGTGCGGGAACTTTTGCTCGAGTTCTTCGATCTTGCGGAAGCCGATCTCTATCGCCTCAATGGTCCGCTGACCATGACACACCTCGCGCCATTGGTCGCGAACGACGCTTTTGGCAATCTGAAGGACCGCGTCTTCCAACCGGCACGCGATCCAGCGCTGCCACCGCACGCCAATATTTTTGAGGTCATGCGCAAGCAGGACGTCCTCTTGCATCATCCCTACGAAAGCTACGATCCAGTGGTCGAGCTGGTGGAATCCGCAGCCGAGGATCCGCAAGTGCTCGCACTCAAGATCACGCTCTATCGCACCAGCGGCGATTCGCCGATCGTGGCCGCGCTCATCGACGCCGCGAATGCCGGCAAGCAGGTCACCGCGCTGGTGGAATTGCGCGCGCGTTTCGACGAGGCGGCGAATATCCAATGGGCGCGGCGCCTGGAAGAAGCGGGCGCGCACGTCGTCTATGGCGTGGTGGGATTGAAGACGCATTGCAAAGCGCTACTGATCGTTAGGCGCGATACCGATCGGCTCCGCCATTACGTCCATCTCGGGACCGGAAATTACCACCCGCGCACCGCGCGCTCCTACACCGACTTCAGCCTCTTCACCACCAATCCAAAGATCACCGAAGAGGTCGCGATCGTCTTCAATACACTCACCGGCCTGGCTGGTTTTCCGGGCTTGGAAAAGCTCCTCGTCGCCCCGTTCGATCTGAACAAGCGCCTAATCGGATTCATCGAGCGCGAGCGCGATCATGCCCTGGCTGGCCGCGCCGGCCACATCATCGTGAAACTCAATTCGCTCGTCGATCAGGAGATTATCGAGAAGCTCTACGAAGCCTCCTGCGCCGGCGTGAAAATCGAGCTCATCATCCGCGGCATTTGCTGTCTCCGGCCGAAAGTGCCGAAGCTGAGCGAGAACATTCGCGTCGTCAGCATCGTGGGCCGCTTCCTCGAGCACAGCCGCATTTACTACTTCGCAAATGGCGGCGAGCCGGCCGTGTATCTGGCGAGCGCGGATTGGATGCCGCGTAATTTTGTGCGCCGGGTCGAAATCGCGTTCCCGATCGAGGACCCGACTTTGCTCGACGAGATCATCAACGACGTGCTCCCCCGCTTCGTGAACGACCGCGTGAAAGCGCGAGAACTGGAGGCGGACGGCACTTACACCCGTGTGCGGATTCCGGAAGGCCAGCCGCGCAGCCAGGCGCAACTGCATTTTCGCGAGCGTTCGCGCGGGCAAGCGCGTAAGCTGGCCGAATCGCAGCGGACGCCGGCCATCCAGCTCGCGCCCATTACCCAACCAAAGGAACGTCCATGAAAAACATTCTCGTCATCGATATCGGAGGCACTCACGTCAAAATGATGATGTCACGGAAGGAGAAGCGTAAATTTCCTTCCGGCACCACGCTCACGCCCAAGCAAATGATGGCGAAGATCACGAAAACGGCCGCCGACTGGAAATTCGATGCGATCTCGATCGGGTTCCCCGCTCCGGTCTCGAACGGCAAGATCATCAAGGACCCCACCAACCTCGCGCCCGGCTGGGTGGGTTGGGATTTTAAGAAATCGTTAGGCAAACCGACTCGCGTGATCAATGACGCAGCGCTGCAGGCACTCGGCAGCTATCACGGCGACCGGATGCTTTTTCTCGGGCTCGGGACCGGGCTGGGCTCCACTTTTATTTGGGACAAGAATGTCTTCCCGCTCGAACTCGGACACCTGCCGTATGCGGATGGCGCCATCATCGAGGATCGTGTGGGCAAACGGGGCCTGGAGAAGCTAGGGAAGAACATCTGGGAACGCGAAGTTTTGGCGGCGATCCAGCAGCTTAAACTCGCCTTCGTTGCGGACTACGTCGTGCTCGGCGGCGGGAATTCGAAGAACTTGGAGAAGTTGCCGGAAGGCTTTGAGTTTGGCAATAATCGCAATGTGTATCTCGGCGGCCGCCGTCTCTGGGAAACGCAGGCCAAAAGCAAACGGCCGAAGTGGAACGTGATCTCCTGATCTGGGGAACCACGTTGGTCGTGTGGGTTGAAATCAGTTACTGAGCCTCATGTCGGGTGTCGCCTAAAGCACCGGCTTGTTCGATTTCCTGCCGAAGCCGGACGAGCGGCAGCACCTCGACCTGAGCGCCGCGGGAACGAAAATCCGACCGCAGTGGCCGCGGCGAAACCTGGCTCGCAGCGGGCGGCGGCCTGCAACTCACGATCGTGACTGCGAAGCTGGAAGCGGGCTGCGGAACAGACGATCCGCATGGAGCCGGCGCGCCCTCGCGCCGAAGGATGGTATGAAACGCGGACAACAAACTTCGGCCCGAGGGCGGGCCGGCTCCAAGGACCGTGTAGGCCACGTCGCTGCGCGACGTGCCCTTGCGGCCCATTTGGCAGGAGTCGCATCCGTTGGCCCACGCGCCTCCCGCACGTCCCGCAGGGACGTGGCTACAATGCTACTTATCCGGACTCGGCGACGCAGGCTTGCCATCCGCTCCCATGGGATCCTTCTCCGGCGGCAAATCTCGGAGCCGGGAAGCTAGTTGTCCTTCGGACGTGGCGGACGGTGTTTCCGAGCTGCTGCGCTCCCGTTTTCTCGTCTCATTTTCGGCTTCCATGCCTCTATAATCCGCGCATTTCTTAGCGCGGTCGAGCGCCGATCCGAGAAAACCTCGGAGATTGCGCTGGGAGAACTGGTTAGGCAGGGAAAATAAAGCCGTAAACCGCTCAGCGGTAGGGAGAAAAAAGTTCACAAATTTTGGCTTGCTGGGGGTGAGCCCTCTACCTCATCTTGTGGACCTCTCGAACGGTCCCCCCAGCATCTTGTTGTTCACCTCTGTACACAGGCTGCTGGCTGGGCTGTTCACCGTTATTCACGGTCGTTCGCAACCTATAACCATCTTTTTCGCCATCCCATGATCCAGTTGAAGCCAGGCCTCCATCCATCCTCACTCTCCAAAACGCCCGCCTCGGCCCGGCGCAGCAAGACGCGCGGCGCGAAGAAGAAGAGCGGCGGTTTGCGCTTCGAGCGGGTGTTCAGCGACGCGAAAGCGGCGCCGTTTGATCAGATCGAATGGGAAAAGCGCACGGCGGAGATCACGGACGACAGCGGGAAGGTCATCTTCAAGCAGGAGAACATCGAGGTGCCGAAGAGTTGGAGCGCCCTCGCTACCAAGATCGCGGTTTCGAAATATTTCTACGGCGACGTCGCGAACGGGACCGATCCGCATAAAGGAGGACGTGAAACCTCAGTGCGGCAGCTCGTCCACCGCGTCACGCGGACGATCACCGATTGGGGCATCGCGGATGGCTATTTTGCGAACGCAGAGACGGCGGAGACCTTCTACGACGAGCTGACCTGGCTCTGTGTGAATCAGCACGGCGCGTTTAATTCGCCCGTCTGGTTCAACGTCGGCCTCCATCACCAATACGGCATTGGCAAGGACGCTGGCCCGGGAAATTACTTCTTCAACCGCGAGGCCGGCGTGGCCGAACGCGCGCCGTCGCAATACGAATACCCACAGGGCAGCGCCTGCTTCATCCAGAGCGTCGAGGACACGATGGAAGACATCATGCGCCTCGCGATGAGCGAAGCCATGCTCTTCAAATATGGCAGCGGCACCGGCACTGATTTGTCGTCTCTGCGCAGCACGCGCGAGAAACTGAGCGGCGGCGGGAAACCGAGCGGCCCGCTCTCGTTCCTGAAGGTTTACGATCAGGTCGCGAACGTCGTGAAAAGCGGCGGCAAAACCCGGCGCGCCGCGAAGATGAACACGCTGAAGGATTGGCATCCCGACATTGAGGAATTCATCAACGCGAAGCAGAACGAAGAGCGCAAAGCCTGGGCGCTGATCGAGGCCGGATACGACGGCAGCTACAACGGCGACGCCTACGGCTCCGTCATGTATCAGAACGAAAACCTGAGCGTGCGCGTGAGCGACGACTTCATGAACGCCGCGGTCAACGGTCGCGAATGGTGGACGAAACGCGTGCGCGACGGCTCCCCTTGCGACAAGAAAGACGCGCGCCAGCTCCTGCGGAAAATCGCTGAAGGCACCCACGTCTGCGGCGATCCCGGGATGCAGTTCGATTCCACCATCCACAAGTGGCATACCTGCAAAGGCACCGACCGGCAGAACTCCACCAACCCGTGCTCCGAATACCTCTTCCTCGACAACACGGCCTGCAATCTCGCCTCGCTCAACTTGATGAAGTTCAAGGGCAAGGACGGCGTCTTCCAGGTGGAGCGCTTCAAATCTGCCGTGCGTCTCTACATTACCGCGCAGGAAATCCTGGTCGATAACGCCAGCTACCCGATCAAAGAGATCGCGGAAAACTCCCACATCTTCCGCACCCTCGGGCTCGGCTACGCCAATCTCGGCTCGCTCATTATGAGCTACGGCTACGGCTACGACAGCACCGAAGGCCGCGCGCTCTGCGGCGCCATCACCTCCATCATGACCGGCGAATCCTACGAGCAAAGCGCCCGTCTCGCGCAAGCGATGGGGCCGTTCCCCGGTTATCGCGATGCGCGTTGCAGCGGCGTGCCGAAGCCGCTCGCGAAGGACAACGTCGCGCCGATGCAGGAAGTGATCGAGCAACACCGCAGCGCCGTCAGCACGATCCAGGCGAACGAGGAATTCGGTTACCTGAAAGACGAAGCGCGCGAGGTTTGGGACAGCGCCGCGAAGCTCGGCAAACGCCACGGTTACCGCAATGCGCAGGTCACCGTCCTCGCGCCCACCGGCACGATCAGTTTCCTGATGGATTGCGACACCACCGGCATCGAGCCCGACATCGCGCTCGTGAAATACAAACTGCTCGCCGGCGGCGGCATGTTGAAAATCGTCAACCAGACCGTGAAGCCCGCGCTCGAGAAGCTCGGCTACAACTCCGAGGAGATCGACCGCATCATCGCGCACATCGATGAGCACGACACGATCGAAGACGTCACTGTGGCCGGCGTTTCCGATCCCGAACAACTCGCGACCGAATCCGCCCGTTCGAACTCGCCCGAGAGCAAACCGCGTTTCACCACCATCCGCTCCGGCTTGAAGAAAGAGCACCTGCCGATCTTCGATTGCGCCTTCAAAGCCTTCAAAGGCGAACGCTCGTTAGGCTACATGGGTCACCTCCGCATGATGGCCGCGGCGCAGCCGTTCCTCAGCGGCGCCATCTCGAAAACGGTCAACCTGCCCGAGCACGCCACCGTGGACGAAATCATGAACACCTACGTCGAGGGCTGGCGCCTCGGCCTTAAGGCGATCGCGATTTACCGCGACGGCTCGAAGCGCTCCGCGCCCTTGAACACGCGTAAGACTAAGGACATGGGCGGCGCTGCCACCACCGGCGCACTCGACATCATGGTCGAGCGTCCGGAGTTCGAAGCCCGCATCCTGGAATTAGAACAGGAACTGAAAGCCGCCCGCGGCGCACCCGCGCGCCATCGCATGCCCGACACGCGCATGTCGCTCACGCACCGTTTCGAGATCGCCGGCCACGAAGGCTACATCACCGTCGGCCTCTTCGAAGACGGCATGCCTGGCGAACTCTTCGTCACCATGTCGAAAGAAGGCAGCACCATCGGCGGCCTCATGGACACCGTCGGCACCCTCACCTCCATCGCCCTGCAATACGGCGTCCCCTTGGAGAGTCTGGTCAAGAAATTCGCCTACCAACGCTTCGAGCCCAGCGGCTTCACCAAGAACCCCGATATCCGCAACGCCACCAGCATCACCGATTACATCTTCCGCTGGCTCGGCTGCCAATTCATCAAAGGCTACAAAGAAGCCACCTCCCCGCGCGGCGCCCAGCCCGAGCTGCCGATGAAGGAAATTCCCGAGATGGACAAGAAATCCATCAACCGTCCCGTCGCCGATTTGGAACGCACCGCCGAGAAAGAAATCCTCGACGTCATCACGAACCACATCTCAAACGACGGTGGCCCGACGATTCAAACCAACGGCCACACCCACGCCGACCGCGTCGCCACCGCCCTCGGCGCCATGTTCATGGACACCACCTGCTCCCATTGCGGCAGCGAAAAAGTAATCCGCGCGGGAGCGTGCGGAGTCTGCACGGAGTGCGGGACGAGCCAGGGGTGTAGTTAGATTACGACTGAACGTCCCGTCAGTCGGGATCCAGGACAAATAGCAACAAAGAAGGCACCCATATGGCAGACAGGAAAACAATATTCGTTGCGTTTGCGATTGAAGACGAAAGACAACGGGATTTCCTCAAAGGACAATCGCTAGGAACAAATTCTCCATTCGAATACATCGATATGTCAGTGAAGGAGGCTTACGATAAGGATTGGAAGGAGCGCGTGCGGACTCGCATCCGGCGTTCGGATGGCGTTATTGTTCTTGTGAGTAAGAATTCTTTTACGTCGAGCGGGCAAAAATGGGAAATCGAATGCGCGAAGGAGGAGGGGAAACGAATCCGGGGAATCTGGGCTTATGCGGCCGATCGAACAAACCTCGTTGGCGTTAACACCGTGGCATGGACTTGGCCGGCAATCGTCGATTTTATCGATAGCCTTTAGAGTTACCGGGAGGTCCGAGTGCGAATAGCGCTTATCGTAGGAATTAATTACTACCAGCACGGCAATCCGCTTTACGGTTGTGTCGATGATGCGCACGCCGTCAAAGCCGTCTTGGATCGGCACGACGGTGGTTCCGTCAATTTTGATTGCATGCTACTCACGGGCACTGGCCCGACGGATTGTGTGAATCGGGCGGATTTCAAGGACGGTATTAAAAAACTCTTCCAGACAGATGCGGAGATCGCCCTGCTCTATTTCGCTGGACATGGCCACATAGAGGCGGCCGGCGGGTACCTTCTTGCGACCGACTCCCGCCGCGGCGACGAGGGGGTGTCATTATCGGAGATTCTGACACTCGCTAATGCATCTCCGGCAAAAAATAAGGTCATCGTGTTGGACAGCTGTCATTCCGGTATCGCTGGAACGCCTCCTGGAAGCGGAGAACTAGCAACCTTATCGGAGGGCCTGACTGTTCTCACGGCTTCCACGAAGGAACAGTACGCTACCGAAGAAAACGGCAGGGGCGTCTTTACCACTCTCTTCGTGGATGCCCTTAATGGTAGCGCTGCGAATCTTATTGGCGAGATCACTCCGGGAAGTGTCTACGCACACATAGATCAATCACTCGGCGCGTGGGAGCAGAGACCGATCTTCAAAACCAACGTAAAGCAGTTCGTCTCTCTACGGACGGTGTGTGCGCCGATTGACACTTCCGATTTGCGCCGACTTCCCGAGTTGTTTTCGTCCCCCGGTTTCAAATTTCCTCTCGATCCTTCCTACGAGCCCGAGATGAAGGGTCGAGACCCAGGAATGCCGCCGCCGATTCCCGAGAACACCCGAACATTTGCAGTGCTCCAGAAATACAATCGCCTCAATTTGCTAGTCCCGGTGGATACGCCTCATATGTGGAATGCCGCGATGGAGAGCAAGTCCTGCAAGCTGACCGCGCTCGGAGAGCATTATCGTAGACTCGTAGAAAAAGATCGCATCTGAACGAGGCGGTGAATTTATCCTTGCACGCCGGGCACGTGGGCGACTAAGTGAACGGCATGGTCGCCGTCATCGCCAAGCGCAGCTCTGCACAGGTGAAAACCGAATTGCGCGCGATCAAAAAGGCCGGCGCCGAAATCGGAAAATCAGCCGCGACCGCGCGCGCGTTTTTGCTGAAGAACGGCTTTATTACGTCGGCGAATAAGGTCGGAAAACACTACCGGTAACCCGGTCGATATTCGCGACCTCCTTTGTAGGGAGGCAGCGGGGTCGCATCTTTTAGACGCGACCCCGCCCGCTCCCCGCAAGCAAACGCATCGCTGTTTGGTCGATGTCAGCACCAATTTTCCGCGTTTCTCCTGTCTTTTTCGAACGTGCAGTGATTGTGTAATAAACTTTAGGCGATGAAGGCGATGATTAGCAGCACTGCATTGGACTTACCGGAGCACCGCCGGCAAGTCATCGATGCGTGTCTCCGCCAGAGTATTTTGCCGATCGCGATGGAGCACCTTCCCGCGCGAGACGCAAGCGCATTACAAGTGTCGCTCAACATGATGGATGAAGCGGACGTATTCATCGGCGTTTATGGCTGGCGCTACGGCTGGGTTCCTGATGGTGCGGCGAGCTCAATTACTGAATTAGAGTTCGATCGTGCAGTAGAGCTTAAGCGCGCTGGCAAGATGAAGGAGATATTAGTTTTTTTGATGCACGCGGAGCACGACGTGAAGCAGCGTGATGTCGAAGCTGATGCGGGCGCCCAGAAGCGGCTCAAGAAGTTTAAAAAGCGTGCCAGCACCGGGCGCATCTGCCGCGAATTCCGCAATCCTGACGATCTCCGCGGCCTCGTCGTTGAAGCCCTTGCGGACTTCAGACGGCGTCTCGCAGCCGCCAAAGCTGAACCAGAGGTACCTCAATTTCATATACCACCGTTTATACCAGACCTGCCGCGACCGTACATTGCCCATCCATACCTTCTCTTAGAAACCGAACGCGTGGTGGGGCGGCAACACGAGCTTGAGTTGTTGACTCGATGGGTACGTGAGATAGATCACGGTAACCAGAAGCCAATACTCAGCGTTATTGCATTGGGAGGCATGGGGAAGAGTGCTTTGACGTGGAAGTGGTTTGAAGAAGTTGCGCCGAACGAAGTCCGCGATTTTACCGGCCGCATGTGGTGGAGTTTTTACGAGAGCAATGCACACTGGGAGAACTTCGTCGTGCACGCGCTGGCGTATATGGCGGAGTTGTCGGAAAGTGAGGCGCGAAAGCTTGCGCCGAGCGAACGCGAAGAGCGCCTCCTTCGGCTTTTAGATACTCATCGGTTCTTGATTGTATTCGATGGACTCGAGCGAATTCTATTAGCGTACTCACGCATGGACGCCGCGCACCTATGCGATGATAACCTCGATTCTGATACGGCTAATGCGCTCGCGAGCACGAGTGGCCTGCCGGAGCACGTACGAGAAAGTTACATCGAAAAGCACCGACTGCGTCGCTGCGCGGATTTGCGCGCTGGTGCCTTCCTCCGAAAGTTGGCCCGCGTCCGATGTTCAAAGATACTGATTTCGAGCCGCCTTTATCCGGCGGAACTACAAACCCAGTCCGCGCAGCTGCGCCCTGGCTGTGACGCGTTGTTCCTAGAAGGGATGACCGATAACGATGCACTCGCGCTTTGGCGAGAATTTCTAGCATCTGACGAAGGCGGAACGGCAGACGAATTGTTGCCGCTATTCGGCGCCATCGGCAATTATCCGCTGCTCCTCCGCGCGCTCGCCGGTGAAGTTGCACGGTATCGTCGGGCACCTGGCGATTTTCGCCGTTGGAGAAAGGATCATTCGGATTTCGATCCCGTTTCCCTTCCGCTGAATAACGCTAAGACGCATGTGTTGAGCTACGCGCTCTCAGGGTTGAATGAACCGCAGCAGCGCGTCTTACACATGCTCGCTGCTTTTCGAATGCCAACTCCTTGGGAGACACTGCGTGATATCAGTGTTGGAGAGTGGCGATCGTGCAGAACAGATCGAGACCTCGATGATGCTCTCACGAATCTAGAAGATCGCGGGCTTGTTTCGTGGGACAGAGCAGCTAATCGGTACGACCTTCACCCGATTGTACGGGCAGTGGTTTGGGCTGCGCTCAATCCCGCTGCACGCCAGGACGTCCACGGGACCTTGCATGCCTATTTTAATGCGATTCCCACTCAGTCGTACGAGACGATTCAAACCCTTGATGAGCTAACACCGGCCATCGAACTATTCTACATGTTAACTGATTCGGGGCACTTTGAGGGCGCGTACCGCGTTTTCGTCGACAGAATCGAATCGGTACTATTGAAACGCCTCAGCGCTGGGCGCCGTCTTATCGAATTGTTGGAAAGATTTTTCCCAAACGGAATAAAATCGGGCGCCGCTTTCAAGTCGCAGGTATCGCCGTTCAAATCAGACTTGTATGAGAGTGCCCTTGTAAACTGTCTGGCGCTTGCGTACGACATAACGGGCGAGCCGGCGAAGGCGGCGGTAATGTTCGGCCGCGCCATCGCACTAGACGAATACAACAAGCGGGATCGCGATTTGTCGGTCCATAGATGTAATTTGGCGTTAGCTCTCTGGCCGTCGGGCCATCTACGCGATGCGTATAGAGTGATTCGCCGCGCTCTACGCGACGTTTGGTTGCAGAGCAGTTATAAGACACGGACCTACGCCATAATATCCTCTGCACGAGGCGAGTATGTCGAAGCGTCCGCTTTCCTTCTGAAGGAGCTTTCGCGATGCGGGGATCCACGGCAGCAAGGCACTATTTCGGCGCACCTCGCGCAAACGTATCTGTGGTCCGGGAATTACCCGGACGCCCTGGCATACTCCCAGTCCGCTTGGACGTTGGCTCATGTTGAGCGCCGCGAGCGCGATCTAGTCCGTTCTGCGCGGGTATGCGGTCTCGCAGCTCTCCTAAATGGCGACCTTGCGAGCGCAGCCGATCGTTTGCACGAAGCAGTAGTGCGCGCGCGCGAAATCAATTTCGTGCAAGAAGAATTGCCCGCGCTGATCGGTCTAGCAGAGCTGAATCGACAGTGTAAGAACTACGATGCTTCTCGCGAACTATTAGAGGACGTTTGGTCTGGTGCCGAGCGTGGCCCATATCCGCTGTGGCATTCAGATGCGAGAAACGTCTTGGTTCAAATCGAACGCGACGTCAATGATCGGAGACAAGCGATCGAGAGTGCGCTGCACGCATATCGTCTCGCGTGGTGCGATGGTCCTCCGTTTTGTTATGAACACGGCCTCGCGATTGCGAGACGGCATCTCCGCGAGCTGAATGTCGCAGAACCCAGTATCGCGGCTCACTTGGTGAGGAGCTCGGATGAAGTCCAATCATCCGACAGCGCGGTTTCTTAACGGCCTCGCACGGCACCCGTATAGGGGCACCCGTATCGGGGTCACATCTTTTGCATTCAGTGCGCCCGTGAAGCGGGCGTCAACGCGGGTGAAAGTCCCGCCGGTGCAATTAGACGGTTCAGCACCGAAGACCGTGCCAACTGCGTCGCCGTGAGGCGGGGTGGAGAGCAGGCATGGAGTCGAACCGGCAGGTCGCAATACAGATGAACCACAAAGATGAGCCTCGAAAAAGTACTCCCGGCAGCCGAGCCTC
>JBBSPM010000077.1:0-20035 GCA_038258815.1 Chthoniobacterales bacterium
ACCGTCATCGTGCGCAACACCCGCCGCCTCCGGCTCTTGTTTTCCAGCGCCTATCCGGAGCAGGAACTCTTCCGCACGATGCTGCGCCAGCTCAGCTCGGCTTGAAGCTCAGCGGGTGCTGTCCCCGGCACCAAAAAAACAACGGGGGTAAGGGGGAGTGTCTCCAGAGCACTCAAAATCGGCCCGGCGAGTCAACGGCAACGCCGCTTCCCCTCGATCTTTGACCCCAACGGCCGCCGCCGACTAATGGTGAAATATCCGGGTTAGGTCGCTCCCCTTGAGTTCCGAAAACCTGAGCGCCTGCTCCTCCGCGAGCTTGTCGGGATCGAATCCAAAGAGCCGCTGCGTGCCCTTGAGCCGGTCATCGCCGAGCTTCTGCAGACGCCGGTTCTCCTCTCGATGCACCGCCGCCACTGCGTCATTCAGGTGCGCGCTGATGTGGAAGCGGTCATGCACCAGCGCCGCCTGCGGCACCGCCGCGCGCGCCGCCGCCGCAAAGTGCCCGCTCATGTCGATGCAGACTGCTGCGATCTTCTCGCGCACCTCCGCCGGCAGCGTCCCAAAGAGCCGATCCGCCCCCGCCCGCTCATTGCCTGGCTCCACTTCGAGCACCCGCCCCCCATCCAGATCGTTGAGCAGCGAGACGTAGCTCTGGCCCTTGGCAAAGCTCTTCTCGTCCATCCCCACATGGCGCAGCCCCTCCAGATTCCGCCCCTTCAGCCCGCGCTCCACCGCCCGCTCCATGATCGCCTGGAGCTGATCCCACGACAGCCCCAGCAACTGCGCCGCCGCGCTCACACTGCGGCTGGCCAGCAGCACTTCGATGGCAAAGCGCTCGTAGAGCAGCGTAAAGCGGCTCCGCTTCCCTGCCCAAGGCACCGGCACCGTCTCGACCTTCCCCTCCGCCGTCCGCACCCGCGGCACTCGACACACCAGCCGCGTCTCAAATCCGCAGGTGTCCAGATGCCGCCAGCGCCGCTCCACATGGTCATAGACTCCGCAGCGCTCGCCCGCCTCGTTCGTCCAGAGCGCCCCCGCCGGATATTCCACCCTCACCTCCACCAATTTGCTCCCCGTATCCAGCTTCACCGCCTCCACTTTCCACGGTCTTCTCAAGCCAAGGATGTTTTCATACAATTCAGTGTCGTGCATCCACTCATCCTCTTCTCAACCACTTCAAAAACCCACTCCAAATCCGGAAGAACCTTAAAAGGCACGAGGGTGCGAATGCACTCGGCGTCAGCGAAGACCTTCATCACCGCCTGGCCGGCGGGTGAGGCCCAACCGTTAGCGGCCAACCTGAATGCTCCCGCGGGCAATGTGCGACCGAATTTTGGTGGTCGTGAAAGTCGGCGCCAACGGTCAGGTGAGCTTTTTCAATAATGCGGGAAACGCCGATCTCGTCGCCGATATCGCCGGCTGGTGGGCCGACCGGACAGCAAGGGGAGGGAAAGGGTTCGCTCCAACAAGGCGAGAGGTTTTGCCTTTGACGCCGCCGACGCTGAGGAGGATCACTCCCAAGCATTCCCCGCGACGCCGTCGCTCTCGAGTTGGAGGGCAACGTTCCGTCGTTGCTGGACCAAAGACGGCAAATGACAGGAGCATTGCCCTCCAAATCGCTTCGCGGGACTCGCCCTCCGAGGTAGGGAAGCCGTGCCGCGGCGTCCAAGGCGCGTGGTTTGCGCTGGAACATCCGTGCGTTTACCGACGGGCCAATGTCGCTCGGACAGCGCGGCGCGCCGTTCCTACCGCAGGCTCCGCGCAAGATCGCGAGGGGCATGACGCGCTTCAAGCTACGCCTTTTTTACCCCGCGGAATGCAGCGCGATGCTGCTGCCGACCCAGGTTTTGTTCTTGTTGAATTTCACGCCCATCATCGCGCCCTGGCTCATGCGGACGAGGTTGTTTACCAACACCGGCTCGCCTTTCTCTGGCCAGATGAACATCATCCGGATTTCCGCTTTGGAGCGGTTACCGTCCGGCGTCGGCACGAAACCAGCGTAATGGATTTTTTCCTGCAGAATCCACGTATGCGGCTCGGGCAATGCGTGCAGCTTTTCTTCGGTTGGTTCGAGATTAACTCCGAGCCCGGCGAAGGAGTAGAGCGGTTTCAGGACGTAGTCGGCTAACGAGCAGTCGGCCGGAAATTCATCGGCGAAATAGGCGCGCGAGGTGTGCGCGGTTTTCAGAAACGGGAGCGAGTGTTTGCTGATCTTAAAATACCAATTCGGGTGCCCGACCCACTGCACGTCGACCTCGTGTTGGAAATTGAAACCGAAACTGAGATCGGGCCGGCGCAGGAGTTCATCGAAGATGACGCGGTTATAGACGCGCTCGATCCGGACCTCGCGGCCATCGCGCGAATAGAACAGTTCGTTACCCCGGCGTGTCACTTCTGTGAGGCAGACCGGCCGCACCCCGAGCAGTGTCTCGGTGCAGGCGAAGTCGATCCGGGTGTTTTGTTTTTCCGGCTCGATCTCGAGCAGAACGACGCGCTCGGGATCGCTATCACCCACCACCACCTGACGCAGCATTTCTACATAGGAATGCTCGTCCACTCCGTGGAAGAAGGGCGAAACCTCCGCCGGGATCGCGGGATAAGCGTGCCGCATGCAGCGGAGGAGGAAAATCTGGAAACCGTAGAGGCTGGGGAATCCCTGCAGTTCGATCAACCGCGGTGTGAGCCGACCGTTCTCTTCGCAGACCGCGAAATCGACCTGGAGAAAAATAGGATGCGGCGTTTCGCCAGGGACTTCGAGGCCGGACGGGATCGCGGTTTTAGCGTGTTCCGCAAACGCTGGCGTCCGCACTTGCGCCAC
This sequence comes from Chthoniobacterales bacterium, assembly GCA_038258815.1. Lineage (GTDB taxonomy): Bacteria > Verrucomicrobiota > Verrucomicrobiia > Chthoniobacterales > UBA10450 > JACCTI01. Next base: position 2,819 of record JBBSPM010000077.1, read on the forward strand.
GATTTCTTCCGCGGCAGCGGCGATCTCCGCGGTGAATTCCTCCGTCAGAAAGATCGGCGATTCGGAGACGCGAAAATCAACCGGCCATCGCTCCGTTTCATTCGCCGTGCGGAGCAATTCATCGTAGCGCTCCTGGCTGAAGTCGGCATTGAAACGGGCGCGGTATTCCGGATGCATGAGGCAAACGTTAGCGGAAACCAGGTGCGCGTGTCCGCTTTTTTTGTGTGCGCACGAGCAGTCATCCCGAGCTTGTCGAGGGATCTCACCGTCGGCGGGCGATCACACTCGTTCGGATGGCCAAGACCGTCGGAGAGATCCCTCGGCCGTATTCTCGGCTCGGGATGACAGCAGTCCGACCCTGCCCTTAGATCAAAAACTTCCCGCGCTCCATCACCGGCGTGTCGTCGAACCAGATGTCGAAGTCGCGTCCGACGCAGTCGATGTGCGTTTTCGAAATCCAGTTCTGCCCGGTGTGCTCGGCGTAAGGGTGGCCGAAGGCGATGTGAATCCCTGGAATTTTTTCGTCCTGCAAAATGTTCCCGATCACATGGGTGCAGGCCGTGTTCGTGCCCACCGCGAACTCGCCGACGCGATTGCTGTTTTCATCCGTGCTCGTGTAAGCGCGGAATTCCTCCAACAGTTCGGCGTTCTCGCAACGCAGGTCGGTGATCCGGTTCTCCTTGATCTCAATCGTGAGCGGCGTGGCTTGGATGTCGCCGTATTTCTGGCAGAGATAGTCGCCGACCACGCCGTCGACCACGAAGATGCCGTTGCTGTTAAAAGGCGAGGTGAAGATCTCGCCGCCGGGCAGGTTGCCCCATTTATCCTGCGTGATAATGCCGCTCGTCTTCAGCCACTTCAAACTCGAGGAAAGCTCGGCCACGTAGTCGGTTCCCATCGGCGTGCGGCACGTGACTTTTTTGGTCTGACGCGCGCGTTCCACCAGCCGTTGGCTCAGCTCGTCCACCGCGAGAAAATCCGCGCGCATGCCTTCCAGCATGATCTGTCGGCTAATATTCACCATGTGGGCGTGGCGCAGGCGGTGCTTGTTCACCACCGCAGTCATTTCGATGCGCGAGCCGAGTTCGCCGCGCTGGGTTTGCGCGCAAAAGATACTGACCTGCGAGGTGGCGAGATCGTCCAGAATCACCTGCGGCATTCCGGTGAGTGGACGCTCCGCGTGATTCTCTAACACAAAGGCGGCGTGCGCGGCGCCCAGTTCTTCCACCTCGGCTTGGAGCGCGGCGGCGATTTCCTGCGTCGCCTCATCGGTGATGATCGTGATGCGTTCTTCGGGTTGCAGACGCAGGCAATCGCGGATCGCATTGCGCGCTCCAGGAATGAGCTCCTGATCAATCGTATCGGTGGCGAGATGGTCTGGCATGGGAAATAGAGCGTTCATCATGGCGTGGAAAGGCCCGGCCGGCAAACCCGGAGGGCGTTGTTCATCGCCTGTAGCCACGTCCCTGTGGGACGTGTGGGTGCATGGCTGGACGGAACATCGACGTGAATAAATCAGCGAGAGCCGCCCCCACACGGCCCGCAGGGCACGTGGCTACAATGGTGCCGCGTCTGGCTCGGGAATGGTGAGCCCTTCGTAAGTCTCGCGCACGATGTGGTCCACCACTTCACGCATGTCGCGCGTGCGCGCCCAGACCTCGAGCTGCCGGTCGGCGCCGTTGCCTTCGCGCATGATTTTGTGAATGTGCTCGAGCTCAGCCTGGCTTCCCAGTTCCTGCAACTCCGCGCCGATGAATTCGAGCATCTCATTCAGCAAGGAGCGCGCTTCCATTTCGCATTCGCGGCCGAAGTCGATCAGCTTTCCATCCATGCCGTAGCGCGCCGCGCGCCAGCGGTTCTCATCGATCAAACGTCGCCGATAAATGCGGAAGCTCAGATTCTGCCGCTGCAGTCGGTGCAGCCTCACAATGATGGCCTGGATAATTGCGGCGAGCGCGATGGTATCATCCACGCGCGATTGCGCATCGCAGACCCGCACTTCCAGGGTGTCGAAGAATGGATGCAGTCGGATGTCCCACCAGATTTTCTTCGCGTTATCGACGCAGTTTGTCTTAACGAGTAGTTTACAATAATCCTCGTATTCCGAGAGTCCCTCAAACGCGTCGGGAATACCGGTGCGCGGAAAACGCTCGAAAACTTTCAGCCGGTAACCCTTGAAGCCGGTATTGCGACCGACCCAAAAAGGCGAATTAGCCGACAACGCATAAATGTGCGGCAGAAAATAACGCGCCTGATTCATGACGTGGATCGCCATTTCGCGATCGGGAATTCCCACATGCACGTGGAGGCCGAAGATGAGATTCGCCCGCGCCACCTGCTGCATATCCTTCACGATCGTCTCGTAACGCTCGCCTTCCGTGATCCGCTGATCGTGCCAATGCGAAAACGGATGGGTGCCCGCGGAGGCAAATCTCGCCCCGCCTCTCCCGGCGAGTTCCGCGAGTTCGCTGCGCAAACGAATGACCTGCTCGCGCGCCTCGGCCGCCGTATGGCAAACGTCGGTGCCAGTTTCCACCACGGATTGATGCATCTCCGGCTTGATCCGTTCCTGCATCACCACTTTGCCGTCGCCGAGGATTTGCTGGATGTGCGACTTCAGCTCCCGCGTCTCGGGATCAACGATTTGGAACTCTTCCTCGACTCCGAGAGTGAAAACGTGGTCTTTTTCCATCAAGGACAATGAAGCGCCAGAACGGGGAGTGACGCAAGCTCGGTGCGGCTGCTATGGCTAAAAATCCGGCGCTAATGGGAATGGCATGGAGCCGGCCCGCCCCCGGGCCGGTCGGTTAGGCGTTCCCGAAACCAACCTTCGGCGCGGGGGCGCGCCGGCTCCACGCGGCACGTCGGTCGACGCCGACGATCTCCGAACAGCGCGTCTTTCGCTTCGTCGGTTCGCGTTACTGCAAATCCGCCAGCGTCCGCCCGGTCGCACCGGCCTGGATGAACTTGCCCCAGCTCAAGTTGTCCTGTCCCGGTTTGTGCTCGCGCGCTTTGCGGATGCACATTTCCGAGACCGCTTCGACCACCCACTGGAAGTTCTCCTCGCCCACGTTGGTCCGTTCCGCATCCGGTGCGGGATTGCAGAAATCGATCGCCACCGGCACACCATCGCGGATCGCGAATTCGACCGTGTTCAAATCGTAACCGAGATATTTGTTCAACTGCATCACGCCCCACTCGACTTTCTCAACGATGTCTTTCGGCGCCTCCCAATCGGTCTGGTAGCGCAGATGATACGGATGCCGCGGCTCGTAATTCATGATCTTCACGTGGCGTTGATCGATCGAGTAGCAGCGGAAATACATATCGAAGAGGACTTCCTCCTGCAGCATCATGACGAGCTGTCCGGTCTCGCTGTAGGCGCGGAAAAATTCCTCTGGGTTGTTCAATTTGTAGACGTTCTTCCAGCCGCCGCCCGAGAAGGGTTTAAAATACGCCGGCCAGCCGACGTACTCGAAAATGCCTTCCCAATCCATCGGGTAAGCCAGGTTGCGGAACGAGCCGTCGTTCGTGTCCGGCGGCACTTCGTGGGAGGGCAAAAGGACAGTGCGCGGAACGGCCACGTCGATTTTGGTCGCGAGGGCGTTGTTGAAAAATTTCTCGTCCGCGCTCCACCAGAACGGGTTGTTCACCACCGCGGTGCCGGTGAGCGCGGCGTTCTTGAGGAAGCCTCGATAGAAGGGCACGTCCTGCGAAATGCGATCGACGATCACGTCGTAACCGCAAGGTTCGCCCTGCACGACTTTGTCGATGCGCACAAACTCGGCCAGCATTTCGCCGCCGGCTTTTTGGTTGATCCGCTCGCACAAGGCTGGCGGGAAGCTGTTTTCCTGACCGAAAAGGACTCCGATTTTTTTCATGGGGATGGATTGGTTGGTTGGCGCCTGTTTCCCAAAAAAGAGAAGACAGCCGACGCATTCCTTACCCTTGGGAATCGCGCGACGCGACAAAAATTTGTCATCTCGGCCAGTCCACGAAACATCCGCGAAGACTCTGCCGGACGTTATCGAAGGTATGGAACCATCCGATCCTCATAACCTGCACGACACCGCGGACCACGAGGTTCTAGAGACAATTCATATTGCCACGGAGGGAAACGATTGCGACGAATGCGTCCGGAGCTTGCGCGAACCCCTCTCGAAAATCGCCGGCGTGAAAGAAGTGAAGGCCGATGCCGAGAACGAGTGCGTCACCGTAACCTTCGATGCCCGCCAGACCCATGCGCCCGCGCTGCACGAGGCGATTTTGCAAAGTGGCTACAAACCCGCGCCCACCACGTAGCGAGGCGGCTCCGGTTGCGAGCCGCGGCCGCGTCGACTAATCAACGCACGATGAATCATCTTCGCAAAATTGGTCTGGCGTCGTTCCTCTTTCTCGCGCTGGGCTTATGCAGTGGTGCGTTTGCTCCGCGAGTCCTCGGCGCGACGGCGGATACCGCATTCATCATCGCGCTGATCTGTTACGGGATCGGACTCGTCCTGGCGCTGGTCGCATTCATGCAATCCCGCCGCGGACAAAGTCTCGATGGCGTGACGAAATTTCTGGCCCGCGGCCCGCTCGGGCTCGTCACGCTAATCGTGCTTTTTTTCTTCCTGTTCGCGGACTCAGGATGAGTGCGCGTGTAATCTTCGCACGCCGCAACGCACGCTGAGCAGACATAGATCGGGACGCGCAGATGCGAGCCCTCAACACAGCCTCCAAGCGCGAACTGCCGGGAATGTGGGAAGTGCTCCTCGCAATAACCGAGTGCAAGCATTCCATAGACTGCCTCTACCTTTTGCAGCTTCATCAGGATGTGATGGACTTCACAGATGGTGCGGTCGAAGAGGACTTTCCCGTTGGCGGAAATTTGGACCAGGATTTGCATACTGCTCCGCACATCGGCAACGCAGTCGCCCCAGTTGACATGTGCGCGGTGGCCGAGAATTGCGATCGGCGTCGATAAATCTTCGGCCAGCTCGTCCAGGACGGTCACGCTGCAGAGGCCGCCAGGTTTCAGTTCGTCGCTCGGAAACGCGAAATGAAGCGGGATCTCGATGACCACGTCGCGATCGCGCACAACGAGGAACGGGCTCCTGTTCCCCTCGAAACTATTCTTCTCCCGGAGCTCGGTGATTCCGGTAAAGGTTCGCGTGAATCCAGTGAAGAGTCCGAATTTCAGCGACCCGACGATCGCCTGACGTCCAACTCCCATCCGATCTTCTCCGGCGTAAAAGTACTGGCCGGGATTTTCGGCCTGCACCCGCGCGGCGAGCGATTCTGAAATCGTAGTTCCGGGCTTGGCGGTGAAGTCTTCTTCCCGGCTCTTACCCCCCTAAAAAGTTACCCAGATGCGCTGGAATTCTTCCGTTTTATAGCTGCCAACGCCGTTTCCGTGGTTATCGAAGGATTATTGGAGAGGTGGTCCGTAGAGCTGGGCCAGTTCCGCCGTTGTCTCGCCGATCCGCGCGAAGGCGAGAGGCGCCCAAACCAGGAAGGCCATCACCGCGCCAAGATTCCTCTTCACAGAGTCTAGAACACTCCAACCGCCAACGGTTGTCATGCCTAAACGGCCGACATGGCGTGTCATCCTGAGCCGCGAAGACGGTCGCAGGATCTCGCAGGCGCATGGGAATTTTACTCGCGCGATCGACGCGCCGCGTAGCGATGTCGCCCCTTTGAAGAAAGCCAAAGACCCAATGCGAGATCCCTCGACCGTCTACGCGGCTCGGGATGACAGACTACGCCGCTGGCTGCTGTTGCGTGAGGCAGTGGAACGCGCCGAGACCCCAGATCAATTCGCGGCAATCGATCGGGATGACGCGGCGTTTTGGGAAGGCGCTTTGGATTACTTCGATGGCTTTGGCGTCGTTTGGATCGGCGAAGACGGGTAGTAACACCGTTTCGTTCGCGATGTAGAAATTGGCGTAGCTCGCGGGCAGAACTTGACCTTCATGGACAATCTTTGCCGGCATCGGGAGTTCGATGATTTCCAACGGCCGTCCCGCGATGCGGAACTCGCGCAGACGCGTGAGGTTTTCTTGCAGCGGCTGGAAATTGGAGTCGTCGCGATTCGCTTCGACTGCGGTAACGACAGTGCGTTCGCTCACGAAGCGCGTCAGATCGTCGATGTGCCCATCGGTATCGTCGCCTTCGATGCCGTCGCCGACCCAGAGAATTTCTCGCACGCCGAGATAATCGCGCAGGCGTTGTTCAATCTCGGCTCGGCCTAACGAGGGGTTGCGGTTCGGGTTTAACAAACACGACTCCGAGGTGAGAAGCGCGCCCGTGCCGTTCACTTCAATGGAGCCGCCCTCCAAAATCATCTTTGGATAAAAGACGCGCAGCCCCAGCTCTTCCCCGATGCGAGTGGGCACGACCTCGTCGAGATCGCACGGCGGATACTTTCCGCCCCATGCGTTGTAATCCCAATCCACGATCGCCATCCGCGGCTCTTCCTCGCGCACGAGAAAGGTCGGGCCGTGGTCGCGACACCACGGCTCGTTCGTCGGAATTTCGTGATAGGTGATGCACTCGGGCGCGACGCCTTCCAGCACAGCGCGCGCTTCCGCTTCGTGTGCGCCGTTGCAGACGTTGATGTTTACCGGTTCCGATTCGGCAATCGCTCCCACCATGGCGCGGAAGGTCGGCATCACGCGATCGTAGGCATCCGGAAAACTGATCCCTTCGCGCCGCGGCCAGGAGAGCCAGGTGGCGGCGTGCGGTTCCCATTCCGCCGGCATGCGGTAGCCGAGTTGGGCGGGTGTTTCCTGGGACATGCGGAAGCGATAACACATCGATCGTTTGAGTTCGACGCGCTTTCATCGGAAGTGCCGGATTTTTTGAGCTGCGGCACCGGCGTCGAGCCGCAAAGAGACAAGGTCGTGAGTGCAACATTATCTCGCCGACGAAGATACGGGGATTTTAACCCTGTCTATTTCCTAGCGCCTCTGAGACGCTTTTCTCATGCCGACTTCCATCACCTGCAGGCGCATCTTCACCTCCTTCCACTTCACCCGGCGTATCTTCCGAAAATTTGTGCCGAGCGCGGTCGCGATTTTTTCCCTGGCGGTGGTCGGTTGCCCCCAAGCGCCAAACCAGGAGGCGCTTAAAAAGCAGGCCGACGCCGAGGAAGTCCTGGCCGACGCCGCGACCAAAGCGCAGGCCGATACCGAGGCCTTGAAAGCCGAGGTCGCGAAAATGAAAGCCGACGCGGAGGCGAAAGTCCTGGCCGATGCACAGGCTCAAGCCGCGGCCAACGCTGCCGCGCTCGCCAAGGCAGAAGCCGACGCGAAAGCGCAGGAAGAGGAGGACGCCGCCGCTTTGGAAGAAGCCGACAAGGCGGTCGCAGACGCTGAGGCCGATGCCGCCAGAGCTCGCGCCTCGGCGCAGTCGAATCGCAGCAATTCCGTCGCCCGCGCCAAAGCCGATCGGGCCGAAGCCGCGGCAAAAGTTGCGCAGCGGAAGAGCGACAGAATGCGCGCTGAGAACGCGCGCTTGCGCGCCGCTTCCGTCGCCCGAGCACGGCAGGACGAATTCGACCGGCAGCAAGCGGTGCGGAATGCGAGAATCAGAGCCGACGCCAAGCTGCAAGCCGACATCGCTTCTTTGCGCGCCAACTCCCTGGCCGACAAGAAAGCGCGGGACACCGCGCAACGAGAGGCTGACCGGCTGAAGAAGCAATTGGACGCGCTGAACAAAGCCAACCCCGCCCCGACCGCGATCGCGGCAACGAGCCCACGAATAAAGCCGGTCGGCAATCCGACGACCCTCCTCACGCCGACACCCGCGGTCATCCCAACGCCCGCTGCAATACCTGGCACGGCAGCCACTGTCGCACCGGCGACGCCCGCCACTGCAGCCACCAGCACTCCTGCCGCCACGCCGACCACGGCAGCCACCGCGACACCTGCTACGGCGGCGACCGCCACACCTCGTCATTCGCCACGCACCTCAGCGACCCCGACGCCCGCCGTAACCCCGATCACCGCCGCGACCGCTAATCCCGTGGCCGCACCGACAACCGCTCCCACCGCCACCCCCTCCGTTCCGACGAAAGGAAACCCTGGATCCACCGCAGCTCCGACGACGGCGCCAGCGGTAACCCCGCTCGCCACCGCCGCTCCAACCGCAGCCGCCACTCAAACGCCGGTCGCAGTGCCGACCTCCACCCCGGGCACCGCCGCAGCAACGCCTCCCGCGGCTACTCCAGCATCCAGCGTTGGAACTCCCATCCCCGGCGGCCTCGGCGCCCCTCCCATTACCGCGCAGACTCCGATAAATCCCAAATCCGCTGATCCTGCGACTGTCGACACCACGGCCGCCGACAGCGCCGCTGCCGCCGCCGCCGCGAAGGTTGCCGCTGATGTCGCAGGCCGCGGATGATGCCAAAGCCGAGGCTGCCGCCGCAAAAGCGCAAGCCGATGCCGCCAAGGCCCAGGACGCCGCGGATGCAAAAGCGCAAGCCGCCGCAGACGCCAAAGCGACCGCAGATGCCGCCAAACTAAAGGCCGCTGAAGAAGCCAAAGCCGACGCCGCGGCCGAGAAGGCGAGAGCCGACGCCGCCGAGAAAGCCGAAGCTGCGGCTACCGCCAAAGCCGAAGCCGCCGCAGAAGCGAAAGCCCAAGCCGCGGCCGAAAAAGCCCAAGCCGCCGCCGATGCCAAAGCCGAAGCGGCCGCTGAGGCGAAAAAGCAGGCTGCCGCAGAAAAAGCTGAAGCCGCTGCCGCCGCCAAGGAGCAAGCTGCTGCCGAGGCCAAAGCCCAGGCCGCAGCCGCGAAGGCTGAGGCCGCCGCTGCGGCCAAGAAGAAAGCCGCCGCCGAAAAAGCGCGCGCCGCGGCCAAGGCCGCCGAAGAAGCCGAAGCGCCAGCCACCCAGGAAAACTCGGCCGATGAGCCAGCGCCGGACGGTGGATAACGATGAAAAGCGGTTGTCTCCCATGAAAACCACGCCCCGCTCCTCCAAACTGAACTGCGAAACGACAACCATCGCTCTTTGCGCTCTTCGATGGCGGAAAATCACCGCATTCAGTCTCGCAGTGTCCCTATCACTGATCGCCTGCACACCTCTGCTTTTCGCCGGGAGCACGACGAAGACCTACGCCGGTTCCTACAAAGGCCAGGAATGCTCCGTGCAAGTGAACTGGCACAACTGGAGCGGCCTCGGCGCCGTTGACGGCCACATTAATCTGCCCGGCGACACCACCATTCCGTTCTCCGGAAATAATAGCCGTGCGGGCGTGCTGGAGATCGAAGCGCAGGGAGAAGGATTGACGCTCACGAAAGAACGCGATGGCGGCACGGTCACTTGGGTCAGTGCAGACCTTGCCTTCACTGAGAGCGGCGCCGGCGTCGATGCTCCCGCGAAGCGGAAAAGCTCAGCCGCCCGCGGCACGGCGAGAGAATACAGCGGGACCTATCGCGGCGAGTCTTGCAACGTGGACTTGCCCTGGCTCAATGGAAAAGTATCCGGCACCCTCCTGCTGGAATCGGGAAAAGAGATGGCGCTCTCCGGCGAAGAACCGGGCGATGCCGTGCTCCGTATCCGCATCGCCGGCAGCGACCGCGTGCATCGTTTGAAACTCAGCACCGCGAACGGCGAGACGTCGTTTGTGGGCGACCAACTGTCGTTCACCGAAGTCTCGAATTCCGGCAGCGCAGGCCATTCAGTCAAAGCGCCCGAGCCACCCGACGAAGACTTCGGCCAAAAATCCTACACCGGTTCGTGGCGCGGAAGAGATTGCACGGCGCGCATCACCTGGACTCCAACCGACGATCCCGACACTCTCCGGGAAGGACAGGGAACGCTGATCGTAGAAGGCGACATGGCGCTTTCCATCACGGCCTTGCAGTTGCGCGAGAATTACATCGAGTTCGGCATCGAACCCGACGAGACCGGGGAAAATTACAAGGCCACACGTGAAGTCCGCCGCGGGAGAACATCCTGGACAGGCAGGTTCCTGACGTTGACCGAGGCGAAGTGACCGCGCACAACATGCCGTTCAGCGCTCTCGCGTTGTGCGCGACGTTTTTGGTGGTCATCTCTACCGCTCAAACAGCGGAGCGTTCCACCTTTGTGGAGCTTCCCTACGGGCTGATCATCGGAGCACATTCCGCAGGCAAGTGGCTCACCAGTGAGCAAGCCGGCAAGGCGCTCGAACCCGGTGGCAAATACCGTCTCTTCACGCTCGAGGGCAAAGCGGGCGAAGCCATCGGTGGCAAGCCCGCCCCGAACGCCGATGTCTGCCCCGACGTCTGGCCAGTGCCGAGGCCGGAAATTATTCGTTCGTGCTCCTGCGCCATGTCGTGAATGGCAAGCTGCGAACAGAATGCATCGCAGGCGACTTTTACCCGAAGGCGACTGATTCCCGGACTCCCTACCGTCACAACGTGGCCGGCCTGCTCGACCTCAATGGCGACGGGCGCCTCGAGATCATTCTCCTTTCCTCCTACTACGAAGGCGGCGCCACTTCCGTCTGGCAATTCGGCCAGGGCAAGGTGGAGCGTCGGATCGAGACCGGCTGCGGCGCGTAAAGCGACTGCGGAATCACGGCATTTGCCATCCGGCGCGGTTTAGAGTCAGTAGAGATGACCCGATGAAAAGACTGACGACCCATCTCTTCGTGCTGTTCCTTCTGGCCAGCGGACCTTTTGCCTTCGCCGCGACGACAAAAACCTACTCCGGTTTCTACGACGGCATCGCCTGCACCGTGCAGATGAGATGGTACAATTGGTCAGGCCTGGGACCGATCGAAGGGCAGATCAAAATGGCTGACGGCACCGTCCTGTCCTTCTCCGGCAGCAACAGCCGGCCGGGCGTCCTGGAATTCAGGGCGAATGGAAATCCTTTCCGCCTCGTGCGGAAAGACACGGGCAGAGCGACTTCCTGGGTCAACTCCAGATTGTCCTTCACCGAAGGAGCGGCGCCAACTCCCACCCCGAGTCCGACGCCGAGCCCAACCCCATCGCCCACAGTGGCGCCCGAGATTTCAGAATCGGCCATCACGGAAGAGACCTACACCGGGTCGTGGAAAGGAAAGGCGTTCACCGCGCAAATGAGATGGGCGCCCGGCGACACGCCCGACGTCATTCGAAGGGGCCGGGGAACGGCGACGATGGCTGATGGCACGCAAGTTTCCGTCGAGGGCTGGCAGCCCAGCGCCGATTCCACCGAATTCAAGTTCGCGCCCGACGAAAGCGGAGAAACTTACAAGACCACCAAAGCCGCCAGCGACGGAAACGTCACCTGGGAGAGCAGCTCCCTCACGCTGACGGAGACGCGGTAGCGCTCCTCGTCATCCCGAGCCGGCGAAGCACGGTCGAGGGATCTCGCAGTCGGCCGAACCGCTTGCGCGCCATGAAGAGCGTCCACCGACATCGTAGGTCTGCCTCTTAACGGCGTGCCACCAAACTGCGACTGGGAGATCCCTCGGCCGTCTTCGCGGCTCGGGATGACAGGCTCACGTCGGCGAACAATGGCAGTCGATCTTCTTCGCGCGTTTTTCTTTCCGTTTGCACGAGACTGGATGGTGATGATCCCACCAGAAAGACGATCGTCGGGGATGCAGCTCCGCGTTTTCGAAACCGTTCTTTACGCCGACGATCTCGCAGCAATGGAGCGCTTCTACGGGGAAACGCTGGGACTCGAACTGATCAGCCGCAGTGAACTTCTGATCTCGTTCCGCTGCGAAGGATCCGCGCTCTTGATCTTCAATCGCGCGCAAAGCTCCGAGCCGGACCGCGACGTTCCTTCACACGGCACCACGGGCGCGGCTCATGTGGCCTTCGCGTTGCGACCGGAAAATTTTGAGATGTGGATGGCGCGCCTCGAGCAGGCCGGAGTGGCGATCGAGAAAGTGGTGCCGTGGGAACAAGGCGGACGCTCGATCTATTTTCGCGATCCAGCCGGGAACAGTGTGGAGTTGGCGCCGCCCACGCTTTGGAGCGGCGGTTGGACTTTCTGAAAGCAAAACGGCCCGGCTATCATAAAAGACAGCGCGGTCACTGACGGGTCTTCTATGACTTCTCCAAGATTTTCCGGCCGCCGGTGGCAACTCGGGCATCGGAGGGACTCAAGGTGTCGGTTGAGGGAGTGCTGCACCCTTCAGACGGGGCGCGGTTGCATACCGGATTTGTCGAATGCGGCGGCCCAAGTAGGTTGTTTATCTCCACGGCGGCAACGCCACTGGCACCTTTCGTCTAATGCGTAATCGCCGGTCTTGGCCGATCCGCTGATTCAGCGCCGCGAAAATGCAAGAAAAAAGAACCGACCCCGCGCGTCGCGACCTGTGGACCTGTGGGTTCTTCGGGTTTTTGACCCCAAGCCCACTGTCCGTCAAATCAGGGCAACCCCAAGCTGACTCTACTATTCTCCCTCCGCGCAACGTCAGACACTTTTCGAGTGAGCCACGGCCCAAACATCTAAAGATTCGGCCGTGATCGGTGCGGGCTCTCCCTGCCTTTCGCAAATCAGAAAGTCGCGAAAACCGTTGTGCATCTGATTCAGCTTCAGAATCTCCTCGGCCTCAGCGTCACTGATGCCCCGAATATTTAGGTGACATTCGTCGCCTTCGGGTCCCAATTCCTCCTCTAGGCTGCTTCCGACAGGGAGAATATTTGCGTTGATTTCCCAGAGGATAACGGGCGCTCTGAACTTGATGTAGAATATCGAAACGTGCGCACAGACGGTGCGTCCTCGCTCTTCAATACATCTACGATCAACGACTGAGATTCCTCCGCCCAGCGCCGGGCTGGAATTTCGAAAGGCCAGGCGAACGAAGCGCTTTCGACGGGGATGCCAGTGTGCGGGATGAATGAGGCGTAAATAGAGCATGATGATCCTGCCTGAGCTGATATTCGGGAAATCACGTCATCCAAGTGCAGGCCTTCGGCACGGTCCAATTCTCGATCATCACGCTCGGTCACTAGCGTGATGGTTCCGCCGACTTCGAATATTGCTTCGTAGCACTCGTTCCCCTTTAAGAGCGACAGCAGAACCTCCCCACTGACTCCCGGAAAAGCATCTGTCTCCCAACCGTTAAGAACTCCAAACGTTGCCAATCCCATGGCCGCCTCAAGCGTGGAATCGGACGGCCGGTCGCCAGCTCCGAAATGCCATCCGTCGGCTAATCGACGGAATGTCCTGAGTTTCTCGACAGTGTCGTCGCCATTATCGACGTCTTCGAATACGGTCTCAGAGTAGCTACTATTTACTCGGTGAATCATGAGAGTCAGATTGCAGTGTGCGCAGTCCCTTCAGGACCTCATCGGTGGTCATCAAATTGTGGTTTGTCACTTTTTCAAGCCGAGCCACGGCTTCGGCGAGCTTAAGAGACAACGTTTTTGCCAATGTGTACGAGCATCGTGCGCTCACAATCTCCGTGCTGTCGATGCGAAGATCCAACGTGCAGTCGGCGTTTCCAATGCCTACCACAAATCCGTTGAAATAAATCACCTTTTTGGTGGATTGGGGCGTCACTGCGAGAGAACTGGGATCGCTCATCGCGATATCAGTAGTCAGAAAACACCCGAGAGGGAAGCGGTATTTGACCTTTCACTGGGAAAGGTTGCCCGGCTTTGCGGCGTCGGCCCGTTCGCGCGCTTCGTAAATCGCCTTGCCGACGCCCAGAGCAACCGCTACGCGTTATCTGGTTGCGGAACGCGGCTCAAGTTCGACGGCGCCGGTAGCCCCGGACCGGTCGCGCCTTCCGCCCAATTTCCCAATCGCACAGCACCGTTGGTGGCGGTCTTGCCGCATCTGCCAAGGTCCGCACTAAACGCGAGGGTGGGTCTGGGGTCGGTCCTTTTTTCTGTCGCGGTGCGACCAAAGTAGGGCACCGGGCAAGCAAAGTAGGACAGTGCGCGATCAAACCAGGACACTGCATTTTTTGCTGAGCCGGAGCGGAGGCTCAGTTAAAAAATGCGTGCGAGCTCTCCTACCTAACTACCTTTTGCGCTTGAAAAACTATCAGCAGTTGCGCGGTTGCCGCGCCCTTCATCCGTGATGTCCTGGCGCGGTTCCGCCGACGTGCTTTACCGGCGCGCGAAGCCGCCTCTGATTGCGGGGCGCGTGTGCATTTGGGGTCACGCGTGTGCATTTGGGTGTGCATTTGGCGTGTGCATTTGGGGTCATGTGCATTTGGGGTCAGGTCATGTGCATTTGGGGTCAGGCTAAGAAGCGTGACTGATCCTGGAGGAAAATCGGGTCGCGTTTTAGAAGACGCGCCCCCCTCGCGCGCCCTGTGGGAGCAACCAATCGGTTGTAGCGACGGTCCCGCCGCTGCTGGATCGCCGAAAAAGCACGCGGACTGCGGACAGCGCGTAGAACGCCGACGGCGCGGCGTGACTATAAAGCCAGCACACGCTTCTCGCGCGATTTGACCCGCTCGGCCAGATTCGAAGCATGCTCGATGACGCGTATCCGGACTCCGTGGCCGCACCCGACACCACGCGCTTGCCCTGAGTTTATAATCAAAATATCATGCCAGTAGTGACGCAGCTCTTAGAACGCGCTTTTGCCGAGGCCTCCAAGCTCTCCGAGAGCGAGCAGGATGCGGTCGCCTCCGTCGTTTTGGCCGAACTCCAGTCTGAACAGCGCTGGGCCGGCGCGTTCGCCTCCACGCAGGACGCGTTGGCGCGGATGGCGGATGAAGCTCTGCGCGAACTGGAACGAGGTGAGACTCTTCCGCTGAATCCCGAGCGTGATTTCTCGAACCACTAAGGGCTTCCGGAAGATCCTCGCCAGTCTGCCGCCACCCGTCCAGAAGCAGGCTCAGGAAGTTTATCTCGCGTGGGCGCGCGACCCTTGGCAGCCGAATCTCTAGTTCAAGCAAATCCACGCTACTCGTCCCGTTTTCTCCGTCCGCATCGGCATCCACTGGCGGGCTGTCTGCATCCGTTCAGGCGACACTGCGCTCTGGTATTTCATCGGCTCTCACGCCGATTACGGCAAGCTGGTCAAGAGGTTGTCATAAATTCCGATGGCGTGGAGTTGGCGCCGCCTACGCTCTGGCGCGCTGGCTGGACCTTCTGAAACCAAGACCGCCCGGCCAACGTAAAAGACAGTGCCGTCGCCGACGGTTCTTCTATGACTCCCAAGACTTTTCTTCTCGCCGGTGGCAACTCCGGCATCGGCCACGCCACCCTCAACGCCTTGCTGGCGGATGGTCACCGTGTTGTCGCGGCGGTGCGAGATCGGGAGAAACAGCCGAAAGCTGAGCGCCTGGAAACGGTGGAATTCGATGCGCGAAACGCCGCACCAGAGTTGGTGTTGCCCGACGTGATCGATGGCCTGGTTTACTTTCCCGGCACGATCACATTGAAATCATTCCGTGCCTTGAAGGACGACGATTTCCTGAAGGACATGGAGGTGAACTTCTTCGGTGCGATCCGATTTATTCGGGCTGCGCTTCCGGCGCTGCAGAAGGCGGAGCATGCGTCGATCGTCCTTTTCTCCACGGTGGCGGTGCAAACCGGGATGCCCTTTCACGCCAGCATCGCTTCGGCCAAGGGCGCGGTGGAAGGACTTGCGCGGTCGCTCGCGGCGGAGCTGGCGCCGAAGGTGCGCGTCAATTGCCTCGCGCCGTCGCTGACGGATACGCCGCTCGCGGCCAGTCTTATCAACGTGGAGGCGAAAGCGCAGGCCAGTCGCGATAGGCATCCGCTCAAGCGCCTCGGAGATCCCGCGGAAACCGCGCAGTTGGTTCGGTTCCTTTTGAGCGACGCGTCTGGATTTATCACCGGTCAGATCATCGGCGTCGACGGCGGAATGTCGTCGCTTCGCTTGCTTTAGACGATGGCGCGGCTTGAAACGGGCGTCATCCAGAGCCCTCTCAAGTGAAAGGCCAGGCGCGCTCTGCGGACAAACTTGGGAGCCAATTTCGCGCGCAGCGCTTTGGGAGTGCGGCGGGTCCTCACGCCGCTTTTCAGCAGCGTGGCAGGAACGAAAGACTCACGGGCACCGGTTCCGCGACCGAACCGGAGAAAAGCGGCGCGGGGACTCGCCGCACTCCGAAAGCTCGCTGCGGCGAGCGAGATGGCATCACGCGCTCCAGACTGGGAAACGGTCACACGAGTAGCGCGTGTCATACACTTCGGCGCCCGCGCGCCCGTGGATGCGGCGGAATGAAACGGAGGCCGGGTTTGAAACCCGGCTCGGGACGGCTTGCAAAGCCGTCCTCCATTGAAGCGAAACTCCATCACGGCACCCGCGCTTTGCCCAAAGTGCATGATACGGGCTAAGTCTTGAGGAGAGCACTGCGGCGTTGTTGCGCCGCCAGGAGCGGCGGGAAATCGAGCAGCGCAGGAGAGGTGGTGCTCTCGACGAAATGCCTGGCCGCGGCTTTGAGTTCACGCCAGCGATCCCAATCCAGCTCCGGCGCGTGCACGATGTGGCGGAGCAGACTGCGCCATTCCATCAGCGCGCGTTCGATGTCGCCAGCGCGGAGGGAATCGGTCGTCAGCTTGTAACGCGCGGCTGGATTTGAGACCACTTCGCGGATTACTTCCGACGCGCCGGAGCCGTATTGGGTGGGCGTTCCCATTTCTAGATAACCGGGATGATCCGCGCGATCGTAAATGCGCTGACAAAGAATCCCGAGCCGTCCGCCCATGGGCGCGTCTTCGCCGGAAAAGCGCGGGCCGCCGCGAATGTTCGCGAGATCGAAGATGAGATCGTCGATCGGATAGCGGTCTTCTTCCAGCGCGGCGGCGATGGCGAGGCCTTCACCGGCTTGGAAGAATGAGAAGACGACGCCGCGACGCGTGGGCGTTCCATCTTTCTCCACCAAACCCAAACGTCGCCACGCAAAAGTCGGCGACGCGACGATGGGAACCGCGAGATCGTGTTCGCGTTGATCGCAATCGAGGCACACGCTCGGAATGGCCTGGCGTTCTGGCGGATCGAGCAAGGCGCGCCCGCGAGAATCGATCACGGCGCTGGCCGGCAGGGCCGAGAAATCGAGGCGCGCGGTGAGCGTCCGGCCGCGCATTGCAATTTCGGCAACGGCGGCCCCGCGTGTGAAATCCGGTAATCGCGGCACGATCTGAGCGTCGAACTCGGCGCGGGTAAACTGTAGCGGCGGGCGTTGTCCGCCGGGGTCGGGGGTTCTGAATCCGGGACCTGCGGCTTGCGGTACGCCGTAATCGGTACCACCGCTTGTTGCTGCGCGCCTCTCGCTGAGTCGTCGTCCAATCTCAGAGAATATACGCTGTCGATGAGCG
>JBBSPM010000078.1:0-19453 GCA_038258815.1 Chthoniobacterales bacterium
AATGGCCGCCTAAGCGACCGCAAATTTTGATCGGGCTGCCACTCCGCTCCGGCTCGCTTACGCTCGCCTCCGCTCCGCGACAGCCCGATCAAAACCCCACCAAAACCATGATGCTTTTGCAGAACTTGACGCACACAACTTCTCGGCTTGCGCCCGGCCCCAGGCGGGTCGGGCACGCGCTCGGTCCGCGCCCAACGGTAGAGCAGCGGCGGGCGAATCCCCAGTTCCACCGCCACCTTGGCCGCGCTCCGGCCGCTCGCGCGCCATAATTCCAACGCCTCCTGCTTGTACTCCTGCGTATAGCTCGCGCGGTCGCGAGCGGGCTTCTTGATTTGTGTTTTCATGTGGGTTCTTCGGGTTTTTGACCCCAAGCCCACTGTCCGTCAAATCAGGGCAACCCCAAACGAGAAGACATAGCGGGAGGAGAGAAGCAGGACTCGCGCGATTACGTCGAGATAAATCTTCCGCGGAAGTAGATTAATATCGAGGAATCGAGCCCTTTCCCCGATCGAGTAGAAAAGATTTCGAACAGGAGGAAGAACAAGGAATGGATCAGAGCCAAGTAATGACACAGAAGTCTTATTTGGCCCCGTGATAAAGCCGATTCGAAACATGCGTCCACGTCCCCATTTCTAAAGCTTTCGCGATCCATTTCGAACTTGGCGGGGGCTTCTTCTTCCGATCTCCCTTCGGCAGCGCCTGAAGCGCCGACGGAATGAAGCCCGGCGTGAAGCGCGCAAAACTCCGGGGTTGCCATAAGAGCACAGGCAGACCCGTGAAACGGGCGACGGAAACCGCGCGCCTCCGCAGTTAGCGCGTTCCTCCCGCCTGTGTCACAATTGCGCTCCACCATGCCGAAATTTTTCATCAAGACCTACGGCTGCCAGATGAACGAACGCGACTCTGAGCAGGTCGCGCACTCGCTGATCGAGCGCGGCTATGAAGCGGTGGCGAATGAAGCCGAGGCTGATGTGGTCCTGCTGAACACCTGCAGCGTGCGCGACATGGCGGACCAGAAGGCGATCGGGAAAATGGGCATGATGGGCCAGATCGCGAAGCGCCGGCCGGAAGTGGTTTTCGGCTTTATCGGTTGCATGGCGCAGGCGCGCGGCGATGCGCTCTTTACCGGCCTGCCGCATCTCGATCTCGTGGTCGGGACGCAAAAATTTCATCGCGTGGCCGATTATGTGGAGGAATTGCTGGAGAAAAAACGCAGCCGCCGGATGGATGATCCTCGCTTCTCCATCTCCGACACCGCCGAGGAGGCCGGCTCGCAGGCAACCATCCGCGAACAATCGCTCGCACCACGGCAGGCGACAGCGTTCGTCTCCATCATGCAGGGCTGCAACATGCACTGCACCTTCTGCATCGTGCCGCGGACGCGCGGATCGGAGCGGAGCCGCACCATCGAGGAAATTGTGGCGGAAGTACGCGAACTGATCGCGCGTGGCGTGAAAGAGGTCACACTGCTTGGCCAAATCGTGAACCTTTTCGGTCGGCATGAGTTTCCGAACATCGGAACCAAAAGCCCCTTCGTGCAATTGCTCGAAGCAGTCCATGCCGTGGAAGGTCTAGCGCGGCTCCGATTTACCTCCCCGCATCCGATTGGATTCCGCACCGACCTCATCGACGCAATCGCAACGTTGCCAAAGCTGGCCGCGCATGTGCATTTGCCGCTGCAATCAGGTTCGAATCGCATTTTGAAAGCGATGCATCGTCCCTACACGGCCGAGCGTTATTTCACACTCGTGGAACGCATCCGCGCGGCGCGCCCGGGAATCGCCCTAACGACCGATGTCATCGTCGGCTTTCCCGGCGAAGACGAGAGCGATTACGCGCAAACGCGTGCTTTGGTCGACCAAATCCAGTTCGATAACGCTTTCATCTTTCGTTACTCACCGCGTGCCGAGACGCCGGCTGCGACAGCCGTGGATCAACTCCCAGAAACCGTGAAAGAGCAGCGCAATCAGGATCTCCTCAAAGTGGTGGACACCTCCGCCCATCGCGCCAACGAACGACTGGTCGGACAGACAGTCGAGATTCTCTGCGAAGGCCCGAGCCGGACGAACGCCGCGCGCCTGATGGGACGTACCGGCGGGAATAAAATCGTCGTCTTCGAGGACGCGCGTGATCGCACCGGCGACATGATCCGGATGAAGGTCGAACAGGCGAACGGTTTCAGCTTGTATGGAACGCCGCTCGTGTAAGTCTGCTCCTCTTCCCGCCGCATGATCTACCATCTCTCGCTCAAGAACGCTGGAATCATCGCCGGCCTTTTTCTCGTCGTGCTCGGTTTTGCCGGCATCGCTTTGCCAGGTGTGACTCGTGCATGGGCGCGCCAGCTGCCGCGTTCTCGCGCGCTCGGAGTGGCTTTGCTAACCATCGCGGCGATCTGGTGTTACTGGCTGCTCGTCACCATGGAGATGGGCGAATTCTCCAGCTTCCGAAAGCCGTTGATGTTTGCGCTGCCCGTGGCCTTTGTGCTCGTGGTCTGGTTTGTCGGTGAATTTTTGGCCGTTCGCGCTTTGGGCATCCTTTATCTGCTCGCGGCCGAACCGCTGCTGGAAGCCGCCTTTCTGCGCTACGAAAACTCGCGCTTGCTCGTCACGGTCCTCGCCTACGTGCTGATCGTGAAAGGATTGCTCTGGGTAACGATGCCGTATTTGATGCGCGACCAAATTGAATGGGGCACGCGCACGACCGGGCGTTGGATCGCATTGCACGTCGGCGCCTTGCTCTACGGCGCGGCGCTTCTCGTCCTGGCTTTCACGCGCTATTAAGCGCCGGCGATTCGGCCGAGAGGCGGCGTGAACCGAATCCTCATCATCCGTGGCGGCGCGATCGGAGATTTCGTTCTTACCCTGCCGGCGATCACATTGCTGCGCCAGGGCTACCCGCAGGCTCGACTGGAGATTTTAGGCTACAAGCACATCGCGGCGCTCGGCTACCAGAGGTTTTACGCGGACGGTATCCGCTCGCTTGAATCCGGACCACTGGCCCGCTTTTTCGCGCGCGATGCGGGGCTGCCAGATGAATGGGCGGATTACTTCGCGAGCTTCGATTTGATCGTGAGCTACCTCTTCGATCCAGACAAAATCTTCGAACGCAATCTGCGTCGCTGCGGAGTGGAAGACATCATCGCTGCATCGCCAAAGGTGCTCGAAGACGGAGAACATGCGACCGAACAGCTCGCGCGCCCGTTACGCGAGTTGGACCTCACCTTGCGCGAGAGCGGGGCAGTGCTCCATCCTTCGGACGAAGATCGGGAGTTTGCGCGAAACTCGTATCCCGAATCTGCGATCGCCCTTCATCCCGGAAGCGGCGGAGCGAGCAAGAACTGGCCGCTACAACACTGGATCAGATTGTTGGAGGAGACAGATCTGGCGAAGTCGCCGGTGATTGTCGTCGTCGGCGAAGCGGATCGCGCGCAGTTGGATGCTTTCCGTTCTGCCTCCCGGAAGAATGTGCATTTCGCGGAAAGCCTGCCGCTTCCGCATCTCGCCGCCGTTCTCCAGCAAAGCCGATTCTTTCTCGGACACGACAGCGGCATCTCGCATATCGCCGCAGCTGTCGGGGCGCCCTGTCTTCTCCTTTTCGGACCGACCAATCCGAAAGTGTGGGCACCGCAGAATAAACAAGTGCGCGTCTTGCGCGTTGCCAGCCGACAGATGGCCGACCTCCGACCCGACGAAGTCGCCGCAGCGTTGGCGAATTTTACGAACTGATGCGCATCGGCATCAGGACGTAAAGAAACGGCGTCTGGATTTTCAACACGCCGGGGCTCATCTCATCGATCAGATCGAGAAACACTTCGTCTTCTGTCAGCGCCCGTAGCGGCGCCATGAAGAACTCGGGATTAAACGCGATGGAAAATTCGCGGCCTTTGTAAACCACCGCGAGCGATTCTTTCGCTTCGCCGACTTCCGGCGTATTCGCGGTGATATCGATGTTGTTCTTCGTGAAGTTGAGTTTGATCGAATTCGATTTGTCGCTCGCGAGGAGCGAGACGCGGCGCAACGAATTCAGGAAAGTCTCGCGCTCCAGGGTGACGCGCTCCTTCGTCTCCGAAGGAATCACCTGCTTGTAGTTCGGATAATTGCCTTCGATCAGCTTCGAAACCAGCAGCGTCCCATTCAGGTCGAAGGCGATCTGCCCACTGCCGAAACTCACCTTCACATCGCCATCATCCGTCAGCAGTCGCTGCAATTCCGTCACCGCCTTGGTCGGGACGATGATGTCCGCCTCGTGGCTGCGCGGAAATTCCAGTTCGATGTCCACCATCGCCAGCCGACGGCCATCGGTCGCGACCAGCGTGAGTTTGTTTTCCTTCAGGCTGAAGAGCACGCCGTTCAAAACGTAACGCGTCTCGTCGGTGGAAATCGCATAGGAAGTCTTGCGCAAGCCGTCACGCAAATCCTTCTGCCGAATCGTGATCACCTTCGCGCCTTCGAATTTCGGCAAGGGCGGGAACTCTTCTTCGGGCAGGCCGAGAATTTTGAAGAAGCTCTGACCGCTGCGAATCGACGCGGCGTTCTTGCCATCCACCTCGATCAAAATCTCACTCGAAGGCAGCTCCCGAATAATGGTGAAAAGGCGACGCGCCGGCAGCGTGGTCGCGCCTTCTTTATCGACCTTCGCCTCAAAACTTCCGCGCACCCCGACGTCCAGGTCGGTCGTCGTGAGCCGCACCTCATTTCCGCTCGCCTGCAAAAGCACGTTCGAGAGAATCGGCAGCGTCGTGCGCGTGCTGACGACGTTCTGCACCTGCTGCAAACCTTCGAGGAATTTCTCTTTCGTGACGCTGAATTTCATGGGCGGGCGAGGTAGATGTAAGGCTTACGGTTTTTTTCGGCAACCGTAATCTCGTGCTGGGACAGAGGTTTGCAGTGTTCGGTAATTTGTCAGAATAGTCTTCGGCGCGAGGGCGCGCCGGCTCCACCGCGCGGTCGGGGATGGAGTCGGCCCGCCCTCGGGTCGAAGGATCAGCCTCGATCGACAATGCACTAACGCTGCCACCGAGGGTGCGGTTCGATGCCGGGCCATGCAAGCGCGCGGCGCGGTTAGCGTTGCAGCGAACTGTCGATAAACGAAACGGTTTGCCGGATGTTGTCCTGTTCCTTCATCCGCTTCTTCACCAGTTTGCAGGCGTGCAAAACGGTGCCGTGATCGCGTCCGCCGAATTTCTCGCCAATCTCGTTGAGCGAGGCCTTCGTCAATTCGCGCGCCAGGTACATCGCGATCTGCCGCGGAAACGCGATGTTCGCCGGCCGCCGTTTGCTCGTCATGTCCGCAATGCGCACGTCGAAATGCTCGGCCACGCGTCGCTGAATTTGCTCAATCGTGACTGCGTGCCGCGCCTCTTCGTTGAGAATATCCTTGAGCAAATGCTCGATCGTCTCGCTCGTCAGTTCGCGACCGTTGCTGAGTGAGGCGAAAGACGCCACCCGCATCAGCGCGCCTTCGAGACGGCGGACGTTAGTCCGGATGCGTTTCGCGAGAAAATCGTATACCTCATCCGCGAGTTTGATCTGGAGCGAGAGCGCTTTTTTGCGGAGAATCGCGGTGCGTGTCTCGACGTCGGGCGGTTGCAGTTCCGCGGTTAGGCCCCACTCAAAACGGGAGACGAGGCGATGCTCCAAATTGGCAATCTCGGAGGCCGGGCGATCGCTCGAAAGCACGATCTGTTTATGCCCGTCGAAGAGGGTGTTGAAGGTATGAAAAAATTCTTCCTGCGAACGTTCTTTCCCGCCGAGAAATTGGATGTCATCGATCAAGAGCAAATCCGCCTGACGATAGCGCTTCCGAAATTTCACCAGCGTGCTGTGCTGGATCGCATCAATGAACTCGTTGATAAAAAGTTCGCTCGAGAGATACATCACTTTCGCGTTCTTCTTTTTCGAGCAGACGTACTGTCCGATGGCCTGCATCAGGTGCGTCTTGCCCAAACCAACGCCGCCGTAAACGAAGAGCGGATTGTAGGTGCGTGCCGGCGATTGCGCGACGGCGAGGCTGGCAGCGTGCGCAATCTCGTTGTTCGGTCCGACCACGAAAGACTCAAAAGTGTTGCGCGGATTCAGTCCCAATGCGCTGCTGTTCGTCTTCGCCGCCGGCGCGCTCGGCTCCGGCTCCGGTTCCTCCACCACCGCCACGCTGTGACGCGTCGCAGTCGCCGCCACCACACCATCAGCGGGCGTGGTAAATTTTACCGAACGCGGACTGTCGAAAACGCTTTCGATCGCGCCTTGGAGCGCGGCCATGTGGTTACTCTCGATCCAAAACTGATAGATATTGTTCGGGACCAGCAGCGTCACCGTTTCATTCGTGATTTCAGCGAGCTGAACCGCCGAAAACCAGCGCTGAAAAGTGTCCGGACTAACCTGGGGTTGGAGGGCAAAAGACAGCTTCTGCCAAATCTGAGTACATTTCTCGTCCATGACGACTTGTTAACAGCGTTAAGCAACCCGCTGAGAGAGCGAGACTGCGGAAATTTGAAGAAAGTTGCCGGAATAGCCCGGATTCTGACCCTTCCCCCGGCAGGCAGCTATCGCCGTAGGAAAAGTCGTTAAATTTGCGAAATACGAGGGAAAAACCGACCGCGCGCCACTGTCGGTGAAAGTCATGCACTGGGCTAGCTCGTTGGTTTGCGTGGGTGGCGTTGGTCGGGTTGGCATTATCTTCATTCTAAAATTCTCTCGTCGCTGCCAAGCTATTCACATGTTATTCACACCCACTATTTCCCCTCCCTGCCAGCGGCTTGAGAGTAGAAACGAGGAACCGAACCGACAAGAAAATTTGGGAAGTTTATTTTGTTCCATCAGCTAAAAAAATCTTGACTGAAAAATTGAACCAACACACCCCTCGTAAGTCTAACAACACCACTTCCGCAGAAGGTTGACCGCGCCTGGGCAGTCCCACAAACTTCGCGGTCGGACCCAGCCGTGCGAAGCGGTTTTGCACCACGAAAATGCGACCAAATTCCTCACTCGCCCGACCCCTGCGCCCGCGCAACTTATCAGTGCGTGTTTCCTCATTTTTCTGCGCTTTTCTCGCGCTCGCGGCGCTGCTCGCGCCAGCTGATTCCGTTTCGGCCGCGGCGGGTGGCGAAATCAAGCATGTCGTGATTTTCTGGCTCAAGCGACCTGGCAACAGGCAGGATCGCGCCCAACTGGCGCGGGCTTCGGAAAGCTTCCGCCGCCTCCCTGATGTCGCACGCGTGGAAGTGAGCCGAGGCCTCGCCGTTCGACGCCCGGGGATTGAACAATCCTTCGATTTGTGCGCTATTTTCACCTTCCGAAACCGAGCTGCGCTCAAGCGTTTTGAGGCCAGTCCTCAGCATCAACGCGCAGTCGAAATCGTGCTCAAACCGCTCGTGCAACGTTACACAGTCTTCAATTCGGTGACGGACTAACGAGTGATGCGCCGCTTCATTTTCCTTTTTGCGCTGATCGCGCTGAGCGGTGCTTTATCCGCCTCGGCCGGCGACGATATCCCACCGCCATTTGGCTTTCGCTGGAATGATTCCGCAGCCCGCGTGGAGCAAATCCTCATTGTCGCGAAAGCGAAGATCGTGACCCGCGAAAAAAAGGATAAGCACGACGTCTGGACCGTGGAAGGGCTGGTGCAGCCCGGGCTCAAGCGCACGCTTTTCGAATTTAAGGAAGGCTTCCTGGTCGAGGTCGAATTGCAGTACGAATACGACCAGTGGACGATCGAGCACTACAACAATCGCATGGGCGATATCCGGCGCTATTTCGACGGGAAATTCGGCACCGGAAAGTTGGTCTCACGCACCCGCGATACCGACTCGGATGTCGTGCAAACCCTCGTCGGCTACCAGTGGATCGTGGGCGGCACGATGCTCGAACTGTTCTACTTTTCGGCCCAACGCGAAGCGCTCGTCTACCGCACGATCACGGTCAAGTACAAGGCGATTTGATGGAGAGGTGGAGAAATGGAGTGCCGGAGTAATGGAGTAATGGAGTAATGGAGTAATGGAGTAATGGAGTAATGGAGTAATGGAGTAATGGAGTAATGGAGGGCCCGCCGTTCCCACCCCATTACTCCAACACTCCAACACTCCAACACTCCAACACTCCAACACTCCAATTTACTCCACTACTCCACTACTCCATCCCTCCGCTTCCCCGCTGGGTTTCCTTCTGCATCCGCTTCAAGCGGCTGGCCAGGCTGGCTTTCGCGGCCGAGCTCATTCGGTCGATAAACAGGATTCCGTTAAGGTGATCGACCTCGTGTTGCAGCGCGCGCGCGAGCAATCCTGACGCTTCGAATTCGATCGTTTCCCCCTCGAGTGTCTCGCCTTTGACGACGACGGAATGCGCGCGATCAATCTCCGCGTTGATCTCCGGGAAACTGAGGCAACCTTCCGTTCCGGAAATCGTTTCGCCATCCAGTTCCAACACCGGATTAAGCAAAATAAGCGGCATGGCGGTGAGCGGATCGATTTCCTCTCCGCCCATTTTCAGTGTGCTCGGCCGATCTTCCACGCCCGAGATATCGAGCACGGTGAGCTGCAACGCCTCACCCACTTGTTGCGCCGCGAGACCGACGCCGTTCGCGCCGCGCATGGTCTCGATCATATCGGCCGCCAGTTCGCGGATGCTGTCGTTAACCGCCGCGACGCGTTTGCCTTTCGCGCGCAAAACCGGGTCGCCATATTTCACGATTGGCCGTATCATTTTTCCCCGTGGGTAAAGGCCGGCAGGTTCTTCACGCCAGCGAGTTTCAAGGCATCCATTACTTTAATAATCGTCCCGAAAGAGGCTTTCTTATCCGCCTGCAAGGCGAGCGTCGATTTGCGCGAGCCGCTGAGCGCGCGCACCGCATTTTCGAGTTCGTCGATCGCCAAGAGCGTTCCATCGAGTCGGACCTCATCGTTCTCATTCACACTCAAAAGCGCGTGATCCGCTTCCGCCGGCGCTTTCGTCGCGGTCTGCGATTCCGGCAGATTGATCTGCACTTCGGGCTGATCCTTTTTGAACGTGGTCGAGACGACAAAAAAGATGAGCAGGATGGTTAGGATATCGACCAGCGAGACGATGATAATGGAGGGCGCCCGCCGTTTCCGCACTGCGATCTTCATGAGAAACGGAGACCGCTAGCCAGCCGGAGCACGCACCGGAGCCGAGACGGACCGCGGTGGCGGTGCTCCATCAGCGCGGCCCACGCGGCCGTAATAACATTTGCTGATCAATTCCACCACGAGCGTTTCGATTTCCACCGACATCACTTCGACTTTTTTTGAGAAATAGCTGAAGGCGATCAACGTCGGCACCGCGATCGAAAGCCCAAAGACGGTCGCATTCAGCGCCTCCGCAATACCAAGCGCGATCGCCTGCGTATTGGAAGCGCCAGAGCTGAGACCGAGCGCGGAGAAAACGCGAACCAGACCGGAAACAGCACCGATCAAACCAAGCAATGGCGCAATGCCGGTGATGATCTCGAGCACGATCAAGCCCCGTTCGAGCACAATCACTTCGTGCCGCGCCTTCGTTTCCACCATCTCCACCGTCTCGTTGCGCGGCGCGCGCAGATGATGCAAAGCCGCCCGCACGATCCGACCGAGCGCCGATTGATCGTGCTGCACGATGCGGGCGAGGCGTTCCGCGCTCGCGCCCGGAACCAGCCGCTCGATTTCGCTTTCAATCACGAGCGGGAGAACGTTCTTCCGCCGCAGCGCAATCCCACGCTGGATGATCGTCGTTCCCGCGGCGATGGAGCAGGCCAGCAATGGCCACATAAAAATACCGCCGGTGGAAAAGAATTTCCAAACGGCGCCGGCCGTCTCCGGAAGTTGCGCGAGCATGGGTTCAGCAATCATCAGTTCGCGTACATGGTAAAGGAAAAGGTCACCGGCAGCCGACCATCCGGCAAAGTCGCCACCAACTCTTCCGGGATGGGTGGAATTTGCGCTTCTTGAAACGATTGCAAGCAGATGTTGGCAAAGCTTTCGTTCGCGCTGTTCGAGACCAACCGCAAATTTCGTATCTTTCCGTCGCGATCCACCTCCCCCTCGAGCACGGCGGTCCCGACGCTGGTGAGGTCGCGCTTCTCCTTCGTATAACGATACCAAAGCACGCCCACGGCATCGGAAACCGCTTTGTTATATTTGCCCAGCGGTGTCCCCACGGCGTTCACCGCCGACGGCCCCCGATCCGAGACGCCGCCGGTGATGCGCGTTTGGTTTTTCTCTGGCTGATAAGCGGAGGGAGGACGCTGGGGCCGAGGACGCAACAGCGCGGGATTCGCGGTCGGTTCCGGAGGCGGCGGCGTGGCTTCCACTTCATTGGGATCGCGAATCGGCGGCGGCGGCGTGCCGGTTAACATCGCCAGCCGCTCGGGCTCTGGCGTGAGCACTGGTTCGGGCAACGGCGTGGGTTTGGGCCGCGGCGCGGACGGCTTGGGTTTTGGCGTGGCCTTCGGCGTCGGCACCGGCGTGGCTGTGGGCGGCGGGGTGGCCACGGGCGGAGGCGGCGTGACCTGAGGCTGCGCCTGCGCTTCCTTCGAAGGCAAAGCAGAGTCCTGCGTCTCGACCTGAAGGAAGGGACTGTCCTTCCCCTGCTGGCTCGGCACGGGCAAATCGCCCGAGGCCGGAACCTCGCTCTTGGCGATCGAGTTGGCGTTGGATTCGAAAGTCTTCTCTTTTGGTTCCTCCTTCGACTCCTTCGCTGGATCCGTTTCCAGGTAGGCCGGATTCGTCGGCACGCGGGGAGGGGGCGTCGCGGATAAATCGATCATCGTCAGCTCGACCGGACGATCCTCCGGATCGGGCAGCGGGACCGAAGGACGACCAAAGGCCGCGAGCGAAAACGCCACCAGCAGGTGCACAAAAATAGAGCCTGCGATCGCCAACCAAAGGCGCTTGCGTTCGCGTGTGAATCTCATGGCCGCAATGGAGGTTGATTATCGCACGTCATCGCCTCGGACGAAATCGTCGATCATTGACCAGCCTTGACGCGCCGTCGGACCGTCGTTTTACGAGCGTGATGAAAAAGATACTGCTGCGCGTAACCGCCATGCGCGCCGAAATATTGATCGCAGAAAGTGCGCAACCGCAGCGCGGTCAGCTTGCGCGCACGCGGAAAATATTGCTCCCGCAGAACGCGCTCAATCCAGACATCGATCGGAAAAGCGCGTAGCCGCTCATAAGCGAAAAGCATCACACAATTAGCAACCTTCGCGCCCACCCCCGGCAGCCGACAAAGCGCCGCCCGCAATTCCTCGTCAGAAAGCGCCCGCCAGCCCTCTAAATCTGCCTCCCCCGTAGCCACCAACTCCGCCGTCGCGCGCAGATTCTTCGCCCGATACCCCAGCCCGCACGCGCGCAGCTCCGCCTCCGTCGCCCGCGCCAATTCCTGAGCGGTAGGGAAAGCATATACGTGACTCCCGTATATCATGAGCGGCACACCGAAGCGTTCACGAAGCGCGCGGGACATTTGCCGGATGTGCGCCACCTGTTTCATCGACGACGTGATGAACGCCGCGAGGCACTCCCAAATCGGCTGCCGCATGATGCGAAGCCCGGCGCAATAGACCCGCGCCGCCTCCATCGCCGGATCTTTCGGAAACGCCGCGCAGATTTCTGCCAAAGGATGATCGAGCGCGAAATAGATTTCCGCCTCCTTCGCAGCGCCGGGATTCACCCAGATCCCGTCGCCGCGTTGCTCCACGTAGGCCGCGCAATCACCGATCGTTCCCACATAACCGGCCCCGCTCGTCTGCCAATGAAACGACTGCCCGGAATCGAGCGTCATCGCGAGATCGAATTCGGGTGCGTCGATCCGGATCAAATCCATTTGGCCACAGATTAACACGGATAAACGCAGATGGGGCAATGCGCCGGGCAGCGGTAGTGCTGGTCCGTTTCAACCTTCGGCGCGAGGGCGCGCCTGCTCCACGCTCTCTGGAGTCGGCCCGCCCTCGGGCCGAAGGATCAGCGACTCAATTGACACACTGACCCACACCCCGTGGGGGCCCTGCCCTCAAAATCCGTGTTTCCTCCGTGTCCATCCGTGGCTATAAGCCCCTCCATGGATTCGCGACTCGCCATCGATACCGGAGTGCTTCTCTTTTATTTCTTCGGCATCGTGGCCTTGGGATTGTGGGCCGGACGGCGCAATAAAAACCTCCAGGATTTCTCGCTCGGCTCGCGTTCCATTCCGTGGTGGGCGGTGCTCGCCTCCATCGTGGCCGCGGAAACGAGCGCCGCCACTTTCCTCGGCACGCCCGCGGAAGGGTTCAAGACTCGCGCCTATTTCTACGGCCAGCTCGTCATCGGCACCGTCCTTGCCCGGATCATCATCGCGGCCACTTTTATCAAACCCTACTACGACTACCGGGTGCAGAGCGTTTACGAATTCCTCACCGTGCGTTTCGGGCCGGCGACGAAGAACATGGCCAGCGCCATCTTCCTCTTCACCCGCGTGCTCGGCATTGGCGTCCGTCTTTACCTGGGCGGCGCGATCATGGTCGTGATCTGGCGTTACCTCTTCCCGACCCTGCCGGTAAATCTTAATACCTACGTTTGGGGCATCATCTTTGTCACCGTCATCACGACGCTCTACACCGCGGCGGGTGGCATCAAGGCGGTCGTCTGGACAGATCTGATCCAGGCGGTCCTGATGCTCAGCTCGGTCGGCTTCGCGATCTATCTTCTCTTGCACAACATCCCCGGCGGCTTCGCCACGGTGCAGGAAAATCTCGGTGGCCTCGCGAAGGTGCAGGTCTTCCAAACCGGTTGGGACTCAAGTCTTTCATTCGGGCCCGCACTGAAGGGGATGCTGGAGGAACCCTATACGCTTTTCGCCGCTTTCATCGGTTCCACCTTGCTCACGATGGCTACTCACGGCACCGACCAGGACATGGTACAGCGGATGTTGACCGCGCCGAACTACCGGAAATCCCAGCTCTCGCTCGTCCTGAGCGGATTAATGGATGTGCCGATTGCCGCAGCGTTCCTTACCGTCGGTATCCTGCTTTCCGTATATTACTCCGTTGTCCCTGGCACCACGCTGCCGGCGGCCGACAACGAAATCTTCGGTCACTACATTGTGCACGAAATGCCAGTCGGCTTCCGCGGCCTCATCATCGCGGGCGTATTTGCCACCATGATGGGCTCGACCTCGGCGGCCTTGAACGCGCTCGCGACCAGCTTTACGAAAGATTTTTATCTTCCTTACATCAATCGCACCGCGACCGATCGGCAGGCGATTCGCGCCGCGCGCATCGCCACCGCGGTCTTCGGCGTCCTCATGATCATCGTGGCCGCGCTGGCCGCGAACGCGGTCCTGCACGACTCGAAGTTAACCATCATCCCGATCGCGATCGGCATTCTCGGCTACACCTACGGCGCGTTGCTCGGCGTCTTTCTCCTCGGCATGCTCACGCGGAGCCGCGGCGCCGACGGGCCGAATGTGGTGGCCATGATCGCGGGCGTGACCTCGGTCTTGGTCCTGTGCAAAGTTTCGATTCCCGCCTTCGACATCTTCGCGCTCTTCACCGGCAAAGTGGTCGCGGTCCATTGGGTCTTCGGCTACTTCATGCCGGAATGGTGGCCGGCAATTTCGTGGCCGTGGTTTGTCTTTGTAGGTTGCGTCGTCACGGTCGGGATCAGTGTTCTCTTCCGCACCCCGCAAAGCCAGATGGATGCCGCCAAAGCGCACGTCCTCGCGTCGGGCTAAGCAGGGAAGGCGGCCTTCATAGTCGCGGCCAGACATGGACGTCCATACTCACTTCACCGCTCTCGATTGGGGAGTGCTAGTCGGTTACCTCCTGCTCACCACTTGGGTGGGTCATCGCCTGCGCGGGAAGCAGGCCAACATCAAAGACTTTTTCCTCGCCGGCCGCTCGCTCCCGTGGCCGGCGGTTTGCGGTTCCATCATCGCCACCGAAATCAGCGCGGTCACCTTTATCGGCGTGCCCGGCGCGGTCTTCGCGCTCACCGGAAACTTCACGTATTTGCAATGGGCGATCGGGTCGATCATCGCGCGCGTCATCGTGGGGCTCTATTTTGTCCGCGTCTTTTACGAGCGCGATATCTACAGCCCATACGATTACATGGCGCACCGGCTCGGACCGGGGGTGAAAGGTCTAACGACTTCGCTCTTCATGCTCGGTTCCATCCTCGGGCAAAGCGTGCGCGTGCTCGTGCCTGCGATGGTTTTGCGCACGGTCACGCCCCTGTCGATGACGCAAAGCGTGATCGTCATCGCCGTCTTCGCCATCATCTGGACCCTGATGGGTGGGATGACGACGGTGATCTGGACCGACGTGATGCAGTTTTTCCTCTTCGTCGGGTCGGGCCTCCTCGCGCTCGGTTGGATGATTTATCTACTGCCGGGAGGCTGGACGCAGTTCATCGATGCTGGCAGCGCGGCGGGGAAATTCGAGATCTTCCGCTGGCTTCCGCCCGCGGGTTCCGAGCAATCGTTTCTATCCTGGATGAAAGACGCCGAGTTTACGATGTGGACCGCCCTGCTCGCGATGCCGTTCCAGAATCTGGCCGCTTTCGGAACGGATCAGCTTAACGCGCAGCGCATGTTTTGTTGCCGGACGTCGCGCGATGCGACCAAGGCCGTCATCTTCAGCGGCGTCAGCCAGCTGGTCACCATCCTGATGTTGCTGGTGGGCGCGGCGCTCTTCGTTTTTTACCAGCAGTTCCCGCCCAACGCCGTCGAAGCCGCGCTCTTCGCCCAGAAAACGGACTACGTTTTTCCGGTCTGGATCACGACCGTGCTCCCGCCCGGTCTGACCGGGTTGGTCCTCGCCGGCGCCTTTGCGGCCGCCATTTCCAGCCTCGATTCGGCCCTGGGAGCTCTCTCGCAAACATCCATTTCGTTGCTCTACGGCAACCAAACCGAAGCGCCCGAAAACAGCGCTGTGATGGTCCGACGCTCGCGCGTGGCCGTCATCATCTGGAGCGCCATCCTAGGCAGCACCACGATCGGGCTCTTCTTCATTCAAGAGCAGGCGAAGATCAATTTGCTCAGCCTCGCCTTCGGCATGGTCTCCTACACCTACGGCACCATGCTCGGCATTTTTATTCTCGCGCTCTTCCGCATTCCCGCGCGACTCGGCGCGCTCTGGGCGGCGCTGATCATTTGCGTGGCGCTGACCGCGTGGGTGCGCCCGGATATTTATGTCCTCTTCGGCGTGCCGCCGGAAACGATGGCCGGAATTCGCCCCACAATGACTTACCCGTGGCTCTTCCCGATTAATTTCCTAATCACTTTCGCGCTCGGCTGTCTCTTCCGCCGTTCGCAGCATCAGGCCGCGAGTTCGTAGAGCAATGCGTGTCGATACTCGCTCCCGCTGAGATCGGCCTACTCATCGAACGCTCGCCTATCGATCCCGTTGCCCTCCTATACGTGCGTCACGTATAGACATTGGTTCGCCCTCAAGATTCTGCCTGACAGCGCTGCCAGGCTGCGGCTAGATCGCGCCGCTCCACTTCGCTCGCGATCAAAGCGCGATCGACATCGGTCACGGCGAGCATTCCCCGAATGTCGCGCAGATGCTTCTCGCTTCCGCCCTCGCGAAAAAATTCCAGCTTGTGCACAATCACACACTCGGGCGGCATTAAATAGAGCTTCTCCCCATCGCCGAGGTTGATTGCGCGGCGATTTCGCAATGCCCATGCATCCAGGGGGTCGTCCGTATGGAGGTAGACGTCGGCTTTATAGCCGCTGTCGAAATGGATCAGATTAAAATGACCACGCTGGTCGCGCTGCCGTTCGATCTCAATCACGTCCCGCGGCGGACGGTAGAACTCGTTCTCAGGGAACACCTGTTCCATTGCCAACACGGCGCGTCCGTCGAGGAGCACGACGATATCGATATCATTTGTGGTGCGGACTTCGCCGAAAATAATCGAGGCGATCGATCCAGTCGCAGCCCACGGCACCTTAAGCGCGTTAAAGCGCGGAGCGAAAATCGCCGCTGGGTCATCCTCGGGCATGCAAGGTCAAGCGCCGAAGCTCGGCCGCGATTTGCCTCTCGCTCCAGTCCAGATACTGACTGCGCAGTGCCGTTCTTTTCAACTCTCGCATCGAACGAATAGAGCCGAACGCAAGGTCTGCGCGACGTTGCAGGGACATGCCGCGCAAGATCTTTACCTGCTCCGGATGAAGTCCACCTTCGACAAACATGTCCGAAAGTTACGCGCGCTTTTTATCGTCCGCGAGCGTGATTGCAAGATCACGCAACTGCTTCGCATCCACGTCGCTAGGGGACTGCGACATGAGATCGACGCCGCGGTTATTCTTCGGGAAGGCCATCACTTCGCGGATGCTTTCCTCGCCGCAGATGAGCATGACCATGCGGTCCAAGCCCATCGCGATGCCGCCGTGCGGTGGCGCGCCGAGTCGGAATGCGCGCAGGATATGCCCGAACATTGTTTGCTGATCTTCTTCGCTGACGCCGAGCGCGGCGAACATCTTCGCCTGCAAATCGGGCTCGTGAATTCGGATGCTGCCGCCGCCGATTTCGACGCCGTTCAAAACGACGTCGTACGCTTCGGCGCGAGCTTCACCGAACTTGCCGGCTTCGACCAGCGGAATGTCTTCGGTCTTCGGACGAGTGAACGGATGATGAACCGCGTTCCACTTGTTCTCCGCGGCATCGAAAGCCATCAGCGGAAAATCGGTCACCCAGAGAAAATCGAGCGCGTCGGATTCGTCGGTTAATTTTTGATACTCGGAGATGCGGAGGCGGATGCGGCCAAGCACTTCGCAGACGACTTCCCATTTGTCGGCGCCGAAGAGGATGAGGTCGCCCTCTTCCATCTGCAGCTTCGCGGTCAGGGCGGCTTTTTCTTCGTCGGTGAAAAACTTCACGATGGGCGATTTCCATTCGCCGTTCTCCACTTTAATGAAGGCGAGGCCTTTCGCGCCATACTGCTTCGCCATCGTGGTGATCTCTTCCGTTTGGCCGGTCGTAATCCAGGCAAAACCTTTGGCGTTGATCGCTTTCACCACACCGCCGGAATCGAGCGCGCCGCGGAACATTTTGAAACTGCTGGCCGCGAAGATGTCGCGCAAATCGGTCAGTTCCATGCCGAAACGGCGATCCGGCTTGTCGCTGCCGAATTGATCCACCGCTTCGCGATAAGTCACGCGCGGAAACGGGGTGGGGATGTCAATTCCCCGCGCGGCGCGGAACACCGCGGCCAGCATTCCTTCCACCAGTGCGAAAATATCCGACGGCTCGACGAACGATGCTTCGATATCGATCTGGGTGAATTCCGGCTGGCGGTCGGCGCGCAAATCTTCATCGCGGAAACATTTCGCGATTTGGAAATACTTTTCGATTCCGCCCACCATCAGGAGCTGTTTGTATTGCTGCGGCGCCTGCGGAAGCGCGTAGAATTTTCCCGGCGCGAGGCGACTGGGGACGAGAAAATCCCGCGCGCCTTCTGGCGTGCTTTTGGAAAGGATCGGCGTCTCGATTTCCACGAAACCCTGACCATCAAGAAAATCGCGCGCGGCTTTCGTGATCTTGTGCCGCTGGCGGAGATTGTGCGCGAGGTGCGGCCGGCGCAGATCGAAATAGCGATAACTCAGGCGCAAATCTTCATTGCTGGGATCGGAATCGAGCGGAAACGGAAGCACGTCCGCGCGGTTCAAGATGCGGAGACTTTGCGGGACGATCTCGATCGCACCAGAGGGCAGTTTAGGGTTCTCCGTTCCCGGAACTCGCGCAGCTATCGGACCTTCTACTTCGATCACATCTTCGTGCCGCAGGGTGTGCGCGATATTCGTTAGCGCAGCATTTTCTTCGGGCCGGAAGACCACCTGCGTGAGGCCTTCACGATCGCGCAGATCGATGAAAATGACGCCGCCGTGATCTCGCCGCACATGGACCCAGCCCGAGAGTTTCGCCGTGGTGCCGATATCGGAGGCGCGCAATTGAGCGCAATGATGGGTGCGATACATGGTCGTGTTTTGGAGCGAGGCTAAAGTGGGGAGGACAAGCTGTGGAGCCGCGTCAATTCCGCAAGCAGCTCTTGATGAGGCACCAACCGCTCTTCGCGCGAGGCCAGCATCTTGATCTTCACGTTTGGCCACTCGTCACCAAAAAGGACGGCGAACCTCGCGTTCAACTGTTCCGCATTCTGAAATTGTTTACCGACCTTCGCGGCGCCGAGCGGGAAATCGACTCGGTAGCCGGCATCGCGCATCGCCTGCGCAGCAGCGAGAGCCTCGTCACGACGTTCCTCTTTCGCGATGACAACATAAACGTCCAACCGCTGAGCGGCCGCCACCGCAGTTTCCATTTGCGCCTGCGCGTTCGCATTCTCGCGCAGCAGTTCGCCGAGCACGACATCGCCCATGGCGAAGCCAACTGCTGGCAGCGCCGCGGCGCCATCGCTGAGATGGTGAATAAGATTATCGTAGCGACCACCGCCAGCAATCGCGCGCAGCTTGCCGCCACGATCGAATGCTTCAAAAACGACGCCCGTGTAATAGGCGAGCCCGCGCACAATCCGCAGGTCCACCTGCACGAAATCACTCAAACCGCGCGTGCGCAGGCCGGCCGCCAGTCGATCGAGCTTCTCGCTTTTTCCACCGCCATCGAAAATCGCGAAGACCGGATCGGCCAACTCGCCTAACCGCGCCGCCGTTTTCTCGCGCGGTTCGCGTTCGCTCTTATCGATCACTTCCAGGACCTGCTGCCAACGTTCTTCCGGCACCTCGCGGCTTCGCAGGAAATCGATCCAGAATTCGCGATCGCTGATCCGCACGACCACATCCTGAGCGCTGAACCCAAACGCTCGCAGCACGTCCACACAAAGCGCGATCAATTCGATATCCGCCTCCACCCCAGCCTCGCCGATGAGGTCGGCGTTGAACTGATAGTGCTCGCGCAGACGGCCGCGTTGCGGGCGTTCGTAGCGAAACATCTGCGGGATGCAGAACCACTTCATCGGCTTGCGAAACTCCCGATGCGCAGCCGCCGCCATCCTGGCCAGCGTCGGCGTCATCTCAGGCCGCAACGCGACCGCACGACCGCCTTTGTCGGTAAAATCGTAAAGCTGCTTCGTTATTTCCTCGCCGGACTTCTTCTTGAATAACTCCAAATCCTCGAGCAGCGGGCCGTCGTATTCGACGAAACCGTAGCGCCGGGACACCTCCCGCCATTGCCGAAAGATGTAATCCCGCACCGCACAATCGCGGGGGAGAAAGTCACGAAAACCGGGAAGCGACTGCATTAAAATAAAAGCGAAACCTCTGGGAAAGAGGCGGCCAAATTTCGGTCAGAGCACGAAAAGAGAGCAATTCGATGAATAAAGGCCGCTTGGGCACAGTCGGATACAAGCACGACGGAGAACATCCGTTTAACCAAAGCAAAGGACAAATATGAAACACACACCATTGATGAAATTGTTAATCGTCGGAGCCGTGAGCGCCCTCGCAGTGAGCACCTCATTCGCCCAGAC
>JBBSPM010000079.1:0-19245 GCA_038258815.1 Chthoniobacterales bacterium
CCGCGCGCGCTCAAGCGCCGTCCCAAACCCTATCAATCCCTGACCCGACCTCGTCGGCTGATGATCGTCTCTCCCTCCCGAAACGATAAAGGCAAGCCGCGGAATTTTACCCCCACTTCTTCGCTTAATTGAGCGCCATTAAGGACCGACCCCTTTTCTCCTTCCCCCAGGACCGACCCCCGGGTCAGAGAGATCGTGCGTACAGTTAAAGTCCGGAATGCTGCCGAGCTTCTTCTTGAAGGCAATTGCCTCTTGCTGCCAACGCTGATCATCCTTCTGATTGCAGTAGAGTTTAAAGGCGCACCCTGCACCCAGAACGATAACAACGATCATCAGTATAGAGTCCATTTGTTTGCAACGCGCGATTGAAAAGTGCCCGTAAAGCCCAACGAAAATTAGACGAAATGTTCGTCTTTTGAGTCGTAAATCCACCTCCTATCACGGCTGGCGGGGTTAAAATTCATGAAGTTTGACTGGGATGCTAACCGGTTGGGACGGAGGGAGTCGAGAGCGGAATCCGCAGTTTTTGGGCGGGGCTGCTCGTCTTCCTCGCCGTTGCCGCCGGTCTTGCGGACGTGCAGGGCGGTCTTGAACGCGGCGAGGGTTTCGTGAACGGAAGTAAGGGGATGGGAGAAAGAGGTCGGTCCTATAATCTCGGCAAATCGGCTCGACCGGCGAGCCGATTGAAAGCTAGAATCGTTCGATGCCCGAAGAGGCTCAAGTGGAATTTCCTTGGAGCGGTCTGACCCGCCTGACAGAGGACGGCTGCAACGATGGAATTATGCCCAGATTATAGGACCGACCCCAGGACCGACCCCTTTTCTCTCCCTGTTTTCATAATGTGGATATAGCATGCATGGGCTGTAGGGTCTTACGAGAATAAGATAAGCTCCGCATACTGAGACCGAGGCCAATCCGTGGAGAGAATCACTAGCTATCAAAAGCCTGTCTGGGCGTCGGAGCGGTGGACGTTAGCTTCATCGTCGTCTGGTTAGGCCGCATTCGCGTCGCGACCTGCGGACCACCATAGTGCATCCAGGTGTATTCTGGGAATCTTGCAGCGGCTGGCCTCCTTCGCAGCGACCGCTTGAAACTGAGCGCTAATCGCAGGAGTGACATGCCGAACGCCTGGCCAGCGAGGCAGAACCCCGCGGCCCACCACGCGCCGAAGCTCCCTCTCAGTGATGGAATCCAGCGGCAACTCAAGAAATTCCTCAGCACGCTGAAGGTGGAATGCCTTCGATAAATAGATTGTGTAAAGACAATCGCGCAAAAAAATGTTCAGGACCTTTCTCGCGAGTCCCCAATGCTGGGCATTAGGAGGGAGGGCTGTGCAGAGTTTACGAGTAGTGCGATCGAGTTCGGCGGCGAACCCGATGGGATCGCGCAGTGCAAATCGGCGAAGATCGAGACAGCGCAGAAACGCCCGAGATGCTGCGACAGTCCCGGCGTTACCGCGTCCTCGCACTGCTGAAGCGCCAACAGAAACGCGCGCCGCGCGACTCTGCACGGTTCGAATAAACTCAGCTTTAGTCATGATGTGCCACTGGTTTGCTTGAGGATTTCGCGTTGGCTTACAATTTTAATTTCGTCAGCGCGCCGACGTTTTTGCGGAAGGCGCCGCGGGCGACGCCGTGGGCTTCTTTGATCCAGTCTTTGAGGTCGGTGTAGGCAAGGTCGCGGGCGGTGGTGTCTTCTTCGGCGGCGCCGGCGGCGATGTTGCTGGCGGATTCGGTGCCGGAGAGGGCGGTGAGGTCGGCGTTGAGCGTGTCGAGGCGCGCTTTGGCGTAGTTGCGTTTGGTCAGCTTCGTGGTCCAGGGATCTTGCTTGGCGTTGACGTAACTGTTGTGGGCTAGGGTGATGAATTTCTGGAGGTCGTGCGGGACGTTGCCGGTGAGGCCGAGGCCGATGCGATCGGCCTGCGCGGAAAAGGCGGCGCGGGTTTGGGGTCGAGGGTTTATTCTGTCCAAGCTGGAAGGATGAGGGAAATCGGCCGATCTGGCGAGCATGTTTTCACCGCAGAGGGGCCGCTTTTCCTCCCAGAAGGCGGTTTTCTTGGGCACGCACGTGTTCCGGGAAGCTGAGCTTCCGGGCAAGCGCATTCCCAAGTGCAACTTGGGAACGAGGAGGCAATCTACGGGATGTCGATCGTGAATAGTGAGCAATCCTCTCCGGCGGGCCGCGGCTTTCCTTTCGATGTGGTGGTCTTTGATCTGGACGGGACGCTGGCGGATACGGCGGCGGACCTGACGGCGTCGCTGAATCATATGCTGGTGCGGATGGGACGGGCGCGGCTGCCGGGGGCGCGGGTGACGGAGATGGTGGGCGGCGGGATGCGTAACCTCCTGGAGCGCGGCCTTGCGGCGACGGGTGTGGTGACGCCGGCGCTCGTGGAGGCGGGGGTGCCGACCTTTCTGGAATACTATAAGGCGCACATCGCGGATGAGAGCCGGCCTTACGCGGGAGCGGAGGCGGCGCTGGATGAGCTGACGGCGCGTGGGGTGCGGCTGGCGATTTGCACGAACAAGCCGGAGAGGCTGACGCATTTGTTGCTGGCGGCGTTTGGGTGGACGGAGCGGTTCGCGAGTGTGATCGGGGGCGATACGCTGCCGGAGCGGAAGCCGGCGGCGGAGCCGTTGTGGGAGGCGATCCGGCGGGCGGGCGGTGGTCGGGGCGTGCTGGTGGGGGATTCGATCACGGATGTGGAGACGGCGGTAGCGGCAGGTTTGCCGTGCGTGGCGGTGACATTCGGGTTTCGCGATCGGCCGGCGGAGGAACTCGGGGCGACGCGGTTGATCGGCGGATTCGAGGAGTTGGTGGCGGCGTTGGAGGGTCTGGGTGGCGGCAATTTATAGGGGAAAATCGCCGGAATATTCCGTTTGCCATCCCGGAGGCAGTGCTGCATCTTCCCCGTCCGCTCCGCTTGCGCGGGGCGTTTACCGTTTTTACCTATGGCATCCATGACCGAACTCGTCCCCGAATTGCTCGAAGCTGGCGTCCACTTTGGCCACCAGACGAAGCGCTGGAATCCGAAAATGAAACCGTTCATTTTCGAGAAGCGCAACCAGATCTACATCATCAATCTGGATGAGACGGTGAAGCAACTGGAGACGGCGACCGATTTTCTGCAGGACGTGACGCGCCGGGGCGGGAAGATTCTTTTTGTCGGCTGCAAGAAGCAGGCGCAGGAGGCGGTGAAGGAAGCGGCGATTGCGTGCGGACAATATTTTGTGAATCAGCGCTGGCTGGGCGGGACGCTCACCAATTTGACGACGATCCGGAAGTCGATCGGACGTTTGAAGTATATCGAGGAGATCGAGTCGTCGCCCGATTACAAGAAGATGGGCAAGCAGGAGCTGGCCGCGCTGGGACGTGAAGGCGCGAAGCTGCGGCGGAATCTGGAAGGCATCATCGAGATGTCGAAGTTGCCCGATGCGATGGTGATCATCGATACGACGCGCGAGTTCAATGCGGTGCTGGAAGCGAAGCGGCTCGGCATCCCGACGGTGGCGATCGTGGATACGAACGCCGATCCAGAGCTGATCGATTACCCGATCGCGGGGAACGACGATGCGATCCGCGCGATTCGCGTGGTCTTGCAGAAGCTGGTGGACTCGATCGTTTCCGCCAGCGGCGAAGCGCGCGTGCGCGAGCAAGTGGAGATGGCGGGCGTGTCCGCCTAGCCGTCTGTTCTCCTCGTAGTAGTTTTTTCCCACGCCTCACAGACGAGGCGCTGGGCGCAGCATTTACCTTTTTATTTCTTATGGCCGAGATCGATCCGAAACTTGTGAAGCAGCTGCGCGAGAAAACCAACGCGGGCATGATGGATTGCAAACGTGCGCTGACCGAAACGGGCGGTGACCTGGAGAAGGCGGAGGCCTTGCTGCGGACGAAGGGGATTGCCAGCGCCGGGAAGAAAGCGTCGCGCGCGACGAAGGAAGGCATCGTGGCTTCCTACATCCATTTGCAGGGCAAAGTGGGTGTGCTGGTGGAAGTGAATTGCGAAACGGATTTCGTGGCGAAGAACGAGGGCTTCCGCGCTTTCGTGAAAGACATCACGCTGCACATCGCGGCGGCGAGTCCGACCTGTGTTACGCGCGAGGAAGTGCCGGCGGATTTGATTCTGAAAGAGAAGGCGATCTACGAAGGCCAGGTGACCGGGAAGCCGGAAGCGGTGCAGGCGAAGATCGTGGCTGGAAAGCTGGATAAATTTTATACGACGGTTTGCTTGATGGAGCAGGCCTTCATCAAGAATCCGGATCAGACGATCAAGGAATTCGTGGCGTCGAAAATTTCCGAGTTGGGTGAGAACATCGTGATCCGCCGGTTCACTCGTTATGCTGTGGGCGAAGCGCTCGACACGGATGTGGCGACGCCAGCAGTTGGCGAAGAAGAAGCGGCGGCTAGTATCTAGCTGCTAAAGTAAGCGAAAGAACTTAAGAGCGGAGATGCCCCGGCAGCACCTGCCGTGGAACTCACCAAAGAAGAACGCTGGCATCTGCAAGCCACGGGGGTGACGGTGAAGAGTTTGGGTGAACGCCTCTACGATTGGCGCAAGAAAAACGATCTCTCGCAAAGTGAGGCCGCCTGAAGCTCAAGGTTTCCAAGCGCAAGCTGCAGGAGTGGGAACACGACCGCGCCGAACCGCGCCAGTTGGCGATGGCCGCTATCGCGGCGGTGCTCGACCGCTAGCGAAGGG
Organism: Chthoniobacterales bacterium; assembly: GCA_038258815.1. GTDB lineage: Bacteria > Verrucomicrobiota > Verrucomicrobiia > Chthoniobacterales > UBA10450 > JACCTI01. The sequence continues at coordinate 4,700 of JBBSPM010000079.1, forward strand.
TAAAAACTTTGAGCCAAGGCTCCCGCGGCGTTTTGGAACTCTATCCGTGAGTCACGTATAGAATGGCCGCGCGGCGCGGGGATGTGCATGGCGTTGGCCAGGCAGAGGCTTTCCTCCACGCCGCTTCGGCTCACCAAGTCCGCGACGATCGGCGTAATGTTGATGAATCTGCGCCGTCCCGCTGCTTCCGAAGCAGAGATGTTCGGTCAGCGATCTCAGCCGCTCACAATGCCAACCGCCGCGGCTGTCAGCGCCGACACAGGTTTTTACTCCGCCGATCGGCCTTATCTCGTAATCTTCTCTGAACGGTTTCGTGCCTAAGCTCGCGCAAGGCGTTCGTTGCAATCCAGCGGGCGTTTCTGGTCTTCTGCGCCATCACTTTTTCGGCAGTCGCAATGGCGAGCCGGTTCAAATGGAAATTCCGCTTGCCGATTTGCCGTAGCGACCAATTGACGGCTTTCTTCACGAAATTTCGATCGTCGTCGGATGTGCGCTCGAGGATCGGGAGGAAGCGCGCGATCTTCACATCGTCGGCTTTTTTGTCATGCACCGCGAGCCAGGCCATGAGGACGAGGCCGGCGCGTTTCACGAATTCAGCCTCGCGTTCCGCCCAAGCGAAGGCTTTGTCGTAAGCAAAAGCGGTCTTGCAGAAAAGATGTCCGCAAGTGCCGTCGCAAATCGCCCAGTTATCGAAATCCCGTACCCAGGATTCCATTTGTTCCTTGGTGACCTGCCGCGGATCATCAATCAGATAGGCGAGGCCGCGAGCTTCGTGAATTCCCGTCTCCCAAAGGACTTGCGCCAGCTCATGGCGGTCGTCGGTGACACTTTTTATTTCGCGGGCCAACTGTTTCAGAGCAGGGGCGGGAACGCCCAAGGCTTTTTTCGCGACGATGCCAAAGCGCGACATGCCGGCGACATTCTCCGGACTTCCGAGAGCCTGGAGTTCCTTTACGATCTTGGTCGCTAACTTTTTGTTCACCCGACTTTAGCCCGATACGCTCGCGACGACGCGAACCGCCTTTGCGAGCAGATTTTTGAATCCAAAAACAGCTTCAATTGCATCTCATTGGAAGCAGAAGCAATGGAGCAAAATCTATCACCTGCGGTGAGTTGGAAGCAACGCCTGGCGGCGGCTGCGCTCGGTATCCTGGCGCTCGGCCTTGTCTTTGGCTTCGCTACTTTTGTTTCGAACGATTTTCGTCTGATTTACGCAGCTGGAGCGATTCTCCTTTTCTCCCTCGCCCTCTGGGTGGGTGCGGAGGGTAAAGGCGATTGGTTGACCGTGGCTTTACTCTGTGGGCCGCTCGTGGCCGTGTTTGGCTACCTCGCGTTGCCGAAAGTTCCCGCGTTGTGGCCGAATCTGTTGCTGTGGGTCGTCGCGGCGGCGCTCGGGATTCGCTGGCTGGCGGCTGAGCACTCGCGCCGCGTTTTGCTGGTCAGCGGGGTGGGTGTGCTGTTCATCACTTCCCTGTGGTATTGCCTGGGCTATCTACCGGAGCAGTTGCCGCGTTCACGGAACCATTTCGGCGACGGGGCCGCGCCGACCTTTGCTCTCCAGCCCGTCAGCGATGGAGCGGTTCCGTTGGCTCCGAAACTTGGGAAAATTCTCGTGATCGATTTCTTTGGCACAACGTGTGGGCCGTGTATCGCGGAGTTGCCGGAAATCGCGGGCGTTCGCGCCGACCTCAAAGGCAACGACGACGTTGAGTTCGTCCTCGTCGGGAGCGATCGCGGCGGCGACACACCGGACCGTCTCCTCGCCTTTGCTCAAAGGCGGCACGTCACGCTGCCCATCGCTTTCGACGCGGGAGGGAAAGCGCACGCGGGCTTCGGTTTTGCGGCAGTTCCGGCCTTGGTTGTTCTCGATCGGGCGGGGCGGGTGCGCCTTAGCCGGGAAGGATACAATGCCTCGGAAACCAGCTTCCGGCGCGACCTCGTTCGATTTCTGAAGACGTTGTGAGCACAAAGCGGAACGGAACTGCGCCCAACAATGGTCATTAATATGAAAATAATCCTCGCGGCAGTCGTTGCGGTGGCGCTTGGCAGTGGACTCGCGGCGACGACGCCGGACATTCCGCGTGCGCGAGCGATACTGGAGACCTCCGCACGCGCCTACAGAAATATCGCGGCTTTACAGGACACCTTATCTTACGTGGTGGAAGCGCCGGGCTCCGAGCGGGAGACTAAGACGGAGGAATATCAGTTCGGGCCCGGGCAGAGTGTGCGCGTAAAAAACGCTCTGCTCGAAGCGGTCGCGGGTGATCACGAATTTTATCTCGTGCAAAGCGATGTGCCCGACCGGTACGTGGTCGACCGCTACGAGGGCGATTTCGGAACAGCTTTACGGCGCGTCGCTGGCAGTGGATCGCTTTTCGAACCGCCGCCCTTGGCCATGCACGAAGGGAAGGAACTTAACGCGGTGATCGACACCCTGCGATTCAATCTACTCGAGCCCCTGCGAATCGCTGGATGCCGGGAAGACGTGGCCGGCGACAATGGAAAATCTTACGATGAGGTTCACTTCGTGGCTGGCAACGGCGAGCTGACTTTGCGCATCAATCGGCAGACTCATTTTTTTGCGGCGGTGTCCTTTCAAGTGAAACCAGCGGGCGCGCCGGAAGGATTTGTCGTCCACGTGAATGGCACCTTCGCGCCAAAAGTTCTGACAGCGACCGAGGAGCCCATCATGTTTGTCTCGGGCTCGCGCAGTGCGGTCAAAAGCCTGACAGAACTGACCTCGAAGCGGCTGGCGATCGGAACTATTGCGCCCGATTTTGAGCTCGAAACTCTCGACGGTAAGAAGGTGGCGCTGCATGAACTGCGTGGCTCGACCGTGCTCCTGGATTTCTGGGCAACATGGTGTGTGCCGTGTTGGCAAGCGCTCAAGGAAACGCAGGCGATCAGCGACTGGGCGGCGGCGGAGAAATTACCGGTGAAGGTTTTCGCGGTTAATACAATGGAACAAGGCAGCGATGTGAACGCGAAAACGAATCGGGTGAGAGCGTTCTGGCATTCGCAAGGTTTGACCATGCCGACGCTGCTCGATTCTGAATCGAAGGTTTTCAAGACATTCGAAAATCCCGGCCTACCCAGCATGGTCGTGATCTCACCGGACGGCGCGATTCTACGGTATCACGAGGGGTTGTTTCCGGAGATGCAGGAGACGCTAAAAGCGGAACTGCAAGGACAGGCCGCAGGGGCCGGCAAGAAGTAGGAAGCAGGCGCCTCCTTGCGATCAACGGCGAAGGTGTCGTAGGCGGCTTTCCGATCGAGCCAGTTGTCGACGTCTGGGTCGACGAAATCATTCGCGCTTCGCGCAGCCTATGCGCGTGGACTTCGGGCGTTGAGTGCCTCCGCTGGAGTGGCCGAAAGCGAATCAGTTTTTGGCCGCACGCCGTGACTGTTTGAGCAGGGTAGCGGCGGCACCGCGCGCGACACGGGCAGGTTTGGTGCTGCCAGTGGCGTGCGCGGCGACCAGAGCGCCGTCGATGAGCAGTCGTAGAGAATCGGCGAGGGCGGCCGCGTCTTTCGCGCCCGCTTCCGAGGCCAGGCGCAGCAGCATCTTCCGCACTGATTGTTTGTGGGACCAGGCAGCCTGATGGACGCGATGGGTTGGCTCTGGAAACTCGCTCAGCGCGCGGATGAAAGCGCAGCCGTTAAAATCGGCCCTGGCGAACAAAATCTTGAGCCAGTCGAAGACCGCCAGGAGGCGACTCTCGGGCGAGCGGCCGGCCTTTTTTACGGCCTCGGCCAGCCCGGCCAGCACCTCCTCGCTGCGTTTCTTGATGACCGCGATAATCAGATCGTCCTTGGACGAGAAATGATTATAAAGCGTCATCTTCGCGAGGTCGGCCTCGGTCAGTAGGGTGTCGATGCCGACCGTGCGGTATCCGTCGCGGTAAAACATTCGCCAGGCGGTCGCCAGGAGGTGTTGGCGTTTTGCAGAGGTCGGCGTGGCAGAATTACGGGTGGCCATCCCAGCACTGTGCGGCGCAGAAATACCGCTGGCAAATGCAAAGTAGACAAAGTTGTCTATTTTGTCCTTGACCTGAAATAGACAGTGCTGTCTACTTCCCTCCTGTGCGAGGCCCGCAGGGCCGTGCAGACCGAAACAAAAACGCAGTAACCCCCAAAACAAAATAGAAAAATGAAAACCACCCTCCAGTCCATCGCAGCCTTGATGTTGCTCTCCGTCTCCGCCGTCGCCGGCGATTTGGTCAACGTCTCCGGCGCCAGTGGCGCCGCCTTAAGCGGCTTCGATCCCGTCGCCTTTTTTACCGAGGCCAAGCCGGTGAACGGATCACCCTTCATCACCGCCGAATACGAGGGCGCCACCTACTTCTTTGCCAGCGAAGAGCACCAAAAATCATTTACTTCGGCGCCCGACAAATACGCGCCCCAGTTCGGCGGTTTCTGTGCCTTCGGAGTGGCGCTCGACAAGCTGTTCCCGGTCGACATCAGCACGTGGCAGGTGAGAGACGGCAAACTCTATCTGAACCTGAACGCTGACATCCTAAAGAAATTCAACGCCGACTTTGCCGGCAACGTGGCCACGGCAGGCCAGAACTGGCCCGGCCTCGTGACCAAGAACGGAAAGTAATCAACTGGCAGCGTGGCTGAAGATGGCTTCGCCACGCTGCCATTCCATTCGAGAAAACATGGCCGAACGATTCCTAAAAACTCTGGTTACACCTGCGGTGGGTCGCGCGCAGGCGCACTATTACGGACGCGCCCGAGTGGCGCACGAGGCTCCGGTGCGAGATCTTCTCGGTGCCGACGAGCGCGGCTTTATCGAAGCGCGCGATTCCTTTTACATGGCGACCGTGAGCGAAGACGGCTGGCCTTACCTCCAGCATCGTGGTGGTGCGCGCGGCTTTCTGCGCGTCCTCGACGGGGCGCAGCTCGCCTTTGCCGATTACAAAGGGAATCGCCAACTGCTCTCCACCGGCAACCTCGCCGGAAACGATCGCGTCGCCCTTTTCTTGATCGATTATCCCAACCGGACGCGCCTCAAGATCATTGGGCATGCGCGCACCGAGGACGCGAAGGAGCATCCCGAACTCTTCGCGACGGTGGCCAATCCCGAGGTCGCGCGAATGGTGGAACGCTTCTTTTTCATCGATGTGGTTTCGTTCGATTGGAACTGCCCGCAATACATCGCGCCGCGCTACTCCGCGGAAGAAATCGAGATTCTGATCGCACCCCTCAGGAAACGAATCGTAGAACTCGAAGCCGGATTACCGACTTGATCGCGGGAAAAGGGCCGTGACGCCTGTCCAGCATCCTCCGCTAGAGAGTCGTGCCGCGGCGCGAAACCCCGACGATAAACCGCGGCCGGCGAAGGAATGCCATCGCTCGGCACAACTTCACGCTGATGAAGAGCCGCGGCGGTGGCCAGGGAAGCTCGCGCCGTCAACGGCGCAGACCGCTCTTGTCGCGCCTCGCCTCGCGCGTAACATTCGGCGGAAAATCACGCCGTGCTCGAGACCAACGAAAATTTGCCGCAGCTTTACCGTTTTTGCTTTCTCATGACGGGGGAGCAGTCGAAGGCGAAGCAGGCTTTCCAGAGCACGCTGCGAGCGGCAGCCGCGCTTTCGGCGAAGGGTGAGCCGGTCCAGGATCGGCTCTGGTTCTTTCGCGACGCGCGCTGGCAGTCTTTGATCGCGAGTGAGAGCGGGTTGCAGGCGGAGCCCGGATTCGTCGAAGCTGCGGAGCTCACGGCGGAATCTCCGGCGCAAATTGGGCAGCTCCTTCCTGAGCAACTCGCGGTCTGGATTTCCGGCGCGCCGGAACCGCAACGGAGCGCGCTGGCCATCTATTACCTCGACGAGTTCAGCCTCGGCGACACGCTTTCGATGCTGGAATTGAAGGCGAACGAATTTTCCGAAATGGTCGAGAGCGGCCGGCGCCAATTTCAGGCGTGGCTCGACGCGACCACTCCGCCGCCCTACGAAGCATGAGTTTGTTTGGCACAATATCGGACGGCAAGCTTTTGCGTGTCGCGCCCATCACGGAGAAGACGGAAACGGATCGCAAGATGCGGATGGCGGTCCAGCGTGCGAAGCGCAAAGGCCCGACGGCGGCGGCGTTCAGTCAGCAGCAAGCTTTCGATCGGGCGGTGGCGAAGCTGGTGCATGGCATTCCGGTCTCGGCTGAGATCTCGGAATGGTTCCGCAATGAGAAACTCATTCCGCAGAAACGGCGTGGCTGGCGCAAGACATGGCGCAACCCGGTGGTCCTCTCGATTGCGTTTGCCCTCGTCGTCATCGCGGGCGTGGCCATCTTCGTCGTCGTGGAAAGGATGAACGATTTCCCGGGGTCGAGCGGCGCGCGGAAATTGCTGACTGTGGCCAGCTCGATGCGCGGCGTGAAGCTCGATCCGGTGGAAGCGGAAGCCGGTTCGCTAAGCGATTTCTTTTTTATGAAATACCGGCTCGAACACTTCGATGTGCCGCCGGAATTTGCGAATATGCGGACGTCGGCCGTCCGTGTTTTCGATGATGACTCGGGCTCTCGCGTGGCGCAGATCACGGTCGCGGACAAGCGCGTCCAGTTTTTCCTTTTTCCCGCGGAGCGCAACCCGAAGGATGCTCGTCCGCGGGAATTTTCGGGCTGGCGTTACGTGGAGCAGGACGGTTGGACGGGTGCGGTGCGGGTGAGCGATGGCGTGTGTTTCATGGCGGCCGTGCGCGGCACGAAGAAAGAGCTGGCGCCGTATTTGACGAAGCAAAATTGAACGAGGACCTGGAAGAAAAGTTGGTGAAATTGCACGGCAGCGGAGTTAAACAAAAGAGTCGATGAAATCGATCCAAACTGAGCTGTTGCACGGGACCCTGGACTTGCTCGTTCTGCAAGCGGTGGCGCCGGCTCCGCTGCATGGGTTGGGAGTCGCGCGACGCATCGAGCAGATTACGAACGGAGCCTTCAGTGTGAAACCAGGCTCCCTTTTTCCTGCTCTCCATCGGATTGAGGCTGCGGGATGGGCGCATTCTTTTTGGGGCCGCTCGGAGTGCAATCGTCGCGCAAAATTCTATCAGATGTCGACGGCCGGGCGCCGTCAGCTCGAAGCGGAAACGCTGGAGTGGCAAAACGTCTCGCTGGCCATTTCTTCCGCGCTGAAGGCGGTTTAGTCGCGCTTCCGTGGTCGCGCGTTTCGATCGCTCTTTCGCTGGGCGGTGGCGCGGATTTGCGAAATACTGTATTTCTCCTGAGGAGTTCAAATGTTAATCGCAGAGGAGTTCACGCAGTTTTTCTGGACGATTCCGCATCGTCTGCGGGCGCTCTTGCGGCGTCGAGAGCTGGAGGAGGAACTGGACGACGAGTTTCGGTCTTACGTGGGCATGCGGGCCGAGCAGTTGGTCATCGAAGGGCTTTCGCCTGCGCAGGCAGGTGAGGCGGCCCGGCGCGAGTTCGACGGAATCGAGCAGACCAAGGAGCAGTGTCGAGATGCCCGAGGTGTGCGTTGGGCAGAGGAGTTTTTTCAGGACTCCCGGTATGCCATGCGCGGTCTGCGAAGGACGCCAGTCTTTGCCGTTGTCGCGGTCGGTCTCGTGGCTCTTTCGATCGCGGCCAGTTTGTTCGTTGCCAGCGTCCTGGGTGCGTTGTTTTTCACTCCGCTCCCGTATCGCAATCCAAAACAACTGGTCAGCTTTGGCCAGGAGTTGACGTCGTTTCGGCCAGGCGGGCTTGGGATGCCTTTCTCCTGGCTGGAGATAGCCGACCTTCGGGAGCACGTCCCATGCGTCGAACAGATCGCGACCTTTCGATACGCGGTGATGGACGTTGGCGGGGGCGACGGAATCAAACGCGTTCGCGGTGCGACGGTGTCCCCGAATTTGTTCGGTGTCCTGGGTGTTCGACCTCTCTTGGGCGAGGTGTTCAGCTCGACGACCGATGGCGTGGTCATAAGTGATCGCCTTTGGCGCGAGCTCTACGCTTCGGATCCAGCGCTGATCGGGAGGCAAATATCGCTCAACGGAGCCATGCGCACCGTCTTGGGAATCATGCCGGCCGATTTTGAATTTCCTTTGGTGGGATTCACCGCCCAGCGACCACAGTTGAGAGCGGCCGACCTTTGGGAGCCTCTGGTTCCCCTCCGCGAAGAGTCGGAGGATAGGGCCGCACGGGCTTTTCGGATTGTTGGGAGGATGAAGCCGAGGGTCGAGCTGCAAGAGCTGCGTCGGGAACTCGAAGGCGTGAGTGAGAGCTGGAAGCGCGATGATGCGAGCCTCTACGCCACCGGCGGGCTTCGCGCTACGCAGTTGAAGCGTTGGGTGGACCCGCGGATGCGCTGGGCCGCTGTGGTGCTCGCTGTCGCGATTCTGGCCATGTGGCTGATCGCGGTGGCAAATCTTACCGCAATCATGCTGGCTCGCGCTAACACGGCACGTCGGCAAACGGCGATCCGAATGGCTTTGGGAGCGGGACCTTTGCGGTTGCTTCGTCAGGCGATGAGCGAGGGAGTGATTCTCGCGCTGGTGGGAGGGATTGGGGGACTCTTTCTCGGCACGGCGGGCGTGGCTTTGTTTCGGGCTACTGGCGATCAGTCATCACCGCTCATCGCGCATCTCCGAATCAGTCCGTTGGTGGAACTGGCTGCGATCGGGCTGGCGATCGTGACGGGTCTTTTTCTTGCGTTCGTTCCGGGCCGCGATGCGGTTCGGCAGGCAACGGTCGATGCGCTCAAGGACCGCCGGAGTAATCATAGGGTCAGTGATCGAAGACGCGGAATGCGCAATCGACTCGTGGTGTTGGAGACGGCGCTGGCTCTGGTGTTGTTGGTTGGCGCCGGCATGCTGAGCAAGAGTCTTATTCGTCTGCGCGACGTCGACCCGGGGTTCAATGCCGCCGGCGTCGTGACCACAGACCTTTTTTTGCCGGCCAGCGAATACTCTGAGACTTCCGGCATGGTCGATTGTCTTTCCAAAGTCATGAGCGAGGTGTCGCGGCTGCCAGGGGTCGCGGGCGCGGCGTGCATTTCCTCGATTCCGTTTGGCGGGGGAAATTCGGACCGAACGTTTTCGATCGAAAATGATCCCAATCCCGGACGGGTTACGCCGCCCGACGAGGTGGTCCGAATCGTGACGCCGGAGTATTTTCGCGTGCTCCAGATTTCAGTATCGAGCGGACGTGCTTTCGATTCATCTGACGTTGCAACGTCTGGTCTAGTCGTCGTGGTCAATCGCGCGTTGGCGTTCCGGTACTGGGGCACGAAGGAAGTGGTGGGGAAGCGCATCAAGCTGGATTACCCCAAGTGGTCGGGTTGGAGGACGATTGTTGGGGTTGTCGGCAGCATCAAACACGACGCTTTGGATGTGCCGCCGGAGCCGGAGTTGTACGTCCCCTACACTCAGAATCCTGTCCGCCGGATGGTGTTGGCAGTGCGGGCGGAAAAAAACCCGCAGGAGGCGATTGCCATGGTGGCTGGCAAGGTCAACGCGTTCGATCCGCAGTTGGTCCTGGCACATCCGCGTGCTCTCGACCAGGCCATTGGCGATTCGATCTTCCCGCGCATGTTCACTGCAAACGCCGTCGCGGTTTTCGCGATCATCGGGCTACTTCTGGCCGTCGGCGGAGTCTATGCGGTCGTTGCCTACACGGTGGTCGAACGAAAGCATGAGATCGCGGTTCGCATGGCGGTCGGAGCGGATCGCTGGAGGGTGATTGCGATGGTGCTCGCGCAGGTGGGCCGGTTGCTCGCTGCCGGCACCGCGCTGGGCGTGGCGATTGCCGTGGGTGCGTCGTTCTTGCTAAAGCCGTTTCTTTACGACGCTCCGACGTTTGATGCGCCACTATTCCTGGGGGCGATCGGGTTTCTCAACCTATGTGGGTTGGCGGCGGCGTTCATTCCTGCGTGGCGCGCGGCGAAGCTAAATTTGGCGCGAACTCTCGCGCACGATTGATTCTTCGCCCAGCCGGTTCGATCGCCGAAGGGGCCGAGACCAAATCGCCGGGTTCTCCGGTAGACGCCAGAGTGCGATCATTCCTATAGAAAAACTGAATTAAGGTGGCACAAAATCTTGGCAAGTGCCGAAATTCGCTGGTCGGAATTAAGCGCCAATTCGGACGATTATCACAGGGAAAAACTTCGAGCAAAAGGCGAGGTGGCAGGTTTTAAACAAATTGTTCTTGCCATATAGATAGACGATATGTAATCGTGCCAAATCATGAACGTAAGAGCCGAGATATCGGAGAGCTGCGTCCCCTCAACAAAGTGAAAGAACTCCAAATTCCCATGAAAACAAAACCAGCGAATTCACCCAATCTTGACTCCTTGAAGCGCGAGCGGCGACTCGCCCGCTATTGCGCGACGGGCGTGGGCGCGGCCGTTTGCGTAGGGGCCGTGACCACAGCGGACGCCTCGATCGTCTTTATCGATTTTGGCGGCGTGGTGCTTACGGACACCTCGCCGGGAAGCGGGGCTTTTACCACGAGGCCATTCGACCTCAACGGCGACGGCGTCTTCGATTTTCAGCTCGCCGTGGGAAATGGCGAACCCTTCGGCGGTGCGGCCGCGATTCTGGCTCCAAATGGCGGCACGCTCGGTGTCATCGGTTTCTCGAATAACGGCTACCGCTACGGTTCGAAGCTTGTCAATGGAGCCAACATCGGCCCGGGAGCGGGCTTCCTGAATCTCTTTGCAGGTACCGCCAATGAAATTGCCAGTCTTGCTTTCGGTCCCGGATATCCCGGGAGTCAGTGGCTGGTTTCGACGCCCGGATACCTCGGGATCAGTTTCACCATCAGCGGGCAAAATGTTTATGGATGGGTGCGCATCAGTGTGGCTCCGAATACCGAACCGGGCGCGCGCAACATTACGCTGTTTGATGCCGCTTTCGAGACGAACGGCACGGCGATCAGCGCGGGACAGGTGCCGGAACCCTCGACGATTTCCCTAGGATTGCTCGCCCTCGGAATCGCTGGCTTGGCTGCCCACCGTCGCTTGGTGGCCAGGAAGGCGGCGTAGCTCCGGGGAGCGTTCGGACTGATCCGCATGGATGCCGCGCTCGCGGACGATGGGGGTGAGGGCGTGCGGGTTCACGCGCCGGCCAAGCCGCGTCGAATCCTGTTTGTAGGATGGGATGCGGCCGACTGGCGGATCATCAATCCGCTGGTCGACGCTGGGGAGATGCCCACGCTGTCGCGTCTGATCGATGGCGGAGTGATGGGGAATTTGGGGACGTTGCACCCCAAGATTTCCCCGATGTTGTGGAACTCGATCGTCACGGGGAAGACCGCCGACAAACACGGAATCCACGGCTTTCTCGAACGCGATTCGGTCACCGGCGTGCGCCCGTATTCGTCCGTCTCGCGGCGCACGAAAGCCCTCTGGAATATCTTTCAACAGGCGCTGGGCTGGCGCAGCAATGTCATCGGTTGGTGGGCGAGCCATCCCGCGGAGCCACTCCGCGGGACTGTGGTCACCAACTACTTCATGCGAACGAAGCGCGTGGGACCGGACCAATGGCAGGTCCCGCTCGGTGCCGTGCATCCGGCCGACCGCGTCGAGGAGTTCGGACGGTTACGGATGGAGTTGAGCGAAGTGACGGAGGAATTGATCCTGCCGTTCATTCCGCGGGCGGCGGAGATCGACCAGAGGAACGAGCGCGGCCTTGAAGTCTTTGCCAAGCTCTTGAGCGACTGCTGCACCATTCAAGCCGCCGCGACTGCGGCCATGCAAACTGACGACTGGGATTTCACCGCGGTTTACTTCGATTCGATCGATCATTTTTCGCATTCGTTTATGCGATTCTATCCGCCGCGGCAGCCCCACGTTCCGGAACGTGAATTCGAAATCTACCAGGGCGTGATTCCTGGCATCTATCGCTTGCAGGACATGATGCTGGAACGGCTCGTGCAACTAGCGGGCCCGGATACCCTGGTCGTAATCTGCTCGGATCACGGTTTCCAAAGCGACGCGCTGCGTCCATTAGCTGATCCTGAGGAACCGGCCGGTCCCGTTTTGTGGCATCGCGACCTCGGCATTCTCGTCCTGAACGGACCGGGTGTGCGGCGCGATGAGCGCATCTACGGCGCGTCGATCCTGGATATTGTGCCCACGCTTTTGACGCTGACCGGATTGCCAGTGGGCGAGGACATGGACGGCAAGCCTCTCTTGGACGCGTTGGAGAATCCTGCACCGCCGCAAAAAATCCCTTCGTGGGATGCCGTAATCGGCGATGACGGTCGGCACCCGCCGGGCTTTACCTGGCAAGCGTCGCCGGAGGCGAGCCGAGAGATGATCCGGCAATTCGCCGCCTTGGGTTACGTGGACAGTCCTTCGGACGATTGGGAGAAAGAAGCCGAAGGGGTTGAAACGGAGAATCTCTATAACCTCGCGCAGGTTCACCTTTCCAGTGCTCAACCAGAGGAAGCGATCGCGATCATGGAACGTCTCCTTCTCCGTCGCCCTTGGGAGTCGCGCTACATCCACCAGCTCGCCAACTCCTACTTGAAGGCCGGCTATGTTGTCGCAGCCGACGAACTCCTCGACCGCGCATATCCGGCGGAAACTGAGGAATCGGCGGTTCCCGTCGTGGTCTGGATTATGCGAAGTCGCGCCAAACTCGCGCGCGGTCTCTCGGAAGAAGCAGCGACCTGCATGCGAAGCGTGATGAGCAACATGCTGCTCCATCCGATCCTTTGGGTCGAGGCTGGCTGGCTCTGGAGCGAGCTGAAAGATTTAGCGAAAGCGGAGGCCTGCTTCCAGCGCGCGACTGCGCTGGACCGGGAGTGCGCGTTAGCCTGGCAGGGACTCGCGGCCACGCATCTTCGCCAGCGACGAAACCTCGCCGCGATCGACGCCGGTCTTGAGGCTATCCAACTGCTCTTCCACTTGCCGACCGCTCACTTCTGCCTCGGAGTCGCGCTCGCCCGAGAGGAGCGCAAGGCTGAGGCAATCACGGCACTGAAAAGAGCGGCCAGGATGCGACCTGAGATGGTTATGGCCTATCGTTGGCTCGCGGCACTTCATGCGACTCCGGATGCAGAAGAACAGACATTCCTGGCAGCGACTTATCGTAACATCGCCGAGCGAAGCTCTCGCGACCGGGTCCAGCGACGAGGTCTCCTAAGCAGCCGTCTCAATGAAAAACGAGCGATTCCGGATATTCCATCGCCCGCGGAACGTCGGCAACGCGAACAGGAGGTCCGCTCCCGCAAAACGGATCCGCCATCCGCATCGGGCAAATCATTCGTGATCGTCTCAGGCCTGCCGCGTTCCGGTACCTCCTTGATGATGCAGATGCTGGCGGCGGGCGGTCTGCATGCGAAGACAGACGACGAACGCACGGCGGACGAGGACAACCCGCAGGGCTACTTTGAATGGGAGGCCATCAAGCGCATCATGAAAGAGCCCGAATTGCTGGATGAGGTGGGCCTGGAACGGAAGGCCATCAAAGTCGTCTCGGCCTTGCTTCCGTCATTGCCACTGACGCACGAATACCGGGTCATCTACATGCGCCGGCCTCTCCCCGAAGTCGTGGCGTCTCAGGAAAAAATGATCGTCCGTCGCGGAACGATAGGCTACGCGGCCGACCCCCAACAGATTGCTGCTGCGTTGCAGGCTCACTCAGAATCCACGCTGCGGTACTTGCGCGCGCGTCCAAAATTGTTTCAGGTGCTGGAAGTCGACTATCCAATGCTGGTGGCCGATCCCCACACCGCGGCCACGCGCATCTCGGAGTTTATCGACCGCGAGCGGTTGCCGGCTCCCGAACGTCTTTCAAGCGTCGTGCGGAAAGATCTCCATCGAAATCGGGTGACCAGCGCGAACTGACGAAGCACCGACCGAGCGCTCGGCGTGCGAATGGGCTCCATCGAGGTCTGTTTCTCGATTCTTGAACGACTGGCGACGTTGACACACCCTGTCAGGACGCTGAGTTTCCCGATTCGCGCCAGGGTAGCTCAGTGGTAGAGCAGCCCCGAAAGCATTCGGGGTTGGTCGGGAGTTCAATTTTAACGATGACGCCAGGGTAGCTCAGTGGTAGAGCAGGGGACTCATAAGCCCTTGGTCGGGAGTTCAACTCTCCCCTCTGGCAGATTTTTTGAATGGCTTGGGTTTATATTTTGAAGGGCGCGAATGGCCGCCATTACATCGGATCGACGATCGATCTGGAAGCGCGGTTGCGCAGCATCTCCGCGGCCAAACGCACACGACGAAGCGATTGGGTGGCGAGTTGAAAATCGTCGCGCGCAAAGCCTTCGAGACGATCGAGGAAGCGCAGCTAGCCCGGATATTTCACCATTAGTCGGCGGCGGCCGTTGGGGTCAAAGATCGAGGGGAAGCGGCGTTGCAGTTGACTCGCCGGGCCGATTTTGAGTGCTCTGGAGACACTCCCCCTTACCCCCGTTGTTTTTTTGGGGCCGGGGACAGCACCCGCTGAGCTTCAAGCCGAGCTGAGCTTGCGCAGCATCGAGCGGAAGAGTTCCTGCTCCGGATAGGCGCTGGAAAACAAGAGCCGGAGGCGGCGGGTGTTGCGCACGATGACGGTGCCGAGCTTGAGCACTTTAAGCCGGATGGTGGTGACTTGCGCGCGCGCCAA
>JBBSPM010000080.1:0-18307 GCA_038258815.1 Chthoniobacterales bacterium
GCTCCAGAGCTATGGGTTCATTACTCCAAACGACCTCGCGAAATAAACCTCGCACGTCTCCAACCGCCGGATGCGGAAAACCGCACGTCCGGTGGTGTGGGAGCCCTGACGGGCGCAAATCCCGTCAGGGCCACCCGATCATCGACATTTTTGCTCCCGTTGCGCAGCCCGCGCGTGATTGGGGCTTGCGCATGCGGGACTGGACGGAAGAATAGCGGTCTCGCATGGCTAACGATCGCGTTGCTCTCATCACCGGCATCACGGGGCAGGACGGCTCCTATTTGACGGAACTGCTGCTCGAAAAGGGCTACACCGTCCACGGCGTGGTGCGGCGTACGAGTAACTTGCGCCGCTCCCGGATCGAGCATTTGCGTTCCGACCCTGAAGTCGAAGGGAAGAATCTTTTCCTGCACTACGGCGACTTGAGTGATGGGACGACGCTCCGCCGGATCTTCGCGGAGGTGGAACCTTCCGAGGTTTATCATCTGGCAGGGCAGAGTCATGTCGGGCTCAGTTTCGAAATTCCGGAATCGACCTGCGAAGAAGTGGGCATGGCGACGCTGCGCCTGCTGGAGATTTGCCGCGATCAAAAGCAGCCGGTGCGCTTTTATCACGCTTCGAGTTCGGAGATCTTTGGCAAGGCGACGGAAGCTCCACAAACGGAGACGACACCCTTTCGTCCGGCCAATCCGTACGGCTGCGCCAAGGCCTTTGCGACGCAGTTGGCGCGCGTTTATCGGGATTCGTATGGGCTCTTCGTTTGCAACGGCATTCTCTACAACCACGAGTCGCCGCGGCGCGGGGAGAATTTTGTCACGCGCAAGATCACGCGGGGAGTGGCGCGGATCTCTCGCGGGCTGGATGCTGAACTGGTGCTTGGCAGCCTCGAGGCCAGGCGTGATTGGGGACACGCGCGTGAATATGTGGCCGCGATGTGGGCCATGATGCAGCACGAAACGCCGGACGATTATATTGTCGCGACGGGGAAGACGCATTCCGTGCGCGATTTCGTAGAGGCGGCCTTTGCCGCGGTGAATCTAAAACCGGACGATTACGTGAAACACAACGCGGCCTTCGATCGACCGGCAGAG
This sequence comes from Chthoniobacterales bacterium, assembly GCA_038258815.1. Classification (GTDB taxonomy): domain Bacteria; phylum Verrucomicrobiota; class Verrucomicrobiia; order Chthoniobacterales; family UBA10450; genus JACCTI01. Next base: position 1,092 of record JBBSPM010000080.1, read on the forward strand.
CCGGTCCATTTGGTCGGATCGCCGGAGAAGATTGCGCAGACGCTCGGCTGGCGGGCGCAGATTTCCGTGCCGGAATTGGTGCGCGAAATGGTGGACGCCGAGCTGGCGGCGATCGGTGAACTGTAGCGGCGGTCTATGACCGCCGAACGCGTCAATTGCAATCCACATTTTCGGCGGTCATAGACCGCCGCTACAGGGTCATCCGGTCGCGTAGCTTGCGATAAAGCGTGAGCGCCGAGCCGACCACCTGGTCCATGTTGTAATATTTGTAGGAGGCGAGCCGGCCGACGAAATACAGGCCGGGCGTTTCGTTAACGAGTGCTTGGTATTTCGCATTGATCTCGGCGTTTTGCGGACGCGGGATGGGATAATACGGATCGCCTTCCGCCTGCGGATATTCGTAAACAACACTTGTCTTCGGGTGCTGCTGACCGGTGAGATATTTGAACTCCGTGATGCGGGTGTGCGGAATTTTCTCGTCGGGGTAATTCACCACCGGCGCGTCTTGGAAGACTTCGCGGTCGTGCGTTTCGTGGCGAAATTCCAGCGAGCGATAAGGGAGTTTTCCGAAACGAAAATCGAAGAATTCATCGATCGGGCCGGTATAGATCATTTCGCGATGCGGAACAGAATCCTTGATCTCGCGATAATCGGTCCCGAGCTGAATCGTGATGTTCTCGTGGTCGAGCATCTTCTCGAACATGCGCGTGAAACCGTGGAGCGGCATTTGCTGGTGCGCGTCGGTAAAATAACGATCGTCGCGGTTCGTGCGCGTGGGGATACGCGCCGTGACTTGCGAACCCAGCTGCGACGGATCGAGGCCCCACTGCTTGCGCGAGTAGCCGCGGAAAAATTTCTCGTAAAGCTCGCGGCCAACGGTGCTCACGACCACGTCTTCAGAGGTCTTGATTTCGGCAACGTCTTCGCGCACCGAAGCGAAGAATTTCTCGAGACCGGCAGAATCCAGATCGAGACCGTAAAGCTGATTGATGGTGTCGAGATTGATCGGAATGGGATAGAGCTGGCCATCGATGGAGGCACGAACCCGATGTTCGTACGGACGCCATTCCGTGAACTGCGAGAGGTAATCGAAAATCTCCTGCGAGTTCGTGTGGAAAATATGCGGGCCGTATTTGTGTACCAGCACACCGGAGGCATCAAGGTGGTCGTACGCGTTGCCGGCGATGTGCGGACGGACCTCGCAGAGGAGCACTTTTTTGCCGGCACCGCGCGCGAGGCGTTCCGCCACTACACTGCCTGCGTAGCCAGCGCCGACGATCAAAAAGTCATACATGGGGTGAGGTCGCGGACGGTACGAAGAGGCGACACTCTTGTCGCCTGGTTTTCTCAGATTGGGCGATAAGAGTGTCGCCGCTCCGATGGTTGCGCTTTAAATCCTTCCCTCTACTATGGCCCGGCTTTGCCACTATGAACGACTATCTGATTTCTGTTTTGCTGGGGATTATTGAGGGCGTGACGGAGTTTTTGCCGGTCAGTTCCACCGCGCATCTCCGGATCGTAGAGGCGATGATGCATCTCGATCTCCAGGACAGCTTTTGGAAGATGTACAGCATCGTCATTCAGCTCGGCGCGATTCTGGCGCTGCCCGTTTATTTTTGGCGGCGCATTCTTGGTTTCATTGCCACTTTTCCACGGGGCGAGCAGGGCGACCGCAACATTTTCACGCATCCACTCGGGCTTACGATGATCGCTTTCGTGGTGACGGCGATCCCCGCCTATCTCCTTAAAAAAACGATCGGGCAGAACCTCGAGAATCTGCATGTGATGGCGTGGGCGCTGATCATCGGCGGCGTCGTGATGTGGGTGGTGGATGCGCTTTGTCGCCAGCCGAGCATTGATCGGTTGGAGGGGATGAATTTGCCGCGCGCGATTTGGATCGGGGCGGTGCAGATTCTCTCGGCGGTTTTTCCGGGAACGTCTCGCTCGATGTCTACCATCGCCGCGGGTCAGGTAGTCGGACTTTCGCGCTCTGCGGCACTGGAATTTTCTTTCTTTCTCTCCATGCCCACGATGGTGGTCGCGACTGGCTATGATCTGCTCAAAACGATCATGCCGCATCACGGTGGCACCGCTGAGCCCGAGCTCGCGCCTGTGGTCATGACGGCGCATAACTGGCTCGTCCTCGGGGTCGGGTTTCTCGTTTCCTTCATCGTGGCGCTCGCCGTTGTCGCGTGGTTCATGCGCTGGGTGCGGGCACGCGGCTTCGTTCCGTTCGCGATTTACCGGATCGTGGCGGGAATCGTGGTGCTGGTGTTAATCGCGCGCGGGTTGGGATAACGGAAAGCGGGGCTGCCGTAGCGACGCCGCTCCGTCGCTACAAGCCGGCGCGGTTTCGGAAAACATCTTGCAGCCAAATGGCCACCTCCTATCATCAGTGGTCAGTCCCGCATGCGTCCTCCCTGGATGCGTCGGGACCATTTGTTGTCTGTTTTCTTCATCTCATGGCGAACACAATCTTGATCGGCGCGCAGTGGGGCGACGAGGGCAAAGGCAAGATCATCGATTTCCTAACCTCGAAGATGGATCTCGTGGTGCGCAGCCAGGGCGGGAATAACGCCGGGCACACCGTGATCCATCGCGGGACAAAATATGTCCTGCATTTGATTCCCTCCGGCATTCTGCGCCGCGGAAAAATTTGCGTGATCGGCAACGGCGTCGTGATTGATCCCATCGCACTCGTAGCGGAGATCGATGGTCTGCTGGGGATGGGCGTCGCGGTGGGAAAGAATCTGCTCATCAGCGATTGCGCGCATCTGGTCTTGCCCTATCATCGCGTGCTCGATGAGCAGCGCGAGATTCGCAAAGGTCAGGCCAAAATCGGCACGACCAAACGCGGCATCGGCCCCGCCTACGGAGACAAAGCCGCCCGCACCGGACTGCGGATGTGCGACCTGATGCAGCCTGCGTTGTTCTCGGAAAAACTGCGCGCGAAGATCCGCGAGAATAACAAGATCCTTGAAGCTTACGGAGCGAAGCCGCTCAACTTCCGGAGCGTGAACGAAAAGTATCTCGCGGCCGGCGAACGCTTGCGGCCCTTCGTCACTAACACCGTGGTGCGATTGCACGAGGCGCTGCAGCGCGGCAAAGGCATCCTCTTCGAAGGCGCGCAGGGCACGTTCCTCGATATCGATCACGGCACTTATCCTTACGTGACTTCCTCGAACACCACCGCGGGCGGCGCCTGCACGGGTTCCGGCGTCCCGCCGCATCGGATGGATGTGGTCATGGGCGTGGTGAAGGCTTACACCACGCGCGTGGGCGAAGGCGCGCTCCCGACTGAGGATGGCGGCTTGGCCGACATGCTGCACGCGATGGGACGAGAATTCGGCGCTACTACGGGGAGGCCGCGGCGTTGCGGTTGGTTTGACGCGGTAGCGGCGCGTTACGCGACCATGATCAACGGCATCGACGAACTGGCGATCACGAACCTGGACGGCCTGGATGGCGTCGATCCGATCCGTGTTTGCGTCGGCTACCGACTGGACGGGAAGCGCCTGGCGGTCCCGCCTTGCGACGCGGCTCAGCTCGAAAGTTGCACGCCGATTTACGAAGAGATGAAGGGCTGGAAAAAGACCACGCATGCCGTGAAGAAGTTTTCCGATTTGCCGGCGGCGGCGCGAACCTACGCGAAACGGATCTCGGAACTGGCTGGCGCAAAGTTGACCATCGTCAGCGTCGGCCCGGCGCGCAGCCAGACCATCCTTCTTTAGCGATCATGGCTGCCTCGGCGTCCACCATTCCGCGCCATATCGCCATCATCATGGATGGCAACGGTCGCTGGGCGAAGAACCGCGGGTTGGCCAGAATCAAGGGTCACGAACGCGGCGCCGATGCCGTGCGGGAATGCGTGGAAGGCTGCGGGGAACTGAAGGTGGAGTTCCTCACGCTCTACGCCTTCTCGGCCGAAAATTGGCAGCGCCCGAAAGCCGAGATCATGGCGCTGATGCATCTGCTGGAAAAGTTTTTGAAAGAGAGAACGCCGGAGCTGGTGGAGAAAAATGTGCGCCTGCAAGCGATCGGGCGCCTGACCGATCTGCCGGAGAGTTGCCAGCGGCAGTTGCACAAATCGATCGAGGCCACGGCGGGCAACACCGGGCTCACGCTGATTCTTGCGCTCAGTTACGGCGCGCGCTTGGAGATCATCGATGGCATCAAGAGCCTGCTCCGCCAGATCGAAGAAGGGCACATCGACAAGGCGATGATCGATGTCGAGATGTTCAGCAAGCACCTCTACACGCGGTATTATCCCGATCCCGATTTGCTCATCCGCACCTCCGGCGAAATGCGGCTTTCGAATTTTCTCCTCTGGCAGCTTTCCTACACGGAGATGTATGTCACGGCTAAGCTCTGGCCCGATTTCAAAAAAGAGGACCTCAAGGCCGCGATCGAGGAATACGGCCAGCGCCAACGCCGCTACGGCGGGGTGGGGTAACGTTCGACGACAGATTCCTTCGCTCGACGCGCCGAGAGTGAGCGGCTTGTCGCGCTGCCAGCAAATAAGGGCGCAACGCGAGGAAGCGCGCAGATGGAGCCGGCCCGCCCTCGGGCCGAGGTTTGTCTGACTTTGAAAATCGAACGCCCTGACCAAGGCCGAGCGCGAGCGGGAGCACGAGCGCGATTACGACGAAGGGCGATCGACCCGTGGCTGGAGCGGTAGGGTGCAGGGTGGTTTAATGATAGCGACGCCGCTCTGCCTGCCGCGCCGGAGCCTTGTGCAGGTGGGCAGAGGTCGCCTCCGCCGCCGAAACATATCGAATAATAATAAATGTCTTGCCGTTTATCAATATATCAATTATCGATGCTCAATATGCAAACGAATGGAACGCGAAATCGATCGGTCCCTGCCGCCCTCACCATCTCGCGCATGGTGCTGCGCCTCCTTATCATCCTCAATTGGATCTACGCCGCTGCGATTCTCATCCTTCTCACCGCCACCTTCATCAATAGAGTGTGGATGATGGCCGCGCTCGGCATTCCGCCCTCGGCCAGCATCGTCTTACAGGGCATGCAGGTCGCCGCGGTGCTGGGTCTCGTCAGCATCCCGCTGCACTACGTGATTCTCCGGCGCCTGCTCGACATGGTCGAGAGCATGCGGGCGGGCGACCCGTTTGTCCGGCAAAATGCCTCGCGGCTCCAGGCAATCGCCTGGGCGCTGCTCGGCCTTCAGCTTCTCAGCATCGTGATCGGCGGGATCGCCAAGATCGTATCAACTCCCGAGCATCCGCTGCATCTCGACGCCGGTTTCTCCACCAGCGGCTGGCTCGCCGTGCTCCTGCTTTTCGTCCTGGCCCGCGTTTTCGGCGAGGGCGCGCGGATGCGCGATGAACTGGAAGGGACAGTGTAACCATGGCTATTACCGTAAAACTCGACGATCTGCTCCACGCCCGGCGCATGACATTGACCGAGCTGGCTGAGCGGGTCGAGATCACCCTCGCCAACCTCTCAATCCTCAAAACCGGCAAAGCGCGCGCCATTCGCTTCTCGACGCTCGAGGCGCTGTGCCGGGCTCTCGACTGCCAACCCGGCGACCTGCTCGAATTTCAACCCGACTCCGGCGCGGCGGCCAGTGAACCGCCGCCTCACCCCGCAACCTAAATAAGAGAATTCCCATGACTACCACTGTTGCCTCGGTTTCCACTCCAGACGCAAGACCCGCTGACTGCGGTGTCTCGCTTTTGCGGCTCTACATCCTTCGCGCCACCTACTTGCTCCTCGGGGTAGGGCTGGGACAGATGATCCTGCCCGAGCTGATTGACCACGAACCAATGTCGCGCGGTGTCATCCCGAGCCTGCTCGGCGCCATCTGGTTGCTCGCCCTCGTCGGCATCCGCTATCCGCTGCAAATGCTGCCTCTGCTCATGTTCGAGTTTGCCTGGAAAACGATCTGGCTTCTCGATTACGGCCTGCCGCAATGGTCTGCCGGCAAATTTCCGCCCACGTTCGCCGAAGACTTCCAGGCGATCGTGGCCGGCGTAATCCTGATGCCGATCGTGATCCCATGGGGCTATGTCTATCGGCGATACATCAGAGCGGCCGGCGATCGCTGGACCAGAAAGAGCAGCCCGAGCACCGGCGCGTAACGCCCGTCCGGGAAGCAAGATGCCGCGTGATCAAACGGTTGGCATTGACTTTGACGCTCCCCAGCCGCCGTGATTCTAGAAACTTGACGGCTCGGAAGCCGTCACTCCTTGGGTGCATCCGACGGTCAAATGAATGCGGCCGCAACAGTGTCGGCCAGCATTTTTCCCTTGGGCGTGAGGATGAACCGGTCGTTAGCCGATTTGAGCAATCCGAGTTCAACGAACTCCGCGCGCTCCGCGGGCCACTGTTCCAGCCAATGCGCCGGGACGCCCCAGCGCGTGCGGAGCGAAAGAGCGATTTGCTCAGCGCGCTTCATCGCAGTTGACAGGGGTTCCGTGGAGATCACGGCTGATTCGCTCGCGAGAATGCGATCGCTGTAGACGCGGTAGTCGGCCGCGTTTTGCCAGCGCTCCGCGCCGACGGTGGAGAAAGCGCTCGGCCCGATCCCGAGATAATCGGCGCCCGACCAGTAGCCGCGATTGTGCGCAGATTCGTGACCTGAACGCGCATAGTTGGAAATCTCGTATTGGCGAAAACCGCCGGCCTCCAGAACGCGCATCGTTGTTTCGAAGAACCGCGCGTCGGTCTCGATGTCTTGACGATACTCACCGCTGGCGCGTCGGATAAAAAACTCCGTGTCCTCTTCGTAGGTCAGGCAGTAGGCCGAGATGTGATCGGGCTGCAGCGCGACCGACTTCCCGAGCGTCTCTTCCCATTGCGCCAGCGTCTGTCCGGGCAGGCCGAACATGAGATCGATGTTCAAACTTGGAATCTCGGCTGCGCGCAAGATGCGGAACGATTCTTCCGCCTGCGCCGCGCTGTGCTCGCGGCCGAGGAGCTGGAGCAAACCGTCATCCCAGGATTGCACGCCGAGGCTGACGCGCGTGACTCCATGATGCTTGAGGAGCGCGGCCTTGCGGGCCGACACGCTGCCGGGGTTCGCTTCGATCGTCCATTCCGTCAGGTGCGTGAGGTCCAGTCTGGCTTGCAGACCACCGAGCAAAACGTCCAACTGCGCGGTAGAGAGAGCTGTTGGAGTTCCGCCGCCAAAAAAAATCGTTTCTGGTTTGAGATCAAAGCGGCTGCTCAGCGAACGGAGTTCTTCCAACAACGCCGCGCAAAAGCGATCCGTCTGCGCGGGATCAGCGCGCTCTTTGTAGAAGGCGCAGTAGGGGCAAATCCGCGCGCAGAACGGAATATGCACGTAGAGATGCCGGACCAGCTCCTCCGAAGTTGGACCGCTTGCTCGCGAATCTTTTCGGAGTTGAACGCCTGCCGCGCCGCAGCCTTGCGAAGGCGGGTTGAGCGTTAGACGTTGCACGTTTGCTTCGAGTGCCACGGGCCAATATCCGTTTGATCTGAAGTTTGGCGCTCGAATTCTGAAAGCCACCCGCAATTTGAACGCGCCGGTTCCCAGTTCCATCCAACGTCTGCGCGGCTCCATTCTGCGCGAAGTCTCGCGCTCCTTCTATCTTTCGATTCGCCTGCTGCCGGGGCCGTTGCGCGACCCGATCGCGCTGGCTTATCTCCTGGCGCGCGCCACCGACACCATAGCCGACACCGCGGAGATCGAGGTGCCATTGCGTTTGGAGAAATTGCGCACTCTGGCGGCGCTGATTCAGGGCGGCCGTCCCGCGGAGGCAAGCGACACGTTCGAATCGTTCGCTGCGCTCCAGAATAATGCGGCCGAGCGGGCATTGCTTGAGCGGCTGCCAAATTGCTTGGCGTGGCTCGACGCGCTTCCGGACGACGATCGGCAGGACATCCGCGCGGTGCTTTCGAGAATCAATGAAGGGCAGACGCTGGATGTGGAGCGCTTTCCAGACGGGAAGCAAATTGTCGCGTTGGCCACGTCAGCGGAGTTGGATCGTTATACGTATTTGGTTGCCGGATGCGTGGGCGAATTTTGGACGCATGTCTGTTTTCGACATTTGCCGAGATTTACCAGCGAGTCACAGGGGACAATGCTCGATCGCGGTGTCGCTTACGGAAGGGGACTGCAACTCGTGAACATTTTGCGAGATCTCGGGGCCGACATGCGGATGGGCCGGTGCTATTTGCCGGCGGAGCAATTGCAGAGTGTTGGCTTGACGCCGGCGGAACTGAGAGAGAACGCAGCAGGAGCGGAACCGGTGATTCGCGCCTGGCGGGAGAAGGCAGAGCAGGGGCTGGTGGCGGGAGCGGAATACGCGTGTGCGATCGCGCCGTGGCGTGTTCGTTTTGCGACTGTTCTTCCGGCGTTGCTTGGGATTCGCACGCTGGCGCTCTTGCGTGATGCTGGTCCCCGGGTTTTCCAGAAGAAGGTAAAGATGGAACGCAGCGAGGTGCGTCGGATCATGTTCACGCTGACTTCCCGGCTGGCGTCACCGGCGACCATCCGCGCGCTCGCGCTGAAATTGTCATCCTGAGCGGAGCGCAGCGGAGTCGAAGGATCTCTCCACCGGGCTAACGAACACGCTGCCGCAAAGGTCGTTGCCGCCAGAGCGATTGTGAGATCCCTCGACAGGCTCGGGATGACACGGAAGGTGTGGGCTCGGAATCATTCGACCTTTACAAAAAATAGCGGCGCTGTTTTTCGCTGATCGGCCTGCCAATTTTTTCCATCACCAAAAGCATGTCTTCCCAAACCTTCCGTTTTTCGGCCGGCGCCTGAGTCCGCAGAAGGTAAGACGGGTGATAGGTGATCATGAGCGGCGTGTCTTCGAAAGTGTGCCATTTGCCGCGCATCTCGCGCATGGTGCTGCGCGTTCCAAGCAGGCCTTCCGCCGCCGTGGCGCCGAGAGCGACCAGCACTTTTGGGCGCACGATCTTGATCTGTTCGATCAGAAATGGGAGGCAGTGCTTCATTTCTTCCGGTGTCGGAGGTCGGTTTCCGGGCGCGCCCGGCGGCATGTCGGGCCGGGATTTCAAAACGTTCGCGATGTAAACCTCCGTGCGCGCGAAACCCATCGTTTCGATGATTTTCGTGAGGAGTTGCCCGGCGCGCCCCACGAAGGGTTCTCCGCGCAAATCCTCATCCGCGCCCGGCGCCTCGCCGATAAACATGATCTCCGCGTCGGGATTGCCAATGCCGAAAACGGTCTGCGTCCGCGACTTCGCGAGATGAGGACATAGCTCGCACGCAGCGACGCGACTTTGCACTGCGGCGAGTAAATCAGCTTTCGTCTGTCCCTGAGGCACCGCTGACGGAATCGGTGATTGCTGCTGCAAGAGCGCCAGAACAGAGCGCGAAGCCTTCGGCCAGCGTCCGCCATCGACACGAATCTGCTCCAGACGCTCGATCACGACGCCGAGAGCAGATTGAAAGGGATCCATGTCGCGCGCATGATCGGAACTTTTCCAAAGGGCGGCAATTGAATTTACCGCCCGAGCGAATTGCCACGCGAAGGATTGCTAAATTTCCTCTGCACTCTCTGCGCCCTCTGCGGTAAAGAAACGTCAGCGATGAGCCTGTTCCTCAGCGATTACGATTACAGCCTGCCGGAAGAGTTAATCGCGCGGCACCCACTTCCGCGCCGGGAAGATTCTCGCATGATGGTGCTGCATCGCGCGATGGAGCGGATTGAGCACCGCATCTTCTCCGATCTCGGAGACTTCATGGCGCCAGGAGATCTGCTCGTCTTAAACAACACCCGCGTGATCAATGCGCGCCGCTTCTCCGATGACGGCGCGATCGAGTTTCTCTTTCTCGAGCCGTTGGCTGCGCGTCGCTGGCGTTCTCTGGTGAAACCCGGGCGGAAGATGCGGGTAGGCGCATCGACCACGGTGGATGGCATCGCGGTCCAGGTGGAGGAAGTTTGCGAGGACGGCAGCCGCGTCCTCGCGCTCGCGGATGAAATAGATTTGGAGAAAGGCGGGGCCGTTCCGCTCCCTCCATACATGCGCCGTGCGGCCGATGCGCAGGATGAAGAGCGTTACCAAACCGTCTTCGCACGGGTGGCAGGTGCCGCCGCAGCGCCCACCGCTGGCCTCCATTTCACGCCAGATTTATTGGAGCGTTGGCCGCACACTTTCGTGACGTTGCACGTCGGCACGGGGACGTTCGCGCCGGTGAAGACAGAGAAGATCACCGAGCACATCATGCACGAGGAGCGTTTCTCGATTTCTTCTGAAGCAGCGGGTGCAATCAACGCGGCGTCGCGGGTCATCGCCGTTGGTACCACGACCGTGCGTGTTCTGGAATCGGCCCAACGCGATACCGCGGCAAAGCTCCTGCCGCAAGAGGGCGCCACCCGCATCTTCCTGCATCCGCCGCAGAAAATCGCGCGCGCGGATGCCTTGCTCACGAATTTTCATCTCCCGCGCTCCACTTTGCTCATGCTGGTGAGCGCGTTTGCGAACCGCGAATTCATTCTCCACGCGTATGCGGAAGCGATCCGCGAGCGCTACCGTTTCTACAGCTACGGCGATTGCATGCTGATTTTTTGATGGTCATTCCGTTGCCGGAAGCCTTGGAAAATGCGCGTAGTGCTGTAGCCACGGCGCTGCGTCGCCGTGTCGGGCCAGACCGTCGAGAGACGCGGGAACGCCCCGACGCAGCGGGGCGGCTACAGCGGCTGCAGCGGCCGCGCGCGCGAGAGCACGTAATGCTATTGTTCCCGAAATGGAGCAGCTAGAAGAGCCGCAGGGCGAACTCGTCATTCAAACCATCGCCATGCCGGCGGATACGAATCCGAACGGCGACATTTTCGGCGGCTGGCTCATGTCGCAAATGGATCTCGGGAGCGGCATCCTGGCGGCGAAGACGGCCCAAGCGCGCGTGGTCACGGTGGCGATGGAAGGGATGTCGTTCCTGGAGCCGGTGCGGGTGGGGGACACGGTGGCCTGCTACGCCCGGGTGGAAAAAATCGGCCGCACCTCGATGACGATCCCGGTGGAAGTTTGGGTCCGACGTTTCATGGGCGGTCGCGTCGTGCGCGTGACTCGCGCCGTCTTCATTTATGTATCGGTGGACGAAAGCGGGAAGCCGATTCCGGTGCGAAGGAATGGTGAATCGTGAGTGGTGATCAGTGAATGGGCGGTGCGCGCTCGATCACCATTCACAACTCACTGGCCACCATTCGCCTCCGCCTCCGCCGGCATCGCTTCCGGGCCCCGCGCGGTGCTTTCGGTCGGCTCGCTCGGCATCGGTGAGACCGGCATCTGCGGTTTGTCGCTGCGAAACTTGGACCGCTGCTTCTGGCGCATCGCGCTCGATTTGCGGACGTACTTTTGGTAGGCGCGTTGTTGGCGACCTTCCTTGGAAAAAGAGCAACCGGTCAACGCGACTACGAGCACCATGAAAAGGGCGACTGCTTTCATTTGTTAGGCGAACCTCTGAAATTTGCCCGGGCCTGACAACGACAAATGTCCTGTCCGCTCCAGTTCCTGGACGGCTTGGTAAATTTTCAACTCGCACACGGAACAGCGCGGGAAGAGGGCCGTGATGGTCAGGGGACGCTCGGAGAGGCATCGCCAAACTTGCTCCAACGCCACCGGAGAGATCTCCGGGTTACACATCGTGACGGAAAAATCGGTCCGGCTTATCTCGCAAACGGTGGTGGAGGGCAGCTCCGCTTTCAGAGCCGAGAATTCATCGCGAAATTGCATCGCCGTGAAAAGGAGATCGGTGGCCGGGCGATTTAAGGTGCGCACACGCGGCTCCGCTATGACCGAACGATCCGAGCAGAAGGAAAATGATCCCCGCAAATGGTCCGCGAGGAAGAGTTGCCAAAATGCGTCCTCGCCCGCGAGGTGCTGAAACCGTCCCGTGATCGGCTGGCCGAGGGTGAAGTGGAATTCGGAGATGAGCTCACCAGCTTCGCTAACGATGCTCAGTTGCCCGGTTTGGGTCGATTGCGCGATCGTCTGGTAAATCGTGACCAAATCGAAGTTCGCCAGACTGCCCGTCAACTCCAGCACATCGAGGGGTTCGGCTGCCTTGTGGTGAGCCTGGATCAAGCGCTGCGCCAGTTTCTCGCACAAGAACTGGTAGAATGAAGGGACTCGCTGGACCAGCTCCGGGAAATCTTCGCGGTTGAAGCACTGGAGACTGAGCTCATCGCGCGCGGTGGCCCGGTGCAGGCGAGGGCAGTCTGTTAGAATTTCGAGATCGCCGAAGATATCGCCGCGCGCCACCGCGAGGCCTGCCGCGTCGGTGGTGGCGCCGTCCGGTGCCAGTTCGACCAGACCGCGGTTGATGATGAAAAATCCGTGCGCGGCATCTCCGGTCCGGTAGACCGTCTCGTTTGGGGCAAAGTGTCGGACGCGGGACAATGCACCCACCGCTCGAAGTTCGAGCGGGCTGAGGGAGGTGCAAAAGACGAAGAAGTCCCGGATGGGCATACTGCCAACTTTGAGAGCAGATCGCGTGCGGGACGCACCGAATGTTTAGGGGTGCGACGAAACAGATCAAGCCGTCGCAAGATCAGCTTCGCGTTGTCATTCTGAGCCGATTGAATCCGTTCTCGAGTTTTCAACGGATAAATCTCAAATACGAGAATCCGCTTGCCGGGGCCTGCCTTCGGGTGCGTACTACTTACACCATGAAAACCGCCCTCCGCTCCCTCCTCGTCCTCTGCCTCTGGCTCACCGCTGTCCAGATGGCCTCGGCGCAATCCTCTTCCTGGGGAGCCGAATATAACCGGCTCTTAGGCAAATACGTGACGCCCAATGGCGTCCGCTACGGCGAATGGAAAAAGAGCGAAGCCGATTTGAAGGCTTTGCAGGGCGTGGTCGATGCGATCGCAAAGGAAAACGCCAAGTCGTTGGGGCAAAAGGAGCAGTTGGCGTTTTATCTCAACGGCTACAACGCGTGGATTCTGCATGAAGCGCTGGAGAAGTATCCCACCGGCAGCGTGAAAGATCTGTTGTTTACCTTTTTTACCAGCAAACGCATCAAGGTCGCGGGCCAGCAAACCAGCTTCAAGTCCCTCGAGGACGATGTGATCCGCAAGATGGGCGAACCACGCGTCCACTTCGCGTTGAATTGCGCCAGCCGCAGTTGCCCGCCGCTGGCTCGCGAGGCCTACGAGGCCGGCAAGCTGGATGGGCAGCTCGAGAAGATGGCGAAGGGATACATCAATTCCGAGAATGGCGTGAAGTTGTCGGCTGATGGAAAGACCGCACAGCTCTCGAAAATCTTCGATTGGTATAAAGGTGATTTCAAAAACGGCGTCCTTGAGTTCATCAATCAACGGCGTTCCAAACCCATCGCCAAAGACGCGAAGATCACCTACCAGGATTACAACTGGTCATTGAACGAGGTGAAGTAGTACATTCCCTCATGGTTTCTCTCGCAGCCGAAGACAGAGTCGAACGTCCCTCACGCTGGCAGCAGCGCTGGCATGCCTTTCGCAATCCGATTGTGGAGGAGAAGGCGCGTGTGCTGAAGGAGCGTTGGGATTCGCTGCCGCGAGAACTCCAGACGGACAATCAGATTTCCGGGCGTCATCTGACGCATTGCGGATTCACCTTGGGCGCCAGCTATTGTTCGTTCCATTGCACGCACTGCTATCTGCCGAAGAACGCGAACAAGATTCCCATCCCATCGCTCGCGCAGGTGAAAGAGCAGATCGACGCGAATCGGCGTTTCCAAGGGCCGGGTGGGGGATTGCAAATTACGGGCGGCGACGTCGCGGATGCCTACTGGAAATCCGGCCGCGCGGACGAGCTGATCGAGATCATTCGTTATGCCTACTCGGTCGGATCGATTCCGATGTTGATGACGCACGGCCAGACGCTGATCGAGCAGCCGCAATACTTGGAGCGGCTCGTCGTGGAAGGCGGGCTCCGACAGATTTCCGTGCATGTCGATATGACGCAGGCTGGCCGCCACGGCTATCCGATCGGCCGGATTAATTGCGAAGCCGATCTGCACCCGGTGCGCCAGGCGTTCACCGATCTCGCACTCAGTATTCGCAAGAAGACCGGATTCATTCTCGAGTACGCGCTCAGTTTCACCGTCACGCGGCGGAACATCGACGACGTGCCGGAAGTGATTCGCTGGCATCTGGCCGATCCCAACCGCAGCTACATCTGGCGCATGCTCAGCTTCCAGCCGGAAGCGGATACCGGGCGCACCATCTTCTCGCAGCGTCCCATTACGTCGGCGGATGTGTGGGAGAAAATCCAAGAAGGCACTGGCCTTCCACTGCGGCGCGACGTTTCCATCTTCGGACATCCCGATTGCAATAGCTGGGCTTCGCTCCTCATTGCGCGGCCGTCTGGAAAGTATTTTCCGCTGCTGCCGGACGACAAGAAATTCGACGCCTTGTTAGGCGAAGTGTTGGCGAAAATCGGCGGTCTCTCGCTTGTGAACGACGACGCTGGAACGCCCGCCTATCGCCTCGCCGGCATCCTTTTCAAACACCCGGTCCTCGCGACGAAAATCGTTTCGCAGATGCTGCGCTATGTCACCTCGCGCAACGCACCGCGCGAGATTTTCCAGTCTCTCCTGCGCGGCCAGGTCCACACGCTCGGCGTAGGCATGCACAATTTCATGGATGCCAGTCAAGTGGCGCAGGCGGACCACGATCCAGTGATCAAAGCTCGCCTCGACTCCTGCGTCTTTAAAGGTGCGGTGAAACGCAACGGCGAATGGGAAGCCGTGCCCATGTGTTCGATGAATCAGCAGACGTGGGCGGAAGTTTACGATACGCGTCTGGAAGATCCCGAGCTGCTCCAGCAGCCGCAGGTTTACGCTCCGGCGGAACTGTAGCGGCGGTCTATGACCGCCGTGCGCGTGAACTGCAATCGCACCGTTCGGCGGTCGTGAAAGTGTTTAGCGTCCGGCAGCCGTGGCGGGTTCTTCCCCCCTGGCGGACGGTGACTTTACGACACGGAAAGTCCTCGCCTGTGGTAAACGCGTTCGGCGGTCATAGACCGCCGCTACAGGGTCACAACAAGTCGCGCACCGCATCCACCGCGCGCAGATACACGCGATGCGGACCGCCGCGCATGAGTTCTTCGCGCATCAGCGCGACGGGTTCGTTGCGGCTCGCGGGCATCAGCTCGCGCATGCGTTCTTTTCCGCCGACATGATGCGAAATTTCCAGGAGGTCAGACGCCACTGAGTCTTCCACGCGGAACTCCATCTCGCCGCAGAAAATACTGCAACGGCTCACCGGATCGCCGGCAACGTCTTGCAACTTCACCTCAACCACTTGTCCGCAAGGGTCGGTGAAACGCAGGCCAGTTTCCGTTTCGCTTTCACCCACCATCCAGCCGAGTTGAGCCGCGAACCAGCCGGTCAGGAGGACTCCGGTGGATCGATAACCAGGAGCGAAATCAATCTCTACGCGCTTAATTTCCGCCAGCCGAGGGACGCATGCCGGCTGATCGAAGAATTGCGCCAGAGCCAGCCGCAACTGCACCAGCCGCGTCCAATTGAGATCGCAAAGCGTGATGCGCTGATTCGATTCCACGCGGGCCGTATCCACCAGTTGCATCTGCGAAGCGAAATCGCCCCACGTTTGGCTGTCGAAAATAAGGCGATCCACCCAGGCCCAAAGCTGCGCGTCCATCGGATCGTGGAATTCGCCCTGCCACCAGAGGTAGAACGGGAGATCCGAATCGAGATGGGAAAAAACAATGTTCGGCAGCAGCCGCGAAAATGATCCAGTGAGTGCGAAGGAAATCTGCTCGGAGCAAACATGCTTGCTTCCCGCGCGGCTGACATGGCAATGCGCGCTGATCCAGGCCTCCACCCGGTCGTCGCCGGAAGGCGTGGCCGCGATCACGATCGCGCGGCAGGCGTGATCTTCGGTGATGTGCGCAATGATCTGGGTGTTGGCGTTGAGTGAATCTGGAGCCTCGCTGTAGACCGCGAGGTTAATGAGCGACGCGCGCGCCATCATCTCGCCGCCCTGCTCCCAAAGCTTCTTCAACTCGCGATCGATCTTGCCGATCTCGACCGGCATTCCGACTGCAATGGTTTCCGCGGTTGCGCTCATATCGTTAGGCGAATTTGACTCTGGAGGCGCGCGTGAGCATGTCATCCTGAGCGGAGCGCAGCGCAGTCGAAGGATCTCTCACCGGCAGGAGCGGCACACTAGCGTGATCGACGGGTGCCGAACAGCGCGACGCGCGAAAGAGTCCAAGAGCCCTGCGCCGCGTTTGCGAGATTCTTCGACTGCGCTGCGCTCCGCTCAGGATGACCCGCATTACGCGCTCCACCGATGTCGATCGTTGAAAGCTCATCACAGCCTCCTCCACGCCCTTCCATCGCGCGCCAGCAGATCGTCCGCTTCATCCGGTCCCCACGAACCGGCCGGATGATGGCAAAGTGGCGGTGGATTTTCGGACGCCCAGGCTTCCTCGAGGGCATCGATGAACGCCCACGCCTGCTCGACTTCATCGCGGCGCGCGAAGAGCGTCGCGTCGCCGCTCATGGCATCGAGCAAAAGTCGCTCATAGGCCTCGGGACTGGCCTTCCCGAACGAGGTCCCGTAATGAAAATCCATCTTCACCGGCTCGATCCGGAAACTGGTTCCCGGCACCTTCGCCTGCATGCGCAACGAAATGCCCTCGTCCGGTTGAATCCGAATCACGAGGACGTTGTGATCGAGCGCTTGTGATTCCTTGTTGAAAAGAACCGACGGCGCTTTTTTGAAATGCACCGAAATCTCCGTGCCGGACTTCGGCAATCGTTTGCCGACACGCATGTAAATCGGCACATCCGCCCAGCGCCAGTTGTCGATCCGGAGCCGCAGCGCCACGAAGGTCTCGGTCTGGGACTTCGGGTTCACATTTTTTTCTTCGCGATAAGCGGGCGCCGGCTTGCCGCTGATCGCGCCGGCGGCGTATTGACCGCGCACCACATTGCGCGTCACCTCTTCGCCGGCGTAGCGGCGGAGCGAGCGCACCACTTTTACCTTTTCATCGCGCACGCTGTCCGCGCCGAGATCGGTCGGTGGTTCCATCGCCACCAGGCAAAGCAATTGCAGGAGATGATTCTGCACCATATCGCGCAGCGCCCCCGCGCCTTCGTAGTATCCGGCGCGCCCCTCCACGCCGAGCGTCTCCGCCGCCGTCACCTGGATGTGATCGATGTAGCGCGAATTCCAGAGCGGCTCGAAAATCGCATTCGCGAAACGCAGCACCAAAATGTTCTGCGCCGTTTCCTTCCCGAGAAA
>JBBSPM010000081.1:0-17832 GCA_038258815.1 Chthoniobacterales bacterium
AAATCAGTGCTTGGTTATCGTGTTCGCCGCACACGGTCAACAAAATTATCACGGCCCCAGGCGAAAAAAGCGGGTGAAGGGAATCGAACCCTCGTCAGTAGCTTGGAAGGCTACAGCTTTACCATTAAGCTACACCCGCGTGGGACCGCTAAACTGAACCGCCCCCCCAGACCTGCCAAGTCCTTTTTGGCCCCACCACGCATTCCCGGAAATTTTCCGCCCGATTTTCGAGTCTGCTTGAATTTTATTCCGCTGCGCTCTAGCAACGAGCGTATGAAATTGGTCACCTGCACCGCGCTCCTCTGCTCATTCTCTTTCTGCGCTGCGCAGGCCGACCTCACCATCGTGCAAAACGTCGAAGCCGGCGGACCGATGGCGTCCATGACGTTGAAAATCAAGGGCGACAAAGCGCGCATCGAAGCCGGTCCGCAAATCACCACCATCATCGACAGCAAGAGCGGCGATCTCCTCACGCTCATGAACGATCAGAAAAAATTCGTCCGCGTGTCCGCGGCGCAGGCGAAGGCGGCCGGCGAGATGGCGATGGAACCCGGCGAAAACGGCGCACCGTCTGGGAGGCCTCAACTGAAGCCCAGCGGAAAAAAAGAAATAATCAACGGCTACGAGACTGAAGAATACGTCTGCGAAGCGCCCGCTTTCAAAGGCAGCTACTGGATCAGCAGCAAATATCCGGACGCACCCGCCATCCTCAAGCAACTGGCAGCCACCACCCCCGCGGCATGGAATCTCGCCGGCAAAGGAATGCCGGATTACCGCGATTTTCCCGGCATTCCCTTGCGCACTCGAATCAATTTTAGCGGCAAGGAAATCGTCACCGATCTGGTCTCCATCAAACAGACTGCGTTGCCCGACTCCGAATTCGTCGTGCCACCCGGCTTCGAAGAAATGAAAATACCGAACCTCGATACTCTTCTCGGCGGGAAATCCTCAAAACCGAAGCCAGCGACGTCCTCCAAGCCGTAACCGCGCCGCCGCTCGCCACGCCATGCCGCGGTTCGTTCTCGCCTCCGCTTCCCCGCGCCGGCAACACTTGCTCTCCGAGGCCGGTCTGCGTTTCGAAATCGTCGTCCCGCAAACCGCGGAAGTCGCCAGTCGGGCTCTCACCGTACGCGAACTCACGATGGGAAACGCGGCCATCAAAGCCATGTCCGTCGCCCGCTTGAATCCCGAGGCCGTCGTTCTCGGAGCCGACACCCTCGTCGCCCTCGATGGCACGCTCATCGGAAAACCCGCCAACCACGGCGCCGCCTTCCGCATTCTGCAGCGCCTGAGCGGCCGCGAACACACCGTCTGCACCAGCGTGACCGTCTGCTCGCTCGCACAACGAAAGCGAATCAACTTCTGCGTCGTCTCGCAGGTCCACTTCCGCACGCTCGAAGCCCCGGAGATCCGCGCCTACCTCACCAAGATCGACCCGCTCGATAAAGCCGGCGCCTACGCCGCCCAGGGTCACGGCGCCGAGATCATCGACCGCATCTGTGGCTCCTACACAAATGTAGTCGGCCTGCCGATGGGCGAAACTCTGGTCGCGCTCCGCAAATTTAAAGTTCGCCCCGGCGGTCGCGCCTAGCTTTTAGACGTCCGCCGGCGCCGTCCGGCAGCAAATTTCCAGCTTGTTCCCATCCGGATCTTCGAAAAAGAACGCGTAATAGCGCGGCGTGTAATCCTCGCAAACCTCGGGCCCTTCCAACACTTGGCCGCCCGCCTTGCGCACGACTTCGGCGACGCGATCGACCTCTTCCTCCGAGTCCGCCCAAAACGAAATCCGCGTCCCGTTTGGCCGATGTTCCGGATCCTCGTCGATGCCGAAGAACGGCGGTTTCCCCTCACCCGGCGCATACATCGAAAACCATTCGCCATCATCGCCCGGCTCCGTGAAACCCAGCGCGGGCAGCACCTGCTTGTAAAAGCTCCGAGCCCGCTTCAGATCCTTCACTCGGAGATCGATGTGATCAATCAAACGCGTTTTCATTTCGCACCTTTCCGATTCTCTCGCCTAACCATCAACTTCAAACCCGACCACGTCTCGTCCACCGCGCACACTTTCACATCCACGAAACCGAGCGGCAGCGCTTCCTCCCGGATCACATCCTCCGTAATATCGGTCGGCACCTTCGACACCTTCTTCGGCCAGGAAATCCAGAGAATGCCCGCATCGTCCAGCTTCTCGCGCAGCTCCCGCAAGCGCTTCGCCAGGACGACTCGCTCTTTCACAAAGAGATGCACAAATTGTGCGCCGGTCGTTAGCCGGTTCACCATCTTCACTCCCTCTGGCAAGCCCGGCAGCAACGCCGCGTAATTTCGCGGCGCATTCAGCGCCACCAAGCGCTCGTTAGGCCGCACCCCCAGCTTTCGCACCAGCGGTGTGCCCGAGTATCCGCTCCCGGCGTTGTCCGCCTTCACTTCGGCGCGAGGGCGCGCCGGCTCCAGGACCCGCCCCCGTGGCGCCGAACGCGACGGCGCCGGACGCAATGGAGCCGGCCCGCCCTCGGGCCGAAGACCGCTCATCGTGGAACTTTTCGACATCCTCCTTGTAGTTGATAGGCTGCCATCGCCTTGCACTTCAAGCCGCAACCGCTCCTCCTTCTCCTCGGCGTCCTCGTCCTCGCTCTTCCCGCCTGCCAGCGCAAAACCGACGCCGTTTCCGGCACGATCGAAGTCGACGAAGTCCACGTCGCCCCGCGCATGGGCGGCCGTGTGGAAAAAATCTTCGCCCGCGAAGGCGACCGACTCGATCCCGGTCAGGTCATCGTGCAACTCGACGCCGCCGAATTGCCCGCTCAACGCGACCTCGCCCAGGCGCAAGTCGATGCCGCCATGCGCGACGTTGAAGGGCAACAGGCGCAACTCGAATTCATGCGCGCCGACGCCAAGCGACAACAGGAACTCCTGCGCAGCAAAACCGTCTCGCCCAACGAAGCCGAGCGCGCCGCCAGCGTGGCCAACGCCCAGGAAAAAGCCGTCGAAGCCACCCAGATGCGCGTCACTCAAGCGAAAGCCAATCTCGCGCAAATCGAGACGCAACTGAACGAAATGAAAGTCACCGCTCCCGGCGACAGCGTCCTCGAAATCCTCAACGTCAAAGTCGGCGACGTCATCGCGCCGAATCGCGAAGTCGCCACTCTCATCCTCCCGACTTACCTCTGGGTCCGCGTTTACGTGCCCGAGCCGTGGCTGGGCCACATCAAGATCGGCGATGAAGTTCGTGTCCGGACGGACTCCTTCGCGAAAGAAGAGTTCCGCGGCGTGGTCGAACAAATTAACCGACAAGCCGAGTTCACCCCGCGCAACGTCCAAACGGTCGAAGACCGAATCCGCCAGGTCTTCGGCGTCAAAATTCGCCTCGAAAACCGCGACGATAAATTGCGCGCCGGCATGTCGGCCGACGTCCTTTTCCCAAACGTCCCGAAGGAATGAGCGCGGAGACGATGATCGAGTGCGCTGGCCTAACGAAACGTTTCGGCAACTTCACCGCCGTCGATCACGTCAGCTTCGCGGTCGAGAAAGGCTCTATCTTCGGCTTCCTCGGCCCGAACGGCTCCGGTAAATCCACCGTCATCCGCATGCTCTGCGGCATCCTCGATCCAACCGAAGGCACCGCCCGCATCGGTGGCCACGATGTCCTCCGCGACGACGACGAGATCAAAGAAATGATCGGCTACATGTCGCAGAAATTTTCCCTCTACGATGAGCTGACCGTGAACGAAAACCTCGTCTTCTCCGGAAAACTCTACGGCCTCAACGGCCGCGATCTAAAAAAACGCCGCGATGAACTCATCGCCACCACCCACCTCGAACCCTACCTCGATCGCCGCGCCGCGCTTCTGTCCGGCGGCTGGCGTCAGCGCCTCGCCATGGCCTGCGCGCTGATGCACAAACCCACCGTCCTTTTCCTCGACGAACCCACCGCCGGCATCGACCCCGTCGCGCGTCGCGAACTCTGGGACCTCCTCTTCGAATTCGCCAGCCAGGGGATGACGCTCTTTGTCACCACCCACTACATGGACGAAGCCGAACGCTGCTCGCACGTCGGCTACATCTACATGGCAAAACTCATCGTCTGCGGCGAACCCGACGACCTCAAACGCATGCCCGAAGTAAACCCGCCCGGCACCCGACGGCTCGACGTCACCTGCGACCACGTCACCACCGGCCTGCAAGCCATGCGCCTCCTCGACGGTGTCGAAAACGCCACCGTTTTCGGCCAATCGATGCACCTGCTCGTGCAGGAAAGCCTGAGCGAAAGCCAGATCACCAAGAAGCTAGGGAGCGTCGGCATTTCCAATCCGGAGATCCACGAAATCGGCCCCTCGCTCGAAGACGTCTTTGTCGGGCTCACTGCAAGCAAGGCGCGCGAAATGCAAACCGAGCGCGCAGCCTAATCAAACGCGAAGCCCGAATGACGAATTCCGAACCAATGACCAATGACGAAATCCGAACCGCGGTGAAGGCGCTTCGTCATTCGGCCTTCGTCATTGTTTCGGTCTTCGTCATTCGGGCTTCGTCATTTTCCACTTTTCCATGAAGCGTCCCTTCCGCGGCCTCGGCGCCATCCTCTTCAAAGAATCGATCAGCGTCCTGCGCGACCCGATCACGCTCTTCTTCATGCTTTTCCCGCCGCTGATCGAGATGATCGCCTTCGGCTACGCGCTCGATAACGACGTCAAGCACATGCCTATGGTGGTCCTCAACGAAGACCGCACCGTCGAGAGCCGCCAGCTCATCGACCGCTTCGTCAACACCGAGACGTTCCGCTTCGTCGGCGAAGTCGACAATGTCGAGCAAATGGCCAGCGAAATCCGCAGCGGCCGCGCCCACGTCGGCCTGCAAATCCCGCCCCACTTCACCCGCGACCTCCGCGTCGGCAATCCCGCGCAAATCCAGATGTTGATCGACGGCTCCAATTCCACCACCGCCCTGCAAGCGCTCAACACCGCCACCGCCCTCACCCTCTCCGATTCGCTCAAGCGCCTCATGCGCGAAAACGGCATCCGCCATCTGCCGATCGAGGTGCGCCCGCAGATGCTCTACAACCCCACCATGCGGAGCCCGAATTTCTTCGTCCCCGGTGTCATCGGCATCGTCCTCCAGATCGGCACCACCTTCGCCACCGCCATGGCCGTGGTGCGCGAAAAAGAAAAAGGCACCCTCGAACAACTACTCGTTAGCCCGCTCAGCAGTTGGGGCCTCATGCTTGGTAAATTGATCCCGTATCTCGTCCTCGGCATGACCATGGCCATCCTGCTCTTCGCCATCATGCGCTTCGTTTTCTTCGTCCCCATCGCCGGCAGCGTCCTCGCCATGATCGGCGCTACCTTCGTCTACGTCTTCGCCCTGCTCAGCCTCGGCCTCCTCGTCGCCACCAAAGCCAGCAACCAGATGCAAGCCCTGCAGATGTCGATGGCTTTCATCCTGCCCAGCGTCTTCTTCTCCGGGTTCATCTTCCCCCGCGAAACCATGCCCGCCGTCTTCTATTGGCTCGGCGCACTTCTTCCGACGACCTATTACATCGCCCTCATGCGCGCCATCATCCTGCGTGGCGCACACTTCTTCGAATATTGGCAGTCACTCGTCACTATGACCGTGATGGCGATCGCACTTTTCTCCGTCTGTTCTCTGCGCTTTCGCAAGAAAATTGGGTAAACGCCCGCCCGTAATTAGTCGGGCCGCGTCAGCTGCCGGCCGCCATCATGCGACCGCCCCAACGTTCGGAGCGGTGAGAAACTGTTGTAGCTCCGAAGCGCGATCTGCGAGGTAGGGTCGCCGCGCTGCGGCGACCGAGGCGCGTGGCCTGCGCGGGAACGTTCGTGCGTTCACCGGGCTGTCCGCGTCGCTTGGACAGCGCAGCGCGCTGTCCCTACCGGGCCTTCCCGCCCGATCGCCAAGTGCATTACATGCTCCAACCAAAAATCAGTTGATGAATGATTTGTTGTCATGTATAAACAACATATACAAGACGAGTTCCAAGCTAAGCTGGAGCGATGGGGCCTCTCCAAAGCCCAAGCCCAGGTCTATCTCGCCCTCGTCTCTCATCCGAAGACGCTCGGAGCCTCAGCCCTCGCCGCCGCCGCCGGAGTTCCCAGGCCGAGCGTTTACTCGGTGCTCGAATCGCTCGTCGATAAGGGCATGGTCAGGAACGGAGAAGGCTACGGCAGCCGATTTGCCGCTCTCCCTCCTGAAGAGGCTCTCCCCCAATTGATGGCGGCCGACAAAGAGCGGGTCGCGGAACGAGAAATTCTGACGGGCGAGCTGGTCCGGGGGCTCGGTCTGCTGGCGGGCGAGAAGGAGAAGTCTTCCGGCACGGACCTGATCGAGATCCTGCGCGATCCGCGCGCAGTCGAGGCGGGATTTCGAAAGTTACAATCCCAAGCCAGCAAGGAAGTCCGCACCCTGGTCAAAGGGCCGTTCGTCCTGAAGAAGCTCAACCGCAAAGGCAATCCCGCCGAACGGGAGAGTCTGGGACGCGGCGTAAAGCATCGGGCCATCTACGAGTCCGCCCTGCTCACGGATGAACATGTCGCACCCTTCCTGGAAGGCTGGATCGCGGCTGGCGAAGACGCGCGTTCGTATGACGGCGAACTTCCGCTCAAGCTTGTCCTTTTCGATAGCAAGATTGCCTGGGTTCCGCTGCAGACCGATGCCGTCCGCCATCCCGTCGTCTCGGTATTGATTCGACATCATGCCTTGGGTCAAGCCCTGGGACTCCTCTTCGAATACCTCTGGCAGGAATCGAAGCCGATCACGTTCGATCGGCCGCCTGCCTCGAAAACTAAAAAAAAGAGAGCGCGCACGTCCGCCGGAAACTGAGCGCCGGCATCAGACGGACGCCGCGAATACAACCCAATCTATTTCCCACACCACCGCATCACCACGATCAACCCACACATCAGAACCAAATGACAAAAATTACCAAACTCATTGCGCTCGTCGCGGCATCGTTCGCGCTCGGGCTGAATCCGACAAACGCATCCGCTTCGTCGGCTACCGACGTCGCTCAAGCCCGAGTGGTCTACTCTAATGCCGGCATACGGACGCTGGTTCCCGGGCAGGACACGCCACTCGCTTCCGCGCCAGCGTACCAAATCTACGACGTCGGCGTCACCGAGGTTGGCGGTTCGGCCTCGCAGGGCCTTGGCGCCTCGACTGGCGGAATCGCGGTCGGTCGGTCGTTTAATGCCGCGTTTAATGCCTCCCAAGGGTTTACCTGGACTCTCGCTGGCGGCCTTGTCGGCCTGCCGAATCTGGCTGGCCGCAACTTCTGCGTTTCGAACAGCGCCAACGATACCGGCACCGTCGTCGGGACCGGATCGACCTCGTCTTTCGGCAGCGGCCGCCTTCCGCTCGTTTGGCAAAACGGTATCGTCTCCCAGCTCCCTCTTCCCAGCGGAGAGACGCTGGGCGATGCGAATCACGTCAACGCTTCCGGCGTCGCCGTCGGCTCGGTCAATGCGGGAACCGCGCAACGCGGCGCCATCTACAGCGGCGGCAGCGCGGCCATCATCACCCAAACGACGCCGGGCGGATCCTTTTTCACTACCGCCTTCGGCAACAACGACTCCGGCCGCATCGTCGGCCCGGGAATCGATCCGAACAACGCCGCCCGCAACGTGGGCATGGTTTACGATATGGGGAGCGCGAACGCTTTCGAAGTCGGCGCGTTACCCGGCTTGAATGGCGCGATCGCTTTCGGCGTGAGCAATGCCGGCTTTGTCACCGGCGCCAGCATGATGAACCAGGGTTCGGGCCTGCCCTTCATCTGGTCAGACGCGGGCGGCATCGTCGCCATTCCTTTGGCCACCGGCACGAGCCAGGGCTCGGGTCGGGCCGTGAACTCGACCGGCCACGTCGTGGGCACTGATTCGTCTGCGACTGCGATTCCGTTTCTCTACGACGGCAGCGCCACCTATCGCCTGCAGGATATCATCCCCGCAGGCTCCGGTTGGGATTTGTCGATGAACACTTCGTCCTCCGCCCAGGGCATCAGCGACAACAATGTCATCGTCGGCACCGGCATCTTCAACGGCGCCACGCACGCCTATGCGATGATCCCCGCCCTTCAACTCAGCGCCGCCGTTTCCCGCAAAGTGCACGTCGGCGCGGGTACGTTCGATATTCCCCTGCCGCTCTCGGGGAGTCCGGGCATTGAATGCCGCGATGGCGGTACGACCGGAGACTTCACCCTCGTCTTTACCTTCAGCAATAATGTGGCGAGCGGCACCGCCGGGGTGACCGCAGGCACCGGCGCCGTCTCTGGCAGTGCGCAATTCGCTGGCCAGACCATGACAGTGAACCTGACCGGTGTGACCGACGTCCAGACGCTCACCGTAACCTTGAGTAACGTGACCGATGCTTTCACCCAAGTTCTTCCCACCACGGCCGCGACCGTGAAAATAT
This sequence comes from Chthoniobacterales bacterium, assembly GCA_038258815.1. Classification (GTDB taxonomy): domain Bacteria; phylum Verrucomicrobiota; class Verrucomicrobiia; order Chthoniobacterales; family UBA10450; genus JACCTI01. The sequence continues at coordinate 8,416 of JBBSPM010000081.1, forward strand.
TGAATAGCGATATCAACGGGAACAGCATGGTCAACTCCAGCGACGTCAGCCTGGCGAAGAGCCAATCCGGCATCGCTGTCACCGGTGCGAATTTCCGCACCGACGTCAATCTCAGCGGAACGCTGAACGGCACTGACGTTTCGCAGGTCAAGACCCACGCCGGCAACGCCCTGCCGTAATCCCAGCGCACAGCGGGCGCACGCTCGCGACACAGATACGGCAGTCGCAGGTCCCGGGCGAAATAGCGCCCGGGACCTGTTTGTTTAGTCGCCGTCCCTTGGCCAGGGGCGACACATTAACTGACGAAGCCGGTTAATCCTGCCCAGCGTCTTCTTCTCCGGCATCATCTTCCCCCGCGAAACCATGCCCGCGATCTCTACGGCCTCGGTGCCATCATCCTGCGCGGCACCCACTCTTTCGAGTATTGGCAATCGCTCGTCATCCTGACCGGCATGGCGATTTTCCTCTTCTGCATCTGCGCGCTCCGTTCCGAAAAAAGATCGCATAACCGCAGCGTTGGCCGGATCGGCGCTATCTCAGAAACCCCAAGGCGCGTCGCTCTCACTGTTCCTAATCCAGAAGGAATCTCGCAGTCGCTCAACCAGCCCGGTCTCCCTTACCGAAGATATAGCCTAGAATTGCCGTCAAAACTGGGAGCAGCGCTTGCGTGACGATCGTTTGAAACAAATCCTGCCCGCTCTTGATTGCGACCTGACTCAGTTCTTTATACTGCGCGATTCGCGCATCCGCGTCGGCCCCCGACGCCAGGATTGTCTCTCCGGAGGGCATCGCGGGATAATGCGCATAGACGAAAATGAGAATGAAAACGGTGACTACGGCGATGACCGCGCCCACTCCCGCAGCCAGCCACAAACCCGCCCGCTGCACAAAAGTCGGCTTTAGCTTGATCCCTCCTTCCGGGCCGCCCCCGCCTCCCTCCGCCAAAACCATCTCCGGCGAAACTCTCTCCTTCTCCGCCATCGCCCTATGGAATCACGATATCCTTGAGCACTTTGTCGGCACCATCCGTGATCGACACCTTCTTTCCTGAATCCGCAGGCGTCTCGCCGGAGATATATTTATAAGTCGCAAGCGCCCGCTTGATAATCTCCGCCTTGGTCGTGCCTTTGCTCTCAGCCAGTCCGGAAAGAGTTCGATCGAGCGTTTGATCCAAATCCAGCGTATACCGTGTTGTTGCCATGCTGCATTTTTACTGCATTTTGCAGTTTCGTCAATCAGGGGATCGCATCTTTGTTCGCGCCGTTAATGTTCACTCGGTCGGCAGAGCGTGCTAGTGTCTTTGCAGATTCATGGAAATTATCCCCAGCTCGCCCACCATGCCTTCGGGTCTCCAGATCAAGCCCTTACGGCTGATCCTTGGCTTGATCGGCCTCATCGGGCTCGTCGTCACCGCCTTTTCGCTTTTGTTCGGGTTCAGTTCCATTCCGACTAATTCCGTTGGGGTAAAATTGCGCTTCGGCGCCTATAACAAAACGCTCGATCCCGGCCTCGCTTACGCCGTCCCGTATGTGGACGAGATCATCATCGTGCCGACACAACGGTTGCTGAAACTCGAATTCGGCTTCGCCACTCGCGGTGCGAACAACGAATTCCAAGGCGACGACAGCCCGGAAGACACTGAGACCATGATCACGGGTGATCTGAATACCGCTCTCGTCCCGTGGGTCGTGCAATATCGCATCACTGATCCGAAGGCCTACCTCTTCGGCGCGCGCGAGCCGGAGCAAACCCTCCGCGACGTTTCCGAAAGCGTGATGCGTGAAGTCATCGGCGACCGCACCGTCGACGAAGTCCTCACCATCGGCCGCCACGATATCGAGACTGCATCCCTGGAACGCCTCGCCACGCTCTGCTCCGAGTACGGCCTCGGCCTCCAGATTCAACAAGTGCAGCTTTCCACCGTCCGCCCGCCCGCCGTCGTCCAAGCCGCCTTCAACGAAGTGAACCAGGCCCAGCAGGAAAAGCAGACCGCCATTAACCAAGCATGGGCCGTCTATAACGACGCCGTCCCGAACGCCCGCGGCCAGGCTAAAGGCCGCGAAAAACAAGCCGAAGCCTACGCCTTCCGCCGCGTCAACGAAGCCAAAGGCGACGCCGAAAAATTCACCCTTCTCCTCACCGAATACGCCAAAGCACCCGAAGTCACCCGCCGTCGTCTCTATCTCGAAGCGATGGAAGCCATCATGCCATCGCTGAGCAAGAAGGTCATCGTGGACGACAGCATCAAAGGCATCCTGCAAACCCTGCCCCTCGCCCAGCCCGGCGAAACCCCTTCCTCCCGCTAACCATGGCCACCCACATGAATTCCTACGTCGCCCCGGCGCCCATCCGCTTTCTACAAAGCAACGTCATGCTCGTCGTCGGGCTCATCGTTCTCTTCACCGGGCTTAAATGGGGCGCGCTGCTTTTCGTCGTGCCGCAATACCAGACCGTCATCGTGACCCGTTTCGGCAAAGCCATCCGCACTGAGCAGCAGGCCGGGCTGAAAATGAAGATCCCGTTCATCGATAAACTCCACCGCTTCGACAACCGCATCCTTGCCTGGGATGGCCCACCCACCGAGTGCCCGACGAAAGACAAGCTCTACATCATCGTCGATTCCTTCGCCCGCTGGCGGATCAGCGACCCGCTTCTTTATTACAACCGCCTCAACGACGAACGCAGCGCTCTTTCCCGGCTCGACGATATCCTCGGCAGCGAAACCCGCACCGCCGTTGCCACGCACGACCTCGTGGAAATCATCCGCGTCACCAAAGGCCGCAAGCCACTACGCGATGAAGAGATGGAACAAAGCGGCACCATCCTCCCGAGCACAATTCCCGACATCCAGCTCGGCCGGCTCGCGATCGAAAACCAGATCAACGAACGCGCCCGCCAGAAGATCGCCGACTTCGGCATCGAGCTGCTCGACCAGCGTTTCAAACGCAGCAAGTACAACCCGGACGTCGCGGCGAAAATCAACGAGCGCATGTCGAGCGAGCGACATCAAATCGCGGCGCGCTTCCGTTCCGAAGGCAAAGGCGAAGCTGCCAACATTAACGGCCAAAAAGAAAGCGAAGTCGCCAGCATTACCTCCAGCGCGCAAAAGAACGCGCTCAAGATCGAAGGCGAAGCCGACGCCGAAGCCGCGCGCATTTACACCGCCGCCTTCAGCACTCCGCAAGCGCAGGATTTGTATCTCTTCAAACGTTCGTTGGAAGTCGCAAGAGCCGCCTTCCAAAACGACACCACCGCCGTCATTTCCACCAACAGCGACCTCGGCCGTATCCTCAAAAGCATGAGCGAAACTGTCGCCCCGTCCTCGTCCTCCAATCCCGCGCTCCCAGCGCTGACGCGCCCGTAGCACGGGCGTCTCGCCTGTGGGGACAGCGGGCGTCTCGCCCGCTGATTCAGGGTTCGGGCGAGACGCCCGAACTCCCCACAGCCGAGACGGCTGCGCTACGTCGCAAATGCCAGAATCCATCTGGACCATCGGCCACTCCACCCGCCCGATCGAAGTCTTCCTCGACCTCCTCACCTTCAATAAAATCAAACTCGTCGCCGACGTCCGCCGTTTTCCTGGCTCGAAGCGCCACCCGCAGTTCAATCGCGAAGCGCTCGCCGCCTCGCTCGTTAGCCGACAAATAGCTTACGCTCACTTCCCCGAATTCGGTGGCCGTAGGAAACCGCGCCCGGATTCTCCGAACACCAACTGGCGCAACGCCTGAATTCCGTTCGCCGACTGCTGCAAGGCGGAAGGCGGCTCGCCCACGCCACCTGTTTGCAGGCTCCCAATCAGTTGATTCGCGCCGACGATGTTGACGAGCCGCTCGGGATATCCGAACGCCTTCACGTAGGCTTGGATCTGCTGGAGCTGCTGCGTATTTCGCGAGGTCCACCGTGTGGTTCGCCTGAGCGCGAGCGATGGCAATCGGATCGATAAAACCGACGCGTTTCACAAAAAAAACGGCAGCGAGAGAGAATTTCATGGGCGCGCGCGCTATTCCTAAACGCGAATGGTTGCTGTGCTCGGCGCGAGAATGACCCCGTTCTCGTCGCGTTCCGGCAGCGGCACTTCGACTGAACGCACGTGCATCCGGTCATCGTCCTGCGGCCCGAGCCCCTGCCGATCACTGAGCGCCTGATATTGCTGCTTCGCCGCGTCGCTACGTGCTTTGTCACACCCGGCATCGTATGCCTTGTGCGCAGCCGCATTGCTCCCGGCCTGGAGCGATTCGCTGAGCAGGACGCCGCCGCTCGCTCCCGCTGTCGTGATTAGCGGATTCCCGTTGCCCAATTTGTTTCCGACGCACGCGCCGCCGGCCGCGGCAAGCGTGTCGCCAACCACGCGCGGCGGCTAACGACCGCGCCGCTCGTCAGCATCGCATTGCTGGAACGTCTCGATCGTCCGGCAAATTGAACGTCCGCATCTGCGCGTAGCCCATTCGACAGGCTCACGGCCTTGACCAAGCGAAGCGCGTCGAAACGGCTCTCCTTCACCATCTGTTCGCCGCCGGGGATGTCGAGCAGGCGGGCGACTTCTTCATAAACATTCCGCTCCCGCGCCCGGCGCGGCATCCGGCGTCGCTTCTGGAAAAGCTTCGCTCATCCGGGGTCTGGTGTGTCAGAGCGGACTGTCAATTCGGTTTCAGGTCCGACTGGCGGTTTCACCCGATGTTCCCTTGCCCGCGCTGTGAGATTCTGGCACCTTTCCCACCATGAGCACGCTCGCTGAAATTGAACAAGCTGCCGCTGCTCTGGCGCCGGAGCAGAAGCAGGAGTTGATTCTTTTTCTCGCCGCACGGTTGCGGGCGGACGGCGCGCAGATGCCGGCGCCACGCCACTTCACCAAGGAGGAGATGGCGGGATGGGTCGCCGAAGATGAGGCGGACATGGAGCGCCTCCGCCGCGGGGCGTGAGGCTCTTCCTCGACGCGAGCGTCCTCCTGGCGGCGTGCGCCTCCTCCCGAGGGGCTTCTCGGGAAATCTTCCGGCTCGCGCGCATGCACGGTTGGGTGCTGGTGGCCACGCCGTATGTGATCGAGGAGGTGTTCCGCAATTTGCCGGATTTTCCCATGACGGCGAGTGGCGAATGGGTGCGGCTGCGAGCCGACCTCCTGATAATGGATGATGTTTTGACGGTGGATCGTCCGGTGGTGTTCGCGGTGAGCAAGGACAAGCCGGTGCTCCTCGGTGCGCTGGCGTGGGCAGATGCGCTACTGACGCTGGACCGCAGCGATTTCGGGCCGTTGTTGGGAACAACGTTCTACGGGATGGCGGTGCTGAGCCCGGGCGAATTCCTGGAACGCGAAAGAGCGGCAGGGCGCTTAAGGAGCCCGTGAAATTCCGAAGACGAGTCTTCTCAGTCTGCTCTAACGCGGGAGCTGGGAGTCCGGTCGGAAGTTTTCAGACAGCGTCTTAAATATTTCTGACGATGATTGCTCACCATTGCGACGCATGCGCCCGACAGTGTCGGGCGTTTATCTAGGATGCGTCGCTCTTGAGTTTCTCGCCCTTTCTTTCTGATAATCGCCAGATGGCTCACTGCGATCATCCTTCACCCGCCACCGGCCTCTGGAAAATCATCGGCGCGGCCTCCGCCGGCACGTTGATCGAATGGTACGACTTCTACCTCTTCGGCAGTCTCGCCACGATAATTTCCAAGCATTTCTTCCCTCCCGGCCACGCGACCGCTGCCTTCCTCTCCACACTCGCGATTTTTGCGACCGGTTTCATCGTCCGACCCTTCGGTGCTCTCTTCTTCGGTCGCTTAGGCGATCTCGTTGGAAGAAAATACACGTTCCTCGTCACCTTGCTGCTGATGGGCGGCTCCACGTTCGTGATCGGCCTTCTCCCCACTTACGAAACCATCGGCGTCCTCGCCCCGATCCTTCTCGTGCTCCTGCGTTTGCTCCAAGGCCTCTCCGTGGGCGGCGAATTCGGCGGCGCGGCTACTTATGTGGCGGAACATTCGCCCGATCCGCAGCGCGGCTTCTACACCGGCTGGATTCAAACCACCGCCACGCTCGGATTGCTTATGTCGCTGGGCGTCATTCTCGCCACCCAACACCAGCTCGGCGCAGTCGATTTCGCGGCATGGGGTTGGCGCGTGCCGTTCCTGTGCTCGATCCTGCTCGTCGTGCTTTCCTATTACATTCGCGCGCGCATGTCCGAGTCGCCGCTCTTCGCTGCCGCCAAATCAGCCGGCAAACTCTCCGCCAGCCCGCTCCGCGAAAGTTTCCTCGAAAAGGCGAACCTCCGCCTCAGCCTCATCGCGCTTTTCGGTGCCGTCGCTGGGCACGGAGTCGTCTGGTATACCGGCCAGTTCTACGCCCTCTTCTTTCTGCAAAAAGTGGCGCACGTCGAGTTCGCGACCAGCAATGTCATCCTCGCCTGGTCCCTCGTCCTCACCACCCCGTTCTACGTCGTCTTCGGCGCGCTCTCCGATCGTATCGGCCGCAAGCCCGTCATGCTTGCTGGCTGCGCGCTTGCCGCGATCTTCTTCCTGCCGGTTTACCACGCCCTCCTCTATTTCTCCGCGCCGCTCAACGTCCCCATCCTGATCGCGCTCGTTTCTTTCCAAATGCTTTTCGGCACCATGACCTACGGTCCGCTCGCCGCCTTCCTGGTCGAACTTTTCCCCACGCGAATCCGCTACACCGCCATGTCGCTCCCGTATCATCTCGGCATCGGCGTCCTCGGCGGGCTCACCCCGCTCATCGCCTCCTCCCTCGTCGCCCAAACCGGCAACAACTTCATGGGCCTCGCGTATCCCATCATCGTTGCCGTAGTCACAGTTGTCGTCGGCTTCGCCTTCATCCGCGAAAAACGCGGCGTGCGACTGGACGACATTGCCGGGCGGGTTGCCGATTCCTCTCACGAGTCTTAATCTTTCGCATGCCGCTTCAGGTCACACGCCGGCCCATGACGGTGCACGATTATTTGCTCCTCCCAGATGCCGGACCGCGCTTCCAACTCATCGACGGGGAATTTCACATGGCGCCCGCACCCAATACGTATCACCAGATTATCTCGCGTAACCTTGGATATCTCCTGATGAGACACTTGGAGGATCACCCGATCGGGGAGGTCTTTATTGCTCCGTTTGACGTTTATATGAGCGACATTGATGTCTTTCAGCCGGACATCTGCTTCTTCTCGAAAGACCAGCACCATTATCTCGACGAGCGCGGCGCGACGAGCGCGCCCTGGCTGGTGGTGGAAATCCTCTCCCCCAGTTCTCGGCGGCTCGACACCGGACCGAAACGCGAAGTGTACGCGCGCTGTGGAACCCGCGAACTCTGGTTAATCGATCCGATCAAACGCGAGCTGGCGGTCTATCTTTTGCGCGAAGACGCGGAACGTCCGGCCCGGCTCGTGTCCGAAAGCGAAAGTTTCACGAGCGCGTTGCTGCCGGGCCTGCAGATTTCGTTAGGCAAGATTCTCGCCCGCTAATCACAATGAGACCGCCAGCGCCCAACCGGCGCTGCATAGCGTGCTTGAAAGTCAGAGCGGACTCCCTACTCCGCGCGCTCGCGCATGCGCTGCATCATCGCGGACCGGATGACAAAGGGTCGTTTCATGGAGGCCGGGGTCGGGCTCGCGATGTAGCGGTTGAGCATCATCGATCTCATCTCCGGTCGACAACCGATCGCGAAACGAAAACGGCAGTGTCCACGTCATCTGCAACGACGAAATCTACAATTACGCCGAGCTACGCGAAAGTCTGGAAGAGCGCGGCCGCCGCACTATCGCGCGAGCTTCTCCAAAATATCCCGTGCGACAGATCTGCCGCTAATGCGCGCAGGAACTTCCCGCCTTCGCCGCGAACATTTCGACCGGTGCGTGGCGACAGTTTCGGCAACGCCGGAAATTACTGAGCGTTTGGCGCTATTGTCTTCGCATTCGGGTCGAGGTTTCGGGCGTGACGAGGCGTCGCCGCTACGACGAGTCGGCCGCCCACGCGTCCCACGGCACCGTTACGGCTAAGCAAAGCACTGCGGTCTCCGGGCCGCCGCCGCGTGGGCGTTTCTCGGCGAAAGGGAAAATCGGAATTGACTCTGGGGCGCCTTTTTTCGCATCCTGCGCAAATGAGTTGCTCGACCTCCGCGCTTCTTTCCCTCTTTCTCGGTCTGTCCGTCGCCGGTTCCAGTTTCGGCCAGTCGGTCGAGCCGGACGATTTCATGAGTGGTCAGAACATCTCGACCGCCGTCCCCGATGTCACGCTGAGCGCACCCGGGAACGGGAACAGCGACATTTTCGCCGTGCAGAATTCGTTCGTGGCCAGCACTGGGCAGAACGTCTTTGGCTATTTCGACGGCGCTTCCATGTCGCTCGACGCCCGCTAGCATCAGCAAACGTTCCCGTTGCAAGCTAGCTTCGACACGCTGGTGATGTCGGTCTCGCTGGACTTCATCATGCAGGGCCCATTCGGCGGTTTGATCGGCGAACTGCGCGCATTCGATGCCATGGGCATGGAAATCGATGCTGCTTTTACCCCCGCCGACCAGGAGGGAGTGACCACGCTGACCGTTTCGAGTCTCTTCCCGAACATCTCCCGCATCACGGCCACCTATGGGTCCAATGGAAATGCCGACGGCGGCGGACTTGATAATCTCGTGGTGGTCGTGCCCGAGCCTTCCGCCACCATCCTGCTGGGTGCCGGGGCGCTGGGTTGTCTCTTGTTCGGCAGGCGACGTTTGCTGGTTCGCAGGAAGAGATGATGGCCCGCTGGTCGCCTGTCCCTTCCTCGTCCGCACCGGGCCGGTGACGAGGTGGGGCCGCCCCCGATCAGGGAGTCAGCGAATAAATACGGCGGATGAAGTAGCGGGAGGGAGCGGGCTCGCCGAAGAGGAGGCGCTGCTGGATGCGCACCCGCATCGAGGCTTCGGGGGTGACGAGGATGTCCTCGAAGTCGAGGCCGGCCTGGAGCGCGCTCCAGAATTGGAGGTCGGGGGATCCTTCGATCCCGGTGAAGACGTCGGACGCGTTTAGGCGCAGCGTGCTTTCGAAAATGAAATCGCTGCCCTGTCGCGAAAGTGTTGCGACTGCAGTCGGCACGGTGACCTCGTTTGGATCGTAGCCGGCGGCGTAATCGTAGTAGTTGGTGCGGCCGTTACCGTTGGCATCGGCGTTGGGATCGAGGCCGGGGAATTGGCCGGCGAAGGTGACGAAGGGACTTTCGAAGGCGCCGATGTCGATCAGGCCATTGATGATGCGGGGCGCGCCGGCGAGGTCGAGCGGCTCGGCGTTGAAAGGATTGCCACCGTTATCGATGGCGGGTGAGCCGATTTGCGGGACGAACGCCGCGTCGAGCAGCGGATCGATCCCGATCAAATTGTTCGTGCTGGTGCCGTCGATCGCACCGGGACCGATCTGCTGCGCGGCACCGGTATTGTTCCAGACGATGGTGTTGTGC
>JBBSPM010000082.1:0-17711 GCA_038258815.1 Chthoniobacterales bacterium
CCCTCCCTGCGCTACGCTCCGGGAGGCCAAAAACCGCAATCAAACCAACCAAAACCGAAAAAGCCATGGTGTCCTCATTATGAGGCAATGGAAGCCTGACCCGCAGACCCTTTCGGTGTCCACCTATTATGAGGCAACAGGCCTGGGGTGTGATTGAAGTTGGTCCGCAATGCTGGAGCCTACGACCAGAGGCGAACACCGGGTCATCGTCTTTGCGCCTTCGCGTCTTTGCGTGACACCTCTCGAATTAGTTTTTTCACGCCAAGACGCAAAGACCAGAGGGGCTTGGAACGCAAACCTTTGACCGGACCCTCACCCCGCCCAGCCGCGCTCCTATGCCCCGACAATGAAGTCTTGAATCTTTGCGCCTTCGCGCCTTGGCGTGACACCTCTGGGATTAACCATTTTTTCACGCCGCGCTGCCCCGCATGGTCGACAAGGCGCTTGCGACCTGGCGCGACTTCGCCTCCCGCAGGTCAGAGAAATGGCGATCATCATAAGCGGCTTACGATGGCGGGAGTGTGGTGCTCATTGGGAGGGAGTGAAATCGGGGAACGCGATGGCGCCATCGCCTCGTAGGCGAACGGAAAAACCGCGGCGTCGCTTTTGGCTCGATGGACCGCTCGCGATTTCTGCCGTGGAACAAACGGAATTTCTGAGCCGGTTGGTGGATGGCAAGCTTCCGATGACAAGCGAAGCGATGCGCGCGGTGAAGGAAATCACCTTGGTGGAGAAGACGACCGCGATCGAACTACCCGCCAAAACGGGCTGGCAATTCGACGAGAAACTCGGGTGGTGGGTCGGCTGGGTGGTGCGCGACTGTAAGTCCTACCCGTTCGCCTTGAACATCGACCTCCCACGCGACGCGGATGCGGCCAGGCGGATTCCGCTGGGCCGCGAATGTCTGCACTCGTTAGGGAAATTATGAGCGGAAAAAACCGCCTCGCCCGACTCTACCGGGTGTAGGTCGAGATACCGCCGACTCCGAAACCACCATTGGTTTTGATCAACTCCTCCTGGGTCACGATGCGCACGTTTTGCGCAGTGTCCGTGCCAATCGATTTAACCCGCACTTTTTGCGGGAGGTTGGACCCGGTGACCACGGCGACGCGTTCGGTGTTGTCCTGCATCAACGTGCTCTTCCGCGCTAGCGGCTGGCTCGTCGTGCAAGCCACCGCCAGGAAAAATACCAGAGCCGGCAAAACAATTACCCTTGCCACATTTTTCATATTCATGCAGATAATGTCGCCTTATCGTGCCCAGACGCAACTGCCGGAGGCGTCACATCTCGGTTGGTATCGGAACCGGCTCGGTCTCGTGCAGGCGAGCGTAATCCACGCGCAGGCGCCCCTTTTCATCTTCCTCGTAAATGTCCACGAAACGTTCGCCGAAACGGATGTCTTCCCAGGAGTAATCCTGCTGACTTTGAACCGAGGCGGGAATGACAGTTTCGATCGAGTTGATGGACGCGATGAAAAAAGCGTCGCTCGCTTCCAGCGTCGCCAGGGTCGCGCCGAAGAGCGGACTTTGTTCGTCAATCGTGTGCCGAATCACGAGTGCTGCCGGGAAGGTGATCATGCGCTCCGGGAAAAGATTGAGCTCGTAGAAGCGCCGGACTTCGTTGCCTTCGCGCACCAATTCGTCGCGCGAGAACACCATCCGGAATTCGGCTTCCACCATGCTGGTGTGGCGGAGATTCGCGACGCGAAACATGAGCGCGAGTTGCCCGTCGAAATTCCCGATCACAATGGAGTCGCTGAAGAGGATGCGCGCGGTCGGCCGCGAGAAGCGAACGAAGATCAAACCGGTGATGACGGCCAGCCAAAACATCCCGGTCATGATTTCGAGCGTGACGACGACGTGCCCATAGAGGTTCGCCGGATACATGTGTCCGTAGCCGACGGTGGCGAGCGTCTCGATGCTAAAGAAAAACGCGGCCGGAAACGACCCTGGCGTCATTTCACCGATGCACGGCCCGCCGAACGCGTAAGCGGCAGCGAAAAGCAGATTGATGAGCAGATAAACGCAGAGCAAAAACACGACGAACCACGGCCAACTGAGAGACAGAATCCAGTGGTAGGTATCGCGCCAATCGCGGCGCGCGGCGTTGATCTTGAGGAACTCGGTGCGCCCAGCGCGGACGGAGATGGGAGCGGCTGGTTTGCGCATGTCTGGGCGTGATCTTCGCGCAGTTCGGCGGCGCGGTGGAATGGAAATTTTTCGGCGACTGAATGGCGTTTGGCTTGTCCGAGGGCCAGAGCTACCGTCCACCGCGATGAACACTTATCCAAAAAGCCCGAAAGAGATGACCGGCGGCATGATGTGGTTCCCGCGCATGATCGATAAGATTCGCCTGCATGCGCGCGGGGAGCTAAGCGAGGATTATCACGCCAATTTGGGCGAGGGTTTCGACAAGCGTTGCCTCGGTTTTCTGCGGGTAAATTACGCGGCCTTGTGCGAGCGCGCGCTGGCCGGCGGCACGGACGATGAAGTGCTGGAGTGGTGCTTCGCGAAAGGGCGCCGCTTGGACGAAGGCGACCTCTTGATCTGGAATTCGTTCGTCTCGAAGTTTGGCTGGAATGACCAGGCCACGAATCGCCTGAATGAGCTGAAAGAGAAGTTCGGCGCGAGCGGTCGGACGGATGTAGTCACTATGGCAGACCTGATCGATCTGGACGAAGGCCGAATGACCTGAAAAGCGCAGTCGCGCTGCCGCACGTGAACGTTCTCGAAGTCCTGCAGTCGACGAGCGCCTATTTCAAAAAGCGCGAGGTCGAGAGCGCGCGTTTGAATGCGGAGCATCTGCTCGCGCACGCGCTGGGACGAAAGCGAATTGAGCTTTATCTGGACTTCGATCGGCCGCTGGAGGAAGCTGAACTGGCGCCGCTGCGTGACCTCGTTAGGCGGCGCGGCCAGGGTGAACCGCTGCAGCATCTGCTCGGGACGCAGGAGTTTTGCGGGCACAGTTTTCTTTGCGACAAGAGGGCGTTGATTCCGCGACCAGAGACGGAAGAGCTGGTGGAGCTCGTGATCGCGGAATGTGGGGGCCGGAAACCGGAGATGAGGATCCTGGACGTGGGCACCGGGAGTGGAGTGATTGCTCTCAGTCTCGCAGCGATCCTGACGAAAGCGGAAGTCCACGCCGTCGATCTCTCTCCAGACGCCTTGGCCTTGGCGCGCGAAAACGCCGCCCGCCTCGGCCTCTCCGACCGGGTCGAATTCAAAGAGAGCGATCTGATGACATACGTGACTCACGTATATGATCTCATCGTTGCCAATCTGCCGTATGTGCCGCGGACAGATCGCGAATCGCTTTCACGCGAGGTGCTGTGCGATCCGGAGATGGCGCTCTTTGGGGGCGAGGCGGGCGATGAAATGATTCGCAAGCTGATCACGCAGGCCGGGGAACATCTGGCGCCCGATGGTCTGCTGGCGCTCGAGATCGGCCTCGGACAGGCGGACGCTTTGGCGGCGGCGCTGGCGGCGGCTGATTATCACGACATTTCACAGAGACATGACTCCGCGGGTGTGACACGATTCCTCCTCGCTCGTTATGGATAAAATTCTCGTGCATGGCGGTCATCCGCTTTCTGGTTCGATCAGGGTTAGCGGATCGAAGAACTCCGCCCTGCCAATTTTGGCGGCGACGCTGCTGACCAAGGAGCCATGCGTGCTCCATCGGGTGCCGGATCTGAGCGACACCAACTATATGCTCCAGATTTTGATGTATCTGGGCGCGGATGTGGAGCGCGCCAGCGGCACCGTGACGGTGCGGGCGGAGAAGGTGGAATCGGTCGCGCCTTATGAAGTGGTGCGGAAGATGCGTGCTTCGGTTTGCGTTCTTGGGCCGCTCCTGGCGCGTTGCCGGGAAGCGACGGTTTCGTTGCCGGGCGGTTGCGTGATCGGCGATCGGCCGATCGATTTGCATTTGAAGGGCTTCGAAGCGCTCGGCGCGGCGGTGCGCGTGGAAGCCGGGAACGTCCGCATGTTCACGAACGAGCTCAAAGGCGCGGTGATAAACTTGCGGGGCAAGTTCGGACCCACGGTGCTCGGGACCGATAATGTCATGATGGCCGCTGTGCTCGCGGAAGGCACGACGGTGATCGAAAGCGCGGCCTCCGAACCGGAAGTGTGCGATCTGGCGAATTTCCTCAACAAGATGGGCGCGAAGATCGAAGGAGCGGGGACGCGGCGCTTGATCATCGAGGGCGTGAAGGAATTGCATGGAGCCGAGCACGACATCATCCCGGATCGGATTGAAGCGGGGACGTTTCTGGTGGCTGGCGCCGTCTGCGGGAATGGCGTGACCGTGAAGCGCGTCAACCCGGAACACGTCAGCGCCCTAACGACCGCGCTGAGCGAAGCCGGTTATAAAATCACCACGACGGAGGACTCGATCACCGTGTCGCCGAATGGCACTGCGAAGGCGTTGGAATTGGCCACGCAGCCGTATCCGGGTTTTCCCACGGATATGCAGGCGCAGATGTGCGCGCTCCTCGCAACGACCGAAGGAATCAGTGTGGTGACGGATAATATTTTTCCCCAGCGCTACATGCATGTGGCCGAGCTGAAGCGGATGGGCGCGCAGGTGCAGATCGAGGGAAATTCCGCCATCATCCAGGGCGTGGAGAGACTGTTCGCGGCTCCCGTGATGGCGAGTGATTTGCGCGCCTCGGCGGCGTTGGTTTTGGCGGGCTTGAAGGCGGAAGGCGTGACGGAAATCAGCCGCGTTTATCACATTGATCGCGGCTACGAACACCTGGACGAAAAGCTGGGATCGCTCGGCGCGCACATCGAGCGCGTGAAAGACAAGTAGCAGGCGGCGGGCGAAGTGCGTCGTAGCACAGGCATCCTGCCTGTGGGGACTTCGGGCGTCTCGCCCGGAGAATAGGCCTTTTGAGGCGCCGACGCACCACCGAGCAAGATGCCCGGTGTCCCCACCGGCGAGACGCCTGTGCTACCCTTTGCGGGTCGCGCTTTCTGCGGTGCGTGTTAAATTAACGCATGGAAACGCTCCCTCACGATCCTGTCTCCACTCCTGCGCTGCCCAGTTCAAACGTGCGGACGTGGACAGTGCTCTGCCATGCGAGTTCGTTCATTGGATTCTTTGTGCCCGTTGTCGGTCACGTGCTCGGCCCGCTTCTGGTTTGGTTGCTCAAGCGCGACGAATCCGCGGAAGTGAACGAGCACGGAAAGGAATCGCTCAACTTTCAGATATCGATGTTCATTTACACGTCCGTCCTGGGCGTGGTGACGGCGATTCTGATGTTGGTCCTGATCGGCTTCCTGCTCCTCCCGCTTTTCGCGGTTCTTTTTGTGGCGGATGTCGTGCTCGTGATCATCGCCTCGCTGAAGGCGAGCGAGGGGACTCTTTATCGTTACCCGTTTACGATTCGGCTGATCAAATAGCCGACACGAACCGAACGACGGCGGGCGCAGCCATCTGTGTCATCCTGAGCCGCGAAGACGGTCGAAGGATCTCGCAAGGCGGGATTGTTTTTCTTGATCGAATAATCAGGCGTCGGCAGTACGACGGGGCTCGGTTCTGGTTCGCTCCCGCCCCTTCGTCGGTGAGATCCCTCGACCGTCTGCGCGGCTCGGGATGACAGAACACGCCGCGCGCCCAAGCGCGCGCTTGCTCTGGCGCGGTGTGCCCCGCAATCTCTTCGGCGAATGAAACCTGCGGACGAGACCGTTTTGCGCGAAGCGGTTGCGCCGGAAACGCATCCGTAAGGCTAGACCAAAAGCGCGCGCAAGGTCTGTATATTCTCTACGTCCTCGCGCAATTCCTTGCCCTTCGGCGTCTCCAGCACTTTCGGAATCTTCGCGAAACGCCGGTCGCGCATGATCACGCGAAAGGCCGCGAGCCCGATCTTCCCTTTCCCGATGTGGTCGTGCCGATCCACGTGGGATCCGCGCGCGGTTTTCGAATCGTTGAGATGGAGCGCGGCGAGTCGATCGAGCCCGATGGTGCGTTGGAAATGCGTGAACATTTTTCGTGTGGCCGCCTCGGTCGTGGTGTCGTAGCCGGCCGCGAAAACATGGGCGGTATCGAGGCAAACGCAGAGCCGCTCGGGTTCGCGCACGTTGC
This sequence comes from Chthoniobacterales bacterium, assembly GCA_038258815.1. Taxonomy (GTDB): domain Bacteria; phylum Verrucomicrobiota; class Verrucomicrobiia; order Chthoniobacterales; family UBA10450; genus JACCTI01. The sequence goes on from JBBSPM010000082.1 coordinate 6,092, forward strand.
CAATGATGTGCGCGATCTGCTCGAAGGTGTGACCGAGCGTGGTGCCTTGGCCAGCCGTCGTCTCCAGCGCGATCTTCGTTTTCGTCTTCGGCAAAACCCTGTGGACAGTGTCGATCGACGCGATGATGCGTTCCAACCCCGCCTCTTCGCCCGCACCCAAATGCGCGCCAGGATGCAGAACCAAAAACGGCAACTTTAGCTGATCGGCGCGCGTCAGTTCCTCCGCCAAGGCGCGAAGTGAGTTGGCGTGAAACTGCGGATTCGTGGCCGCGAGATTGATCAGATAATTCGCGTGCGCAAACACGGCGCTGAGTTGTTTTCGCTGCGCATGATCGAGAAACGCCAAGATCTCCGCGCGTTCCAGTGGCCGCGCGAACCACTGCATATTGTTCTTCACGAAAATCTGCATCGCGCTGCATTCGATCGAACAGCCGCGCTCGATCGCGCGATGCAATCCGCCGCTGATCGACATGTGCGCGCCGAGAAGAATCCGATTGGATTTCTTCGGCACTCGTTCCGACCTCCGCGTTCCCGCTTTCGCCTTCCTCAAAATCTCTTCGGATGCCAGTTTGGTTTCGTTAGGCTGCCTTCGCCTTTGTATTCGAAAAGCTGATAGACCGGAGTCAGGATGATGCCGGGGCCGCTGGCATTGATGCGGACATCGAAGTCGAGGCGGTTCTCGAGGAAGCGGATGTCGCCGTGGCCCACCATGCCGAAGAGCTTGCCGGAAACCTTGAAATCATCGGTGTGGATGACGCCGTCTTTGATGGTGAAAATGGCGGTCGCTTCCTTCGCCACGCTGTAGCCGGCGCCGGGCAGGATTTCCGCAACGAAACCTGAAAGGGGGCCGAGCACGGGGATGGCGAAGACGTCGCCGTTTGAGATTCTGATTTTTCCCGCCCCGCGCATCAATTTCGCTTCATCCCCGACCCCTTGGAAATCGTAGGTGCCGGAGAGCTGGCCATGCGAGGTTTCGTATTTGAAATAGAGATCCGTCAGGCGCGGAAAATCAATCCCTTCGACGGCGACTTTCGCGGTAAAGCTCTTATCTGTTTTCGCGGTCGAGATGTCGGCGCCCAATTGCACCTTTCCGTCGAAGAGCGTTCCCTCAATCCCAAGCAACTGCACCCGGTCGTCGGTGATCAGGAGATCGCCTCGCGTCTTTCCGAAAGGGAGCGTCTTTCCGAGAAAGACGTAATCCAATCCGCCGGGCGCATCGATCTCGATCTCGAGATGGGTGTTCTCGTTGCCGCGATATTGCACCACGCCGTTCGCGGTCAGATGTGGGACAGCGCGGAATTTGTAAGGCGCGACGATCTTGAACAATTTCGGCTCAATCCAATAGATCACATCGGTCGGGCGCAGCGTCGTTTTCACGTCGCGCAGCCGCACTTCGCGTTTCCCGTAATCGTAGGTGAACGCGCCGGTGCCGGTGCCCTCCGGGCGAGTCACGCGAAGATCCTCGAACGTGATCGCCTTGTTCTCGAAACGCAGCGCCGCGTTCAAGCTCTCAAGCCAGACGCCGCGAAAGCGTGTTCGCGTTAACGCCACGGTTCCATCACCGATCCACTGTTCTGGATCGCGCGAGGAGCCGTGAATATTCAGCCGCACCGTGGGCGAACGCGGCCATTCCCATTGGCCGAGGAATTTCTCCAGATCATCCGAGGCGAGTGAGCGGAAGGCCGCGGGATTGACCGAGCTATCGATCGTTAGGCGGAAGTCGCCCGGCGTATCCAGATAATTAGCCAAAACCTCACCGGTCTCGTGGCGCAGCCGCACCTCACGCAACATGGTGCGCTCGCCGTCCCATGATAGATCCGCGCTGAGGCCGAGGAGTGAGACGGCCTTGTAGGTAAAATTTCCCAGCGCGACGTGGCCGGTCACGCTCCAGCGCGGCGTTGGCTCCGTGAGTTCGAAAGAGCCCGCCAACTCGATTTGCGGCGACGACGCGAAGGTTGCGTCCGCCAGAAATTTCCCAAGGCCGACGGCCACGAGCGCGTCCTTCGCCAGGATCGAACTGCGAAGCTGAAAATCGCCCCGCCGATCCGCCAGATTCCAACTCGCCCGGCCGGAAAATTCTCCGCCTTGATCGGACCATTCCCACTTCGTTAGGCGAAGTCGTTGCTCACTCCATTCCGCGGCGGCTTCGAGCGTTTTGATTTCGTAGCCGCCGCGCTCGAGTCGATCGCCGCGCAGCGTCGCGGTGATGCGGGCGTTTTCCATTTGCGCCACGTCGCCAGAAAACGTGACCTGCAAAGTCGGCGGACCGCCGGCGAAGCGAAACGCCTGCAACTCCGCGGCGACGCGCTGGAGCATTTGCCAGCGCTTCCGCCATTCCTCCTCGCTGACCACGCGCTCCGGCTGGTAGTCTTCGCGTTTCAACAACTGCCCCGTAGCCGAAACGCGCACGCCGCAGAAGATTCCCTCCGCCTGGCTGATGTAGATTTGCTCGGGCGGAAAATAAACGTGCGCGCGAAAGTTCTGCAGATTCGCGCGCGGCGCTTTCGGATCGCCGCCGGGATTGGGAAAGGTAACTTCAGCGTTGCGGAGATCGATCGCGTTCAGAAATGGCTGGCGATGGAGCAGCGCCGCGTAGTTGATATCGAGCGAAAGCTCACTGATGACGGCCAACGGTTTGTCGCGATTGCCGAATTCGTAAATGCGGACGTCCTGCGCGACCAAGCCGCGGAAGGGATCGACCGTGAGCCGGCGCACGGAGGCTTCGATGCCGCGTTTCCGCAGCTCGTCCGCCACGGTGGTGCGCCATTGGCGACCGAAGCCCTTGTTCGCCAGATACCAGCCGCCCCAAAGCAGGAGCGCGATGAGCGCGAGAACAAAGAGCCGTCGTCCGCTGGCCGCGAGCTGACGCCGCCAGGTCCAGCGGCGGTAGAAGCTACGCGCGATTTTCCGGCGCGGCGGCAGATCGATGACGCTTTGGGGCACACCTCCCAGTCGTCGGGCGGGTGGTTTATTTCAAGGGGCGGGTGGTTTCCGGGGACGGCGTGTTCCGTCATCCCGAGCTGGTCGAGGGATCTCTCACACGGTAGGCGACCACGCGAGACTAGAAAAGCGTGCTCGAAAGAAGATCGGCGAGATCCCTCGACACGCTGCGCGGCTCGGGATGACCAGCGCACGTGTTTTTCCGTGTGACCGTCCCGTTGTCAGCCAGCGCACGTTTCGCAATCTGCTAACGTCCATCCGCCATGACCATTTCCGATCTGCCAGCGCTGAACGCTTCGCTCAACGCTTTCAGCACCGTCTTCATCGCCACCGGCTGGTATCTCATTCGGCGTGGTCTTTGGCGGCAGCACATCGCCTGCATGATCACGGCGATTATTTCTTCGTCGGCGTTTCTGACCAGCTACCTCATCTATCACGCGCACGCTGGTTCGGTGCGGTTCACCGCGCTGGGGATCGAGCGGCCGATTTACTACACCATCCTGATCACGCACGTGCTGCTGGCGTTCACGGTTTTGCCGCTCGTAATTGTAACGGTGGTGCCGGCGTGTCGTCGGCGCTGGGATAAACATCGCCAGATGGGACGGTGGACGATGCCGATCTGGCTCTACGTTTCGATCACCGGCGTGATCGTCTATTTCATGCTTTACCAATGGTTCCGACCGGCGGGAATTTGATCTTTTGGTCGCGCTTTTTCGAGCACGAGCAGGAGCACGAGCACGAGCACGAAGAAAGCCGGTCGCGTCGCCAGTCTTGCGCTGGACCGGTTGTTGATGTTTGATCGGCTGGAAGCCCGATTTTTATGGTCACGATTGCAACGTTTAACGAAGCGGCCAAAGCCAAGCATCTCAAAGAGCGTCTCCAGCAGGCCGGCTTTAAAGCCGATGTCCATAGCGACCGCCAGATGCAGAACGTCGCCTTCGGTGGCAACGCCAAGGCGAGCGCGACAGTGATGGTGGACGAGCAGGATTTCGAGGAGGCACACAAGCTCATGGTCGAATGGGAACCGACCGATCCGGATATCGGCGCCGCGATTCGTTGCCCAAATTGCCAATCGCCCCGGATCGAATATCCGCAGATGACGCGGCGCTTTTTCACGCCCTGGCTGGCGAACCTGCTCTTCACGCTGAAGATCATCGAGAAAGAGTTTTACTGCCGGGATTGCCAATTCACCTGGCTGCCGGAAGACAAACGCTGAGCGGCGAAGCGTCTAGTGGTGGAACAAGCGGCGGGGCATAGCTGCGCGTGGCGCAGTTTCGGGGACGACAGCGAAGCGCCCCGGTTTACAATGGAAATGAAATCCGTCCACGCATGAAATGGCTCTTCGTTATCTTCCTGGCCGTGGTCATCTTCGGGAGCGCGGCTTTCTTCGGGTATCACATCATCGTGAAGCCCGAGCTCGCCATTCGCGCGGAGCGCAACGGCGAAGTGCCGCAGATCCCGCGGGTCGATAATAGCCGGCCGGAGTTCGAGGCTGCGGCGAAATTACGCCAGGACGGAAAACTGGCGGAAGCACGCGGCGCGCTGATCGCCTTCCTGCAAAAATTTCCCAACAGCCAACACAGCGAAGAAGCGAAAGACCTCCTCGGCGAGGTCAACATGAGCATCCTGCTCTCGAAATATCCTTCGCCGGAGAAGGGCGAATACATCGTGAAGCGCGGCGACGTTCTGGCGCGGGTGGCGGCGAAGAATAAGACCACGCCCGAGCTCATTATGCGCACGAACAATTTGAACGGAACGATGCTCCACACTGGCGACAAGCTCTTGATTTCGCACCCAGATTTCTCGCTCTTCATTCAGCGGAAAGAGCAAAGCATCGTGCTGCTGGATAAGGGCGCATTCTTCAAGCGCTATCGCGCCCGGAGCGCGAACCTGAACTCAAAACAAGCGCCGCGCGTCACCACTCGCGTGGCGGAGACGATGGCCTGGCGCAACGGCCAGCGCGTCGGCTTCGGCACCAAGGAATATCGCGGCAGCGCGCGGTGGATTCGCCTCGCGGCGTCGGGGTACGTCATCTTTACCCATCCGACACCCGGCACGCCCGAACCCGGCGGAGTGCCGCCACCGCCGAACGGCTTCGGTCTCGATCAAGTGGACGTGGAAGAATTGAGTGGCCTTGTCAACACCAAGACCGCTGTCACCATTACAGATTAGCGATGGACGTTCATCCGCTCGAATTCGAAAAGCCCATTCTGGAACTGCAACGGCGGTTGCAGGAGTTGAAGAGCCATTCCGACGAGCACTCGCTGGATTTCGAGGCGGAAGTGGAATCGATGGAGGCGAAGATCAAGGAAACGCGGCGCGAAATTTACGATAACCTGACAGCATGGCAGCGCGTGCAAATCGCTCGTCATGTCCAGCGGCCGTTCGCGCTCGATTACGTCTCGCGCTGTTTCACGGATTGGGTGGAGCTGCATGGCGACCGCATTTATGGCGACGACCGTGCCATGCCCTGCGGGCTGGGAAAGCTGGGCGCTCGGCGTTGCGCCGTGATCACCCAGCAAAAGGGCCGCAACACGAAGGAAAACGTCCTGCGAAATTTCGGCTGCGCTTATCCGGAAGGATACCGGAAAGCGCTCCGCGTCATGCGCCTGGCGGAAAAGTTTGGTATGCCGGTGGTTTGCCTTATCGACACGCCTGGCGCGTATCCCGGTATCGGCTCCGAGGAACGCCACATTGCCGAAGCGATCGCGGTAAACTTGCGCGAAATGATGACCCTGCGCGTGCCCATCGTGGCGGTCGTGATCGGTGAAGGCGGAAGCGGCGGCGCACTCGGCGTGGGCGTTGCCGATCAAGTCATGATCATGGAATACGCCTACTACTCCGTCATCAGTCCGGAAGCGTGCTCCGCCATTCTGTGGAAAGATCGCCACCACGCCGCCGAGGCTGCGGAAGCCCTCAAACTCACGGCAGATGATTTGATGAAACTCGGCGTCGTCGACGAAGTGGTGGCCGAACCTGAAGGCGGCGCTCATCGCGACCACGACATGGCCGCCGCCCATCTCGGCAGCGCCATCCGTCGAAATCTCGAGCGCCTCAGTACGCTCGGGACCGACGCTCTGCTGGAAGAGCGCTACCAGAAATTCCGGAAGCTCGGCAACTTCGCCGAAGACGGTGGGAAGGGATAGCGTGCTCAAAGTAAGTGTATCTCCGCCAACCTCAATAGACCTAGTCGACTCGATGATCGTGGAGGGCGATGTTCGCCTGGCGATGTCACGCCTCCCGAGCGAATCGGTGCAATGTATCGTCACCTCGCCGCCCTACTGGGGACTGCGTGATTACGGAATTGAAGGTCAGATTGGCCTTGAGCCTACCTTGGCAGGATTCATTCAGGCGCTTACCGCGGTTTTCGCAGAGGCAAGACGGGTCATTAAACCGGACGGCATCTTGTGGCTGAATATCGGAGATGGCTACACCAGCGGTAACCGCGGATGGCGAGCTCCCGACAAGAAAAATCCAAATCGCGCGATGAATGTGCGCCCTGACAATCCACCCGGTCTCAAGGACAAAGACTTGCTTGGCATCCCTTGGCGCCTCGCTCTCGCGTTGCAAGACAATGGTTGGTTCCTCCGCAGCGACATCGTCTGGCATAAGCCAAACGCAATGCCGGAGAGTGTGAAAGATCGGCCTACTCGCGCGCACGAATATCTCTTCATGCTGACCAAACGCGAGCAGTATGCCTATGACCATGAAGCGGTAAAAGAACGCGCCGAGGATGGCAGCAAACGAAACCGGCGCACGGTTTGGAACATCAATACCTCGAATGCGGGCAGTTCCCACATTGCATCGTTTCCCGAGGCACTGGTTGAGCCGTGTATTCTCGCCGCCACGAGATCGGATGACTTTGTGCTCGATCCCTTTTTCGGATCTGGCACGGTGGGCCTCGTCGCGCGCCGGCTCGGTCGCCGATATGTCGGGATCGAATTGAATCCGGCCTATGTCGCCGAGGCCACCCGCGCCCTCAGCCAGCCCATGCATGTGCCTCGCCGAAATGGATACCGAAACCAGCCACAAACTGAAGATGAGCTTGCACCTACCCTCCTCGAAACTCCAGGCGACAGCGGCCACGGCGCTGGATGCGTTCCGTCGCCTGTATCTCCAGCAGGCTCTCTCTCGCACAATCAAAAAACTCGAACTTACAAGACTAAACCTCGAACTCGACTCGTTCGTGGCGGCGCCTGACCTGAAGCGACTCGCCAGTGTCGGCATTCGGGGAGAGTTCTTGTTTCCGGTGCCTTGTCTCCTGGTCGCGAATCCACGGCTGCTCGGTTACTACCGGCTCCTCCTCGGTTTCAGCCAGAAAGAATTTTACAACAAAGGGAAGCTGGGCCGCTTTGTGGCGATGGAGGAAAAGGGCAAACTTTCTCCCCGGGCCGAAACGGAAATCGCTGACCTCTGTCACGCGTTTTCGCAGCGCGCTTCCGAGCTTCTGCACGAGATTGGGCCGAAGCGCCTATCGCTCGACTTGCTCGATGACCTCACGCTGTTGACGCTTGGTCCTCAGCTTCGAGGAAGCAATAACACGAAGATCGGCAAACTCGCCAATCAAGCCGTCTTTGAGCTTATCCACTCCATCGTCGCGGGCGCCGTCGAGAGCGAATCGCCTACCCGGTTAGAGTTGCGCAACGCCGCCAACCGCAAAACCGTAATCGCTTTCTCCGCTGATCCCGACATCAGTGTGGTGGAGGAAATATCCGCCAAATCGTTGCGCAACATCGTCGCGATCGAGATCAAGGGAGGCGGAGATCAATCGAATATCTGGAATCGGTTGGGCGAAGCGGAGAAGAGCCATCAAAGCGCTAAGCAGCGAGGCTTCGTGGAGTTCTGGACGATCTTCAACGTCCCAAAGCTGGATCCCATCAAAGCACACGAGAAGTCTCCCACCACAAATCGCTTCTACAGTTTGCCGGACCTGCTGGCTCCCGCGTCCCCGGTCTTTGAGGAGTTTCGAGATCGGCTCGTCTCGCTGGTGGGGATAGCGCGTCACGAGCCTGAGTAGTTCGCTTGCCGCGCCACAGCGATGTCGGTTAATGCACGCGCCTTCATGGTCGCGATACCTTGCCCCCTCGAATTTTGGGAACGTGAAATAGGCAATCTCAACGCGTCTATCAAGCGGTGTGGAGGTGAAGGAACATGCGCCGAGCAATTCACTCTCGCGAAGCGCGAGATATCCGCTCCACGGAGGCTCAAACCGAAGATCGCCGTGCTCATATCATCGCACGTTTTTTTGCGCGACAAGCGACTTGAGGAATTCGACCACTTCGCCTGAACCGCCTTTCTGCGCATGCGCGATGAGCGGAATTCCGTGAGGCCCCGGGACGTTTACGATCTCTGGAAACGCGGTCAAGGCAGCTTTCACAATTTCCAGTTTGCCGAGCGTCGCCGCGGCGAAGAGATCGAGACGCGCGTTCGCAGCCAGAAGGACTTCAGCAATATCGCGACGGCCCATGTGAGACGCGCCGCCCAGCGCGGTCTCGAAGTCGCCGCCGCCCCAATCCCAAGTGGCGTTCACGATTGACGGTTGCGCGGTCAGCATTTCCTTCACCTTCGCAAGGTCGACATGACCGGCGCGGACGAAAGCCTCCACTTGTTCCTTCGCGATCTGCGGTCCGCGATCGGGGATTTTCGAGGACGCTGATGGCGTGGGCGTTTGAGTGAAAACTCGAGGTCCGGCCAGGACGGCGACGGCAGCGATACCGCCACGGAGGAGAAACGACTTTCGTGAGACGGAAGGATTCATGGATGGAGCTTCGGACCGTTGCTGTCGGGCGCAATGACGTTGACGCCGCAGGTCGGCCCTGCTGGGAATGAAGCGCTGCGCGCGCAACCCGCCTATGAATCCTGTGAGCGAATCCGCCATCCCTATCCGGCCTGCCGGTTTCCGTCCGCGGCTCGACGTCTTGGATTTGTTGCGCGGCGCGGTCATGATCATGATGGCGCTGGATCACGCACGGGATTTTGTGGGCGGGGATGCGATTCACTTCGATCCGACCGATCTGACGAAGACAAACGCAGCGCTCTTTCTTACGCGCTGGATCAGCATTTCTGGAAGCACCGGCGGCTTTGGGCTGCCAGGAGCTTACGGGGGGTGTGGGCGGTGGTGGTTTTACTGCTGTATCCGCTGTGCCTTTTGGTTTGCGGCGCTTAAACAACGCCGCCGCGACGCGTGGTTGAGCTATTTTTGAAATGACGAAATCAGAATGACGAAGCTTGAATCAAGGACGAAGCCCCAATGATGAAGGAGAAGTCACCACACGGTTTCGTCCTTCGTCATTGATTCGGTTTCGGGCTTCGGATTTCGTCGTTTGCGCTCCGCGCCCTCCCGCCCTTGCCAAACGCAATTCCTCATCTACACTGGGCCTTCGCTATGGCAGAAAGCAGTGACACGATGGACATGAAGGAGTTCCAGCTCCACGAAAAAGACACCGGAAGTGCCGACGTCCAAGTCGCGCTCCTGACGCGTCGGATCGCGCAGCTCACGGACCACCTCAAGAGTCACGCCAAGGATCACTCCTCGCGCCGCGGCCTCCTGAAGATGGTGGCAGTGCGCCGGAGCTTGCTCGATTATTTGAGCAAATCGAACTCGGAGCGGTATAAAAGCCTGCTCGCGAAGCTCGGCCTGCGTAAATAAAGCTCGGAGGCGTCTGGCGCGCCGCTCGGTCGAGCGGAAGCCGCCGGGCTGTCTCTCCTCACACGCGACGCCGCGCGTTATCGGACCTATTTCCCGAAGGTCAGACTGATCGCTCCGGAATAAGCGGGATGAATAGGGCTGGCCAACGAGTCGTGCGGAGTCGCAGGATTGGCGAACCGCCATAGTCGTGAACGAAATAGCTGGAAGGACACGGCTGTCGCGGTGCGATCAAACCCGGACGGTGGGCAAGCAAACCCGGACACTGTGCGATCAAAGGCGGACACAATGGATTTCCGCGCAGTTTTGGGTCAGCCGGAGCGGAGCGGAGGCTGATCCAAAATTGCGCTCGCGCCCTCTCCCGGGCCACTCTGCACAGATGAAAAGTATCAGCAGCTCCACCACCGCCATGCCGCTCCTTTCGTGCGCGATGTCTTGCGCCGTTTCCGCGCCCAGCAACTTTCGCGCGCGGCCGCGGGAGCGGAACTCGGCTTGGGCCGCACGCGCTTTTACGAACTCTTCGGCTCCTACCTGGCCGCTTGCGCCAAGGGCCGCGCGGCGCACTGGCGTCCTGCTTCTTCGGGCGGCAATCACCGCCAGCCCCTCAGCGCACCCGTCCTCGCCACCTTGCGCAAGCTCTTGGGAGCTGAGCTGCCCTGCTCCTACAGCTTCGCTGCCTCGGAAGTTTTGCGCCGGCACGATTTCGCGCTTGATCGCGCCACGGTCCGCCGCTGGGCTCTGCGGGAGGGCTGCGCACCTCGCGGCCCACGCAAAAAGCCACCGCGCCCGGTCCGCCGCTGGCAGGTCCAGCAGATCGGCCAACTCTGGCAATACGACGCCTCCCCGCACCGTTGGTTCCACGGCCAGGAGCGTCTGCCGGCCCTCCTGGAGATCCTCGATGATCACAACCGCCTCATCGCCGGGGCTCGGCTTTACGAGCGCGAAAATCTCCCCGCCCATCTCGACTTTCTCTCCGGTGCTTTCCGCGCCTACGGTCTACCGCTGGCTCTCTACGTCGATTACCATTCCTTCTTTTTCACCAACACGCCGGAGGCCTTCACCCAGCTCGGCGCAGCCCTGCGCTTCTACGAAGTCTCCTTGCGCTACGCCCCCACTCCACAAGCCAAAGGCAAGATCGAGCGCGCCCATGACTTCTGGCAAAAACGCCTCCCGCCGCTCTTCGCCGCCGAGCATATTGCCACCCTCCCGGAGGCCAATACGCTGCTCGAAAAACTGCGCCTCCATCACAATGCCAAAGAACGCCACCGCGAGCTGCGCTCCACCCCGCAGGCCGCTTGGAATCTGGCCCTCCAGGAGAAGCGCTCGGTCCTGCGCGCGGCTCCCAACTGTCCTTGGTGGCCTTACGTCTGGAGCCTGTGCTCCCAAGCCAAAGTAGGCCCCGACCAACGCATCTCCATCGGCTCCCAACGCTTGCGGATCGAGCGCCCGTGTGGCTCCAGTGTTACCCGCTGCCTGCAGCCCAACGGCGATGTCTCCGTCCTCCTTCATCCCCCGCAAAAAGGACTACTTCCCACCCTTCTTCTTCATCTCCCAGCCCCCAAAATCGACGTCCGCCTTTGATCGCACGCAAATCGTCCGCCTTTGAATGCACCACCACAGCTGGAAGGACACGGCTTGCCTTTGCGCGTTCTTCATTTACTCTTCGCCTTCGTTTAGGCGCAGGGCGGTCCAGCGGCGGATGCAAGCGCAGCCCAAATCCTTCCCGCTAGTTCGTTCGGCGCCATCCGTTAAACCGACGACAAACCCGGCGAGCCGGGCCATACGTCACCCTCTGATTTGAGGTTTCAGTTTCGAATGGAGGCCGGGTTTTTTTTACCCGGCAGTCGGGTTGCAAACCCGGCCTCCAGCGCGGAGTTGAAACCTACGATCAGAAGTGACCGGCCTGGAATTCGCCATTTCCAGAAAGTAGTTATGCAAAACAAGGTCACGGCCCAAATCGGGTCCCATCAGATCTCGATCGAGACTGGCAAAATCGCGAAACTCGCCGACGGCTCCGTCGTTGTCTCCTGTGGA
>JBBSPM010000083.1:0-17690 GCA_038258815.1 Chthoniobacterales bacterium
AGCGAGGTCGAGATTCTGCGATGCCGCGATGGGCGTCCCGGCCGGCACTCCGCGCAGCAGATTGAGCCGCGCCTGCGCCGCCTCTCGCAACTGCACCAATTCGAGCAGCCGTTTCTCAATCTCCGCGGAGGAAAGCTGCGCCTTGAGCACGTCCTGTTGCTGCGCCGTGCCGGCTTCGTATTTGGAGCGCGCCGATTCGAATGTCTGCTCATAGAGCTCTACCTGTTCGCGCAGAATCCGGCGCGTCTCGTCCACCCGATACAGATCGTAGTAAGCGATCTTCGCGCGCATGATCAGCTCGCGCGCGAGCGTCTGATATCGCCAGAAAGACTGGAGCGCTTCCTCTCGCGAGCGCTTCGCGGCTAACGAGAGTTTTCCCGGAAAAGGAATTTTCTGCGAAAGCCCGATACGCTGATTCTGCGCCCCGACGCGTGTCTCGACGTTATCAAAAAAATAGCCGTAACTCAGGGTCGGATCAGGGAGCGAGCCGACGATTTGGGGTTGCTCGCGGAGCGCTTCCCAGTGGAGCCGGGCGGCCTGGAGCGAGGGGTTCCTCGCCAGGACGTCGCGGACGAGCCGATCGAGCGGCTCTGCCCTAACGAGTGTGCTAAAGAGTAAACTGCAAAAAAGTATCGTGATTGATTTCATAAGATTCGGGGAATTCGAACCGGAGCGGATCGAATGGAGTGCCGGGAAAACGGCACACAGCGCCTGTCAGCGCTCCCGAATCAGATGAGACGAATACAGCTCAGCGCGCGCGGCGGTGGCGAATGCGGAAAGGCACGCTCGGTTGCGGATACTGGGTCATGATCGCCGCCGGCTTGTCTCGGGAGCAGAGCCACGACCATGCTCAGAGCGACAAAGTTCGGACTAACGTGTCCGACGCTGGCCTGGCCCGTCGGCGGCGGCGCGCCGCGTTGGGAAATCACGCAACAATCCCCCGTCGTGCAGCAGCCGGCGCAGTGGGCCATTATTTTTTGCGGCGCAGTTCCGGGCGCGCAGGCATCGGCCGTCACGACCGGCGCGCCGAGTAAAGCGCAGGCCAGCAAAAAACTGAGAGCGAGCTTCGAAACCACGAGATACGAATAGCAGCTCTCGGGCCGAGGACAAGGCACGGTGCGGTGCATCGAGCTCACATTTTTTCTTTCACCCCCGCGCGGAGGAGCCACCAGTTCACCGGATAAGCTGTGCAGAAACCTGCCAGCATCGCGATCTGCATCATGAACCAAAAGACCGGATTCGTTTTCTCGATCTCGTGACCAAAGATCCCGAAGGTCGCGATCGCCATCCATCCGTACATTCCCACCTGCCAGGCGGTGAGCGAAAAGAAATCGGCTTTGGCCGCGGCGACCATTCCTTTGCCGAATGATAGGTCACGCATCGGCGCGATCGTGAAGTATTGAAAAAATATCCCGAAGAGGAGCGCGAGGAAGTAATCAACCACCCACGCGCCGAAGATTTTCATTCCGAAAAGCGTGAGCGGAAAAAGAAAGAGCGCCCATTCCCCCACGATGTCGGCGAGCGTGCACCCGCTCCCGCAGTGCGTCGCGCCGACGGCAACCATCTGCCAGAATGGTTTCTTTTTGCCGGGCGGATCTTCGCCGCGGGCCTTCGCTTCCATCATTGCGCGGTGGGTTGAGAGCCGTCCGGCGGTGAAATAACCCCACAGAGCGAGCGGCCCGGCATAGAGCCCTGTAATCGGCCAGACCAGATTCATGATCCACATGTGCTGCTTGTGGCCAGCGAGGAGGTCGATGGCGATGATCAACGCGGAAAAAGCGCCGATGATGAGACAGACAATCGCGATGAGATGAAGAGTCTCACTCATTCTTCTTTCCTTCCATTGGAGGAACGGAGGGCGCCACCACCTCGGCATTTTCCGGAATCAATTCCGCCGCAACGCCGGCCGCCGCAACTGCCTGCACAAGTTCGTTTTCGTCTACGTTTTCGTGCTCCACCGTCACGCGCCCGGCATCCGGTTGGACCTGCACATCCCGCACACCGCGGATGACCTGCAGCGCCCGCTCGATGTGAGTCCCGCCGCCTAACGACGGCAGCTCCTTCAACTGAATCTGGGTTGTTTTCGCTTCTTCTTCCAAGCCTCCTAACTCGATCGCATCTCCCGTCAAAACCGGACGCGTAAACCGACGCCCCAACCATAAGTCGAGTGCCATTGCCCGAGGATCGAGACGTTCTTGCTCAGCATGTAATCGAGATGGACGCGTTCTTCCCAAAGCTCGTGCGTGTCGTAGCGGACCTCGCCTCCCAGAATCAGGCGCGGAGTGAGCGGGATATCCTTGGCGATTCTGAAACGCGCTCCGCCGTCGGTATCGACCCAGATCATCGAGTCGAAATTCAGCGGTAGCTTATACATGAGCCCAAAGACGCCGCGGTTACTGTCGCTCGTATAGCCGAAAGGATCGGTTTTGATCGTGCCGTTAAGATCCGCGCCGGCGAGCAGGCGGAAGAAGCGGTTGAAATAACGCTCGTAAAGGATCGTATTCTCCACCTCCGTGTCCGGCACGTCGTGCCAGCCGGCTTCCCATTCGAGGTTGAAGATATTGAGCGCGTTCGAGAGCTGGACGTAACCCTGAGTCATATTGCTCAAGACATCCGCGGTGCCCCAGAAGTAGAATGGGTCTTGATAGAGCTTGTAGCGGACGGCCGCGGTATCCGGATAGGGCTCAAAGCCTTCGTAATGGACGACGCGCGCCATGCCGCTATCGAGGTGATAAAGCAGATGGCAATGGAAGAACCAGTCGCCAACTTCTTCCGCCGCGAACTCGATCACGGTCGTCTGCATGGGCGGCACATCGACGGTGTGCTTGAGCGGTGAGTAATCGCCTTGCCCGTTGATGACGCGGAAAAAGTGGCCGTGCAGGTGCATCGGGTGATGCATCATGGAGCGATTGATCATGATGAAACGAACGGTCTCGCCCTTTCGAATCTTGATCGAATCACTCGCGTAGATTGGCTTGTTGTTAATCGACCAAACGTAACGCTCCATGTCGCCTTCAAGCGTCAGGCGAATTTCGTGCAGCGGACGATCGGGCGAAAACGCCGTTCTTTTCACCGAGCGCAAATCTTTGTAAGGCGACCCCGGTCGCGGCCCCATTCCATCCATCACCAAAGGCTGGCGCGAGGAAACATCTGGTCCGAGCGGCGCGAAGTCCCATGTATGCCTTTTCCCGTTGTGAGGATTAGCTGGCGGCTCCGCCTCGCCGGTTATTTCACTGTGGTCCATCGCCATGTCGTCCATCTGCATCTTTCCTTTCATGGACATGTCGTGATTCATCTTCATTTTCCCGCCCATCTTCATCTGGCCGGGTTTCATTCCCATCATTTCCTGCATCGTCATGGTCCCGCCCATGACTCCCGGCTTGTCGAATTTGCCAGCATCGACCTCGCGGTCTGGCATTCCCATGGTGCCGCCCGGTGTGAGGGCGAAGATGTTTTCCAGCTTTAGCTTGCCCATTGCGTTATAGAGGTTGGCGTGGGGAACGCTCGGCGCCGGATGTCGCTCTCCGCTGCCGATCCAGATGGAAGTCCATGCCGAGCCATCGTGCGCCGTGGCGCGTAATTCATAGGCGCCGGGGCCGGGCGGGCGAACGAGCACATCGTAAGTCTCAGCCACAGCAATCAAGAAGCGGTCCTTCTTTAATGGGACTACATCCTGGCCGTCGGCAGAGACGATCGTCAGTGGCCCGCTCGCAAACTGGAGATGGAAAAAGGTGGACGAGGAACCATCAACAATACGGACACGAACAGTCTCGTTAGGCTTGGCTGCGATGTGATGCTCCGGTTCGCCATCAGCGAGGAACCGATCATAGGCCACGTCGGAAAGGTCCATCGGCGGCATGCGCAAGAGCTCGCGCTTCCAGTAGTCCCCCTCCTTGCCAGCGCGGAGGGCGCCGAGCACCGTCTGCGAAGTGCCACGCTGGAGCGCAGGCCATTCGCTCCCGCGTTTTAGCCAGCGCAAAACTTCCTTCGGGTTCTCATCCGTCCAATCCGACAACACCACCGTCCGATCGAGGTCTCCGCTCACGCCTCCGCTCCGCGGCAAAATCCGCAATGCGCCATAGACGCCTTGCTGTTCCTGCAGGCCAGTATGCGAGTGATACCAATAGGTGCCGTGCTGTCGGATTGGAAACACGTAATCGAAAGTCTCGCCCGGCTTGATCGGCGGATAAGTCACGTATGGCACGCCATCCATCCGGTTTGGGATCAACATTCCATGCCAGTGGATCGACGCGTCTTGTTTCATCGCGTTCGTGACATGGATCCGCGCGAGGTCACCTTCGTGAAACGTGAGAGTAGGCGCGGGGATGGTCCCGTTCACTGCAATAGCCGGGCGTGATTTGCCGGTGAAGTTCACCATCTTTTCTGTGATGGTGAGGTGATATTCCACCGTTGCGGCGCCGGCAGAGAGAGCGCCGACCGCGAGCAAGACAAGGCATAGGATTCGGGTTCGATTCATTATGAAGCGGGACATTTCCTGACCTACGGAGTCGCAGTCGGCCTTGGCGCTGCTCCACTTTCTGCTTTGGAGGCCTGGATCAGCGGCACCATCGGCTTCACCGCCGCGCCATGCATGTAAACCATTTTGCCGCCGAGGTCGGCGTTCTGCAGCACCAGATAGGTCGCCAGCGCCACGACCAAGAGATAAGCCCAATTGCCGACCGGCTTGTGCGAGAAGCGCAGTGGCCCGCTCGTTGCGGCTGGTGGTTCATTCACTGTCCAGAAACTCCAAAGCACGAGCAGAGTGACGATCCCCATGATGACGAATCCCGTGTTCTTGTGCGTCTGCATGATCGCCTCGATTGCTTCATTGCTCGGCGCACTGCGGGCTTTCAAACCGGTGTAAACGACGATGATGAGAGAGAAAAATGCGAGGTAAAGGGTGGCGCGACCGGCGATCAGGAGGGAGGGCCATTTTAGCCAGGTGCCGAGGCAGTAAAAAACCAGAATCGTCGGCAAAAGGGCGATGGGGAAATGGACGAACGCCGGATGGGCGTTCATCATCTGCGTGATCCCGTCGAACCCATACTGGGAAAAGTCGATCCAGGGTCCCTTTTTCCCGCCTTCATGGGCGAAGGCCGTGACCGGAAGCAGGAGGGCAAGGAGCAACAACGGTCCGACGTTGATTGATCGAACGCCGAAAAACTGCCGATTGCTCGTGATGTGATCGAGTTTCATAGAATGCAGTTTAAGTTCAAAAATGACGCTGAACGCTTATTGAAAATCGCCGTCGCGAGCCCATCTGGACCTACAAAGATAATCCGTTTTATGACGCCCATCATAGACGAGGCATCCCCCAAATTGGAAGTGACTCCCGTTAACGATTCGCTTTATCAACGAAGTTCTCCCGACCAGTGAACGCAGGCCGCTTGGGTCGCATCTTCAGCCCCGAATCCACGCTGCGGCCGCGATAGCCCAGTAGCTTCCGCTTTTTGATCAGTTTCGCCACCTGCGGCGGCACCATGGTTTCCCAGCTAGGATCGCCCGCCCGCACTCTCGCCAGAACGTCGCGCGAGAAAATCGGCAGACAATTTTCCTCGTAGCCGTGAATGCTCTCGATGCAGCGATTTTTCAACAGATAGGAATAAAGATCGCGGAGATGGGGTGCGACCTGGAGGTTATCCGCGGTGATTAGTGGCCGTTGCCGGCTTTCACGCAAGGGATAAACGTAAAGTTTCAGGTCGTTTTTGAATAAGCGGCCGAAAGATTCCAGAATGCCGCCCTCGAGGTCGGCATAATACTTTTCGTCGAAGATCTCTTTCAGGTTGGGCACACCCATGGCCAGCCCGACCTTCCTCTTGGTGTAATGAAAGAGATAACCCGCCAGCCGATAATACTCGCCGTAATTGGAGATCAGCACGGTCTTGCCCAGGGTGCCGAGAAGCTCCACGCGATCGAGAAAATCCTTGTGATCGATCTCCCCCTGGTCGGTGAGATTTTTGAGCGTCATTTCCATGAGCACAACGGGATCTTCCCCTTCCACGTCCGGCTCCTGCACAAACTGGGCACGGGCGCACTCCAGCATGTCGATCGTGACGTTGGTGATCGGGCGGAAACTGCCGCGTTCGACCAAAACCGGCTTTTTATAGAGCACCTCGGAGGCTAGCACCGCTTCACCGCCGGGCATGAACATGGCGGCGCCGGCCAACCCTTGCTGCACCAGTTGCAGACTCATGAAACGGTTGTCGACTTTGCGGAAGGCGGGACCTGAAAACCTGATCAAGTTGACCTGGAGTCGCTGGGGCGTCAGGTCATCGAGCAGTGAGCCAATCAACTTTTCGGGCTGCTCATGAAGATAAAGCGCGCCATGAACCAGGTTGACCCCGACAATCCCCAGGGCCGCTTGTTGCTGCAGGTTCTCCCGATCATTGAGCCGGACATGGATGATGATCTCCGACAGCTTCACTCGTGGTTCATCCTGGAAGCGAATCCCAAGCCAGCCGTGCGAATCCTCCTCCCGAGTGTAACTGCGCGCCGCCACGGTATCGGCGAAGACAAAGAATTTGGTACGGGCGCCCCGTTCTTTATCCAACCGCTCGTGCAACAATTGAAATTCGTGGTCCAGCATACCTTCCAGCCGTTCGCGGCTTACGTAACGGTCGCAGTGCCCGTAGATGGCGTTGCTCACCCTCATATCGTAGGCTGAAATCGTCTTGGCGACCGTGCCCGCGGCCCCGCCCACCCGGAAAAACCAGCGCGCCACTTCCTGTCCCGCTCCGATCTCGGCGAAGGTGCCGAATTTAGTCGAATCGAGATTGATTTGCAGCGCCTTCTGGTGAGTTCCGAAGGTCGCATCTTTTGCTGCCGCAAAATTCGGGCGTGACTCTGCCCCGGACGCAAGGGCCGGCCGCAGAAGATTCCGCTTTCCTCTGCGGCCCTGCACTCGATTGGCAGCGATGTCTTTCACACTCATTAGACGTGCGGTGTAGTCCTACTTCGGCGGCTATTGCAGGTGAACCAGAGCTGTCTCCTCATGGATATTGCGATTCGATTTGCTTCAGGACGGATTGAAGCTTTTTGAAGTTAGCCTCCGTTCCGGCCTGGTCGTTGGCGTCGCCAGTCTTATCCAGCCGTTCGGCGAGAGAATCGACAAACTTTGCGTCGGCTTTGACTTTGCTGACTTTGTCTACCGCGAGGCCCGTCGATTTTTCTGGCAGCGCGTTCACCAAATCGCGGATTTCAAAGGCGACTTCATGGACTTTGTTGAGCTTCTTCTCGGCGATGAGTTTGCCTAGCTCCGCCTCGTGCTCTTTAACTTCGGCCACAATCGCGGCGGCGTTATCGGGGATTTTGACTTTGCCTTCATGGGCTTCGTGTTCCTCGGCGGCGAGCCCAGTAGGTATGAGCCAGACGCTCAGCGCGAGGGCGAGCAGGGATGTGATCAATGCGTGTTTTTTCTTCATGTTGATTTTAGTTAGCCGGTTGGTGGTTGTTTGTTGTTGTTATTGGAACCGGAGGCCCAACCATCTCTCCTCCAGTTTCAAATTTTGCGGAGCCGCCGCCTTTTTTGCTCCGGCGCTCGCGAATTTCTTCGATCTTATTGTACAAGGTGGGGATCAGGACCATGTTCAGGAAGGTGGACGTGACCAGGCCGCCCAGAATGACGTGCGCCAGCGGACGCTCCAGTTCCTTGCCGGTGGGACTGCCCCAGAGCAATGGCACGAGGCCCAGGGCCGCGGTCGCGGCTGTCATCAACACGGGATTGAGCCGGTCCAACGAGCCTTCGAACACCGTTTCGCGGGTCGATTTGCCTTCAGTACGAAGCTGATTGTAATGGCTAACGAGAATAACGCCGTTGCGCGAAGCGATGCCAAATAAACTGATGAAACCGATGATCGCAGGAACGCTCAAATCTCCGCCGGTGATAAAGACCGCAATTACTCCGCCAATCAGTGCCAGCGGCAGGTTGATCATGACCAGGAGCGCTTCGCGGGTCGTGCCGAAGGCTTGATACAACATCAGAAAGATGCCGACGACTGCGCCGATGCCGAAGATGGTCAGAATCCGCTGCGCTTCCTGCTGGCTCTCGAATTGACCGCCGTATTGGATGAAATAGCCGGCGGGCAGCTTCACCTGATCGGCGATCTTCTTCTGTGCCTCTACGATGAGACCATTGAGATCGCGCCCGGCGACGTTGCATTGGACGACGATACGCCGCTGCACGTCCTCGCGATTGATGAAGTAGGGCCGCTCCTCGAAGCGCACGTCGGCGACTTCCCGTAACGGAATCTTTCCTCCGTCTTTACCCAGCGCCGGGGCGTCCACGAGAATGTTGCGGATCGAGTTGAGATCCTGGCGGGCCGGTTCGTTTAAGCGCACAAAAAGATCAAAGGTCTTGCGACCCTCGAGCACTTGCGAGACGACGGTGCCATTAAGCAAGGTCTCGATCGTTTCGGAAAGAGCGCCGACGTTCAGGCCATAGCGGCTGGCCTTCTCCCGATCCATTTTGATGATGAGTTGGGGAACATTGATTTGCTGCTCCAAGGCCAGGTCGGCAACGCCCGAAATGGATTGCATGACTTTCAGAACCTCCTGGCCTTTCTGGCGCAGGACGTTGAGGTCTTCCCCGTAAATCTTGATCGCGACCTGGGCGCGGATGCCCGATTGCACTTCGTCCATGCGATGGGCGATGAACTGCCCGACGTTGAAGACTGTTCCCGGGATCTCAGCGAGGTCGGCACGGATGCGGCGGAGCAATTCATCCGGCGACATGTTCTTGTCCCGGCCGTAGTCGAGCTTGACGTCGAACTCGCTGAAATTCGGTGGCTGTGCGTCCTCGTCGAGCTCGCTCCGCCCCGCGCGCTGCGAGATGGAAACTGTCTGGGGATACTTCAGCAGCTTCTGCCGCACCAGCGTGCCGAGGCGCATCGATTCGTTGAGCGATGTGCCAGGCAGCGTGGTCATGGCGACAATGAAATTGCCTTCGTGAAATTCCGGCAAAAACGAGCGGCCAAAATGAGGCACGATGGCGACGGCGATCGCTACGAGGACAAGCGCGGCGATGACCACCGGCCAGACATGCCGCAGGGTGAAACGCAGCAGCCTGGCATAGACCCCCTTCAAAGCGTGCGCGACGAAACTTTCGCGCAAATCCTTCTTGGTATTGGCCAGCAGGATATAGCAAAGCGCGGGCGTGACGGTGACGGCAACGAGGAGCGAGCAGAAGAGAGCGCCCAAATAGGCGATGCCTAACGGGGCAAAAATGCGACCTTCCAGCCCGGAGAGGAAAAAGATGGGCAGAAAGACGATGCCGACGATCCAAGTCGCATAGACAACGGAGTTTCGGACTTCGCTCGTCGCTTGGAACACCACTTCCAAAGCCGGCGCGGGATTAGCCGATTCGCGGTTGAGTCGCAAACGGCGAAAGACGTTTTCCACCCCGATGATGGCGTCATCCACTACTTCGCCCACCGCGATCGCGAGACCGCCAATGGTCATGGAATTGAGACTCACTCCAAACAATTTCAGCACCATCACGCCGGCCAAGAGCGAGGCCGGCATGGAAATGAAACTGATGAACGAAGCGCGAAAGTTCATCAGGAAGATCACCAGGACAAGGGTCACGATGATGCCGCCCTCGATCAGCGCCGCCTTGAGATTGCGGATCGAGCCTTCGATGAAATCGGCCTGGCGGAAGACGTGAATGTTTAGCTTCACGTCGGGCGGCAGTTGTTTCTGGATGTCTCCCAGTGCTTGCTCGACCTTGTAGGTAGTGGTCAGTGTGTCGGCGCCGTAGGCTTTGGAGATCGTGCCGATGACGGCGTCCTTGAGATTGAGCGCGCCGTCACCGCGCTTGATTTCAGCGCCGAATTTCACCTCCGCCACATTGCGCACATAAATGGGCGTACCCTTGACGTATTTGATGATGGTGTTGCGCACGTCATCGAGTGACTCGATGCGTCCGACGCCGGTGACGATGTATTCCCGGCCAGGGGCTTGCAGAAACGCGCCGGGAACGTTCAAGTTGGCTTTGGCCAGCGCGTCGCGGACCTCGGAGGTGCTGATCCGATATGCGTGCAAGCGATCGGGATCGAGCAGCACCTGGTATTGCTTCACCTCGCCGCCGATGCTGACGACGGAGGCGACGCCGCCAAGGGCGAGAATGCGCGGGCGGATTTGCCAGTCGGAGATGGTGCGCAATTCCATCGGCGAGCGGGTGTCGCTCTCCAGGCTGTACTTGACCATCCACCCGACTGCGGAGGTGATGGGCAGCATCACGGGCGCTTGCGTGCCGGCGGGAAAGCGGTCGCGTACCGATTGAATGCGTTCGTTGACTAACTGTCGCGCGACGTAGACATCCGTGCCCCACCGAAAGACGATGACCACGGTGGAGAGGCCGACGGAAGAAGAGGAGCGGACGTTTTCGACGCCCGGCGTGCCGTTAACTGCGCTCTCGATCGGAAAGGTGATCAGAGATTCGGTGTCCTCAGGCGCGAGGCCGGGCGATTCGGTCTGGATGACGACCTGGGGCGGCGCGAACTCGGGGAACACATCCACTGGCATGTGCATCGTCGCGTAAGTCGCAGCGACAAGAAATACCACCAGCCCTACGACGACGAGGAGCCGGTTGTTCAGCGACCAGCGAATCAGTTTGTCAAACATAGGGTTCTCTCAGGCTATTTCTTTGCGCCTTTGTCCTCGTCCGGCTTCTTCCTACCGATCAGCCAGGCGGTGAAAATTTCGCGCTGCCCTTGAGTAACGACCTCGTCGCCGGGCACCAGGCCGTCTTTCACTTCCACATAACGGTCATCCTCCGCGCCGGTTTGAATGTCGACGCGATCAAAAGTGTCGCCGGTTCGCACAAAGACGAATTTCTCTCCACCCTCGGTCAGCACGGCGGTTTTCGGGACGGCCAGCGCCTCGGGATTCTTGGCGAGCAAGATCGCGACTTTGACAAACATGTCGGAGCGAAGTTTGCCCTCCGGATTTTCCACCGCCAGCCAGACGGGAAGGGTGCGGGTGTCTGGATCGAGCTCCAGTCCGATGAAGGTAACTTTCCCTGTGAACTCGGCTTTCGGATAACTCAACGCAGTGATCCGCGCCGTCTGCCCCAGCTTCACTTTGGCCACGTCCTCTTCGTAAACCTGAGCGACGACGATGACGTTCGACAGATCAACGATGTCGAAGAGTTCCGTGTTGGGCTCGACCGCGTCTCCCAAACTGACGCTGCGTGCGTTAACGACTCCACTGGTAGGTGCGTCGACTTCGACCGTGGGCGGAGGGTCGCCCAGTTGGCGCGATTGAATCGCGCCAAGTTTCTGGCCTTTGTCGACCCGGTCGCCGACGCGGACGAGTAACTCTAGGATGCGGCCGGAGATTCTCGTGGTCACGTGCGCATGGCGGTCGGGATCTACTTTGACGCTGCCGTTGAGGAGCAGCTCCGTGTTGATCGATCTCGAATCGGCCTTGGCTGTTTGCAGCCCGATCGACTCCTCCTGCGCTTTGGTCAAGGTCACCGGGCCGCTGGCTCCCTCACCGGCTTCGATCTTCCCGCCGTGGGCCAAGACCGGTTGTGCTTCTCCTAGCAAGAGAAACGCCGCAGCGAGAAGGAGCGCGGTTGGTTCGAAGAGGAATGGTTTTTTCATGATTTTACTTTCGGTAGGTCGATCGCCGCGAGATCGGAGGAACGACTGGCTGGAGGAAATCCCTTTTTAAGAACGGGCTGCTTGCCGTGGCAGTCTCCAGACCAATCAGAGCCTGGATGTAAGTAGTGTTCGCAGCGACGACGGAACTAAGGAGGGTCGCGCGTTGCTGTTGCGCCTGGATGATTTGGGTGGGCGCGACCAGCCCTTCGCCGTAGCCCTTGTAGAGAAGAGCAGTCGTGCGGGTAAGCGATGGCAGCAGGTCGCGATGGTAGGTCCTGACTACCTCGCGGAGCTTGAAAGCCTGGGTCAGATCGGTCGCGATTTCCGATCGAATCGAGAGCGTAAGCGCCTCGACTCGCTTGCGCGCCTGACTGGCAGCCGCCTTTTGCTCGTAAACGCGGCCTTGATTGCGGTTCCAGAGCGCGAGCGGAATCGAGATTTTGAAGCCTAACGACGGGTCCGTTCTTAAACCGGTCGGCTCATCCACTCGTCGGTCGGTTTGATAGTCGGCCCCCAAGGTCCAATCGGCCCATGCTTCCGCGCGGGCCAGCCGCACCTCTGCATTTGCCCGGTCGATCTCCAGCTCGGTCTGGCGCAAGTCGGGGCGGTTGACCACCATCGAAAGGTCATAATTTTCCGGCCGAAATCTGGCGGTCAGCGCATTCAGGTCTCCCTCCACCGCCAAAGGATGCTCCGCCGGCAATCCGAGTTGTAGTTTGAGCGCCAACTCGCGCGTCCGCAGATCCGTCTCGAGCACGGTCGTGTCCAGCTCCAGCCGT
Source organism: Chthoniobacterales bacterium (assembly GCA_038258815.1). Taxonomy (GTDB): domain Bacteria; phylum Verrucomicrobiota; class Verrucomicrobiia; order Chthoniobacterales; family UBA10450; genus JACCTI01. Next base: position 12,383 of record JBBSPM010000083.1, read on the forward strand.
TGCAGCTCGACCCGAGCCAAATTCACATCCACTTCCGAAACCTCGGCGTGTTTCAAACGCTGCTCGAAGACATCGACAAACTCACGATTCGCCCCGATGAACTCGTGGTTCGCCTTAATCTGCTGCCGCAAGAGCAGGACCGTGAGAAAGTCACGTTCGACCTCGCCGATGAGCAAGCGCTCGCGATTGCGGATCTCCGCCATCGCCTGGGCCACGTCCACACGCGAGACCTGCTTCGCAAAGTGGAGCCGACCCGAAATCGGGAACGCCTGCTGAAAACCCGCCGTAGTCGCGCGCTCGCCCTCGTTCTTGAACGTCCGATCCGTGGTCGTGCTGAACCCCAGCTCCGGGTTTGGCCAAAGCCCGGCCTGAATTAAACGGCCGCGTGCTTTCTCAACTTCAAAATATGCGGCGCGAAGGTCGAGGTTGCTCGCCAAGCCTTTTTCCACGGCTTGATCGAGGGTCATCGCGGAGACATTGCCCACGCTCGCCGCGAGGGCTGTCAACGCGCAGGCCGTCCACCGAAGTGCGTCGTTAGTATTCATCTCGTGTCTGCTTTAACTCATCCGCCGCCGAGGACGTGTCGCTGACCAGGGTTGGTGTGGGCGTCGGTTCGTCGATCGCCGTGAGCGAAGCCTCGCCTTGACCTCGGCTTTCCGGCCTGGCCGGTAAGATTTGCAGAATGAGCCAGAACCCGACGCCCACCACCCAAACCGCAGCCAGGACAATTTTGTAATTCAGCAAAAGAGTCAGCAAAATCCTGCCGGTGCGTGCCACGACGCCCCCACGCGTCGCACGATCCGCGCGGATTTTGCGCAGATATCTCCGCGGTCTGAGAGCGGGATGAAGCGGCGATAGCATATTGCCTTTACCGGATGACCAACGTGCTACCGGCCGGGGCAGGCAGGAACAAAATCGGCGATGCGATCGGCTGGTTCGTGAGCTGTGTTTGAATCTTCATGTTGGTTGCGTTGGAGGAAGGTCTTTCGGTAAAAAAGCGAAGGCTCACGCCGAGAGTATCGGCATGACGACGGAGAAGGTCTGGAGAAGCTCGCCATCCTTGGGCGAGGGCCAGTCCTTAACTCAACGCAGGGGGAGCGTTGCTCGGGAGGCAACGCTGAATGACACTTTCCGCAAACGAATCGGGCGGTCCTGCATCCCACTCCGTCGAGACAGCGGGGGTATGACCTTCAAGGATTACCACCGGGAGCAGAAAGTAAGCAATCGGAACAAAGGAGTGCTGATCAAAGGCGGGAAGGTCCTTTACTGTTTGCACGAGCGGAGCCTGCAAGCTCGAACAGCACTCCAGCTCCGCACCGTGATCATCCTGCTCGGCGGGCGCAGGGCGGTTCTCGGGTCCGGCGGACGGATGAACCGCGTGCTCCGCGGACGAGCCATGATCCTCAGGTTCTTCGCCCACAGCACAGTGATTGCTCGCCAGCATCCAGGCCGCGATCGTGAGGAGCGCGATCAGGGGGCGAAAGGTGGAGCGGAGCGCGTTCACGAAGGTCATTCTAATGCCAATGTGGGACAAGGCGAGAAGGATTTTATTTCACGGAACGGTAAACACTATTTGGTCTCAAAGGTAAAAGTGGCGAAGCGGCTCTTCCAAATCGACGCCTTGCTCGTGGGTTCCAGTATGACACAGGTGAGCAAATACTGACCGTGGCTCGGAAGCAAAAAAGTCGCCCGGCCCTCGGCGTCCGTCATTTGAAAGACGTGAGCCTTGTCGCCATCTGGCACAAGCGCGATCGAAGCCTGCGGCACCGGCTTGCCATTCTGGACCAGTCGCACGGAAAACTCCTGGCCGGCTTTGAGCGTTACGGGATTGCTCAGAGGAACCATCTCCAGAGGTACGCCGACCGGTTCGGACCAACTCTTATCCTCGCCCCCGTCTCCGACAAGCACGACGGTCTTCGCGCATTTCACATAAGTCTCCGTCCACTTCGCGCCCTTCTCCCGCTTGCTCCACGCTTCGCGGGTTGAAGCCGGCGCGTGGATCTCGTCGAGATATTCGATCACCTGATCGTCAGTCAACTCCAGTTCCTTCGGCTTGGTTTCGAGCCAGACAGTGACGATTCCCGGCTGGGTAAAGGTCGCCTTCCCCCGCAACGCTTCCTTGTCGCTGGCCAGATCTTTCAGATCACCTTTTTCCCGAGCCGAACGAAACCCGGCCCGCGCGATCCTCTCGAGTTTAGGACCTGCCTCGAGCGCGGGGAATTTCATTCCGCTGGTCAGCGCGAAAGTGACCGGTTGGCCAGTGGCGGTCTCGTAGGCAGAGGGAGTAACCCAGGTATCATGCGCGGAAAGTGCACCGACGCTGAAGAGAAGAACCACGGCGGCGGCGACGAAACAGCGCCGCCACATGCTGCCAAGGTAGATGAAAGCTTTTGTCATATTTTCTCCTTCTTGGACGCAATCTAGTTTGCGGGCGCCTTCTCGCTCGACCAGTGAATGTTTCGGATTCGCCATCCGTCTGCGGTTTTCTGCAGGACCATGGTCTCGGCCGCCCGCTCATTGATCGCTTTCTCCTTGAACTTGCCGGCAACGATAAGGGTGCTGGTCACCCAGGCGATATCTCCATCCTGGCGCACGACGACCTTGGTCTTTTTGCCCGGAACAGCAGAGGCAAAGGCGATGTCGGCCGCGAGATGTTCGCTTTGATATTCATCGCGGGTTTGCACGGTGCCGCCTTCCACGATCAAGGCATCGGGATGGAGCAGGTCCATCACCTGATCGGGTTTACCACTGGCGAGCGCCTGGTGGAACTCTTCCGCCGTAGTTCTAATTGCCGCCGCGTCTGGCGCATTGGTTTGGCCGAGAGCCAGCCCGGCGGTGAGAAGCAAGCATCCGCTCACAAGAGCGGTTTGGAAACAGGTGGTCAGTTTTGTTTTCATGAGTGGTCGTGGTGCATCGGTTGGTTAGGTGAGTCGTCGCCGGAAATCGAGGAGGCAACGGTCCCAGGCGGGTTCTTATACCAGCCGGGGTCGTCATAGGTCGTAATTCCTTCGCGGACTTTTAAAATGGTAAACATCCCGCCCATTTCGATCGGTCCGAATTGGCCCGTGCCCGTCATCATCGGCAGCGTGTTCTTCGGTCCGGGCATCATTTCTGCCATCTCCGACATGCCGCCCATGCCCGTCTCGCCCATCGCCATATAACCGGGAACGAGTCTGCCGATCTTCTGGGCGACGCCCTTTTGATTCACCCCGATGACGTTGGGGATCTCATGACTCATAACGTTCATGGCGTGGTGGTTTTTGTGACAATGAAAGGGCCAATCGCCCGGATTATCAGCCACAAACTCGACCGTCCGGGTGGTTCCCGGAGGAATATTCATCGTTGTCTCTGGCATCCAGGCTGTCCTGGGGATGGGCCCGCCGTCGGTTCCCACGAGCCACCAGCGATGGCCATGGAAATGAATCGGATGACTGTCCATGCTTAGGTTGGCGAAGCTCACCCGCACTCGATCTCCCAACCTAACGATTAAAGGATCGGTTCCGGGCCAGACACGGCTGTTGAAGGTGAAGATGTCGAAATCAACCATGACATTCGGGTTTGGGGTCGAGGTGCCAGGCGGGATGGCCCATTCCTGCAGGAAGATGAGGAAATGGCGGTGCACCGGCTCGGGGTATCCGTCCTTCGGATGAATGATGAAGAAGCCCTGCATGCCCATCGCCATCTGAGTCATCTCATCGGAGTGCGGGTGATACATTTGCGCGCCGTGCTGGCGGAGAGTGAACTCGTAAAGATAAGTCTCGCCTGGAGGAATATGCTTTTGGGTCACTCCGCCGACGCCGTCCATCCCGTTTGGCAAAAGCACGCCGTGCCAATGAACCGTAGTGGACTCGGCGAGTTTGTTTGTGACCAGAATGCGAACGCGCTCGCCTTCGACAGCCTCAATCGTAGGACCTGGAGTCTGCCCGTTGTAACCCCAGCAATTCACCAGCATGCCAGGAGCGAACTCGCGTTTTACCGGCTCGGCGACGAGACGGAACTCTTTCACGCCGCCCTTCATGACCCAGGGAAGTGACGAGCCGTTTGGGGTCACAACCGGGCGATAATTAACCTTCGAATCCGGCGAAGGAGTCGGAGTCGCCTGGGCCGCGAGCAACTTTGTTCCACCGGCGATCCGGTTCGCCAGTGCCGATGCGCCAAAGAGGGCTGCTGTTCCTGAAAAGAATTTACGTCGAGTAATCATATCTAATTTTTCGTCCTCCTACTCCTCCTCGTCCTCGTCCTCGATCCGATCGCCCTCGCGCACCGAGGACGAGGAGGAGTAGGAATCGAAGCGCTCTACGAGTTTTGTGAGGATCGACACGATCCGCAGAAGCAATTCTTTGCCGTCGGTGACTTCTTCCGAGGAACAGAGCTTTTTCGCGATAAGAGCATCGAGACAAGCTGCGCATTCAGTGGAGGATCCGCGAGCATCATCGAAAAGCTTCGCCCTAGTTTGACGCGGGCGGCGTCCGTTGCCTTCGGCAGTGTTAAGAAGAGCTGAGAGACTCGCTCGATCCAATTGGTCGATCACTTCCGCGGTTCGTGTGGTGGTGCCAGATTGTTTTACCTTTGCGAGGAGCGGCGTGAGCCAGGTGATGAAGGCCAACTCAAGTTGGTAAACTTCCAGTTTTTCGTGATCGAAGTATGTTCGCATGATGTTTTATTTTCGTTTTCGTTCTTCTCCTCGTCCTCGTCCTCGATTCTCTTGCCCGATCTCTTTCGAGGACGAGGACGAGGACGAGGACGAGGACGAGGAGGAGGAGGAGGAGGACGAAGTTAAGCTCCCGCCAACCGCGCGTTCCAGTTCCGCGCGCGCAATCCAATAGTCGCGCCAGGCTTCGATGTAACTGCGTTCGGCCGCGACTTCGTTTTGTTTCGCGAGCAACAAGTCGTAGGCGCCTTTCAGCATGTAGTTGTATTGCTGGAGTGTGAGATTCAGGGCTTGCTGCTGAGTGGGCAGAAGTCGCTTCCCGATGTAAGAGGTCAAATCGCGGGCTGCGATGAGTTGGTCGCGCGCTTCGCGAACTTCGGAGCGCACGTTGACCGCGAGCGCTTCCATCCGCCGCTGCGCCTGCCGGTATTGTGCCGTGAGTTTGGCGATCTCGCCCTGGCCTTGATTAAAGATCGGAAGCTCCAAGTCCAAGGTCGGACCGGTTACGCGTTGACCATCGGGCTCGCGTTCGGTGTCGACACCGACCTTTACTCCCGATGGGAGGAATCGAGTCTTGGTCCTGAGCGCGAGGGATTGCCCGATGATGTCGAGTTGCATCCGCTCCGCTTGCAGATCGAGCCGCTGCGCCACGGCGCG
>JBBSPM010000084.1:0-17321 GCA_038258815.1 Chthoniobacterales bacterium
AATGGCCGCCTAAGCGACCGCAAATTTTGATCGGGCTGCCACTCCGCTCCGGCTCGCTTACGCTCGCCTCCGCTCCGCGACAGCCCGATCAAAACCCCACCAAAACCATGATGCTTTTGCAGAACTTGACGCACACAACTTTGACTTGATGGACACTCTGGGGGCGCATATGGGACATGAAATTGTCCCGCTCTCCAACACTCTGGGGTTGGATCGGGCGCTTTCGCAAGCGGGCGCGCTTGAATCTTTGGTGAGGCCAGCGCGGGAACGACCGACTCAGCTTGGGACGCAGTCCTCCGCGCCGGATCGATGGAAAGCGGCACGCGGATGCGCCGCAAAGCGCTGACGCGCCAAAATGTTTCGCTCGCCGCGCCGAGCTTTGGAGTGCGCGGCGTCCGCGCAGCGTTTTCCTCACGCGCTCGAGTGGCATGGTGTTATCGCTTCACGCGGTGGCGCCGCGCCGCCCGGATCTGGACGCAGCAACCGGTGCGACGGAAACTCGCGGCGAGGGCGCCGCCAACACTTCCGGCGACGAGGGCATCGCCGCTACGAGTCACCAACTGCCACCGTTTCCAACTGCATCGTTCCGGCTAAGCGCGATGGGCTTCGACCCGACCCCCCTCTCGCTCTCAGCCCAGAAAGCAAAAGCGGCCCGCGTGGAACACACGCGAGCCGCTCTAAAACTAACTAACGGTTCGGCTATCCCTGAGCCTGCGGCGCGCTCTTCTTCTCACCCTTTGCGGCGAGCTGCATGGTCCCGAGTTCGCCATTGCTGCCGAGTTGCACACTCGAAACTTCGAACACCGGCGCACCTTCCACGGCGCTCGGACCGGAGCCCGGGAGCTGCACGGAAACGTTGCGCGAGGTTGAGTTCAGAATGATCGAGGCGATCTCGAACGAAGGCGAGAATTCCACGGTCGCGATCTGGAAGCCAGCCGTCACGTGGACGGATGCTCCACCCTGCTGCGAGGGAGTGATCTGGACCGGATTGGATTCTGCACCGGCGACGAGCTGCAGGCCCGCGACGTTGAAGGCCGGCGAGCTGCTGATGCCGGGCCGTTGCTGCTGCGACGGGGTCAGCTTGATCGTTCCGATCGAATTGCCCGCGAGTTGCACGCTGGCAATTTCGAAGGTGACCTGAAGGTTCATCGCCGGCTGCGGTTGCTGCGAAGGCGCCAGACGCATCGTGACGATTTTCGAAGTCGGCTTCAGTTGGATCGCACCCATCTTGAAGGTCGGGGTGAGTTGCAACGAAGCGATCTCGAAGGAGAAGGTGAGCTGGACCGCGGTGTGCATGCCACCGGGTGTGGGTTGCGCCGCGGGCATGCCGCCGGCAGGTGCAGGCGTGGTCGATGGTGGCGCGGTTCGAATGGCGGGAGCGGGAGTGGATTGTGTCGGTAGTGGCATAGCTGGTGTGGTTGTCTGCTGATCCATCGGCACAGCCGAAACAGCTTCGGAATCAGGCGATGGGCTTACAGAATGGCGTAACGCACCGATCCCTGCAAGTCCAGCTCCGAGCCCGGCGATTGCTGCGGGCAGCTCGCTGGCTGTCTCGGTTGCGGGTTGCGAAACTTCCGCGATGGGCGCGGGAGTGAGATAAGGAACAGGTTGGCCTTGGCCGATCGGTTCAAATTCTTCCGTGGACGGTGCGGAGTCTTCCATCGAATAGGTCTCTTCTATTGGAACGGATATTTCTTCTTCCGGTGCGACAAATGATTCGACCGTTTCCATCGCGGGAATTTCCGCTTCCACGGCCAGCGTCTCCATTTCCGCGTCCAGTGTTTCCATCTCGGCGAGGGGCGCTTCTACTTCTGCGACGGACATCTCGACGTCGTCCGAGACGGTCTCGAACTCTGACGCAGGTGCATATTCCAGCGGCTCGTCGACCATCGGCGGCGCGGAGAAATCCTCGTAGGCAGGAACGTCGCTCGGAACATCGAAATTCTCGACTTCTGCATAGGACGACTGCTCACGTTCGTTCCATGTTTCCGCAGGCGCATTCCGGGACTGCTCAGGCTCGTTCCAGGATTCTGCGATCGGCTCGGAAACTTCGGGCGTGAACGCCGCAATTTCCGACGCCAACGACGCTTCCTCAGATTCGAACGGAGCCGGCTCGTCCACCACGGCGGAAGTCGGTTCACCGACTCCTTCATCGAAGGAAGCGAATGCTGGCGGAGCATAAGTGGAAGGCTCCGATGCGACAGGCGCCTCAACCGGCGCCGGAGCAAAGGCCGCAGCCGTCGGAACAACCGAGCCATGGCCAAATCCACGACCGTTGCCAGCCGAAGCCTTGCCCAGCGGCATCACCGCACGGCGCAGTGCCGGCTCGGAAGCCCGCAATTGCAGCGAAACCTGCGGCGGACCACCCGCCATGCGCGTCGGGGACATGAGATGTTCCACCGCGCCGACGGATTCGGCGTCGTCGCCATAGGTGCCAGATTCCAAAATCGGCTCCCCGAGCATAAGGGAGGTCTTCGGCGAACGACGGCGGAAAAGAGTGATCATGGCAGTTCCTAGAAGCAGGATACCGGCCAAAACGAAAAGACCAACCATCGGATTTAAGCCCAATTGCTCAAGCCTTTGCGAAAAAGACGGCTCGGACCATTCGCGCACCTTCGCCGGTGCGAGAACAGTAGCCGGGCTGGCGCTCGCGACTGCAGTCGCAGGCGGAGCCACCGCAGGCTCAGGCTCGGAAGCGTTCGCCACCACCGGCCGGGAAGCGGCTGGTGACGCAGTCGAAGCGACAGGCGTTTCCACGCTTGGCGAAGAGGCGGCCGCCAACGCGCTCGACGCGGTGGAATTTTGCGCAGCGCCGGCCGTCGTCGCTTCCATGCCAGAAATCGGAGGATTCGTTTGGCCAGCCAAGCTCAGGGGATCCGCGCCCGCCACCGGCGCGTTTTGCGCCAGCGTCATTGCTGGGATCGGCGTCGGCTCAATCCCCGGCGCGACCTCAGCTTGAGTTCCGTCGGCCACGGCCGCCGGCTTCGTCTCCGCGGCCGCACTCTGCAGCCAGCCGAGATCGAAAAACGCATCGGCAAAAACACCATTCAACGCCAGCGGATAAATCTTCCGGGCCGAGTTCACCCAATCGTTCGCCTTCGCGGCATTGTCATGTTTGAACTCCCAAGCCGCTTGCGCGTAGTAAAGCGCTGGCGTGTCGCCGGTGAATTGGAACTGCTCCATCATCTTCTGCGCCCGGCTGTCTTTGCCTTCGAGCAGAAGAGTCAGGTAAACCTTAAACTTGATTAGCTGCGCCGCGCGATCTTTGTCCGTGCCAGTCGTAGTGCTGAAGAGCGCCTCGAAACGATCACGCGCCGTCTCGTAATCACCCTTCTTAAACGGCACCTGCGCAAGATTGTATTGCGCGTCGCGGAAATTCGGATCCACCTGCTGCGCTTTTTTGAATTCGGTTTCCGCTTGAGCGTAATCTTTCTGCTCCAGGAAAATTTCACCGCGCAGATTCATCACCGCCGCCTGGTTCGGATCCGCCGCATCCGCTTCATCGATCAGTTTCTTCGCCGCGGTCAGGTCCCGCTGTTGCAACGCCAGTTCCGCCTCGTCGAACTTCGCTTTCGCGAACGCCTTCGTCTGCGCCGCGCGTTCCGCCTGCGAATTCAACTCCAGCGCCGCCCGCGTCTGCCCAGCCGGCTTTTCCAGCCAGCCCACTTCATAGAGCGACTCCGCAAAAAGCTTGTTCAGTTGCGGCGAGAAATTCTTCTCCGCTGCCGCCAGCGCGTCCTTCGCTTCCTTCTCGTTCTTCTTATGCAACGAGATCGCAGCATTCGCATACTGCACCGCCGGCGTATCCGGGTTCAGCTCGAATTTCGCCATCATCGCGCTCACCATCTCGTCCTTACCCTCCATCAGGTAGGTGATGAGGACCTTGTATTGAATGAGTTGCGTCGCCTCGCCCTGCAGCTCCGAGGCATTGCCGCTCAGCAATTCCTGGAACCGCTTCCGCGCTTCCGGCCACTTCTTATCCAGAAACGGAATTTCCGCCAGATTGAACCGCGCATTCCAGAACTTCGGATCGGCCGCCAGCGCCTTCTGCAAGGCTTTCTCCGCGTTCGCGTAATCCTTCTGCCGCATCAAAATCACGCCGCGCAGGTTTTGCGATTCCGCCAGGTCCGGCTGCCGCGCATCGATCGCGTCCAGGTCCTTCAGGGCCTGCTCGTAGTTGCTGCTATCAAATTCCTTGAAGGCCTTGTCATACATCGCCTCCAGTTCCGTTTTTGAGGGCGCCACCCCATTGGCCGCGAAAGAACTGAGGACCAAAAGAGTAATTGCCGTGATTTTCCGAATCTTCATGCCAGCCGCCATGAAACCTGCGGCTTCAGGCAATGACAAGTTCTTTTTAGGAAAGTGCATAAGCTCCTCTGTTTAGCAGAAAACAAGCCGCGGCATAAAGCCGATCGCCGATCCGGTCGCGCCCGTAGTTTTACTTCGCAGCCAGCAGGTTACGATTCGCCACCAGCCGCAAACCCTCCAGCGTCAGACCCGGGTGCACCGCCGCGATTTCCGGCAACTGCCGCGCGATCAGCGCCGCATATCCTCCGGTCCCCACCACATAAACCTTCTGCCGCGGGAAAGACTCCGCCCGAATTCGCGCCAAAATTTCCCGCACCAGGCCGCGATACCCATAAATCGCGCCCGACATCATCGCCGCCTTCGTCGTCCGTCCGATCGCCACCGCCGGCTCGCGCAACGTCAATTTAGGCAACAACGCCGTCCGATCGTAAAGAAAACTCGTCATCGCCTCCAGGCCCGGCGCAATCACCCCACCCACATAATCACCTTCCGCGGAGACCACATCGAACGTCACCGCCGTCCCGAAATCCACCACGATCGCTGGCCGCCCATAGAGCTCATTCACCGCCACCGCATTAGCCAGCCGATCCGCCCCGATCGTCTCCGGCGCCGGATAATCGACGCCCACACCCAGGTCGCATTTTGCATCCACTAACAAAACCCGCCGCCGCCCCGCCGCCTGCGCGATCATGCGGTTCTTTGCCGGCACCACGGACGACACCACCACCGCATCCAGCGACCGGTTTCCCAAAAAGTCCTGCAGCGCCTTCCGCGTAAGTTTCCGGGTCGGAATCCGAGACGCCCGACCGACCCGCCGTGCGCTAGAAAACGCCAGCTTCGTAAACGAGTTGCTGATATCGATCAGCAGATATTGAGACTGACGGGAAGATCCAGAACGCGGCATAACAAGAGAAGGATGCGTTGCCCTCCAGCCGCTATCTGGAACGGAGAATAACGTCAAGTTCCGAGCACCACTCTCGACTTTGCAGATCGGGAGTGCCGGCCATTACTCCACGGAGCTAAGCCGAAACGATGCCGTTGGAAACGGTGGCCGTTGGCTGCTGTAGCGGCGATACCCTCGTCGCCGGAAGTGTGGGCGGCGCCCTCGCCGCGAGTTTCCGTCGCACTCCTTTTGCTGCGTCCAAATCCGGGCGGCGCGGCGCCACCGCGTGCAGCGATAACCCCATGCGACTCGATCGCGTGAGGAAAGCGCGCCGGCTTTCCCCCGATCCGGCGCGGAGGACTGCGTCCCAAGCGGAGTCGGTCGTTCCCGCGCTGGCCTCACCAAAGAGTCAAGCGCGCCCGCTTGCGAAAGCGCCAGATCCAACCCCAGAGTGCGGAGCGCGCGGGACAATTTCATGTCCCATATGCGTCACTGAATTGTCCATCAAGTCAAAAGCGCCTTCGGTTTCGCTTCGGTTTGCATCTCGCCTTTCCAACCGACGAAGCGCGAGCTTAGTGGCGCCAAAAGTATCTGAAAATCACTCCCCCAACTGCATCGTTCCGGCTAAGTGACGACGTTTACGCGCAAAGCGTGGTCGGCGGAGAGGACGACGATGCAGCTGGGCGATCAAACCTGGACGAAGCGTGGAGCCGGCCCGCCCTCGGGCCGAAGGATCGATGACAGCCTGCGGATAACAACCTTCGGCGCGGGGGCGCGCCGGCAACAAGCGGAGCGCGCGCGTGCGCATTGCGTGCTCGAAACGCGCCACGCTTGCGGGGATTCGGCCGAACCCTTAGCCTCGGCGGGTGAGGAAAATGGTGCATCGGCCGCGGCGTTTGCGGCAATCCGCGGCGCTGCGCAATCTGGTGCGCGAGACAAAGCTGACTCCGCACGATTTCGTGCTCCCGCTTTTCGTGAGCGCGAAGGTGGAGGGACGGCGGGAGATACGGAGTATGCCGGGCGTGTTCCAGCTCTCGATCGCGGAGGCGGTGGCGGAGGCGAAGGGGGCGGAGGCGCTGGGGTTGCAGGCGGTGCTGCTTTTTGGCATTCCGGCGGCGAAAGATGAACAGGCGAGCGGGGCTTATGCGGAGGATGGGATCGTGCAGGAGGCGGTGCGCGCGATCAAGGCGGCGTGCCCGGAGCTGGTGGTGATGACGGATGTTTGCCTGTGCGAATACATGAGCCACGGGCATTGCGGTGTCGTTAGGCGGGATGGCGAACATTTCCATGTCTTGAATGATGAATCGGTGACGCTGCTGGCGAAGACGGCGTTGTCACACGCGGCGGCGGGCGCGGACCTGGTGGCGCCGAGCGATATGATGGATGGCCGCATCGGCGCGATCCGGGAGGCGCTGGATGGCGCGGGATTTTCCCAGACGGGGATCATGAGTTACGCGGTGAAGTTTGCCTCGGTCTTTTATGGGCCGTTTCGCGAGGCGGCGGAGAGCCCGCCGCAGTTTGGCGATCGGCGGACGTACCAAATGGACACGGCGAACGCGGCGGAAGCGCTGCGGGAGGCGGCGCTGGATGTGGAGGAAGGCGCGGATATTTTAATGGTGAAACCGGCGTTGCCCTATCTGGATATTCTGTGGCGGGTGCGGGAACGGTTTGGCAAGCCGACGGCGGTTTACCATGTGAGCGGGGAGTTCGCGATGGTGAAGGCGGGGGTGGAGAAGGGCGTCTTCGAGGAACGCGCGGCGGTGCTGGAGATCATGACTTCGCTGAAACGCGCGGGGGCGGATTTGATTGTTACCTATTGGGCGAAGGAGCTCGCAGGGTGGACGAGTTAGTGGAGGGACGACCGCTGGGTCGTCCTGGTTCTAGCTCGGGGGACGGGACCTCACTGGACGGGACGGCGCCCGTCCCTCCACGCGAAACCGAAGCGCACTGCCGGCTGAAGCGACTGGCGGTGCTGTGGGCGCAGGCGCAGGGTTACTCGGCCTGCGCGGTGGAGGTGACTCTGCCGAAGTGTCGGTATCGCGCGGACGTGGCGGCTTATCGCGCGCGCGGAGTGGAGTCGGGCACGACGGCGATCTTCGAGTGCAAGCAGGTGCGTTCGGATTTGCGGCGGGATAATTGTTGCACTGCGACGACGCGGGACCGGCTGGAGACGGTGAGCCGGCGGCGGCACATTCTGGAGCGGAATCTGCGGGTGCATTATCCGACGCTGCGCTGCGGGGATTCGCTCTTCCCGGAATTCGACGCGCACGATTTTGAGGCGATCGAGCATCATAGTTATCGGCGGGTGATGAGGGAGCTGGCGGCGCTGCAGAAGCGGCTGCGGGGCGGGACGAAGTTCGAGTGCCTGACGCGGTATCGTTGCGCGAATCTTTTCTTTCTTGTCGTGACTAACGAGTTGTTTCGGGAAGCAGAGGTGCCGCTGGGTTGGGGTGCGCTGGTGGAGACGGATGGCGCGCTGGTGCTGCGGGTGAAGCCGCTCTGGCATGACAATTCAGCGGAGAGCCGGCTGCGGTTTCTGCAACGCATCGCGGTAGCCGGGACGCGGCATTTGAATCGGCAACTGGAGATCGATTTCGAACTGGTGCGGGCAGTGCGCGGGCAGGCTTGCTGATCTGCTGTTTCTCGGCGGACGGAATTGCGGCAGCGCGTCCCTCCGGCCGGCATGCTTGGAAACGCGCATTCTTTCGGAATGCCGGTGAGCCTTTGTGAGATCCCTCGACCGTCTTCGCGGCTCGGGATGACGGGTGGCGCGGTTGGAGCGAGGCTCGCCGGCGGACAGGAGAGGCTACTTCTTGGCCGTCGTGTTTCGAAACTTGGTGGCTAGGAAGCCGCCACTCCTTGGCGGACTAACAAGTTGTGACCGGTCATTTCTTTTGGCTGCCCCAGGCCGAGGAGGAAGAGCAGAGTCGGCGCGACATCGGCCAGGATGCCGTTTTCGACGCGGAAGCGTGAGGCATCGTCGGCGACGTAGAGGAGATGGACGAGGTTGGTGGTGTGCGCGGTGTTGGGGGAGCCGTCGGCGTTGCGCATTTGTTCGCAGTTGCCGTGATCGGCTGTGATGAGCGCTTTCCCGCCGAGCGCGAGCAGCGCGGGGACGATGCGGCTGACGCATTCGTCGATCGTTTCGACGGCTTTGATTCCCGCGTCGACCACGCCGGTATGGCCGACCATGTCGGGGTTGGCGAAGTTGAGAATGATGAGGTCGTATTCGCTGAGATTCTTGAGCACGACTTCGGTCACTTCGCGCGCGCTCATCTCGGGCTGCAGGTCGTAAGTGGCCACTTTCGGCGAGGGGACGATGTGGCGGTCCTCGCCCGTATAGGATTTCTCCACGCCGCCGTTAAAGAAATAGGTGACGTGCGGGTATTTCTCCGTCTCGGCGATGCGGAGTTGTTTCTTGCCCGCGGCGCTGGCGACGGCGCCGAGAATGTTGTCGAGCGTTTGCGGCGCGAAGACGTGGGGCGACGGATATTTAGCGTCGTACTGCGTGAGCGTGACGTAATGGACAGCGGGATGAACGCCGCGGTCGAAGCCGTCGAAATTTTTCTCGAGGAACGCGAGGGAAAGCTGACGCGCACGGTCGGCGCGGAAGTTGAAGAAGAACACGACGTCGCCATCGCGCACGCGTTGCTCGTCCGCGTGGGAGAAGACGAGGGCGGGCATGAATTCATCCGTCACATCGGCGGAATATTCCTTTCGCACGGCGTCGCCTGGCGGGATGTCGCAGAGTTTCCCCTTCCCCATAACGATCGCGTCCCATGCGAGTTTGGTGCGGTCCCAGCGCCGGTCGCGATCCATCGCGAAGTAGCGGCCGACGACCGTGGCGATGCGCGCGCCACAGGGGTTGAGGCCTTCCGCGCAGTCCGCGAGAAAGTCGGCTCCGCCCGTGGGCGACGTGTCGCGGCCGTCGGTGAAGGCGTGTACCATGATGTCGTTCACGCCGGCATCGTGAGCTGTTTTCGCCAACGCGACGAGATGCGCGTAGTGACTGTGAACCCCGCCATCGGAGAGGAGGCCGAGAAAGTGCAGCCGTTTTCCGCGCGCCGTCGCGAAGGCCGTTTGCAGGACCTCGTTGCCCGCCAGTTCGCCATCTTCGATCGCCTTGTTTATCCGCGTAAGATCCTGATAGACGATCCGGCCCGCGCCGAGATTGAGATGGCCGACCTCCGAGTTGCCCATCTGGCCTTCCGGCAATCCGACCTCCATGCCGCTGGCGCTCAACCGTCCGGTCGGATATTCGCGATAAAGTTGATCGTGAAACGGCGTCCGCGCCAGAAGGGTGGCGTCGCCATTCGCCTCGCGTTGCTCTGCGCCGCCCGGATTGATTCCCCACCCGTCACGAATCAAAAGCAGCACCGGATGCGTCATGCGATGAAACCTTGCCGACCGCCGAGACGGGCACAAGCCGGTTCTTGCGTTGACATCCGAGGGCAGTGGCTTCTACATCGGCTTCGTGAAATGGCGCAACCAGTTGCTCGCGCTTTTCTGTCTCCTCGTTTTCTTCGCCTTCGGGGTTTTCTATTTCCAGTATTGGGTCATTCAGAAGCCGTTCGGGATTATCGTTTTCATCGCGGAAGGGCTGGATGCGCAGACACTGGCGGAAGCTCGCGTTTTTGCCGCAAGCGAGGATCACACATTGGCGCTCGATTCGTTTCCTTACGTGGCGCTCTTGCGGAATCGTTCGGCCGACTCGGCGGTACCGGACTTGGCGGCGGCTGCGACCGCTCTCGCCACCGGCGTGAAGGTGCCGAACGGCACCGTGTCGATGAACGCCGAGAATCAGCCGCTCACCAGCCTGCTCGAACTCGCGCACGAAAGTGGGCGGATCACGGGTTTGATCACGGATGGAAAAATTACGTCGCCGACCGCGGCCGCGTTTTATGGGCACGCACGACGCGACGACGCGGGGGCCGATTTCGCGCGCCAGTTATCGGAGACGACGGCCCTCGATATCATTCTCGGCGGAGGCGCGACCGCGTTTCTGCCGGAGGCGCAGGGCGGTGGACGATCGGATGATCGCGATCTCGTGAATACGTTTCGCGAGGCAGATAACACCGTTGTCGAATCGCTCGCCGAACTGGAGGAAGTGGCGCGTTGGCCCAGAGCGAAACTTTTCGGCCTCTTCAATGAGGCGGAGCTGCCATTTGTGAAGGAGGCAGCCGCGGCGAAGGATCAGCCGACGCTCCCCGACCTGGTGCGCCGCGGGATCGAGCTGCTGCAATTCCATCGCGGCGGTTACCTGCTAGTGATCGACGCCAGCTTGATGCGAAAAGCCCGTCAGGAAGGGCAGAGTGAGCTGCGGATGGAAGAGGTGATGGAATTTGATCGGGCGGTCGAAGTGGCGACGCAATATGCGGGAAAGAAATCCGCCATCATAGTATGCGGCGACGTTGCGGATCGGAGAGGGCTTCCCCTGCCGTCTCCTCGATCAGAACCAACACCGCAGGATCCAGCGCCAGGATCGTCTGACGACGAAGATGTTATTAGAACGCCAGAACTGACGGATCTGTCCGCGCGTCCATCAGCACAAGATTCTGGAAAAGGCGCAGCGATAAATATCTCGAACGCGCCGAATGTTTTCCCGGTGAAGGATTTTCCTGTGCCAACCATCCCTGACCGGACCGAGTTCCCGGAGGATGTGCCGTCCTTCGGAATGGGGCTCGGCGCGGATGAACTGCACGGCTCCCGTGACAGCACCGACGTCTTCGAGATAATCCGAGGCAATCTTTAGCGTCTCTCATTCTCCAAGCGCACTATGGAGCAGGCGCGACGCATGGAAACGCAAAACCCGCCTGCCAGCTTTCGCCAACAGACGGGTTTTGGAGGAAACTACGGACTGGTCGGAACCAAGATTGGCACAAAAGTGAACGGCGGAGGCTGCGGGAGCGACGGAGGCGGGCCTTCACCAGGCGGCTCTTCAGGGCCTTCGGCGGGCATATCCTTCGGCTCCAGCATGGTCTTGCCGTCGATCATGGTTTTGCCATCGGTCTGATAATCACCCTCCGCGGCCTCTTCCGCGACGCCTGACGTTTGGTTGGCGGCCAAAAGCGTGTTGCGCGATCCACCCAGGGCGGCGACCTCCGCGAGCGAGAAGTCAGCCTGCGCCTGGGCCGCAGGAAGCCAGCGAACCATTACATAACGACCAGAAGTCGTGGGAAAATCCACCGAAGCCTGACCCTGCGTTCCATCATCGGAAGCGGTGCCGACTGCCTTCATCGCCGCCAGCGCAGCGTCGCTCACCGTCAGCGTCGAAGGCTGATTGTCAGGCGCTGGGATAGGAACCCCGGAAGCACTCACCTCGGACGCGCCAGAGGTCTGGCCGGGAAGCGATTGCAGAACGTAGAACTCCATTTTGCCAGCCTGCGCAGGATAAACTGCCGAGAGACGGCGAAGATCCGCGCGCTTGCCGAGATCGATCACAGCAGTAGGCGAACTGTCTCCCGCGGCGAAGCGGTAAGTGGTGGAAGTCTGGTCGTCGATCACGTTGTTCGCCGCGCTCACGTCGCTGCCAGAGCTGACGTAAAGGGCGCGCGCTTTCGCGTGCATGTCGGTGTAGTTATAGGAAATCAATCCGAAGCTAGCCGAGTCGCCGGAGGCTTTCTTGCTCCCACGCGGAGCGGTGAAATCCGAGACGCGGGGATCGGCGTAGATGCCGAAACCAGCGATCTTGCCGGACTCCGTGAGATCGAACGTGAGGCGAACGTATTTCGCTTCGCCCGGGCCCACCTTCACCTGCACACCGCTCACGGCCAGATCCTGTTCCGCATTTGCATGCCATTGCGGACTGTCCGCTGGGAGCTTCGCGCTGGAAGTAGCGACCTTGACGCGCCCCTGCGCGCCGCGGTTCGCGAAAGAAATGCTGCTGACGTTCTCGATTTGAGGCAATGCCACCAAGAGCGTCGATTGCCCGGTGGGCAACGCGTAGCTCGCGGTTGGGTCCCCGCTGAGAAGTGCTGTCTCTGCAGCTTTCAGATCTGATGCGGTTGCACCATTGGCAGAGGCATCAATGCGAGCGCCGAGATGGTAGCGGGCAAGATTTGCTGGGTACGCGGGCGCTTGTTCCACCGTCAGCGCAGGCACTTTCTGCAACACCAAATCGCCGGCGAGAAGCGCCGGAGCAGTGGTGAGCAAGAATGCACTAGCAGCGAAGAAGGCGTGAGATCGAGAGGCGAAGGTGTTCATAATTTCCATATCCACAAAAACAAGAGTAGCGATTTCACTCTGCTTTTGCAATATAAAAAGTGAGGCGACCCCGGAAACTTTTCGGGGTCGGTCCAAACTCCTCAACCCGAGGAGTGCCCGAATCTCAGCTCTGCGCCGATGGCGCAAGTTTTAACGACTAATTGTTTGCCACAAGTCCCTCAGTGGAGGCAGCCCGGAATTTTTTGCTCCCGGCGTATGCATAGTGGGGCACATACGAGCGGCGGCCGACCTGCTCCGCGCGGCACGCCATCCAGTTAAACGTGGGATCGAGGACGTAGCTTCCATTCTCCGTCTCCCACACCAGCCAGGCGTGAGTCATCCGACTGCTTGGGGCTCGCTTGCCGATCACCAGACGGACGTTCTTTGCTCCATAAGCCTGCATTCGTTGATAGAGAGCCACCGCCTTCCCCTTGCAATCCGCTGGGCGACGGGTTTGCACTTCGACGGGGGTTTTCCACTCCATCTGATAGCCGTAGGGAATATCACGCAGGTCTTCCATCCAATGATTCACCAGCGCGACGGAGACATGTCCGCCCGAGTTGGGTTGCTCGGAAGAGGCCAGAATGGGTCGGATTCGGCTCATCTGCCGATCGTAGGGCGTCGAATCGACGGACATAAAGACCGAAGAAGCGAAGCACGAGGCGGTGGAGAGGCAAATAAGAGTCGCGGCAAGGGCGAACATCTTCTTGATAGCGAAGGGCTGAATGCTTATTAGAATCATACGGAGTATAATTATTAGAAGCACGTGACGTGCCATGTTTGCGCCCGCAGCCGCAGTCGCGACCACTTTCCTAGCCACATCATGTGCGCGGGCCCTCCAGTGTCCTGGCATCCAAGGGGCCGCCTCCGAACGAGCCTGCGGCCGGCTAGTCTAACGGGGCTCCACTTGGCTGCGTGGGAGCAGCCAATGTCAAAGGGCGGCCAACTGTCTCCGCTGATGCCCCGGTCCGGGCCGGCCTTGGTCCCGCCGGCCATCGGATGGCCCCCGACAAAGCGCTCGAAGCCCGCGTGTTAGCTCCCTTTAGTACTGAGGCGCCGTCCGGGGGTCAGGCCCAGGGTCAGACCCGAATGGCACTAAGTTAAGGCGAGTTTGGGCTATCTGACTCTGCCGGCCTCTGCTCTGGGGAGCGCGCGCCTCCAGGCGTGCTGGTTGAGGCATTCTGCCGAAACAGGCTTTCCTGGGCGCTCGCCCAGTCTCGCTGTTGTGACTCCAAGGAAAGTTCGTGATCGTAGAATGCAATCACCAGCACGCTGCAAGCGTGCGCTCCCCAGACCTAGCTGCCCCGCGACGCGCCCGCAGGTCGGCAACCCGTCCCGGCCTGCGAATCATCCCAAAACGGTCTTAACTTAGCGCCATTCGGGTCAGGCCCACTTGTTTCCGCGGTTTTGGATGCACCTCGATGGGTTCCGCGCCGGATCAATGCTCGTCTTTCGACCGATTGAACCTCTTTTGCCCGCGCGCCCCCTATGCGAGGCCTTCCCAAAGGTGACGACCGACGACGGGGTGGGGCTCATTCCACCGAGGCCCTCTAGGAGCGCTTGCTTTTACCTCCGTTTGCCACCCTTTTGTCACGGATTTTCACGTTCGGGCCCCATCGAACACGAACCGAGGCATTACGCTGTTTCAGTGGAGGCGACTGAAGGGCCGAAGTCGCATCATAGATCGGCCCTGAGATCAGTTCCCAATTGAGCAAGATCCCCTGGTTGGTCACGGTCCTTTCAAGGACGGAGGTCGATTGGAACGTCGTTGCGGGGAACCGGACGGCGGCCATCTCGTGCGTTCCAGCGTCCAGCCGGGTTTATCCAACAATCTCCTCCGGAAGGAAAAGGCAGGCGCCGCCTCCGAAACCCTTTCACGGAGGCCTGATGCGATTCTAACCTCAACTCAGAGGATATCCGGCACCATCCCACCAACCTCCTCAGATCCCATGGAAGGCGAGTGAAGGGCTTCGGTCAAAAGGGCGCGATTTCCAAATGGAACGATCAACCGTTCGACGCAATGCGAGGGCGGATTGCTCCCGTCAATGAAACCATTTGGGCGTCCCGATGGGTCGCAGTCTCGCGTTTCAAGGACTCAAGCCGATGGGAACGAAGCCGAAGAGCTCGAGACGGTCACCGATGCGACAAGGGGCGAAGGACGCTATGGGGCCATGCCGCAACCGAGGAGGCGCGTAGGCGCACGTTCACTCGGATAAAACAAAAGAGGCAGCGGTCGAAACCGCTGCCTCTCTGTGATTTGAACTCTAAGCTCGGTTAGAACTTCTTGTTGATCCCGACGTAGTAGTAACGATTCCGGATCGAGTAGAGCGAGGTGTCGTAGTTGTCGTTAAACGACCCCAACACTGTCGGAGGTTGCCGATCGAAGGCGTTGTTGACGCCGACGCGCAGGGTGGTGCCCCACAGCATCCGCTTCCAGATGGACGCAGTCTCAACTCCCGCCACTGCAGGAGCCATGCTCTTCCCGTCTTTCGAGAAGTCTTTGCCTGCTGCGATTGGCTCGACGACCGGCTTCACGAACTCGTAGCTCAACTGCATGTCGAGCGTGATGTAATCGGAGACCGTGCGATACGCGTTGTACTGAGGATCAGTAGCAGTTCCGCCAACAATTCTTGGGGTAACTCCACCTGTGGTCAGAACGAATGACGAATCGTCATTGAACGAACTGATGTAGTTCATCGTGGCAACGAAGTCGAAGCCCTTCCACACATGTTCACCGCGAAGGAATCCCTTATGATACGGCAGAGCGCCAGGCGCGAGCGGCAAGGAGCCGTTGTTATAGTCGCCGAGGAAACTATGCGTCCCAACGCCGTCGATCGGCTCCGCCTTCCAAGTGAAGAAGTAGTTGTAGCCAGTGGACAGCGTGATCGTGCCGAACGTGGTGAACGGCAGTTGATAAGCTGCGGACACGTCGAGACCGTTCACAAGACGCTTGCCCGCGTTTTGCGAAACGGAGTCGATGCTAAAGACTTCGGTCGGATCGCGACGAATCAGGTTTGCGAAGGGAGCAGCAGCAGGAGCACCGCCCGCAGCAACGAAGTTACCGTTCTGGGTCAGCGCTAATTGCGCGAACTGAGCGGAATTCAAGATCACATTGCGAGTGAAGAGCTGATAAAGATCAGCCGTCACGGTGAGGCCCGGAATAAAGCGCGGGGTCACTACGATACCTGCGGTGTAGGACTCTGTCGTCTCGGGCAGCAATGCGGTGTTTCCACCCTGCTGGACGCCGCCGCGTGGCTGCAGAGTCCGTCCGGGAGGCTGAGGCACACCATTGATCGGAGGATTCGTGGCGGCTGGGTCGAACAACTGCGGGAAGTTCTGCTGAACTGGATCAAACAACTGCGTCGGAGTCGGCGATAGGAATGACTCGCCGAAGGATGCGCGCAATGTGATGTCCTGGATTGGTTGATAGCGCAGGGAGACACGAACGTCGCCGTTATTGTTGTACGTTGAGTCCCGTTTCCCGAGATCAACGCCGGTCGCCGGATCGATAAATCCGAAGTTATCGTGGTTATTAAACTTTTCGTAACGGTAAGCCACCGCAGCGTCGAGCGAGCGGACGAACGGGATGTTCATCGTCGAGACAACCAGCGGAACCTGCAGTTCACCAAAATACGAATTCACTGTCCGATGGAACGAGTTGTTCGCGGCGGCATTGAAGCCAAGCTGGTCGCCGGCCGCCTGCACAGGATCAGGAATGGATTTCGACCGCTGGTGGCGGTATTCGTAGCCCAAGTTAAACCCGATTCCGCCTTGGTACAGCTTTGGAAAGAGATTTCCGAAAACCTTGACGTCAGCCAATAGATCTTTTGTGAGACCAGTCGATCTAGCCGTGAAACCGGCGCGTTGCGCGGCCGCAGCATTGTCGTAGGGCGCAGTCACGCCTGTAGGAGTAGCTCCCACGCCTATAGGGTTGCCGTTAACATCGACGCCGTTCGGAGTATACGTTGGCGCATTACCGGCGAGCGGCGCGGTGATGCCAATGAAGGGATTGAAATTCCCAGCCAGAGTCTCGGCGACAATTATGCTTCGCTGAGCGTCGCCTTGGTCGGTTCGGATGAAATCTCCACGCTCGTAAACAACGCCGGTATCATAGCCCAGAAAGCTGATGAAGCTGTTATCAGTGAAGGTGAAGTTGCCGTTGAAGCCAACGGTGTAGCGATAGAAGTCGTAGTCATAGAATGACTGACGCAGACCCAATTCCCGGATTGTGCGATAACGGATGAAAGCCAAGTTTTCGCCAAAGGGATTGAACGGAGAGGCACCGACTTCGTCATGGAAGTTGGGATCTTCGTCAATGCCGGGTTGTCCTGTCGAGCCCGGCGACGTAAATCCGCCAATGAAGTTAAGGTCGGTGGCATTATCGACTTGCTGGTCCGCGGAGAGCGCGAACGGAGCAGCCGCCAGGCCATTGTCCTGATGGCGCTTGGAGTAAAGCATATCTCCATACACCTGAAGGCCTTCGCCGAAGATCTTCACTCGACCGGTGACGTAGGTTTGATAATTTTCCACCGCCGGGATCGCCGGTGTCGTGCTGCGGAATTGGAAAGGATCGCTGCTATTCGCACCATTATAGCGACGGTATCCCCGATTCGGATCCGCCGGATCAGAAACGCCGCTTGGGTTAATGATAACGCGATTTCCCTGCGAATATGTCGTCAACGCACCAGGGAAGGTGGGGCTGCCAGTATTCCGGCCGCCGAGACCCAACGTTCCATTAATGCGCGTATCCGAGCTCCGTGAAATAGCACGGTTGGCCGAGAAAATAGCGTCACGGTCATAATATTCGGCTGCGGCTGCGATTGAGACTTTCTCTGTAGCAATGCCGCCTTTGACATAACCCTGGAGAACGCGCGCGTCGCCATCCGTCGTGTTACCATAAAGGAGATCAATTTCAGCACCTTCATAC
>JBBSPM010000085.1:0-17256 GCA_038258815.1 Chthoniobacterales bacterium
CGAGCCGCCGCAGATACTCGCCTGGAGTAGCCTGCCGACCTTCGCCGTAGGTGGAATGCCCGAATCCCGGATTTCAAGATCGCCGAGTTGACGATAGTAAGCTTTGACCCCGAATCCCGAATTGACCCCGAATCCCGAACGAATCCCGAATGACCCCGAATCCCGAACCTTGACCCCGAATCCCGAACCGAACCTTGACCCCGAATCCGAACCCGAATCCGAATCCCCGAATTCTGGCGATATCTGGATCGTCGAAGTTCAGGAGGGCGCGAGGCCCGCTTTCGGGGTGTTCGCCTAGTTGCTTAACGTGGTGAAAAACGCGCTGCACGAGTTCCCTGGCGGCGCCTGTTTTATCAAGCGCGATGTAATCTGCGATTCCGTCGAGATCGTGTAGCTCGGGCTCCGCCCAAATTACTTCAGCCATCGCGCCATGCGTTTGCGCGCTCCCGCATGTGTGACGACGCGGCCTTCGTCGAATGCTTCCACTCCATGAGATAGGCGGCGGGTTTGCCGTGCTGCGTGATCAACACCGGGTCCTGGCTGGATTCGAGATCTGCAATAATCTCGGTGGCTTTGCGCTTAAGGGTGGTGACGAGTTCGGTTCGCATTAGTGCCACTTCTTTTGGAACTAAACTTTCGGGAAAGATCGGTATTCGGCTCGAGGGCGAGCCGACTCCATTCACACATTGCTCCCGCGCCATTTCAGCTTTTGGCGGACGACGCTGAAGAAGGAGACGCCGGGTAACGCGGCCAGCGGAAGGCTTTTCGCGGCTTTGCGCACGGTGACGACTGAGCCGCTCTCGACGTGGACTGGGTCGCGGCCGTCGATTGTCAGGTAAACCGGGTAGTCGCGCTCGGTGGCTTCCACTTCGACCACGGCGGAGTCGTCGATGATGATGGAGCGGTTCGTCAGCGTGTGCGGACAGATGGGCGTGATGACGAGCGAGCCGGACTCCGGCGTGAGAATCGGGCCGCCGGCGGATAAGGAATAGGCGGTGGAACCGGTGGGCGTGGCGATGATGAGGCCGTCGGCGTTGAACTCGGTGAGCGTCTCGCCGTTCACCCGCACGGCGAGGCGGATGAGGCGCGAGATTTCGCCCCGGCTGAAGACGGCGTCGTTTAGGCAACGAAAGGTCTGACTAGTCTCCGGGCCGTCGGGATCGAGTTGCACGTCGAGCAGGGAGCGTTCGCTGTATTCCAACTCCCCTTTTACGATGCAATCGATGGCTTCCGCGTAGGCGGTCGAGGCGACACAGGTGAGGAAACCGAGCGAGCCGATATTGATGCCGAAGATGGGTTTGAGGTCGTCGCCCAGTCGGCCGACGGCGTTGAGGATGGTGCCGTCGCCTCCCAAGACGACAAGGAGATCGACGGCGCGGGCGAGCTCGCAGATCGATCGGCCATCAGGCATCCCCGCCAACTTGGCGGTGCCATCTTCCACCAGGACCGGCACGGCGAAGCGCGCAAATTCCGCGCAAACTTTGCCGACCAATTCGGCGGCTCCGGGTTTCCCGGTGTGCGCGATCAGGCCGATGGTTTTCGGGCGCATATGAAGAACTCTTTGTTGCCGTCGGTGCCGGTGATGGGCGACTCGACCAGACCGGTGACGACCTGTCCGTGAGCGACCACCCACTCTGAGATTTTCCGCTGCGCCTTCTCGTGCAGGGCGGGGTCGGAGACGATGCCGCCGCGCCCGACGTCTTCGGGTTGCAACTCGAACTGGGGTTTGATCAAGGCGAGGACCACTCCCGTTGGAGTTACCGACTCGAAGGCGTTCGGCAAGATCAAAGTCAGCGAGATGAAGGAGACGTCGATCACGCAGAGATCGATCGGCTCGGGAATATCGGCGCGAGTGAGGTGGCGGGCGTTTAGGTGTTCGCGCACGATGACGCGGGGGTCGTTGCGGATTTTCCAGGCGAGCTGGCCGTGGCCGACATCGATGGCGTAGACCTTCGTGGCGCCGCGCTGAAGGAGGCAATCGGTGAATCCGCCGGTGGACGCGCCGAGGTCGAGAGCGGTCAGGCCGGCGGGGTCGATCGCGAAGTGGTCGAGTGCGCCTTCGAGTTTCAATCCGCCGCGGCCGACATACTTGGGCGGCGCGGCCACGGAAAGCTCGGCGTCGGGCGGGACTTCGATGGAGGATTTATTGAGGACGCGATCGCCGAGGCGGATTTCGCCCGCCATGACGGCGCGTTGGGCTTGTTCGCGGCTGGCGAAATGGCCTTGCTCCACGAGGACGACGTCGACGCGGGCTTTCTTCATCGGGTAGGGACGCCGCGCTGCGGCGTCCAAGAGATGTGGCTCGCAGAGTAGACGTTCATAAAGTTTTAACTGCGAGCGGCGCGCCTTGGACAGCGCAGCGCGCTGTCCCTACCACTTCCTCGATCGCCGAATGAAGGGCGTTCACCGCACGCCGCAGCTGTTCTTCTGTGATGCAGAAAGGCGGCATTAGGACCACAGAATCCCGAATCGGACGCGTGAGAAGTCCGTTCGCACGCGCGACCTGACAAACGGCGGCGCCCACCGAGCCGGCCGGAACAGACGCTGACTCCGGGTCCAGTTCGACGGCGGAGATGAAACCGCACTGCCGAATTTCGCGCACGCCGGAGAGATCTTTTAGGGCTTTGAGCTGCGCAGCGAGGCTGGCAATTTTGTCTTTCTGTCCGGCCAGAACCGACTCGCTCTCGAAGATCTCCAAGCTCGCCTTCGCGGCCGCGCAACCAAGTGCGTTTCCGGTGTAGCTATGGCCGTAAAACAGGGTGCTCGCAGCCTTATCCGCACCTAAAAAAGGGTCGAATACATTTTCCGTCACGACCGTAAGAGCTAACGGAAGATATCCTCCTGTCAGCGCTTTACCTAAAACAATGATATCCGGAGCAGCGTTTTCTTGCTCAAAGGCGAACATCGTTCCCGTCCGGCCAAATCCAGTGAGCACTTCGTCCGCAATTAGGAGCGCGCCGGTGCGGTCGCACCACTTCCGCAGGGCGGCCAAAGTGCCCGCCGGCCACAGCCGCATTCCAGCCGCTCCTTGAACTAGCGGCTCGATCACCACCGCCGCGACCCCCTCCTCTTCGTCGGGAAAAATTGCCTCCAGTTCCTCCACCGTTGCGACCTGGCTGCACGGGAAATACCAACCATCCGGGCCGTTCTTGAACATGGCGCTGGCTCCCAAGCTGGCCGCCCCGGCGGTGTCGCCATGATAAGCGCCGCAAAAGGAGACGAATTGCGTCCGGTTCACGCCGCGCAGCCGCCAATGTTGCTCGGCCATCCGCAACGCCACTTCCATCCCGGTGGAGCCGTCATCGGAAAAGAAAACGCGGCTCAGCGTCTTCGGCGGGAAGAGTTGCACGACAGCCTCCGCCAGCTCGATCGCCACGGGATTGGTGAAACCGAGAAAAGACGTGTGCGCCACGCGGTCGAGCTGGTCGCGGATGGCGGCGTTGATGTGCGGGTGGTTGTGCCCGTGGATGTTCGTCCAGATGGAGGAATTGCCGTCGATGTATTCCCTCCCCTCGCTATCCCAAAGGAGCGCGCCTTTGCCTTCCACGAGGACGAGCGGCTCATGCTCGGGCGCGCACCAGTCGCGCATCGGGGTGAATGGATGCCAGACGTGGCGCTTATCCGCTGCGATGAGCGCTGCGGTGTTCCATCGTTTCGCGTCCCGCTCCCGGGTCATGGTAACGGCAGGGAAATGACGAAGCCCGAATTCCGAAGCTCGAAACAATGACGAAACCCGAATGACGAAGGCGATGCCGCGCGATCCGCTTTCCGGACTTCGTCATTCGTCATTAATTCGGATTTCGTCATTCGGGCTTCGTCATTGCGCCGTCGCTACGCTGTCGGCTCGGATAAACGCAAGAGTTCATCCAGCGCCTCCACGTCCTCGGATGCGGCGCGGCGGCGCTGGTATTTTCGAAAGATAACGTCGCGGGCGTTTACAAGATCTTCGTGCAACGGGCGGTCGTAGTAGGTCCAGGTTTCTTCATCGACATATTTGGCCTGAAATTTCCAATTGCCGCCGAACTTCGTCACGCGGACCTCGCGCTTCCGGCCCTCGGCATCCTTTTCCTTCCATACATGTTGACTCCGCATGAGGGAGCCATTCTACAGTGGATTCTTGAAAGACGCAGCCAGACTGCTGGCCTACCTCGCCGCGACTCTTTTGTTCGGTGCTTTGGCGGCGCCGGTTCTTTATTGGAGCGCGCAGACGCTCATCGCGCAGGGTCATCTCGGCTTTCTGGCGAAGTTTGATTTCGAGACGTATTTCCATCGCGCGCTTCTTGTTGGGGCGGTGGTTTTTCTCTGGCCGCTGCTGCGTTCGCTGGGGGTCCGGAATTGGCGCGAACTCGGGCTGGCTCCGAATCCCAAACGCTTCCGCGACGCCGGGATGGGATTTCTGATCGCGACGATTCCCCTGCTCTGCTTTGGCGCGCTTCTGCTGGTGCTGAATGTTTACACACTCCGGCCTTCTGTCTCGGCCATGAAACTGTTCGAGCGGACCGTGTCGGCTGTGGTCGTGCCGTTTCTGGAAGAGCCAATTTTCCGCGGCCTCATCCTTGGCGTGCTCTTGCGCAGCAGTCCGGTGTGGGCGGCGATGTTTGGCACCTCCGCGATCTTCTCCATCCTGCATTTCCTCAAAGCGCCGGAGCACGCTTCCACGGTTGTGACCTGGGCCTCCGGCTTTGTCTCGATCGGCAATTCTTTCACGCAATTCCAGCAGCCGTTGCTCGTGCTCGCCGGCTTTACGACGCTCTTCCTGCTCGGCTGGATCCTGGCCGACGCGCGGATCCGAACGCGTTCGCTCTGGTTGCCGATCGGTTTGCATGCCGGCTGGATTTTTGCCAGCGCGCTCTTCAATCGCGTGGCGCGCCAGCAATTCGAAGCGCTACCGTGGCTGGGCAGAAATCTGCTAATTGGTATCGCCCCGCTCGCCGTCGGCTTGGTAAGCTGGGCCATCCTGCGGGTCTGGTTACGCCATGTGGAAAGCGACAAAACTTGAGCCAATTCGAGCGCTCATCTCGCTCCTGTATCCGCCCACGTGCGCTGTTTGTTCCATGCCGGTCGGGTTCGAGGCCTACCTCTGCGAACCGTGCGCGGCGAAAGCGCCGCGAATAAAATCTCCCTTTTGTTACACCTGCTCGGAGCCATTTGATGGTGCCATTACTGAGACCTTTTCGTGCGCAAACTGCGCCCATCGCGTCCTCCATTTCGAAGCTGCGGTCGCCGTCTACCGCAGTCGCGGTGTGGTGCGAAAGCTCATGCACGATTTCAAATATCAGCACCACCTCTACCTGCGACACCCGGTCGCCGACTGGCTGGTGGAAACGCTCGACGACCCGCGTTTAAAAGGCCGCCGCTTCGACCGCGTCATTCCCGTGCCCCTGCATCCGGCACGAAAACGCGAACGCGGTTTTAACCAGGCCGAACTGCTCGCCGAACTCTTCGCTGCCCGCGCCGGCCTTCCGATGAAATCCGATCTCGAACGTATCCGTTACACCACCACCCAAACCGCGTTCGACCGCGCCGAACGGATGGAAAATTTACGTGACGCCTTTCGTTTACGGAAAAAGGCGGACGTGCGAGGATTGCGCGTGCTCCTGATCGATGACGTCCTGACGACCGGCTCCACCCTGAGCGAATGCGCGCGGGTTTTAAGAGCCAACGGTGCCATTTCGGTGCATGCTGCCACCGCAGCGCGCGCCTAAAACCATGGGTATCTTTAAGCGACCTCCAATTGGCGGCGACGGCGGACGAAATCGTCGACGCGAAATGCCGCAGGGCTTGTGGCAGAAGTGCCCCGGCTGCTCCGAGGTCGTTCACGAAATCGAGCTCAATCAAAATCTGCGCGTTTGCCCGAAGTGCGATTATCACTTTGCACAATCCGCGAAGGATCGCGTGGAAAGCCTGCTCGATCCGGAAAGCTTCGTCGAAGAGGATGCCGGCCTCCGCACAATCGATACCCTAAATTTCACCGGGCTCTCCAGCTACAAAGATCGGCTGAAGAAATACCAAAACAGCACCGGCCTGCACGACACGGTCTTGAGCGGTCACGGCTTGCTCGAGGGCTACAAAGTCTCGATCGCGGTGATGGATTTCAGCTTCCTCGGAGGCACCATGGGCTCCGTGGCTGGGGAGCGTATCACGCGCGCGATCGAGTGGGCGACTGCAAATCAGTGCGCGGTGATTGTTGTCTCCGCCTCGGGCGGCGCGCGCATGTATGAAGGCATGCTCAGCCTCATGCAGATGGCGAAAACCAGCGGCGCGCTGGCGCGGCATGCTGACGCGAAGCTGCCGTTTATTTCTCTCCTCACGAATCCGACCCTGGCCGGCGTGATGGCGAGCTTCGCCTCGTTAGGCGACGTGATCCTGGCTGAGCCGGGCGCCATGATTGGGTTCGCTGGCGCCCGCGTCATTCGCGAGACCACGCATCAGAGTCTTCCGAAGAACTTCCAAACAGCCGAGTTTCTCGAAGAACACGGCCTGATCGATATCATCGTGCACCGGAAAAAATTGCGCGACCAGCTCGCGCAATTGCTCACCTATTTTTCCGCCACGCAGTGAGCTACCGCGAGGCGCTCGCCTGGCTTTTCGGCACCCAGAAATTTGGGATCAAGCTGGGCTTGGAAAACATCCAGCGCCTGCTCGACGCGCTGCAAATTCCAAGGAACGGCGATTTCCAAATCGCCGACGGCGGCGTGGAAGCCGCCGCTCCTTGTAAGATCATCCACGTCGCCGGCACCAACGGGAAAGGCTCGGTCTGCGCCATGATCGACTCGATCTGCCGCGCCCAGGGTTACCGCACCGGACTCTTTACCTCGCCTCACCTCGTCACCTTTCGCGAGCGCATCCAAGTGGACGGCGAGATGATCAGCGAAGCCGAAGTGGCGCGCGGCCTAACGAATCTCCGCGAACTGAACCGGGAATGGGACCCGCATCCCACCTTTTTCGAAATCGCGACCGCGCTGGGGCTCCTGCATTTCCGCGAGAACGAATGCGAGATTATCGTCCTCGAGACCGGCATGGGCGGCCGCCTCGATGCCACCAACGTCGTCACGCCGGCCGTTTCCGTGCTCACGCCAATCGCGCTCGATCACCAGAAGTGGTTAGGCGACACGCTGGCGGAAATCGCGGCCGAGAAGGCCGGAATTATCAAGCCGGGAATTCCGGTGGTCTCGGCGGTGCAGCGTCCCGAGGCCGCGGCCGTCATCCGCGCGGCGGCGACCAAGGAGCGGCGCTCTCCAGGCCGCCGCGTTTCTGAGCGAAAAGGGGCGGCCTGGAGAGCGCCCCTCCTTGAAGTCATCGCGGACAGCTACACCGCCAGTCCGGTCGGTCTCCCCGGTCTCCACCAAAAACAAAACGCTGCGCTTGCGGTCGCCGCGGTAAAAGCCGCCGGAATTTCGCTCTCGGAAAGCGCGATCAAAAAAGGCCTCGCCACGGTAAAATGGCCGGCCAGATTTCAGGTCTGGAACGATCGGATCGTAATCGACGGCGCGCACAATCCTGCCGGAGCGCGTGTGCTAGTAGAGACGTGGCGCGAGATGTTCGGCCAGGAAAGGGCGACGCTCATCTTCGGCGTTTTGGCCGACAAAGATGCGCCCGCCAGCTACCGTGAGCTCAGCCAAATCGCGGCCGCCGTAATTCTGCCGAATTTCCGCGGCGAACGCGTCATGCCGCCGGCAGAACTCGCGCGGGTCGTGAAATCGATCACACCGGAAATGGCGTGCGCGATCGTCGAGACCCCGGCGGAAGCGATCGAGCTTGGACGGAAAACATCCTCTCGCATCATCATTGCCGGCTCGCTTCACCTTGCCGGCGAAGCGCTGGCCTGCTTGCGCGGCGCGCCGGCCGCGTTTGAAGAATGCGCGCAATAGTAACGAACGCGCTTGCCTCGCCTCTCCCTCCACACCTTTCGTTAGGGTCAGAAGCTATATTCTCGCGTCACCAACGTGGTGTCGCTGCCGGGCGCTGGCATCAATTCAATCGGCCGGGGTTCACGATTGCCGATCGCGGATTCGGGCAGTCCCGGCGTAGAGCTCGCCACCCAAAGTCTCACGCGCGCTTGCCCGCGGAGGCGGAGTTCCAGGTCAAGCCCCTCCTCGGGCACTGCTTCATAACGCAGAGACCAAGGATGGGCGCTGTCGGCGTGGACGGATTGAGCTCGGTTGCCACACGTCACCGAGATCAGGTCGGTCGCAGGCGGCATCCGAATTAATAACGACCGAGCATCGCGCGCCGGGTCCAGATGTAGTCGCAGCACGCGATTTCCTCCCTCAACGCGATCACTGATCATTCTTGCGACGGGACCCGCAAGAGCGACCGGCGGCGCTTCCGCTGCGAGAAAAGCACGGTCGGAACCGGCCGTGAAAGCGGGGTCAGGCGCGCTCTTGGGATGCGTTCCGAGAAATTGCCCGGTCCAGCGATCGGGCGCGTCATCATAGCTGATCCACTTCGCTTTTCCCTGATCAACGTTCAAGCTGTAGATCAGACTGTCGCGGCGGGGATGTTGCGCACTGGGATGAGAGAGGGAGGAACCGGCCGCGATGAGTCCGAGCCCCACCAGTGTGAGGAAAATCAGAATTCCGCGCGGCATGATGAAATCGAAGAGCGGCCAGGCGGCCGCTAAGAGCAGGCTAAGCAGAATGGAAACGGCCAGCAGCGAAATGAGATTCAAATCCAGGTTGGCGAACAACAAGTAGGTAAGCGGCGAGACGATCAGCATCGTGGGGATGGCCGCGATGAGTGCCCGAAGCGCATTTCCGTTCGGCAACTTGGCCGACAAACCAACCAACAAGCTGACCGTCCCGAAAAACACCGGCCACTGGAACACGTAAGACGCGCCCGGCAGCAGGAAACAAACAGCCGTGGCGATGGCCGCCACGACCACGAGCATTCCCGCGTGAAGGTGGCGGATCCCGATGCGCGAGCTTAACGACCGCAACGCTAAAGCACCCGAGGTAAAACCAATCACCACCAGACCGGCGAACAGGAGCTGATTGCCCGGCGTATCTCCTTCGAGCAGGGAATTGCCCAACAGGAACTTGATCATTGTCCACAGCACGAGCATGCCCGCCGTGATCGCCAGGAGGCCGACGAAGAAACCAATGATTCCTGCAACGGTCAGCTTCAAGAAACCGCGCCGGCGGCCGATCATCCAGGCAGCGGTCAAAAGCGCAAAGGTCGCCAACGCCAACGGCCAGACGACCCACTCCGGATAAAAGATGAGCCGATGCCCTAACCAGTTGAAGTAGACATAATCCGGTTTGCGGATGTCCGTCAGCGGCAGATTGCCCCAACGCCGGACCAGAGCCAGCGCATTCGCGCCCAACTGCTGCACACTGCGCGCGCTCAGATTCTCTCTCGTATCGAGACGCGAATGATAACCCTCCACCGTTTCCGTAAAGGCGAAATTGAGCGCCGGCACACCCGTCTTCCTGAACGCCGAAAGATCGGTGTCATTCGGCAACAACTTATAGGCCGCATACATCAGCGAAGACGCCATCGGATGCGGCGCCACTCGCGCCAGCTCAGAAATCAGCCAACCATTCTGATCGCTCGTCTCGAACATCAACGCAGGCCCGGAACTTCCGCGCGCCTCCAAGTTCAGCACCACTCCGACGCGCGCTGCCAGATCAGGGTGATCCGCCACAAAGCCGCTCGCTCCGAGCAAACCGGGCTCCTCGCCATCGGAGCAGAGAACGAGCAAGTCGTTTCGCAACGGCGGACCGACCCGCAGGGCACGAATAATTTCGAGAATCGAGATAAGCCCCGCGCCATCATCCGCCGCGCCCGGCGCTTCCGGCACCGAGTCGTAATGCGCCATCAACATGACAGCCCGGCTATTCGCGCTGCCGGGAAAGCGGGCCACAATATTTTGCGCGCTCCCTGCCCTAACGATTCGTCCGCGCGTCTGGATCCCTACCGTGTTTTCGATCTGCACCTCCGCGCCAAGAGCCGTCAGGGTCGCGACCAGATAATCACGAACGTCCTCATTCGCCCGCGAGCCGATGGGATGCGGTCGCGCCGCAATGACAGCCAAATGCGTCATCGCCCGCGCCGCGGAAAACTGCTCCGTCCCCACATCGGTGCTCATCGCGCCCGGCGGCCTTGTCCCCCAAAGTGCCACCGCTGCCACGAGCAGAATCAAGATCCACAAAAAGGCGCGGAGCGTTGGGGTGGAAGAAATCATTCGCGAAGAGTTCTTGTCGACAACGCAGGGAGCCGTCCAAGATCACGCGGTCTTACACGAAGTTAGAGGCCAACACCAGAATCGTGATGAAACGCACCTGGATGATCATCGGCGTCAAAGACGTCGCCGCCAGTTTCAGATGGTACCAAGCCCTCTTCGGCCAGCCCGAGACGCTTCCGGCCCATGACTACTTTGGCCAGATTCTGGATACGGATGGGACCGTCCTGCTTTGCCTCCACCAGTGGGGCGCGCACGGGCATCCCACGCTGATGAGCCCGGACGCAGCGTCGCCTGGCAACGGCCTCCTCCTGTTCTTCCGCGTCGACGACTTCGACGCGGCACTCCTACGAGCACGCGCCGTTGTTCCCCGGTTCGAAGAGGAGCCCCACCTGAATCCGAACACGCAAACGCAGGAGTTCTCACTCCGGGACTCGGATGGGTACTTTGTCACGATCAGTGCGCTTTCCGCGCACCCACCTGAATCGGCTAACAGACGACGGTGAACGTGCGGGCGCACACGGATGGGTCGGGCGACATCGCCGAAACCTGCGGCCTGCGCTCACGCCATGAACCAGCGCGATGTTCTGTGACTGCGCGCAGAGAAAGACTGCGTTACTGTCCTCGCCTTGAAACATTTTTTCGCAGTTCTTGTGGCTTTGCTTGCCCTACTTCCTCCATGGGCGAGCGCCCGCGATGCCCATGAGCAGGCGCGCATCGATTTTCTG
This sequence comes from Chthoniobacterales bacterium, assembly GCA_038258815.1. Taxonomy (GTDB): domain Bacteria; phylum Verrucomicrobiota; class Verrucomicrobiia; order Chthoniobacterales; family UBA10450; genus JACCTI01. The sequence goes on from JBBSPM010000085.1 coordinate 10,912, forward strand.
CTCCACTCCGTCGAGACCGCCAAGGGTGTGATCTTCATTCGCAATGGCTCGGAATACGGTGGACCCGCCGCCGCCCAGCATCTGCGACAGAAACTCAACTACGGCGGCGAACGATTGAAGACGGCGGAAAACTTTATCAAATACTGCGCGACAGAGTCTTCCTTCACCCATCGCAAATATCAGGTGCGCACGAGCGATGGGGTCATGGAAGAGGCGGCGGCGTATTTCAACAATCTGCTGCGAGAGTTCGATCAGAAGCAACCGAAGACCTCAGACGAGAAGAAGTGATGGGCTCTGATTTTCAGCCTGATCGCTCACCGTTGGTTCGTACAGCCACTGGGGCTGGTCTTCTTCTTTTCGCGGCTGTTCTTCTGGGCGCCTGCGCGCTCGGTGAAGGCAAGAAGGTGACCACGGAAGTCACTTCCATTTATTCGGCAGCCTCGCCGGAATTCCGACAGGCGACGGGCGCTCTGCTGGGCGGCAATTTTGTCGCCGGGAACAGCATTACCACGCTGGAAAACGGGCGTGAAATTTTTCCATCGATGTTGCAGGCGATTCGTTCGGCGAAGCAGACGATTAATTTCGAGACTTACATTTTCTGGGACGGCAAGATCGCGAAGCCTTTCGCTGAAGCGTTGGCGGAACGGGCGCGTGCGGGCGTGAAGGTGAACGCCATTCTCGATGCGCAAGGCACCGGATCGATGGGAAGCGAAAATCTCGCGCTGCTGGAAAACGCCGGCGTGAAGGTGGTGAAATATCACACCATTGTGTGGCTGGACCCGCGCCGTTTTAACAACCGGAGCCACCGCAAGCTGATGATCGTGGATGGCCGGATTGGGTTCATCGGCGGCGTGGGCATCGCGGACGAATGGCTCGGCAATGGCGACTCGCCGGAACATTGGCGGGATAATCATTACCGCGTGACCGGACCGGTGGTGGCGCAACTGCAGGCCGCGTTTATGGACAACTGGTTGAAGACGGAAGGCACCGTGCTGCACGGTCCCGAATATTTTCCAGCACTGCCGGCGACCGGTCCTTACAACGCGCAGGCCTTCAAGAGTTCGCCGCGGCAGGGCGATATGGGCATTCACCTGATGTATCTGCTCGCGATCGCTTCCGCGAAACAGAGCCTGCTAATCGAGAACGCCTACTTTCTTCCCGACGAACTTGTGCGGAAGGAGTTAGTGGCAGCGGCGAAGCGCGGAGCTCGAGTGGAAATCGTGGTGCCGGGAAAACATATTGACCAGAAAGCAGTGCGCTTTGCCTCGCGCAAGCATTGGCCTGAACTGCTCAAGGCCGGGATTCATCTCTACGAATACCAGCCCGGCATGACGCACGTGAAGCAGATGATCGTGGATGGCGCATTCGTTTCCGTGGGATCGGGCAACTTCGATCTGCGCTCGCTGCGCTTGAATGATGAAGCGAACATGAACGTCCTGAGCCGGAGTTTCGCGGCGGAGCAGACGCGGCTGTTTAACAAGGACAAAAGCCGCTCGCGCGAGTTCACGCTGGACGATGCTGGGAAGCTCGGGTTTCTCAATCCCGTGCAGCAGGCAGCCAGCGTTGTCGCCCCCCAATTGTAACGTCGCTTTCGGAACAATCAGTGGCCGGGCGCCGCGCCGATTCCGGTGATTTAGGGATTGAATCAGCCGCGCCTCACATTTTGGCATTGAGCTTTTACGGGCCGGTGGCAATCTCGCGGCGAACCCTAACAAAAGAACATATCAAATGAAAAAGTTAGTTCGATTCGGTGCTGTGATCGCGGCTGCGTTTCTGACCATGCCGCTTCTTGGAGATACCATGTCGGTTCCCAACGCGGAGAAGCCCGCGTTTACCTTCGACGTTCCTGCCGACTGGCATCCCAAAGGCGACGCGGATGACGAAAGCGCGGAAGCGACTTCCCCGGACAAACACGTTTACATCAGCTCGTGGATCGTCACCGGAAGCGAGATGAAGGACCTCGAGAAAGATATCGAAAAGACTCTCGCCGATTCGATGGGCAAGGTGGATCCGGAGCACAAGGAAGAGACGATGCAGCTCAACGGCATCGACTTCACTCTGATCAAGGGCACCGGGACCGATAAGCGCGAGGGCAATAAGGTGAAATTCCAAGTCGCCCTCTTTTCCGCGGGCGGGGACAAAGTGGGAATTTTCTACGCGGATTACGACGCGGATGCGCCCGCCGATACGACGGACACGCTGCAAGGCATCATCAAGTCGATCAAGGTCACGAAGTAGATCAACTCGTTAGGCGGCTGGTTCCTCCGGCCAACGCCCCGGCGCGTGGTGGGAAGGCAACCTTCCGCCACGCGCTCGGGTTCAAGAACAAGATCCGCGTCCAAACGCTCCGAAGTGACCGATGACGTAGACAGAGAACGCCGGATACGGTGGCAAGCCCTGTAGCGGCGGTCTGTGACCGCCGAAACCGCGGATTGCAGGAGACGCGGTCCGCGGTCACAGCCCGCCGCTACAGAACCCTGCCACCACTTCAAGGAGGGGCGTTTTCCAAAACGCCCCGCAGTCCGGCAGCTGCGGAGAAGCGCGCCGCCCTTGGGAGTCGCGTTTACTCCGATTTTCCCTCCAACAGCTTCTCCGCATTGACGAAACGCGGTTCGATATCCCCTGGGATCTCATTCTATCGCGGGCGCGCTGCACTTCCGGGCGGATCACACCAAGGCGAGCCTGCATTTCCTTCGCCTTCTCGTCATTGCCTGCCGTCGATCGACGAATCCGCCCACAGACTCCGCGCTACTTCGCCCGCACGATCACGACGCGCCGGTATCCGCTGCTGCGTTCGGTTGTGTTTTTCAACACGGCAGTGGCGGGCATCGCGCTCTTTCTCATTGCCATGCTCTGGTGAAGTAGCCTCGGGCTGCAATAAAATTGCCCGTCAATTAGTCGGCGCGTCCTCCGCTAGCCGGGTCATTATTTCCAGCGCCAGCGTGACGCGTGCGTCGGCGGGGTAACGTTTATTCGCCAGCAGGACGACGCCGATTTTTTTTCCAGGGACAAAGGCAACGTAGGTCGAGAATCCGTTCGTCCCTCCGGTTTTATTAATCAGCACGTCATCCCGCGGGGGCGAGGGCGGATCAAGCGGGACCGCTGGATTCGGTTTCATGCTGACCTCGGAGGAGTTGCCGGCCACCAGAACCTTCAGGGCCACGGGATATGAATACTGTTCCCAGATCAGATCCTGCGTCATGGCCCCGATCCGGTAGTAGCCGGTATGCGTGTCGGTGATGGCGCGCTGCCATTTCTCGTCCAACTCGATGAGCTTCATGTTGGCCGCGACGAATCGCAGCAGATCGGCGGCAGTCGTGCGCACGCCATAGGCTTCGGCTTCGAGGAGACCCGGCGTGATCCGGACGGGAGCATCTTTGTCCGTGTAGCCCTGAGCATAGTGCTCCATCTGGGCGGTGGGAACATTGAGCCAGGTGTGCTTCAGGCCCAGGGCGGGGAACAGTTTGCCTTCCATCAAGGCGACGAAATCCTCGTTCATGCTCTTGGCCGCAATGACGCCGAGAAGTCCGATGCTGGGATTAGAGTAGGTTCGATAAGTGCCAGGAGCGTAGGCCGGCTGCCAGCTCTGGAAATAGGCCATGAGCTGCTCGTCAGTCGTGATCTCGTCCGGCACTTGCAAAGGCATTCCGCCAGGCGTGTGCGTCCCGAGGTGGAGCAGAGTCACCTCGTTGAGGCGGCTGTCCTTTAGCGCCGGTAGATACTTACTCGGTGAATCAGAGAGCAAAAGCTTTCCCTCGCCCTGCGCGTAAGAGGCGAGGGTCGCGGTAAACGTCTTGCTTACTGACCCGATCTCGAAAAGCGTGTCGTGATCGACTGCTTTCCCGGTCTCCTTCGACGCCACGCCGTAATCGAAGACGTAGCTCTGCCCTTCGCGCACGATCCCTACCGACATGCCCGGGATGCCATATTTCTCCATGATCGGCCGGGTCGCTGTCGCGACGATCTTCTCGAGCCTGGCCTTCCCGTCGTCGCCGGCCGCCCGGCTGCTCGTCGGCAGCAACCAGCAGGCGCAGACCATCATCGCCAGCATCCAAATGTTCTGTCTCATTGTCAGCACCAGTCAGGTCCTCGTTCAGCCGTGCAACGTGAACCAGGCCGGACTCAAATGCGCGAGCGGCTCCTTCAGTTTCGCCAACTCCGCGGCGGGTCCGTGGACTTCGACGCGGGTGAGATCGGCGATCTTGAGCGCTTCCTTCAACAGTGCGTCGACGCTCTCGAGATGCAGGAGCAACGCCTCGGCATTCGCGTAACCTTCGCGACAAAGCACGTCGTCGCCCTTGATCGTGAAATCATAGAAGAGATTCCCCTCCTCGCTCGCCATCTTGGCGATGAAATCGGGCAGCGCCGCTTTGAATATCTCCAGCTTGCCGGGATGCACTTTGAAATAGGGATGGAGGCTGACGAAATTGGAAATTCGGCTCATGTTTCCAACGGTAGCCGCGCGCCCGAGAACGTCGAGCGATCGCTCGCCTGCACTGTCGCACCTGTCGCCGCCTCGCTGCGCACGCCAAGCCGTAGGTTATCGAAGGCGGGTCGAGGCGTCGACGACACGTCAACGCAGTGACGTGGCTACATCGCCGCGGCGCGATGTATGGTGCGTGAATGAAATCGCTCACCGAACATCTGTGGTTTGAAATCTCGGGCCGGCGCGGGTTCCTCAACATCACGCCCACGATCGACGAACTCGTGACTCGCAGCGGCGTGGCCGAAGGTCTGTGCCTGGTCAACGCCATGCACATCACCGCCTCGGTCTTCATCAACGACGACGAGTCCGGGCTTCACCACGATTACGAAGTGTGGCTGGAGAAACTGGCGCCGCACGAGCCGACCGCCGCTTACCGCCACAATCGCACTGGCGAAGACAACGCCGACGCACATCTCAAACGCCAGATCATGGGCCGCGAAGTCGTCGTCGCGATCACCAAAGGCAAGCTCGACCTCGGCCCTTGGGAACAAATTTTCTACGGCGAATTCGACGGTCGCCGACGCAAGCGCGTGTTGGTGAAGATCATCGGGGAGTAATCCAGATCGCCTCGATCAGCAGCACAAATTTCCGTTACGCCGCCAGCACTACCTCACTTCAGCAGCGTCAGTTGCTCCACCCGCGGACGGAAGCTCGCGGTGGAAAGTTTTGGTCGCCCATTGATTCCCGCCCGCCGACAGGACACCCGAAACATCGCTTCGATTTGCTCCGCGAAAATCCCCTCGCCCGTCTGACGTTTCCCCCACTGCGCATCGTAAAGCCGATCGCCGCCTCGCAGGCTCCGCAACCGTCCCAGCACCTTCTCTTTCCGCTCCGGGAAATGCTCGCCTAACCAGCGCTCGAAAAGCGGCGCGACCGTCCACGGCAAGCGCAACACCACATAGCCGGCAAACTGCGCGCCCGCTTTCCCACACGCCTCCAAAATCGCCGGCACTTCGTGATCGGTGATCCCGGGGATGATCGGCGCCACCATCACGCCCACCGGAATGCCAGCCGCACGCAGTTGCGTGATCGCATCCAGCCGAGCCTGCGGCGGCGAGGTGCGCGGTTCGAGAATCTGCTGCAGTTTTCGATCGAGCGACGTGACGGAAAGATTCACCGCTACAGCATTGTGTTTTGCCAGCTCGCGCAAAACATCGATGTCGCGCGTGACGAGTTTATTCTTCGTCACGATGCCGACCGGGTTGCGAAACTTCGCCAGCACTTCCAGACAGCGCCGGGTGATCCGCAGCCGCCGCTCCACCGGCTGATAGGGATCGGTCACGCCGCTGAGCACGACGGTCTGCGGCTCCCATCTCGGCGACGAAAGCTCGGCCTCGAGCAGTTCCGGCGCATTCTCTTTCACCATGATCCGCGTCTCGAAATCGAGGCCCGCCGAGAAGCCGAGATACTCATGCGTCGGCCGCGCGTAGCAGTAGGCGCAGCCGTGCTCGCAACCGCGGTACGGATTCACGCTCGCGCCGAAACCGAGGTCCGGGCTGTCGTTGCGCGCGATGATGCTCTTGGTGCTGTCGCGGAAGAACTGCGTCGCCGTCCGCGGCCGCTCGTCTTCCTCCGCGGGCTCCACCGGGTCGATCTCGACGTGAAGCTTCTCGAAACGATTCGCCGGATTGCCCGACGCCCCGCGCGTTCGCTGCGCGACTGCGCCCTCAGAATCGGCATAAGCCCGCCAGATCCTTTCCGGATTTCCCCGCTTCGTCATCGAGCACGTTCGCGTGAACATGCGCGATGTCCAGTGGTGTCGTCAAGGAGGGGCGCTCTCCAGGCCGCCCCGTTTTGCCCTAATGCAACACGGCGGCCTGGTGAGCGCCGCTCCGTGGCAGCGGCACCGTGATCATCCG
>JBBSPM010000086.1:0-17235 GCA_038258815.1 Chthoniobacterales bacterium
AGGCGGCCGTTCGCGCGTTCTTCCCGCGCCTCCTCGAAGAGGAAATCCAGTTTGCCGGACTCCGCATCCCGCGAAATCTGTTCATCCCAGCGCGCGTTGTCACGCTGGACCAGATATGCCGTGAGCGCGGTCAACTCGTCAGGTGGCAACTGGCCGCGGCCCGTTTTATTTCCGCCAAGCTCATGGTTGCGAGATTACTCTTCCGGGCCCCGGATGCAAAACATCGGGGAACCAATCAAACCGCCAGCCGGATCCCAACGTATGCACCGGTGAGCAGATGCCGCGGCTTGCCTTCGACCCTGTGCTCGCGCATGGAGTCGTTAGGCGCTTCCGCACGCTTGCTCGAATCCGAGTCGTTTGTATTCTCATTCCATGACTCAAGCCGTCGCCCAAATTCTCGAAGCGGCAGAGCAGCTTTCTGCCCCGGAGCGAGCCGAACTCGCCGACCGCATCGTGGAGCGCCTCGCCCACGACATTCCCCCGGAGATCGCAGCGGCCCAGATTACTGAGGTTCGTCACCGTATTTCCCAGGTCGAGTCTGGCGAGGTTTCACTCATTCCAGGCGATGAGGCTCTGGCACACGTTCGCCGCATCGTGGCTTCCGCACGCGCGGCTAGCTGATGGCCGCGAGCTACAGTTTTCATCCCGAGGCGCTTTTCGAGTATGCGGAGGCTACCAACTACTACCTCCACGCAGCGTCTGAGCGGGTGGTCGACCGATTCGTTGCAGCCGTCGAGGACGCGGCCGCGGCTTTGGTTGCGGCGCCAGCACGATGGCGCGTGGTCGAGGAGCCGGAGATTCGGCGCTACGTCTTCAGCCGATTTCCTTTCGTCATCTACTATCGTTGGGAACCCCAGTATGAGCGCGTCACGATTTATGCGGTGATGCACTGTAGCCGCGAGCCGGGTTATTGGCGTCATCGTCTCGAACAAAGCGCCTCACCCTGACGAAGCAGCGGTAGGGATGCCGCGCTGCGGCGTCCGAGGCGCGTGGCCGACGTGTTCAACGTCCGTGCATCACAGGCCCGTCCTCGCCTCTTGGACTGCGCAACGCGCCGTCCTACCGTGCTTCCGCGTGAGCCGGTCACGGCATGACGCGATCGAGACGTTCAAAAATATTTCGATAGCGACCAAGTGTGGGCTGCCGCGAATGCCTGCTTGTCTCATGCGTCCGCATCGATAGCCTGCTCTGCCACCGATGATTTTCCCGTCGCGTTCTCATTTTCTCTGCTCGCTGGGTTTCATCGCGCTGCTGAGTTTTCCATCCGCAGGACGCGCGCAGATTTCCACGACTCCTCCGCAAGGCTTGCGCGAGAACGATCCGCGGGTCCACGCCTTGATGAATGCGCGTATCGTCACCGCGCCGGGGAAGACGATTGAAAAGGGAACGGTTATCATCCGCGATGGGTTGATCGTGGAAGCGGGAGCGAGCGTGAACCTCCCGGCCGACGCGCGCATCTGGGATTTGACTGGGAAGACAATTTACCCGGGATTCATCGACGCTTATAGCCGTGTCGGCTTGCCCGAAACGCTGCAGCCCGAGCCGTTGCGCCGTGAGGTGGACGAGGACAAACCCGACGCGAAGCCGAAGGAAATTCCGCGCGAGGCGGTGAAGGGAACTCACGCCTGGAATCCGAAAGTGACGCCGGAACGCAATGCGTCGAACGTGCTTACCCTAGATAAGAAAGCGAGCCGGACGTTGCGCGAACTCGGCTTCACCAGTGCGTTGGTCGTGCCCGGGCGCGGGATTTTTCGCGGCGCGAGCGCGCTGGTCGATTTGCAGGAAGCGGACGCAAACACGCTGGTGGTGGCGCCGCAGGTCGCGCAGCACATCGCGTTTGATCTCAATCGCGGCCGCAGTGCGGGCTATCCGACTTCGCTCATGGGCTGCATCGCTTTGATTCGCCAGACGCTGCTCGATGCGGCGTGGTATCAGGCCGCACAGGATGCGTATCGCAAAAATCCAGGCGCGACGGAACGGCCGGAGTCGAATGCGAGTCTGGCGGCATTGGCGGAATTCGCGCAACGAAAACAGCCGGCGGTGTTCGAGACTGAGGACGAACTGGATTTGCTCCGCGCGCTCAAAGTGGCGGAAGAGTTCAAGCTCAAGCCCATCCTCCTCGGCAACGGTTACGAATACCGCGTGCGGAAATCGCTGGCCAAAACGCCCGTCATTCTCACGCTCGATTTTCCCGAGGTGCCGAAAATCGAGCAGCCGGAACGCGCGCTCGATTACGAATTGCACGAGCTGCAGCATTGGGATCGTGCGCCGAGCAATCCTGCGCTGCTCGCCGCGGAAGGAATCCCGATCGCGTTCACCACGGAGGGATTGGAGAAGCCGGAGAAGGAATTCTGGTCGCGCATCCGGCTGGCGGTGCGGCGCGGCTTGAGCAAGGACGCGGCGCTTGCCGCCCTAACGAGCACTCCGGCGGAAATCTTCGGCGTGGCGGATCGGATGGGAACAATCGCGCCGGGACGAATTGCGAATCTTGTCGTCGCCAGTGGCGATTTGTTCACGGAGAAGACGAAAGTGCTGACCACTTGGGTGGATGGCTACTATTACGAGTCGGACCTGGCGGATGAACGCGACGTGCGCGGCACGTGGGAAGTGACGGCGGAAAACCAGAAGCTGTCGCTCACGGTGGAAGGCGAGATGGAAAAGCCCGAGGCCAAACTGGCGGGCGAGAAGGTGACGCTGACGACGAACGGCGACGCCGTCCTCCTGGTAGCTCCCGCGAAACTATTCGGGAAAGGCGAAGGCGCGATGCGCTTGTCCGGACGGATCGCAGGCGATGCCATGGTGGGCAACGGCGATGCTCCGCCGACAGGCACGGTAATGAGCTGGAGCGCGAAACGCACCGCCGCATTCGCGCCGAAGCCGGAAGAACCGAAGCCATCACCGCTCGACCAGGCACTGGATTTTCCAGAGACATTTCCCGCCGGCGCTTTCGGGCGAGCCGCTCCACCGGAAGCTCCCGCTGCGATGCTGATCCAAGGCGCGACGGTCTGGACTTCCGGCCCGCAAGGCACATTGCAGAATGCGGACGTTCTGATCAGCGGCGGAAAAATCACCGGCGTCGGTCCAGGTCTAAAAGCGCCTGCGGGAGCCTCGGTGGTGGACGGCAAGAACATGCATGTCACACCGGGAATCGTGGACTGCCATTCCCACACCGCGATCAGCAAAGGCGTGAACGAGGGCACGCATGCGGTGACCTGCGAAGTGCGGATCGGCGACGTCGTCGATGCGACCGATATGGATATCTACCGCGAGCTGGCCGGCGGCGTGACGGCGGCGAATCTTCTGCATGGCTCGGCGAATCCGATTGGCGGGCAAAATCAGGTAATCAAATTCCGCTGGGGCGCGTTGCCGGAGGAGCTGAAATTCGCGGGAGCGATGCCGGGCGTGAAATTCGCCCTCGGCGAAAACGTCAAACAATCGAACTGGGGCGATAATTTTACCACTCGTTATCCGCAGACGCGCATGGGCGTGGAGCAGCTCATCCGTGATCGCTTCCGCGCCGCACAGGAATATGATGCGGCCTGGAAAAACAAATCGGGCCTGCCGCCGCGCCGCGATCTCCAGCTCGAAGCGCTGTCCGAAATCGTGAGCGGAAAGCGGCTCATCCATTGCCACTCCTACCGCCAGGATGAAGTGCTCGCGTTTTTGCAGTTGGCGACCGAGTTCAAGATCAAAGTCGGCACGTTGCAGCACATTTTGGAAGGCTACAAAATAGCCGACCGGATCGCCGCTCACGGGGCCGGTGGTTCGACCTTTGCCGATTGGTGGGGCTACAAGTTTGAGGCTTTCGACGCCATCCCCGACAACGCCTCCATAATGCAGAGCCGCGGCGTTTTGACCTCGGTAAATTCCGACAGCGGCGACCTCGCGCGTCGGCTGAACACGGAAGCGGCGAAGTCGATGAAATATGGCGGCATCTCCGCGGAAGACGCACTCAAGTTGATCACGATCAATCCCGCGAAGCAGTTGCACATCGACGCCAAGACTGGCTCGCTTGAAGTAGGAAAGGACGCCGACCTGGTGGTTTGGAATGGCAACCCCCTCTCGAATTACACGCGGGTCGAACAGACCTGGATCGATGGCCGGAAATACTTCGACCGCGCCGAGGATACGGAAGCGCAGAAGAGCTTCGCGGCGCAACGCGAGGCGCTGGTGCAAAAGGCGCTGACCGAGCGCGTGAAGGAATTAGCGAAGGGCGGAGACGAGAAGAAGGATAACGAGAAGAAGCCCGACGGCGTTTATCGCAACGGCGCGGATCGTTACGAATGCACCGATCATGAATAGATCGATCCGCCATCTCATCGCCATCGCGCTGCTCGGATCGATCATCCGCGCTGGCGCATCTGAGGTCATTCCCGCGCTACCACAGACAAAGCCGATCGCGCTCAAAGGCGCGACGATTCATCCAGTGAGCGGACCCGAGATTCCTTCTGGCACGATCGTGTTTGCAGACGGCAAAATTACTGCGCTCGGAGCAGACGCTGCGATTCCAGCAGGCGCCGAAGTCATCGACGCCACAGGCAAGCATGTTTACCCCGGCTTGATCAACGCCAACAGCATCCTCGGCTTGTCGGAAATCAGTGCGGCGCGCGCCACGCTCGACTTTCAGGAAGTCGGCGCGATCAATCCCAACGCACGCAGCATCAGCAGCGTGAATCCGGACAGCGAATTGATTCCGGTCGCGCGACGCAACGGCATCCTCTACGCGCACGTCGTGCCGGAAGGTGGGCTTATTTCCGGCCAATCCGCCGTCATCCGGATGGATGGTTGGACGCCGGAAGACCTGACCGTTCAAGCCCCGATCGCGATGCATCTACAATGGCCCAATCTGGCGATCGACCGCGACCCGCGCGCGCCGAAAAAGCCCGAGGATCAGCAGAAGGAGATTGACAAGGCGGAGAAGCAAATCCGCGACTCCTTCCAAATCGCCCGCGCCTATGCCTTGGCGCGGAAGAATCCAGCGCCCGGCTTCAAATCCGATCTGCGCTGGGAAGCGATGACGCCCGTGATCGAGGGGACGCTCCCGCTTTTCATCCACGCCGATTCCGCCTCGCAAATCGAAGCCGCGCTGGCATGGGCCAAGGACGCACAAATGAAATTCACGCTGGTGGGCGGACGCGAGGCCTGGCGGATGGCCGGGCAATTGAAAGCCTCAGACACACCTGTCATCATCGCGCTGACGACCGCGTTGCCGCCTCGACGCGGTGATTCCTACGACGCCTCGTTCAGCACTCCAGCGCGGCTTGCGGCGGCCGGTGTGCGCTTCTGCATTTCCACTCATGGCCGCGAATCCGAAGCGGCGCACGAGCGCAACCTGCCCTACGAAGCAGCGATGGCGGCTGCCTTCGGTTTAGCGAAAGAGGAAGCTCTAAAAGCGGTCACAATTTATCCAGCGCAACTGCTTGGCGTCTCCGATCGTCTCGGTTCGCTCGAAACGGGAAAGGCGGCCACCCTCATCGTGACCAACGGCGATCCGCTCGACCTCCCGACATCAGTGGAAGCGGCCTATATCGACGGCCGGAAGATTGATCTCACGAATCGTCAAACGCGCTTGCGCGATAAATATCTGGAGAAATATCGCCGGAAGTGATTGCCGATTGAGACTTCGACGCGAGGGCGCGCCGGCTCCAAGCGGAGCGTCGATGGAGCCGGCCCGCCCCCGGGCCGAAGGATTGTAATCCAAGGCTTGCCATCTGGCATGGAACCTTCTGGAATCCGACCTGTGCGCGTCCTCATCGCAGACGACCAAAAGAGCGTGGGCACCACACTGGCTGCGTTGGTCGAGAAGTGCCAGCACGAGGTCGTCGAAGTGGTGGGTTCCGGGTTGGAAGCCATCCACGCCTACACGCGACACCACCCGGACGTGGTCTTGATGGACTACTCCATGCCGCGGTTGAACGGCGCCACCGCCTGTCGCAACATCCTCGCGCGAGATCCTGGAGCCCGCATCATCCTCGTCTCCGGGGTGGCGCTGACGAAGGAAATGAGCGACGCCGGTGCCGTGGCCATCCTCAGCAAACCCGTCCTGCTCGACCAGCTCTACACCGCGCTCTACGACGCCGGCGGCAAGCGCAGCCCCGAGAAGGAAGACGACCCCGAAGATGTGTAGCCACGTCCCTGTGGGACGTGAGGGATCGATTCAAGCCTGCAATTGCAAACGTGCATTCCTTCGATCCGCGCCACTCCCACACGTCCCGTAGGGACGTGGCTACAATCGTGGGTACAAGCTGGTCAACGCCGCTCGTCTTCACGTAAACTCCTCCCCCTATGAAACATCTGCTCCTTCCCGTTACCATCGTCCTGGCCGTTTGCGCGACTGCGTTCAGCCAAACCAAAATCGAACTTCAGCCTAACGACACCATGCGTTCCGTCCTGGAGAAACAAGTCGGCCAAATCGTGGATCTCCGCCTCGAGTCTGGCGAGAAAATGGGCGGCAAAGTCGAGAAGGTCACCGATAAACTCGTTCACCTGTCCGCCCTCACTGGCGCGGAATTCTACGATGCAGTCGTCGATCTCGAGGACATCTCTGCTGTCACCGTGCGGACGAAGACGAAATAGTCGACCGCGGCGCAAGATGCCACGGCATGGCAGCTAGGCGGAGCGGTCGGTTTTTCGAGGATTTGGCGTCCCCAAAAGCTCGCGCTTCGTCGGTTTGAAAGGCGAAATGCAAACCGAAGGAGCTTTTGACTTGATGGACAATTTCGTGACGCATATGGGACATGAAATTGTCCCGCGCGTTCACTCGCTCTGGGGTTGGAGGGCGCTTTCGCAAGCGGGCGCGCTTGACTCTTCGGTCCAGCGCGGGAACGACCGACTTAGCTTGGGACGCAGTCCTCCGCGCCGGATCGGTGGGAAGCTGCGAGCTTTCCACACCCGCTCCAGTCGAATGGCGTTATCGCTGCACGCGACGGCACCGCGCCGCCCGGATTTTGGACGCAGCAAAGGGGGTGCGACGGAAACTCGCGGCGAGGGCGCCGCCCACACTTCCGGCGACGAGAGCATCGCCGCTACCAGCAGCCCACGGCCACCGTTTCCGACTGCATCGTTCCGGCTTAGGGTAGCAGCAGGACGCGGTAGAATCGTTGCCCTGCATTCACGGCGCCAGGATCGAGCACCGTCACGTCGCCGCCGGTGCCGGCGACGTTGTCGGCGATGCGGAGCCAGCTCGGACCACCGAGCGCGTCCTGACGCTCGACCGCGTAGTGCTGCCCCAAGGCCGTCGCGAAAGTGATCACAACGTCGCTGCTGCTGCGCGAAATAGCGACCCGTGGCGAGACGCGAACGACCACCGCATCGTAGGCCACGGCGTGAATTCCATCGCGCACACTAACGAGGAGTGTGTAGGCACCCGGAGCACTGAAATGCGCGACCGTTTGCGCGGCGTCGGCTTGATCGAAAGTGACCGCGCCCGGACCGGAATATTTCGTCCACTGCAGCAAGGCGGAGCCGCTGGGATCGTAGACGATCCCTCTGATTCCGATGCTGGCATTGGAATCGAATTGCGTGGTCAGATCGGGACCGGCCTCGACGCTCTGTGCTCCGGGTGAGCGCGGACCTTGCAACGCGCCGGTCGTTTGGATCACTTCGAAATTGTTGATATCGATCGACGAAAGATGATCGAACGCATTCGCCGCGAAGCGATCGTCGGGACAGACGGAGATGGAAAAGAAGCCGCCGTTATCGGCCACGATGGCGCCGTATTTTTGGAGCGCTCGCAGCACGGCTTTTTCCGCCAGGGTCCAGCCAGGGGGGATAATGAAGTTCGCCTTTAACCGCAAGCGCTGTCCCATCGCTGGGTATTGTGTCGACGTCGCGGCAATGGACGACGCGTAATGCGTGGCCGGGTAAAAATATTGGCGCCGCGTCTTCGCCACCACGAGCCGAAGCGCGTGCTCCACCATTCCGCGCTCGCACTCATCGTAGCGGACGAGCGCGGGAAACATCGGCAAACCCGCAGCGTCGCCTGAGGTCCACCCAGCAGGACGCGGCGTGTTCGAATTCAGGGGGAACTTCGCGCCGTTCGACGCCTGCCAATTGTTCCCAACCAAACGCGTCAACCACGTTTCCCAGATCGAGCCGACGCCCGGCGCCACCATGATCGCGTGACGATCGCCACCGGTGTTGTTCACGTCGCGTTGCCACTGGTCGAGCGTGAGATTGCCGGTGCCGCGTGGCCAGGTCTCGATCGGCAGGTTGAACGCGATCGGATACAAGCCCACGCTGCCGCTACCGCCGTCGAGATCGGATTCGTCTGGGTAGTTGAAGAAGCTTACCGGAAGGCGCGGCTGGTCGTCCGGCACGAGCACGTAATTCATCTCATAAAACGGCCGCAACGTCTGCCGGCCGGCCGAGAGGTCGGCCTTGATCTGCGCGATCATCGCCGCGGAGTTCCCGAGCAGTGGCTGCGCACTGATGTCTTCATTCCATGCGCTATCCACCGGCATGATCTGCATGGCCGAGACGACGGCGTCGGCTTGCGCCGTGTGGAAGAGAATCGGCGCGGTGACGACGGGCGCGGGACCGAGGATACGCCCTTCGTGATTGATTCGTTCAGCGAGCGACGGCGCGCGGCTCGCGAGAAAAATAGCAGCGAGAAATAGAACGATTACGATGCCGCGCATGCTGGACTATGCAGCAAGTCACGAGCCTCTCGCACGTGTCACTGCTTCTGGCTTTGCTGGTATTCCTGCATCGCCTTCGGCATCAGCGCCTGGAGCTGTTGGATGCGGGTGCCGTGGGACGGATGCGTGGAGAGGAACTCCGGCGGGCTGGCGCCGCCAGATTTTTCCATGCGCTGCCAGAAGCGGAGACTCTCCCGCGGATCATAACCAGCGCGTGCCATGTAGAAGAGGCCAATCTCGTCCGCCTCGCTTTCGTGTTTGCGCCCGAACGGCATCAACACTCCGAATTGCGCCCCAGCGCCGAGCGCGCCCATGATGACGCGCTGCTTGTCGGAATCCATGTCGGAAAGCGAAACCGCCAGACCGGTCATGGCGGTTTGGGTGAGGTTCTGCTGGAAGACGCGTTGCGCACCGTGGCGCGAAGTGGCGTGCGCCATCTCGTGGCCCATCACCGTGGCGAGCGCGGCTTCGTTCTGCGCCACCGGGAGAATGCCCGTGTAGACGACAATCTTACCGCCCGGCAGACAGAAGGCGTTGACCTGTTTGTCGCGAATCACCGAGACCGCCCACTCAAATCCTTCGCCGGACTTTCCGGTTGCCTTGGCCAGCCGTCCCGCGACCCTTCGCACCATCTCCACTTCCGGTCCGGATTCGACCGTCTGTGCCTGCGAAAGCACCTGCTTGTAACTCTGGAAACCGAGCGCCGATTCCTGCTCACGCGACATCCCGACGTGAGCCGTCCGACCCGTCTCCGGATTCACAAACTTCTCCGAGCTAAAAAATTGCCAGGCGATGACCAACACCGCGATGACGACGGGCAGCCAGCGGATATGTCGGCGATTCATGCTCGCGTTCTAGCCTTCGGCGTTCGCGAGCACAAGAGCGCGCGTCAGCGGCGGCTCATTCTTTTGCCGGCATGGTCACCTTGGGGAGCGAGGCTTCAATCGCCGCGCGTTCCGGTTCCAGCCACGGCGGCAGCACCAAGGTCTCGCCCAAGTGTGCCGAGTCCTCATCCACCGCGAAGCCGGGACCATCCGTCGCCAACTCGAAAAGCACGCCACCCGGCTCTTTGAAATAAACGGACTTGAACCAAAACCGATCGATCACCGGTGTCGGCTGCGCACCGCCAGCCGCGACGCTCTCGCGCACCTCCGCTTCATGCGCATCATCTTCCACCCGCCAGGCAATATGATGAATGCTGCCCGTCCCCCAGGCACCGCGGCGCGCGCCAGATAATTCGCGCACATCCACATATTGGCCCGATTTCCCCTCGCCCACCGCGTAGCGATGCCAGACATTCTCGATTCCGATTTCGCGAAAGCCCATCGCATTCGTAAGAAACGCAGTGGTAACCAGCAAACTCGCTTCATCCATCCGAGCCGTCTCCAATCCGCGAATCTGATGTTCCACCGGAATCGGTCCACCTTCCCACGCAGTAAAATACCGGTCTAACGAACTCGCACTTTCCACCAGAGCGACGCGCAAGCCGTGCGGGTCTCGCATCGTCAAAACGTTTTCACCGAACCGGACCTCCGGCGCACCGGCCGCGATTCCATACCGCTGCAGACGCCCGCTCCAAAACACCAGACTCCCCGGCGGCACCGCCAGCGAAACCTCCGTGCCCAACCCGTAACCGTCACGGCTCGGTGCCATCTGCGCCCACGGGAAGAAAGTGATGTCCGTTCCCGGGTGCCCTTCCGCATCCGCGTAAAAGAGGTGATACGTCCCCGGATCATCCTGATTCACACTCTTCTTCACCAAGCGCATCCCGAGCACGCCCGCGTAGAAATCAAGATTCTTCTGTGCAGGACCAGAGATCGCCGTGATGTGGTGAAGGCCGCGAACCGTGTTCATGCGGAGAACTTGCAAAGCGAAGCCGTGTTCTGCCAACTCAAACTGCCGCGACTTGCGCTACGCGTGTGCGTTGGGAGGTAGTGTTCGAGAATCGGCGCTTCAGCCTTCGGCGCGGGGGCGCGCCGACTCCACGGCAACCGGCGAGGTGGAGCCGGCCCGCCCTCGGGCCGAAGGATCACAGCCGCGGTGCAGAAGGCGCGCGACGCTGCCAACCGATGAAGTTCCAGGCCACGCTCGTCTCTATCTTCTATTCGAGAACGCCTCGCACCCATTCTCCTAGGACCCCGGCTTCGGTTTCCCCGGCCCCGCATCCGGCTTGACGGAAACCTCCGGCGCCACCTCGTACTCCGGTTTCACCACGCCCAGCAGCCAGTGATCGAACCATCCCACAATATGCTGCAGCCGCTCCACCCGATGCCACGGCTGCCCGCCGCGTGAGAGTTCATGCGTCTCGTTAGGGAACTTCACCATCACCGTCGGAATCTTGCGAAACTTCAGCGCGCGGAACATCTCCTCCCCGCCCGCGGTCATCGGCGTGCGCGTATCCGTTTCGCCCAGGATCAACATCAGCGGCGTCTTCACATCCTTGATGTAGGTAATCGGCGACCGCTTCCGATAATCTTCCGGATCCTCAAACGGCGGCGCCTTGAACCAGCGCGGTTGGAAGAGCGTGAAGTCCGCCGTGTACCACCAGTTTGCCCAGTCCGCGATATCGCGCTGCGAGACCGCCGCCGCGAAGCGATCCGTCTGCGTGATCACCCAATTCGTCAGCAACCCACCGCCGCTTCCGCCGGTCACGCCCATCTTCTTCTCGTCGATGTAACCCCGCTTGATCGCGTCATCCACGCCCGCCATCAGGTCTTTGAAATCGTCGCCCGGATAATTGTATTGGATCACATTCCCAAACTCCTGCCCGTAACTCGTGCTCCCGCGCGGATTCGGGTAAAGCACCACGTATCCCTTCGCCGCCATCCACTGGAATTCGTGGTCGAAGACGAAACCGTAAGCCGCATGCGGCCCCCCGTGAATATTGAGAATGAGCGGATACTTCTTCTTCGCATCAAATCCCGGCGGCTTCTGCAGCCACGCCTGAATTTTCTTTCCGTCGAACGATTGATACGAGACCTCTTCCGGCTCCGTGAGATTGAGTTGGCTAAACAACCCGCGATTCACATCCGTGATCTGCCGCAGCTTCGCGTCATCCTCGACCACGAAGAGGTCGCCAATCCGAGTGGGCGTGGAAACCAGCGCGACCACGGTGAGCCCGTCCGCGGACAGCCGTGCCCGCACCACCGCCTGATCGCCTTTCGTCACTTCCTCCGCCGCGCCGGTCTCGACGTCGAACATCGCCAGATTTGTGCGCCCCTCCTTCGAAACAATTTCCGCGATACTTTTCCCATCACCGCTCCAGATCGGCGGATTCCCGCCACCGCCACGCGGCGCGCCGTTATCGCCGAAAACACCTGCGCCCACATCCCAATCGTAAGCCGCCGTCAGATTCCGCGGCTTCGCGTTCGGCGTCAGATCCATCACCCACAGATCCGGCTGCGTGTACGAATTCACCGGCTCATTCACCGATCCGAGAAACGCGATCCGTTTCCCATCGGGGCTCAACGCCAGTCCATCCATTCCCATCTCGACCGTATTGATCTTCACCGCCTCTCCGCCCGTCGCCGCCACCGCGTAAATTTCCGTTTTCGGCAAATCGTAATACGGCTCGTTCACCCGCAGCGTCGTAAAATAAATTTGCTTCCCATCCTTCGACCACATCGCATCCGCCTCATCGAAAAATCCACTCGTTAACTGCTTCGGCTCCACCTTCTCATCCGCCGTCTTCGGCGCCGCGATCGTCCAGATGTGATCCGGCCGTTTCGGATCCAGATAGCCCTCGCTGTTCGAGCGATAAACCGCCCGCGTGATCACGTGGATATCGCTTTCCCGCGCATCCTCATCCTTCCCGGCCAGGGATGGAAGGGGCGTCGGCTTCGCGCCCGCGGCTCCATCTGGCACGGCCGCCGCCTCCTTCGCGATCTCCTCCTTGCGCTTCTTCTTCGCCTGCTTCGCCAGATCCTCCGCGTTCGTCCCGCTCGTAAACGCGATCGTCTTCCCGTCCGGCGACCACAAGGGTCCGCCCGCGCCCTTCGGCAGCGACGTGAATTGCCACGCATCCCCGCCCGTCATCGGCAACATGCAAAGCTGGCCCGGCTCCGGTTTGCCGTCCTTCTCCGTCGCGCGCACAAATGCCAGATACTTCCCATCCGGCGACCAGCGCGGCGAGCTGTCGTGCGTTCCATTCGTTAGGCGATGCGGCTCCTCCCCGCCCGCGGTCGGCACCGTCCAGATGGCAGTATCATAGCCGTCCTTTTTCTCGTTCACCGACACCCGCACAAACGCCACGCGGGAACCATCGGGCGACACCTCCATATCCCCAATCCAGACAAACCCGAAGAGATCCTTCTCCGTGATGCTTCGTTTCTCTGCCGCCGAAACCGGAACAGCGACGAGAAGCGAAACAACAAGGAGGCACGAAGCGAAAACCATCCGAACATGAGCACGCATCCGCCAACGTGACATTGCCACCAGCGTGCGGCAATGCCGTCCAACCGACCAATCGCGCTAACACACTCAAAGCTTGTTGCCAACTTCCCGATTCACCAAGTTCTGCGATTCTCGTGAACACACGTCCGAGAAACGGATCCGCCAGCCATGGCCATATCTCCCACCGCCACGAAGCTCCTCTTCATCTGCAGTCGAAACAGATGGCGCAGCCTCACCGCCGAAAAACTCTTCGCCGGTTCCTCGCTATATCAGGTCCGTTCCGCCGGCACCCAACGCGACGCCCGCATTGTCGTCACCGAGGGGCACATCGGCTGGGCTGATCTCATTTTCTGCATGGAAAACTCGCACCTGCAGCGCTTGCGCCAAAAATTTCCCGAGGCACTCGAAGGCAAAGAAGTAGTCTGTCTGCGCATCCCGGATGATTACGGCTTCATGGATCCCGGCCTCCTCGATGAATTCCGAGCCAAACTTCCGCAATACGTAACGCTTCTGGAAGAAACCGACTAAAAAAGAAAGCATCCATTGGTGGCCATGCCCGCTACTGAACTGGGCGCTGGCATCCAACGATCCGCCGACATGGCCGCGTTTTGTCGTTTTTGGGCAAGCGTCCACGTCGCCGCTCTCGATTGTAGCCACGTCCCTGCGGGACGTGCGGGATCGGCATGAATCTCACTATCGACGCGTTCCCAGTCTCCCCGTCATCTCCCACACGTCGCGAAGCGACGCGGCTACACTCGCATTCGTCCGTCGCTCCAGTATATCCTGCGCCACATGATCCGACACGCCTCGCTCTCCCTCGCGCTTCTCTTTGGATGTCTCTGCCCGGCTCTGGCTCAGCCAACCGCGATCTTTCTCGTCCGCCATGCCGAGAAGGCCACCGGCGGCGACGCCAAAGACCCCGACCTTTCCGAAGCCGGCCACGCACGGGTCGCGAGTCTCGCGACCGTGCTGAAAGACGTCCACCTCACCGCCATCTACGCCACCGAGTTCAAACGCACCCAGCAAACCGCGAAACCGCTGGCCAAAGCCGCTCATCTCAGAATCAAGACCGTCCCCGCGAAAAAAACTCCCGCCCTCGTCGCGAAACTCAAAGCAGCCACCGGCAACGTCCTCGTCGTCGGCCATTCGAATACCCTGCCGGAAATCATCACCGCTCTCGGTGCCACCGAAACCCTCACGATCGACGAAGCCGATTACGATAACCTCTTCCTCCTCGTTCCCGGAGCACCCGTGCAATTGCTCCGCCTACACTTCAAATAATACGGGAGACAAGGCCCCAGGTTTCCGGAAGGCCCGACAACCAGAGGACTCCGCCACCACCATGCTCCGCAAAGGTAAATTCCGGCCTCAAGCGTTGGCGTCCTGTTCCTCGCGGCTCTCTTCTTGTCCGCGGCCAGACGCGATCGCCCGCTATGAGCGCATCCCTCCAGCCCAGCTACGACCAAATCGCAGCCGAATACGCCCGCCGCATCGCCGACGAACTCCAACCCAAACCGCTCGACCAAAAGCTGCTCGACCGTTTCGTTGCGGAAACGCGCGAAGCCGGGCCAGTCGGCAGCGTCGGTTGCGGCGTCACGACCTCGCCTGACCCCTATCCGATTCCTCCCCGATTCCCCGCCCCCCCGCCGAAACCGCCGCCAGTCAGAAACCGGAAGACCGCGAAAAAGCTCAGCCTCTTCACCGCGCCGCGATAGCTCGACTACCGATCGACGCCAGACCCACCCCGGGGGCCGCAGCGAAAGTTGCGACACTGTAGCCACGTCGCTGCGTCGACGTGCCGCGCGCGGATTGCAAACGGTGCTCACGCCCCGACGCTGCGGGGCGGTTACAGCGCTTTTCGCGTCTAGGGTTCCCCTACTCCACCTTCAAGATCTCGATCTCGAACACCAGCATCCCAAACGGCGCCCGTTCCCCCTTGTAAGCCAGTGGCTCCGGAATCCAGAAACGCGCCTTCTCGCCTTCCGCCATCATTTGCAGGCCTTCCGTCCAGCCTTCGATTACCTGATCCACCCGGAAGGTCGCCGGCTTCCCGCGCGGCACCGAGCTATCGAAGAGCTTCCCATCCGTCGTCCAGCCCGAGTAATTCACCGTCACCTCGCTCCTGCGCGACGGATGCTTCCCGCTCCCAGGTTTGAGTTTCAAATAGGCCAGCCCGCTCCCCATCTTCTCTGCCTCCGCCGGCGGCGACCTCACGTCCGGAGGCGGCGCCGTCGGCGAGCGCTCGATCGCGATCAACTTCACCTCATAAACCAGCGTCCCAGCGGGCCTGCCCTTCACTCCCTGATTTGCCAGTCCCTCTGGAATCCAAAGCCGCCGGGTCTCCCCCGCCACCATCAATTGCACCCCCTCGGTCATTCCCAAGAACACGCGGTCGAGCCGGAACGTCACCGGCTTGCCCTTGGTCAACGAGCTATCGAACATCTTCCCGTCCGCCGTCCAGCCCGTGTAATCGATCTTCACCAAGTCCGTCCCGCTCGGGTGCGCCCTCCCATCGCCGGCCTCGATCACTTTCGTGGCCAACCCCGAAGCGGTTCGCTCCGCCTCCGCCGGAGGCTCAGCTACATCTGCCGGCGCCGGGATCGGCCCCGGCGTCTCCGCCCCCGCCAGCGTCGCGATCAACAGGAAAACCAAACCAAAGCCGAGCTCCGCGAACACCTTTTTCTGCATCAAACACTAGACCACGTTCCCGCAGCGAAGATAGCGAGCCCGCGCTTTACGATTCGCTCCCGCGAGCACATCGCAAGCAGCAACGCGAGGCACGTGCTGCAGTCAAAATGCCGAGATTATGGGACCGACCCGAGGTCAGGGAACTAGCCTGACCCCAGGACTGACCCGTAGGACTGACCCCTTTTGCTTCTTTCCAGCGGTTGCGAATGGGAACATGGACCAACCTCTCGAAGTTGCTCGCGCCGGGGAAAGATTAGAAATGCGCTTTCAATCCTGAGGACTGACCCCTTTTGTCTTGACCCCCTGAGGACTGACCCCTTTTGTCTTTAGACCCCTTTTGTCTTTAGGAGCAGTAATTCCACTCGGCCGCCAGATGCCTGCGCCACGGCCGCCGCATCGGCACTAAATCTGGAGTTGGTGACTAGGATTCCTTTAATGATGCCGTTAAAGTCGGCGACAGTTCTTACGATCGCTCCAAGGTCGATCACGGCCTGATTGGAAACACTACCTTCTGAGCGGTATTTGCATTCAACGATCATTTGTTGCCTGCCGACGCCAATAATGTTCTTAGATATAAGCAAGTCGATCTGCTGACCACTTAGGTTCACGTTTCTTTTCACTTCGAAGCCGAGATCTTCGTAAAGTGATGCGACGTAATCTTCGAAGTCCGAACCCTTTGTGAAACGTGAGGGCATGCGTGTTATTTCCATGGTTTGTCAAATATTGCGCTGCTGGCGGTCCTAGAGTGTAGAATCATTGACAAGATGGCGACCCCGAACGCAGCAAGACCGAATCCTATCCTCACGCGCGATACCCTACCTGCATAGGCGTTGAGTTCCGAGCTTTTTCGGCGAACTTGGCGTCTGGCTGCCGGGGTCCGTCTGGCTGCCGGGGTCAGTCCTTTTTTCTGACATTTCCTGCCGGGACGGCGGCTTTCCCGGGAAACCAGGCCGCGGTTTTTGCGCACCGTACGTCCGGTCGAAGAGCATCTCCCGACGTTCTCGCGGCGAAAGATTCAGCGGGAGGGAGGCGAGAATCATTTCGCGAGCGGCGTCAAACATTCGGCTCCCCATGACAAACCGCTCCTCGGCCGTGCGCGCCATGCGGCGGGAGCGCACCATTTCCGCGATTTCGGGTGAGGTGTCGGTTACGGCTGACATTCCGGCCAGAGCTTATCGAGTCCGAGCTCGTTCGTCCACCGTTCCATGTAGGCGACCTCGTACCCGCTGGCGGCAATATTTTTCACATCGCGAATCTGCTGCTCGGAGTCGGAGTCGCGCGCGCTACCCAGTCGCGTCACTGCTCAGAAAATCTCTAGCTGCCGAAACTCTCCCGGCTCCATCGACGCAAGGTTCTCAAGGATCAACCTAGCTGTTGCCTGTAAGCGGCGCAGTTTATTGGTCGAAAGTTCGAGAATCGCGATCTTGCGGCCCGTCAAGTTTTGCTGATATCGCAGGTTCTGATCGGAGGTGAGGAAAAGATCGAAATGCGGCTCGGCGAGCGAAAGCAATTCCCC
>JBBSPM010000087.1:0-16933 GCA_038258815.1 Chthoniobacterales bacterium
AGTCAACTGCAACGCCGCTTCCCCTCGATCTTTGACCCCAACGGCCGCCGCCGACTAATGGTGAAATATCCGGGCTAGCTTTGATGCAGCAAGCAGGCTTCGATGAAGCCTTTGAAAAGCGGATGCGGCTGGTTCGGCTTGCTCTGAAATTCCGGATGATATTGGCAGGCGAGGAAGTAAGGGTGGTCCTTCAGTTCGATCAATTCCGCCAGCGCCCCATCCGGTGACGTCCCGGAGATCATGAATCCGCGCTCAGCCATCCGCTCGCGGTAATCCATATTGAATTCGTAGCGATGCCGATGCCGCTCCAGCACTTCGGAGTGACCGTAAATCTTCTCCGCCATCGTCCCGCTCGTGATCTTCGTCGGCCAGGTGCCGAGACGCATGCTCGCGCCTTTCTTGCTCACATCCCGCTGTTCGTTCAGTAGGCAGATTACCGGCTCGGCCGCATCTTCTTCGAATTCGGTGCTGTTGGCGCCCTCGATCCCGCAGACGTTGCGCGCGAACTCGATCGTCGCCACCTGCATGCCGAGGCAGAGCCCGAGAAAAGGGACGTTGTGCTCGCGGGCATATTGCGTGGCCTTGATTTTGCCTTCGACGCCACGCTCGCCGAATCCACCCGGAATCAACACGCCAGCCACATCTTTCAATTGGCCATCCACGCCATCCTGCAACGTTTCCGCGTCGATCAATTTCAAATCGATCCCGCAATCTTGACTCGCGGCCGCGTGGGTTAACGACTCGTAGATGCTCTTGTAGGCGTCTTGCAGCTCGATGTATTTTCCGACGACTGCGATCCGGACCTGCTTCTTCGGGCTGACAATGCGGTCCACGAATTTCCGCCAATTGGTCAGATCCGGCGGAGTCGTCTCGAGGTGGAGCAGTTCGCAAACGAGTTCATCGAGCCCTTCTTCGTGAAGCATCAGCGGCACTTCGTAGATCGTGTTCTGCACGTCGCGCGCCTCGATCACCGCTTTCGGCGAGACATTGCAGAACATTGAAAGCTTCTGCCGCGTGTCCGCGTCGAGTTCCATTTCCGTGCGACAAAGCAGCACCTGCGGCTGGAGACCGATCTCGCGCAGCTTCGCGATGCTTTGCTGCGTCGGCTTTGTCTTCAATTCGCCCGCAGCCTTGATGAACGGCACCAGCGTGGCGTGCATGTTGAGCACGTTTTGCGGACCCGCTTCCAGGATAAATTGGCGGATCGCTTCCAGGAAGGGCAGCCCCTCAATGTCGCCCGTGGTGCCACCAATTTCAGTGATCAGAACGTCCGCTTTGCTCTCGGCCGAAACCTCGCGGATGCGATTCTTGATCTCATCGGTCACGTGCGGAATTACCTGCACCGTCTTGCCCAGATAATCGCCGCGGCGCTCTTTCAAGATCACGCTTTCGTAAACCTGACCGCTGGTCAGATTATTATTCCGCGAGAGGACGCAGTTGGTGAAGCGTTCGTAATGGCCGAGATCGAGATCCGTCTCCGCGCCATCGTTCAGGACATAAACTTCTCCGTGTTGAAACGGATTCATCGTCCCGGGATCGACGTTCAAATAGGGATCGAACTTCTGGAAAACGACACGCAGCCCACGGAGTTCGAGCAGGGTGCCAAGCGCGGCCGCCGCGAGGCCTTTGCCTAACGAACTGATCACACCGCCAGTGAGAAAAATATATTTCATCGCACCCTCTTAAAGTTTGCTTCGTCGCTTGGGCGCAGCGGCAAGGCGAAGAAGTTCCTGCTCCACTGCTGCCACCTCGGCCGGCGTATCCACCCCCGGCCAGCCCCCGCCGGTCACGACCACGCGAATTCTTACCCCATTCTCCACGGCGCGCAATTGCTCGAGGGCTTCCGCGCGTTCCAGCGGAGAAGGTTTCCATTTCACGAAGCGCAAAAGCAGATCGCGCGTGTAGCCGTAGATGCCTTGGTGGCGGAGAATCGGCGCAGACGAGGCGTCGCGCTGAAATGGAATCGCGGCGCGCGAAAAATAGAGCGCGTCTCCCGTTCTGCTCAGCACCACCTTTACTTGATGCGGTGACGCGCTGTCGGCTATTTTTTCAAACGGATGCGCGGCCGTGATCATCTCGATCTCGGGATCGACGCACATCCGGCTAACGAGACGATCGATCAACTTCGGATCGATCAGCGGTTCGTCGCCTTGGATATTCACCACATGAGTGAACTCCGGCGATTTCTTGATCACTTCTGCGAGACGATTAGTTCCGCTGCGATGGCGCGACGAAGTTAACGCGACTTCGGCGCCCCATTCAAAAGCTGCCTCAGCGATCCGCATATCGTCGGTCGCGATAATTACGGAATCCAGTTTGCGCGCCATGCGAGCACGCTCCCAAACGTGGCGAAGGAGCGGCTTTCCCGCGATCGGGTGCAAAGGCTTGCCAGGAAAACGCGTCGAGTCCCATCGCGCCGGAATAATGCCGACAACCTTAGCGCGCATGGCGAAGAATAATCTCGACCGCTTCCGTGAGGTCTTCCGCTTCCCAGTCCGCGCCGTGGTCTCCGGCAGGAATGGGTTTGCCCGTCCGAACGAGCACGGTGCGCACGCCCGCGCTACGTCCGCATTCCACATCGATTGGCTTATCGCCCACCATGAAGGAACGCTCCAAATCGAGCGCGTGATCGCGCTGCGCTTCCAGAATCATCCCTGGTGCGGGTTTGCGTCGCGTCGAACCCGCGTCCGGCAGATCCGCGCAAAAAAAAGTTCCATCGATCAAGCCCGCGCCCAGCTTCCGATCGACCTCCGCTTCCACTGCGAGATAGTCCGCTTCGCTGAAATATCCACGACCGATTCCACTCTGGTTCGTGATAATGAAAATCCGAAATCCTGCGTCTCGCAGCCGTTGCAGGGCCTCGCTCGTGCCCGGGAAAATCTCCACTTGCGCAGGATCGCCGCAGTAATCGACATCCCGCATGATCGTTCCGTCACGATCAAGGAAGACCGCGGGCGATTGGCCGTTAGAGCGTGTCATGCACTGAGCGATCTCGCGCAGGACGCGCGGTAGGGACAGCGCGCTGCGCTGTCCAAGGGGGATGGCCTGTCGGTGGACGTCCGAACGATCCAGCGCAGACGACGCGCATCGGACGCCGCAGCGCGGCATCCCTACCTGCTGGACCGCTCTCTAAATATTCTCTTAAGTGCATGACACGCTCTAGGCGCGGGAGAGCGCATTTTCACTGACGAATAAGTTCCGTTCGCGGAAAGCCGCCGGACTCTCCAGCAAAAGCGTAGCTCGAAGCGATGGCCCGGGATTGGCGAACCAAGGGCGGCTGAGAAAGCGGGCAGGGTGATAGGCCCATGCCGGCGGCGTGCGTCCCAGGGAGCGACTTAGCTGCACGGCCACGGCCGCTAAATAGGCGTCGGCAACCCCTTCATCGTTGAGTCGTTGGCGCAGAAGCGGCGGTTCTTCTGCGAGCATTTCCGGTCGTTGCTCGCTATAAAACTGATCGAGGAATTCCACCAGCGCGTAGCCGAAACTTCGTGTCGAAGACGACTCCGCTGTGACCTTTAGCAATGAATCAGGACGCGTCATTTTTCTTGCTGCAGGATTTCTTCCAGGAGATATCGCGCCCGAATTGGAATCCGCTCCGGTGGATAATACCGCGAGACTATCTCCAGGGCTTCTGCCGCGTTTTGTATCTGAAGATGATTTAGTAGAAACCGGATGTCGCTTTGGTCGTCGGCCTCTCCCGGAGATCCGATCCGCGAAGGCATTTTGCGGGTTCCGAAGCGGTTGCGAGGTAGGCTCGCCGCGCTGCGGCGACCGAGGCGCGTGGTCTGTGCCGGAAAGTTCGTACGTCTAGCGACAAGCCAAGTCTCTCGGACAGCGCAGCGCGCTGTCCCTACCGCGTCCTCCCGTGCCGCCGCGCGAACGGCCGCGTCAACATCTTTGGTGGTCTGGCGGGCATGAAATGCCAGGACCATGGCGGTCCCGCCCAACAGACAGATCTCACCTTGCGCGTCTCGATTCACCAACTCGTCATTCAACTCGCGCAGGGCGCGGTGGATTGTGGGAACGTCCATCCTAAGAATCCTCGTCTTGAAAGGACTGGCGTAATTCTTCTGGCGTGACGGTGGCCGTGCCGAGTTTCCCCACCACGACCGCACTGGCGTGATTCGCAATCTCAGCCGCCTCCACCGCGTTGGCGCCGCAAGTCAGTGCGAGGGTGAAGAGCGCGATCGCCGTATCGCCCGCGCCGGAGACGTCAAAAACCTGGCGCGCCTTGGTCGGGATGTGATGCGGCGCAGTCGCGCGGTCGAACAGCATCATCCCTTGTTCTCCGAGGGTGATGAGCAGATGACCCGCATCCCATTTCTCCAACAAGGCCGCGCCCACGCGCAGAAGCGGTTGGTCGGCTGAGACCGGCTCGACGGGATCGCTCCACGGAATCCCCGCAGCGAGGAAAGCCTCGGCGCGATTTGGTTTCACGGCCGTGACTTTCGCCCAAGGCACGGCGTGGTGCGGGTTGGGGTCGGCGGTAACGATTTTCCCTGCGTCGTGTGCCAGCGCGGAAATCTCTGCAACCAATTCGCCGCTGAGAAAGCCTTTGCCGTAATCTTCGAAAATCAGTGCGTCGAGCCGAGGCAATTGCTCACGCACACTGGCCGTGACTCGTTGCACTTGCTCGGCGGTGGGGGTCCGGATTTGCTCCCGATCCACCCGAACCACCTGTTGCTGTCGCGCGATGATCCGGGTTTTGACGATGGTCGGGAAAGTTGCATCCGCGATCGCACCCGCCGTATCGATCGCATCGTCTTCCAGTAAGCGCCGCAGCTGTTCGCCACCGCGATCCGTCCCGAGCAGACCGATGACGGAAGCGCGATCGACAAATTCGCGCAGATTGCGCGCAACGTTGGCCGCGCCTCCCGGGTAGGAACTCTCGCTCGTCACTTCCACCACGGGCACCGGCGCTTCGGGAGAAATGCGGCCCACTTTTCCCCACACAAACTCATCCAGCATCAGATCGCCGATCACGAGAATCCGCTTGGAACCGGCGGAACCGAGGATTTCTTGCAACCGAGCGGGCGTCACGAGCGTCGAAGTCTCCGGTTAAGAGAAAATAGATCGCGATGCCCGCAACGACCGGTGTGGAAACGAAATAAGGGTGTCAAAATGGAACGCGGCGCGGGATTTGTGCGAGGGACAGTTCTGCCTAGAGTTATCCACCAATTCTGAATAGAAGTCGAAACTAACAGTCCAAATCCCGGATGATATCGCTCGTAAATTTCTCCAAACTCTCTCTCGCGTCTCTCCTCGCTCTTACCCTGTCCGCGCGTGGGGTGGAAGCGCCGAAACGCATCGACGTCGGGCAACTTTCCAAAAAAGTCGACGATGTGGTGGTGCCCTTGCCGAACGAAGTTTTCGGCGCACTGAACAAATTAGGCGGCGTGAACTGGAAAGAGCACGTCCGCAACGACAAGAGCGGCAATCCCACGGAACGGCCTCGCATCGCGCTTCTTCTTGGGACGGTGATCGCGGATGGCTTTATCGCTGTGCAAGCGGAGGACGCGCCGGCGGTGAAGGACATTGGGCAGCGCGTGCTCGGCCTGGCGAAGGGCATCGGCGTGGGCAACTCCATTACGCCACACGCGAAGGCAATCACGGAAGCGGCCGATAAGCGTAACTGGGTTGGCGTCCGCCAGGAACTGGATCGCACCCAAAACAGCGTGCAGCAGGCGATGAACGAAGTACACGACGAAAAGCTCTCGCACCTCGTTAGCTTGGGCGGTTGGCTGCGCGGCACCGAAGTGCTGACTTCAGTGGTGAACAAGCGTTTCTCCGCGGACGGTGCGGAGCTGCTGCATCAGCCTGATTTGCTGAATTATTTCCAGGGACGCCTGCAGGCCATGCCCGAGTTCAACATGAAACTCTTGCAGGATATTCAGGTCGCGTTGAAAGAAGTGCGCCCCATGATCGACGTTGGCGACAAACCCATTTCGCAGGAATCCGTGAAGCGGATCAATGAAATCACCAGCCGACTCGACGAGGCCATCTTCATCAAAGCTCAATAGCCGACTCATGCACCCTCTCTCCAATCGATTTTTGCGGGGCGCCTGCGTCCTCGCCTTGCTTTTCACGTTTAGCCGGCTGGCCTCCGCGTCAGTCGATGACGCGCAATCTTTCGCCCTCCAAGCCGCCGAGCCCTACGTCAAAGAAGGCTTCCAAGTCCGCGAAGATTACTGGGGCGGCGACCTCGGCCTAGGCGAGAAAAAGGCCGTCAAACAGCAGCTCTTCAAGGGGAACGAATACTGGTTCTGGCTCGGAACGGAAGTCGAGAAGGCCGTCCTCTCCGTTCACATCTACGATGCCGAAGGCAAACTCGTGGAGCAGCCCGATAGCTGGCAAAAAGGCCAGTTCGCGGCCGCCCACATCGTGCCGCAGTCGACGGGGAGCTACTTCATTATCGTCACGATTGAAGAGTCGGCTGAGGAGCGCACCCACTGGGCATTGGTTTACGGCTTCCGATAAAGAAACGCCTAGAAGCGGCCGCGGTCCCACCTCGTCCGAAATGACGAAGCCCGAATTGGCGAACGACGAACAATGACGCTAGACCACGCGCGACGCCCGGTCGCACCCCGCTCTTCGTCATTTGAACTTCGTCATTGTTTCGAGCTTCGAGCTTCGGGCTTCGTCATTTCTCTATGAGCGAGTCTCGCACTTTGGAATTTGAGAGCGCGCGCGCACTTCAGGCGCTCTACGCGAACGATCTCAAATTGCTCAAGACTCTCGAAGAAGCACTCGGCGTCCGCGTGACCACGCGCGAGGGTTGGTTGAAGTTGGAAGGGGAGCCCGAGCAAATCGACCGCGCCCAGCGCGTTTTCGAGCAGCTCGAAAAAGTCCGCCAGAAAGGCGTCGACATTCATAAACACGAATTCACCTACGCTTTGAACTCCGTCACCGAATCCCAGCCCGAAAACCTGACCGACGCGGTCGACGCCAAGATCACCACGTCCAGCCGCAAAGCGCCCATCGTCACCCGCACGGTCGGCCAGCGGCATTACGTCGAAGCGATCCGCACCCACGACATCGTCTTCGGCATCGGCCCTGCTGGCACCGGCAAGACCTATCTCGCCGTCGCCATGGCCGTGGCCGCGCTGAAGAAAGAGCAGGTCAGCCGCATCGTCCTCACGCGGCCCGCAGTGGAAGCAGGCGAAGCGCTGGGGTTTCTCCCCGGCGATCTCACGGAAAAAATCACGCCGTATCTGCGCCCTCTTTACGACTCCCTGCACGACATGCTCGAACCCGAGGAAATCGAGCGCCTCGTCGCGCGGCAGACCATAGAAGTCGCGCCGCTCGCCTACATGCGCGGCCGCACCCTCAGCAACGCCGTCGTCATCCTCGACGAAGCCCAAAACACCACCACCGAGCAGATGTTCATGTTGCTCACCCGCATCGGCCAAAATTCCAAATTGGTCGTCACCGGCGATGTCACCCAAATCGACCTCCCATCGAACAAACGCTCCGGCTTGGTGGAGGCACTCCAAGCCTTGAAAACCGTCCCCGGCATCGGCACCGTCTACTTCCAGGAACGCGACGTCGTGCGACACGAGCTTGTCCGCGCGATCATTAACGCGTATCAACAACACCGCTCCCCGGCCAATGCCGACGGCCCGGCGCGTAAATAGCATGTTTGATTTCCTAAAACGGAACCGCCTCGTGAAGCGGGGCCTGGCCTCGGGCAAGACCCGCCGCCGCCGCAGTTCCAACGAACTGACCGACCGCCTCGAATACGCCACCTACGCCAAAGTGATCATCTGCGGCGTTTTCGCCGCCGGGCTCGCGCTCCTCATCTTCAGCGGCGATCAACCTGAGCCGACGAAGAAGTTCGTCGTCGCCATGCTCTTCTTCGCCGCCGCCGTGGTGCAGCTCTGGATTAACCAGCCCGCCACCTTCCTGCGCGGCTCGCGCTTGCTCCTCGTCCTCAGTGTCATCTTCGTCCAGCTCGCCGCCACCAAGCTCATTCTCGTCTTCTGCCAAAGCGGCACCGTCAGTTGGCTTAAGCCGGACAGCGCTGCGCTCCTCGCGCCCTACGCCTTCGCGCCACTCGTTCTCAGCGTCTTGCTCGGGCGAAACCACGGCCTCTACGCTGCCATCTTCGTCAGCCTCTGGACGCGCATGCTCTTCGGCGAATTCGATGCGCCACTGCTCGTCTGCGCCCTGATCGCCGGATTCACCGCCGTCTTTTTCACTCTCCAAGTGCGCCGCCGCAGCCGCCTCATCCGCGCTGGTCTCGGGGTCGGCATCTCGCTCTGGCTCCTCTCGGTAGCTTTCGGCGTCATCGGCCCCATCAACCTCTTCTCGCCCAGTTCGAATGACTGGCAATCGCTCGCCCTCCAAAGCGCCATCGCCATTGCCAACGGCATCGTCACCGCCACCATCGTCGGCGGCATCCTCCCGATGCTCGAACAGCTCTTCCGCATCACCACCGACATCTCCTGGCTCGAGGCCTCCGATTTGAATCACCCGCTCCTCCGTCGCATGACGATCGAAGCGCCCGGCACCTACCACCACAGCCTCGTCGTCGCGAACCTCGCCGAAGCCGCCGCCGAAGCCATCGGCGCCAACGGCACCCTCTGCCGCGTCTGCGCCTACTTCCACGATGTCGGCAAACTCGTGAAGCCCGATTACTTCACCGAGAACATGAACTTCGAGCGCAACCCGCACGACGATCTCGCGCCCACCATGAGCGCCCTCATCATCATCGCGCACGTCAAAGAAGGCGTCGATCTCGCCCTCAAGCACAACCTCAACCGCCGCATCGTCGACATCATCCAGGAACACCACGGCACCTCCCTCGTCTTCTACTTCTACAAACGCGCCCTGCAGCAGCAGGAAGACGCCCGCGCCGGCGGCAAGATTATGAAGATGCGCGAGGAAGACGTGCCCGAAGTGAAAGAAGAAAGCTTCCGCTACGCCGGCCCGAAGCCGCAGACCAAAGAGAGCGCCATCATCAGCCTCGCCGACATGGTGGAAAGCGCCTCGCGCAGCATCGAAAAACCCACCCCTCAAAAGATCGAGCAACTCGTTACCGACCTCATCGCTGCCCGCATCGCCGACCGCCAACTCGACGAATCCGACCTCACCCTCTCCGAGTTACGCATCATCGCCGAACGCTTTCGTTTCACCCTCATGACGATGCTCCACACCCGCATCGCCTACCCAAAACAAGACACGAAAACCTCCATGCCGCGCGAAGACGGTCTCCGCCCCGACGTCATGGCCGCCACGCAAAAGCCTGTCACCGCCCCGCCGGTATCGGCTGCGTAGCACCGTCGCGACGCTCAGTCCGCGCGGTATGCTCCGCTGTCGTTTCCGCGTTTTTTGTGGCTCGCAAGCCGGACGCTTGCGCTACCATTGCTGACGAAAATGAACCAAGCGCTCGATCGTCTTCGCAGTTGGGGCGCGGAAACAGCCATCATCCTCGGCTCGGGCCTCAGCTCGTTAGTCGAGCGAGCCCACGCCTCCGACCGCCTCTCCTACGCAGAATTCCCCGACCTCCCCGCGCCAAAAGTCCCCGGCCACAGCGGCGAATTCACCCTCGGCGAACTGGGAGGGCAGGGGATCCTCTTCGCCCGTGGCCGCGTCCATCTTTACGAAGGCCATACCGCCCGCGCCGTCACCGCCGGCATCAGCCTCCTCGCCGCCGCCGGCATCAAACGCATCATTCTCACCAACGCTGCCGGCACCGCCAACCCCGACTTCGCCCCCGGCCACTGGATGATACTGCGCGACCACCTCAACCTCACCGGCACCTCACCGTTGGTCGGCGCCCCGGAATTCATCGACCTCTGCGAAGCCTACTCCGACCCTTGGCGCTCCACCTTCACCCGCGTCGCCGCCGAGATCGGCCTTACTCTCCACGAAGGCGTCTACGCCGGCGTCCTCGGCCCCCAATACGAAACACCCGCCGAAGTGCGGATGCTCCGCACCCTCGGCGCCGACGCCATCGGCATGTCGACGGTGCTCGAAACCATCCAAGCTCGCGCCCTCGGCCTCGAAGTCGCCGCCTTCTCCTGCCTTACCAACTGGGCCGCCGGGATGAGCGACGCCCACCTGAACCACCAAGAAGTCCTCACCGCCGGCGAAGAAGCCGCCGCCGACTTCGCGCGTCTGCTGGTAGCGGCCTTAGCGAGGTAGCACAGGCGTCCCGCCGGTGGGGACACCGGGCATCTCGCCCGGTGAGACAGCGTTTGAGGAAGGAAAGAGAATCACCGGGCGAGACGCCCGATGGCCCCACCGGCAGGATGTCTGTGCTACCGCCTTCGCGAACGCACCGCAAGAAGTGCATGACGCGCTCTAGCTTACCTTGTAATTCGTGCCACGATCATGCCCACACCTCGCCTAACAGAAGTCCAACGCGCCGAACTTTTCGGGTTCCTCCTCAGAACCAGTGGCCGAAGGAAAATGACGAAGCTCCGAAACAACGACGGAGGCGGCGCGCGACGGTTAGCGGAGGACGGCTTTGCCAGCCGGCCCAGCCGGGTTGCAAACCCGGCCTCCATTTCTCACGGCACGAGAGCCGGCTGGCAAAGTCGGGCAAGCTTTCCTGGCTCTTCTCAAAGCTCCTTCGGGCTTCGGCCTTTAGTTGGGTTTGTTTCGTCCCTCGTTCATTCCGGTTTCGTCATTTCAATGAGTGACCCACTGAAACTGAGAAGGAACCGAAAAGCACCAGGTCATCGGTCTGGCCAGTGGCTCCGGGCAGGATCATCGGCAGATGAGCGAAGAACTCACAAGCGAAGCTGAGCGCGGACAGTAATTACCACAGCGAAGCAAACCTGGAAACCTGCGCCGCGCAGGCGCAGAGAGCTGCTCGGCCTGTTCGAGGATTTGGGCAACGGCTTGAGTCATGGTCGAAGACGGCCGCGAAATCGAGCGCTTCTAGGGCGAATTCGACGACCGCGGCCCCAAATATTGAATGCTTCTCTCCCTGGACACCGTCAGCCAGAATTTCTGCCGTCAAACTCCCGCGTGACGGCAATACATGTCATAAATTGCCAGGTCGGCTGCGGCTGCGTAGTGGCGTGCAGATCGCAACGCACTGCGGATAACGACAGCGCTTCTGCGGGTACAGTAAACGACCAGAGCGAAGCGGATGTCGACGCTCAGCAAATGCCCGTGCCAGGCCGTGCCTGAGAAACTGCGGACGACCTGCCCCCAGCGCGTATCAAGATTTGCTCCGCCCGGCAGAACGATGAGCAACTCCTCCACGTGCCCGCGCGCAATCACTCGCTGGAGTTCTCAGTGGACGCCTTCTGTCCACCCAGCGACCAACGTGATGACGACGGCCTCGTCCATCCAATTTTGCACCGCTGCGCACCATTCCTCGCCAGTGAACCGATCGCGCGCAGCGGTCGCTGTAACCGTGCGAGTGGGATCTGCAACCGCGATGTAAGGGCCGTAGCGGCCCACCCGTTCGTGCAACGCATTTTCAAGCGTTACAGCCTCCGGTTGATCCAGCTTGCTGGTCATATCGAGCGGGACCCACTGA
Source organism: Chthoniobacterales bacterium (assembly GCA_038258815.1). Taxonomy (GTDB): domain Bacteria; phylum Verrucomicrobiota; class Verrucomicrobiia; order Chthoniobacterales; family UBA10450; genus JACCTI01. The sequence goes on from JBBSPM010000087.1 coordinate 11,498, forward strand.
GCATCGTCGGGAAACGAGCGCAGAAACAGCACGGGTTGTCGCCGGTCCCAGCGGCGCAGATCGGTGCTCGTTGGGTGAATGCGGAGATTGGCGCGTCGCCACATTTGCCGCATTCGGTCGAACGCGGCCACGCCAGCCGCGGCGCCCGCAACGTAGATTCCGATAGTAATTTGCCACGGCGGATGCTCGCGCCAATAGGTGTTGATGAGCCCGTAGAGGAAGAAGGATGCCATGACGACTCCAACGAACAGGGCGATGCCCACCAGGCGATACGCCGTAGTTTGCAGCAGCAGTCCGATTCCCGCCCGCTTCGGGCAGAGGAGCCGCCGCGAAAGCACCCACAGGGTCCCCGCCAACACATAGCCGCCAAACCCGATTCGGCCATTCCATCCCTCGTGGCCCGGATTGCGCATCAAGAAAACAAACGAAGAAATGAGCAAACCGACTGCGGCAAGCCGCACAAGGGTTGCTAGCGCCAGGGTGCGGGTTCGCGACCAACCGGCCGCGCGATCGAGGCCCCGCCGCCATCTAGCCAGCGAACGCAAGATCTGGCGCAACGTGACCCCATAGGCATCGATCCGCATGTTGCTCCATTTCAAGGTTCGGTCCTGCCAGGCCACACCAACGAATGGCAATACGATTGCGCCAGTGAAAGCGGCAATCCCGAGGACCGGCATCCAAACCGGGGGATCGGGAGGCATGCTGAGGGAGATGGCGATCCCGGCGCCCCCGAAAACGATGAGCCCTCCGTAAATCCACATGACCTGAGAAACGGCGCTCGAAAACCGACCCAGGACCTTGCGGGGGCATTCGCTGGCGTCGATGTAGACAGCGTCCATAGGTCAACTCTGGCAACGATCCTAAAATATAAGCGGTGCCTTTGAGGTGCGTCCCACCCTAGCAGCGCGGGAGGGGTCTGACGGGGTCGCGTCTTTTTGGATTCGACATTTGAGTCTATCGGCGGCCTTTGAGCGCGCCGCCAAGAGGTCTAACATTGACCCGAAATGATCGTCCACCTCGTCGACGGCACGTACGAACTCTTCCGGCACTTCTACGGTTTGCGTCGCTTCACCAAAGGCAAAGACCGCCCCTACGGCGCGGTCGTCGGCGTGCTCCAGACGGTGCTGCAACTGCTGGAGAGCAGCGCGACGCATGTCGGCATGGCGACCGATCACGTGATCGAGTCGTTTCGCAATTCTCTTTGGGCAGGTTACAAGACGGGGGCCGGCATCGAGCGTGCGCTGCGCGCGCAGTTTCATCCGATCGAGGAAGCGCTGGCCGCGATGGGGGTGGTGGTGTGGCCGATGATCGAATTCGAAGCCGATGATGCACTCGCTTCGGCCGCGCATCTCGCATCGAAGGACAAGAAGGTCGAACGCGTCGCCATCTGGACGCCCGACAAGGACCTGGCGCAATGCGTGCGGGAGACGCGCGTGGTGCAGATCGACGGCCGGCGCGAAATCGTTCGCGATGCCGCCGGAGTGCGCGAAAAGTTTGGCGTCGATCCGACGCTCACTCCGGATTTGGTCGCGCTCGTGGGCGACGCGGCCGACGGCTACCCTGGCATCCCGGGCATCGGCGCCAAGACCGCAGCCAATCTTTTGAACCGCCATGGTCCCATCGAGAGCTTCCCGGCCAACGTTCTCTGCGAACAGCGCGAGCTGGCGTTGCTCTTCAAGAAACTCGCCACGCTGCACACCGAAGCGCCGCTCTTCGAGACTGCGGAGAGGCTGCGTTGGCGCGGTCCGACGCCGGCCTTCGCGGCATGGGCGGAGCGGATGGAAGCGCCGCAGTTGCTCAAGCGATGTGAGAAGGCGGCGGGGCGCTGATGGTCCGGCACCAGCCGCCCGAGACGGTTCATCCGCGCTACTGTTATCGTGACGCTGCGTGCAACGCCAAATCCTAGAGCGTGTCATGCACTTTGGGGCGATTCCTGGATAGGGCTTTGTTGCCTGGATCCCGGAGGGACAAGGGAAATTAGCCGGTGGTGGAGCGGAGCGAGAACCACCGGATCATCATTCCAACCCAGCGCGCGGAATTTCCGCCGCCCCTTCCGGGACGGATGGTTTTTAGCCGTTGCTTCCGGTGGCTTTCGCTCGCTCCTCTCGCTCGAACACCGGCTAATTTCCGTGACGCCTGTTGGCGTCCATAAATGCATGACACCCTCTAAGTCGGCCCACATCGAGACGCCGCCACGCAGCTGGGCTCAATCCGGGCGGGGAAGTAACTCCACCGAAACGCGTAGTGCTTTTGCAGCATCAGAAAGTCCTGATCGAAGGTGGCGATGCCGAGAAAGTCCAGCGAAAGGCAAGCTGTGTCCCCGAAAGTCAAGTGCGGGTCAAGAGTGTGCCAGACCCGGCTGCGGCAGGCGAAAGTCCAATGAAAATCAAGTATTGGTCAAGCTTGCGTCAAGTGATGGGTCAAATGATGGGGCAAGTCGCCGCCAGTTGCGTTAAGGATAGGTAGCGACTACGACTCCACTGCGATTTCGCCGGGCTCCACGTTTGTCAGGCGTTCTCACGCTGGCTTTTCTCCGCCGCAGGGTTTGGGAGGATGCACTCGTCCCGCGCGCCTCGGCTCCTTCAATTTCCGTGTTCAAGAATTTTTCCAAAGAGTGGTTCTCCAATATCCGGGGCGATTTGCTCGCGGGGATGGTGGTGGCACTGGCGCTGATCCCGGAGGCGATCGCGTTTTCGATCATCGCGGGCGTGGATCCGAAGGTGGGACTTTACGCGTCGTTTTGCATCGCGGTCCTGACCGCGATTTTTGGCGGCCGTCCGGGAATGATCTCAGCGGCGACGGCGGCGACGGCGTTGCTGATGGTGAGCCTGGTGAAGGAGCACGGACTCCAATATCTGCTCGCGGCCACGGTGCTGACCGGCGTGCTGCAGGTGATCGCGGGCGTGGCGCGGATCGGCAATGTGATGCGCTTTGTTTCGCGCTCGGTCATCACGGGGTTCGTGAATGCACTCGCGATTCTGATTTTCCTGGCGCAATTGCCGGAGTTCAAAGGCGCGGGCGTGATGGTTTACGCAATGGTGGCCGCGGGGTTGGCGATCATCTATCTGCTGCCGCGCGTGACCAAATCGGTGCCTTCGCCATTGGTGGCGATCCTCGTGCTGACGGTCGTTTCTGTAATTTGGAAACTGGACGTACGGCATGTGGGCGATCTGGGCGCGCTGCCGTCTACGCTGCCGATTTTTCTCTGGCCGCAGGTGCCGTTGACGCTGGCCGCGCTCTGGATCGTGCTCCCGTATTCGCTCGCGATCGCGGCCGTGGGATTGCTTGAATCGCTGATGACGGCGCAGATCGTGGACGATCTCACCGATACGCCGAGCGATAAGAATCGCGAAGCGACCGGGCAGGGTATCGCGAATTTCGTGGCCGGACTTTTCGGCGGGATGGCGGGTTGCGCGATGATCGGGCAATCGGTCATCAACATTAAATCCGGCGGGCGCGGACGGCTCTCCACTTTCGCCGCGGGCGTGTTCCTACTTTTGCTGCTCGTGCTGTTCAATCCGTGGGTGAAACAAATCCCGATGCCCGCGCTGGTGGCGGTCATGATCATGGTCTCGATCGGGACGTTCTCGTGGGCGTCGTTCAGGAATCTGCGCGTCCATCCCAAGAGCACCAGCCTGGTCATGATCGCGACCGTGGTGGTGGTGGTCTGGACGCATAACCTCGCCCTCGGGGTGGGCGTGGGTGTGCTGCTGAGCGCGCTCTCTTTCGCGCGGAAGGTGGCGCAAGTGATCCGGGTGCGAAGCGAGCTCGAAGCCGTCACGGAGACGCGCACCTACACCGTGCAGGGACAGATTTTCTTCGCCTCGTCGCCGGAGTTCCTGGCGGCCTTCGATTTCAAGGAAGCTCTCGCCAAAGTGCGGATCGACGTGAGCCAGGCGCACTTCTGGGATTTGACCTCGGTGGGTGCGCTCGATCAGGTGGTCCTGAAATTCCGCCGCGAAGGCGCCGAGGTGGAAATCATCGGCCTGAATGACGCCAGCACGACGATCGTGGATCAACTCGGCCTGCACGATAAACCCGGAGCGATGGAGAAATTGCTGAACCATTAGCCTAACGACATGTCCGCCATTCTCGCCTGCACCGACGGTTCCCTTTACGCGCCGAGTGTTTATCAGCACAGCGCCTGGGCGGCCGGTCGGCTCGACGCCAGCGTCGAAGTTCTGCACGTCATTGACCATCACCGCGAGCGCGCCCCCGGAGTCGATCTGAGCGGCAGCATCGGCATCGATGCCAGCGCGCACCTGACCGAGGAGCTGGTCAAGCTAGAGGAAACACAAGGCCGCGTCGCGCGCTTGAAAGGCAAAGCCATCATGGAGGATGCGCGCCGGGAATTCGCGTCCGCCGGTCTCACGAACGTCGTCGTGACTCAACGCCACGGCACGCTTGTGGAAACGCTGGAGGAATTCGAGCCGCGCTTCGACCTCGTTGTCCTCGGGAAACGCGGCAATCACGCCGATTTTAATACCGGCCATCTTGGTGGGAACATTCAGCGCGTCATCCGCACCGCGGTGCGGCCGCTGCTGGTGGCCGCGCGCGCGTTTACGCCGATCGAGCGATTCCTGATCGCCTACGATGGCGGACCCAGCGTGGCGCGAGCGATCGAGTTTGTGCTCAGCATCCCGCTGTTAAAAGGCTGCGCCTGCCAAATTCTCCGCGCCGGAAGAATAGACGACAAAGCGCGCTACTATCTTGAAGAAGCGGCCACGAAATTGCGCGGCGGTGGTTTTGAGGTGACCAGCCACGCACTGCCTGGCGAACCGGAAATCGTCATCGCCGAGGCGATCAAACGCGAAGGCATCCAGCTCCTCGTGATGGGCGCGCACGGTCACTCGCCGATCCGCCATCTCATCCTCGGCAGCACGACCACGACGATGATCCGGACCTGCCAGGTGAGCGTACTTTTGTTTCGTTAGGCCGGATCTGCAAAACCAGGGAAGCTTCAGCTCATTTTTGCTCGCCGGATTGCTCCAACACCTTGCGGGCGAGGGCGAGGGCGAGCGCTTCGTCGAGATCGCCGTAGAATTTTTGTTGACCCAGCCAATCGACCAGCCCGGATTCGTACATGACTTTCATCGGCTGCGGCTGGACCGCGGTCAGGAGTATTTTCACCCCATCCCGATGCAGTTTGGTGATCGCGACGCGGAAGGCGTGCAGTCCGCTGACGTCCATGGCGGGGACGTTGCGCATTAGAGGTCCGGACAGGGTCACATCTTTGCATTCAGTGCGCCCGTGAAGCGGGCGTCAACGCGGGTGAAAGTCCCGCCGGTGCAATTTGACGGTTCAGCACCGAAGACCGTGCCAACTGCGTCGCCGTGAGGCGGGGTGGAGAGCAGGCATGGAGTCGAACCGGCAGGTCGCAATACAGATGAACCACAAAGATGAGCCTCGAAAAAGTACTCCCGGCAGCCGAGCCTC
>JBBSPM010000088.1:0-16881 GCA_038258815.1 Chthoniobacterales bacterium
ACGCGGAGCGAGCGCATCCGCCTTGCCAGGCAGCCCCATCATTTCCTTCCTCAAATCGCGCTCCACGCCCCTCTGCTCTTGGCGTCTTGGCGTCTTGGCGTGAAAAAATGGTTAATCCCAGTGGTGTCACGCCAAGGCGCGAAGGCGCAAAGATTTGAGGCGGGCAGGGCACCCCAAAAGTTTTGCACGCGGCGCGCGCAGTCATCATAAGCCGCTTACGATGACCCGGTGTCCGCCTCTGGTCGTCGGCTCCAGCATTGCGGACCCAACTTTAATCACACCCGGCAATGGGTGTTGCCGTGGTTTCGGGGAATAAAAACCCGGGAACTCGACTCCGATAGAAGTCGTTATGAACGAAAAAATTACGAAGACCGAAGCCGAGTGGAAAGCGCAACTCACCCCCCAGCAATATCACGTGCTCCGCGAAAAGGGCACCGAGCGTGCCGGGACCGGCGCCTACGCGCACAGTCACGACGCTGGCGTTTATCGTTGCGCCGGTTGCGGGCAGGAGCTTTTCGAAGCCGAGGCAAAGTTCGAATCCGGCACCGGCTGGCCGAGTCTCTTTACGGCGCTGCCAAACACTGTCGCCACGGAAACGGATCGGAAATTCTTCAGGAAACGGACCGAGGTTCTGTGCGCGCGCTGCGACGGCCATCTCGGCCATGTTTTTGAAGACGGCCCGCCACCCACTGGTCTCCGTTATTGCATGAACTCAGCGACGCTCACGCTCGAGAGGAAAGACTGATCCGTCTGCCCGATATCGGGCAGGTCTAGACCGAAGCAGGCCTCACGACAGTGACTCGCTTAAAAACCCGAGGCGGCCTTGACCATTCCGATGTCCGAGGCAGGGCTGCCTTTTCCTCGATAACGGACGGGGCCGGGCCCTAAAAGGCGCGGCGCGGAGTCGGGGCGTCCGGGAACTGCATCCGAATTTCCGTGTGCGACGGAATAATAAGAGTCCGTCTGCCTCTGAAAACAAAACAAGAATTCCACGGCGTGCGCAGCAGTGGACGAAAAACACCTCATGAAAAATAAATTATCTCTGGTCGTTAGTCTACTCGCCCTCGCGTGCCTGATGCCTCTGACCGCGTGCGGTCAGGGCGGCGGGGACAAGAAGGAAAAGAACACGGAAGTGAAGTGCCCCTCCGGCATCGATCACACTGCTTGGGACGGTTTGCTCAAAAAGTATGTGGATGAAAAAGGGCTGGTGAATTATGCGGGCTGGAAAGCGGACTCGGGCGATATGGCGGCGCTTGATGACTATCTGAAACAGTTCGCAGCGAAGGCCGACAAGCCAGCCGAAGGGATGGAGAAAGCGGCTTCGCTCGTGAACGCCTATAACGCTTTCACCATCCGGCACATCCTCGGCGCCTATCCGATCGAGAGTATTCACGAGACGGATAAGCCGTTTGCGACCAAAAAATGGAAGATTGGCGGAGAGACGGTTTCGCTAAACGACATCGAAAACGGCACTCTGCGGCCCATGCTGAAATACCGGGCTCACGCTGTCTTGGTTTGCGCCGCGCGCAGTTGCCCGCCGCTTCAGCGCACCGCTTATAAGGCCGACAGCTTCGAAGCGCAGGATGACAAGGCGTTCACCGTTTGGCTCGGCCGTGAGGACTTGAACATGTTTATGCCGGAGAAGAAGGAAGCCAAGATTTCCGAGATTTTTAAGTGGTTTAAAGGCGACTTCGAGAAGTCTCTCTCGGTCCCGAAAGTGATCGCGCAATACGGGCCGCCGCCGGCGAAGGAATTGACCAAAGGCGGACAGGAATTCGAGGCCAGCTACATCTCTTATAACTGGGGATTGAACGACCAGGGCGAGCACGGCCGCAGTTACTCGAAGATCAATCTGATCTTCGACAAGCTCGGCGAATAAGCGCGGATCTTCGGCAGGATTGGTGGTGAGCGGGGGCGACGTGGTGGTTTGCGTCGCCCCCGTTTTAGAGCGTGTCATGCACTTTTTCCGGCGCCGAAGGCAACGTAGCACAGGCATCTTGCCTGTGGGGACAGCGGGCGTCTCGCCCGGTGAAGCAAGACCTTCGGTAAAACCGACGAGAGAAACACCGGGCAAGATGCCCGGTGTCCCCACAGGCAAGACGCCTGTGCTACGTGCGTTCTCTGCCGGCCGGCAGCTTACCAAAGTGCACCCCATGCTCTAGCAATGTCGGTCTCGCTTAGGTTGCCGGTATGATCGGGCGCATTCTAAAATGCGGCTTTGTGTGGAGCGCCGTCGTCCTGTTGCTGGCTGGCGGCGGACCGCTCGGCTGGCGGCAGTGCGGCAACATCAGATTCGCGCGGCGGAGCGGATCGCGGCTCCACCGGGATCCGATCTCCTTGAGCCGGTCGAACTGGGCGGGCACGCGGAAATGGATTCAGATCCGTGGTCACGCGCGCGGACGTGCCAGTGTATTTCCTGCTCGGCCGCGACGATCATGTCGTGACCGCAACGGTGGCGGAACAATACTACCGCGTGCTGCAAGCGCCGCGAGGCAAGCAGCGCTTCTGGTTCGAAAAATCGGCGCACTGGCCGCAGTCGGAGGAGCCGGAAAAATTCCAGCAGCTCATGATCGAGCGCGTCCTTCCAGAAAACGCGGAGTGATCCGGCACTGCGCGTTGTCGGCTATTTTTTCTTCTTTCCGGAGGCCGCGCCTTTTTCTTTGAGCGCCTTCTTCGCCGCCCGGCTCACGATCACGGTGACCGCCACCGTGGCCAGCAAACCCACCCCGAAGAAAACCCATTTGAGCGTGCCGTTCCCGCCGCCCTCATCGCCTCCGAGTCCCGCTTTCCCAGCCGCGCCGAGATAGGCGTAGAGGAGCGTCCCCGGCATCATCCCGAAGAAAGTCGCGAGGAAATAGGGCCAGAATTTGATCGCGGTGACGCCGTAAAAGTAATTGCTGAGATTGAATGGAATCAGCGGGCTCAATCGCAGCAGCCCGATGATTTTCCAACCCTGCTTCTCGATCGCTCCGTCGATCGCCTGGAATTTCTCGTTATCCTTGGTGCCTTCTTCCACCCGTTTCCGCACGAGGTAACGACCGCAGAGAAATGCCAGCGATGCGCCGATGGTGGCGCCGGTTAACGCGACCGCCGCTCCACCGAGCACTCCGTAAACAAGGCCCGCCGCAATCGTGAAGAGCGCACCCGGCACGAAAAGCACCGTCGCGATTGCATACGCTCCGACAAAGACCAATACGCCCAAGGCCCCGAGCCCCTGCACCCAGTCGGTAAAGGATTTGATCCAATCTTTCAGCGGCAGAAAAGACGCGGCCGAAGAAAGCGCGATTAAGCCGAGGAGGAGCAATCCCCATTTCCAATAGCGTTGAATAAATCCACCTCTTCCAGAGCCTTTGCTTTTCGTCATGATGTGTCTTCGCGTTTTGTCAGCGCGTTCCGCTCTTTAGAGCCCGGGCCGGGCGACTCTATTCCCATCTGCGCGCATCGCTCACCCGACGGTCCGAAACTTCCCTCGAACTCGACCCAAAAAATCGCTTGTTCGGCGGCGCGAAGAACGGAAGCGTTTCTTCATGGCAGCAGGACAAGGTTCGACCGGCAATGTGATCGCAGCGCTTTGTAGTTTTTTCATTCCGGGGCTGGGGCAATTGATTCAAGGGCGCGTCCTCATGGCGCTGATTCAATTTGTTCTCGCTGGTCTGCTCTGGATCGTCCTCCTCGGCTGGCTCATTCACCTCTGGTCAATCGTGGATGCGGCCATGTTCAAGGCTCGTTAGCCAGCCGACGCAGTCCGGGTTGGCCGGAGGCGCGCCCGGAAAGCCCAGCGGCCCGTCGATTCATCGTCGAGTTTTCCTATCGACACTCTGCAGAAGTTATTTCAGACTGGTTTTTTCTTAGAGAGCGGGGCAGCGGGTCTGAGCAATATCTGGTCAGGATCCCGCAGCGCGACCTGAGATTTCAACTGGAGAAATTCGTATGCTTCACCTAACGACTAAACTATTCGCGGGCAGCTGTATGCTGGGGGCTGCCAGTTGTGTCTACGCCGCGTTGGCCCTTCCTGCTGAAGGTCCGGACGCAGCCGGGATGATCAAACCATTGGTCGCTCCTGCGCTCCCGCCAACGTCGCCTAGCGATCCAAACGCGGATTTACTGACGAGCTTTACGCCAACGCAAACGCGCTCGTCCTTCCATCTCGGGGAGCGGGTTTCGCCCTGGCTGAAGTTGGCCGCGGGCAAAACGCTCGAGACAACTTTCGTCGGCGAAGAGAGAGCGATCGGCGCGCTCCAGAGCGGGGCGCTGGTTCCGACGACGCAGGCAGCGGCCGATATGAATGGCGACGGCTATGCAGATTTGATCAGCGGTTTTCGTACGGGCGACGGCCTCGGCTTAATTGCTCTGCACCGTGCGAGGAAAGAGGCTTTCGAGCCAAAGGAGGCGCCGGTCCTGGCGGATTTACGGCGCGGTGTCTTCCCGGCGTCTTTCGAAAAGGACGCGCAGGTTTTCGATCTGTCGGCGGCTCCGGATTTCATTGTGGCCGGCTCGTTTTCGGCTGGCTCACCGATGGATTTGGTTTTCGCAGCGCAAGGCGGGCGTTCGCTTTATCTGATGACAGCGGATGGCAAGGGCGGTTTCCACGCGCCGCAGGAAATTGCGGTCGAAGGTGCGATCACTGCGCTGGCTTCGGCCAAAATCGATTTCAGCCAAACCTACGCGGGCGTCGTCGTGGCAGTGAGTGATGGCAACACCTCGCACCTCCTGGTTTTTGATGGCCGGACCGAATTGACGAAGGCGACGCCGCGCGCCATCGCGGTGGACCGGAAGGTGGAGGCGCTAATTCTGAGCCGAAGCGATTTGGCAGATGCCACCGTGGATCTGTTCGGTTTGGCGGAAGGCGGAATTTTTACGGTCTACGATATCGCGCGTGCAGAAGGCGGCGTGAATCAGATTGCGCTGCCGTTTCGCGTGGTGGACTTCGCGGTCGGGGAATTCATCGCGGATCGGCGGGGGACAGCGGAGATCGCTGTTCTGAGCGAAGACGGGGCGGTCACGCTGCTACAACACGGAGCGCTCGATACCCGTCCCTATGCCAGCGCGGAGATGCGTGAGTTTTTCCAGCGGGAAGGCCGTGGTCAAAGCAGCCTGATCAAGCCGCAAGCAGATAATGCGGCACTACGCTGGACGCAGGCGGAAGTCCAAGCACTGGGCCTCTCCATCGCTACCGGCAAATCGGTTGGATCTTTGCGCAAAGCTTCCCTGACCGGGAATGAAACGGACGATCTCTTAGTCGTGAATCGGGCAGCGCGGCGCGTGCAGATTCTCTTTCGCGAACCGCACACGGAGGCGTCGCCAGCCGTTGAAACCAAGCTCCAAACGGTCGAGTTCGCCAGCGCTCCGGCGGCGATTTTGCCGATGCGTCTCAATGTGATGGGGCAGCAGGGCTTCGTCGTTTTTAACGAGGGAAGTATGACGCCAACGCCCGTCTTGGCAGTGCCGAACGCGACCTTTGTCGTGTCCAAAACACCCGACACGAATGATGGCGCCTGCAATGCCGACTGCTCGCTGCGCGAAGCGATCGTGGCGGCGAATGCCGCGGCGGGCGCGGACATGATTACCTTTGCCCCCAACGGCACCTTTCAATTAACGATCGCCGGCGCGAATGAAAACGCCGCGGCGACCGGCGACTTGGATATCACGCAGGCGTTGACGATTGTGGGCAACGGCACGGCAAACACGATCGTCCAGGCCGGATCGACCGCGAGCAACGGGATCGACAAAGTCTTTTCCGTGAACCCAGCTTTCAACGCGGCTTTCGCGACCAGCATTTCCGGTCTAACGATGCGTTTTGGGCGAAACCCGAGCACTTTTAACGGCGACGGCTTCGGCGGCGGGCTGGATTGGGACGGCGTGGCTAATGGGACGATCACCATGTCGAACGTGAATGTAGAAAGCAACACCGCGCTCGACGGGCGCGGCGGCGGGCTCGTTTTCACGACCGGCGCCAGCGGCAGCGGGGTCGCGCTGACCAACGTCAACGTGACCAACAACATCGCCTCGCGAACGGTTTCCTCGAACGGAACGGCTGGCGGCGGCATCTTTGTCGGTTTTGGCACGCCTTTCTCCCTAACGACTGGTTCGATTAGCAATAACCAAACTACTGGCACGAACAACAACGGCGGCGGACTGTTTATTTTCGCTATTGGCGCGAGCAGCGGAAACTCGAATCTCTCCGGCGTCACGGTCTCGAATAACGTCAGCCAAGACCGGGGGGGCGGCATCTACACCGAGCGCGGGTTGACGCTGACCGCGCCGACCATCATCAGCAACAATTCCGTCGGCATCAACGGCGGCGGCCTCTCGATGAACGTCTTCATGTCCTCGGTCAACCTCAGCAAGGCGACGCTGACGGGAAATTCTTCCGGGACAAGCGGCGGCGCGATCGATGTCGGCTCCCAGACCGGGGCCAACGGCAATATTCTGAACATGAGTTTCTCCCGCGTTGCCGGGAACACGGGCGCGGGCTTCACCGGAGTGGTGACGCGTGGCGGGACCGCGAACATCGAAAACAATTGGTGGGGATGTAACGGTGGGCCGGGCGCAGCGGGCTGCAATACGGCGGGGACTTCCGGTGGCGGCTCGGTCGATTTTGATCCGTGGCTCCGTTTTACGCATGCGGCCAGTCCGGGCACGATTGTGGTTGGGCAAGGCTCGACTTTGACTGCGAGTTTCCTGACCAACTCCAACGGCCAGGCCATCGCGGCGAGCAATTTGGATGCGCTGGTCGGCGTCCCGATCGCCTTCAACACCGCTGTGCGGGGCACGATCTCAGGGGCGCAGGGGACGATTCAATCCAACGGCACGGCCACCGCCACCTTCACCGCTACATCGGCGGGCGCGGGTGCTGCGAATGCCGTGGTAGATAACGGCACAATGACAGCCAGCCTAACGATCAATCAGGCGTCCACGACGACGGCGATCACGTCGGCTAATCCTGATCCGTCCGTCCGGGGGCAAAGTATTACCGTGACTTACACGGTGACGCCGCAGGCCGGAGGGACACCGACTGGGAACGTGACTGTGAGCGATGGGGTGAACAGTTGTGTGGGGACCGCCGCGGCGGGGTCTTGCAATGTTGCCCTAACGACCGTGGGCAATCGTACTTTGACCGCGACTTATGCGGGCGATGCGAACTTCACCGGTAGTGTTTCGCCGGGTGCGTCGCACACGGTGAACAAGGCGAATACCACGGCCGTCATCACCGCCGAGTCGGCTGATCCGACGACGCAGGGACAGGCTTTCACCGTCTTCTATACCGTCTCGGCCACGGCTCCCGGCAGCGGCACGCCGACCGGCAACGTCACGGTTTCCGACGGCGTCGATAGCTGTGTGGGAACGGTCGCGGCAGGGCAATGCAGTCTGGTGCTGAATACCTCCGGCGCGCGCACTTTGACGGCGACTTATGCGGGCGACGCCAGCTTCAACGGCGCTGTGTCACCGGGCGAACCGCATTCTGTCACGGTAAGTGTTCAGTCGACCACGACGACGATCACCTCGGATAATCCCGATCCGTCGGTGAGAGGTCAAAGCATTACCGTGACATACACCGTCGCCCCGCAATCGAGCGGCACACCGACCGGCAGCGTGACGGTCAGCGATGGCGTCAACAGTTGTGTGGGGACAGTCTCGGCCGGTTCTTGCAATGTCGCATTGACGACCGTGGGCAATCGCACCCTGACCGCGACCTATGCGGGCGATGCGAATTATACCGGCAGCGTTTCGGCGGGCGTGGCGCACACCGTGAACAAGGCCAATACCAGCACAACGATCACTGCCGAATCGGCTGATCCGACAACGCCCGGGCAGACGTTCACCGCCTTTTACACCGTCGGTGCTACAGCTCCCGGGACCGGAACGCCCACCGGCAATGTCACGGTCAGCGATGGCGTGGAGAGCTGCACCGGCACCGCGGCGGCGGGGCAATGCAGCCTGGCGCTCAACACCGTCGGCGCACGGACCCTTACCGCCACCTACGCGGGCGATGGCAGCTTTGACGGCAGCGTTTCGCCGGGCGAACCGCACACCGTGCTGGGGCAGGCGCCGGCGATCACGAGCGCGGCCAGCACCACTTTCACGGTGGGAGCAGCGGGCAGTTTCACAGTGACCACAAGCGGAAATCCCAACGCGACGATCACGCGTGGGGGTGATCCGTTGCCGCCAAACCTGACTTTTAACGACAACGGCAATGGCACCGGAACGCTGAGCGGGACACCGGCGCCGGGCACGGGCGGAGTTTACAATTTAACCTTCACCGCCACGAACGGCACGAGCCCTGACGCGACGCAGAACTTCACGCTCACGGTGAACGAAGCGCCCGCGATCACGAGCGCGAACAGCGCCACGTTCATGGTCGGGACCGCCGGCAGCTTCACCGTCACGACAAGCGGTTTCCCGGCCCCGGCCCTGACCCGCGGCGGAGCAGCGCTGCCGTTTAACCTCAGCTTCACCGACAACGGCAATGGCACCGGAACCTTAAGCGGAACCCCGGCCAGCGGCACGGGCGGAGTGTATAACATCAGCTTCACCGCGACCAACGGCTCCGGCGCGCCGACCCAGAACTTCACACTAACGGTGAACGAAGCGCCCGTGATTACGAGCGCGAACAACGCCACCTTCACCATCGGCAACTTCGGCAGCTTCACGGTCACGCGAACCGGATTCCCGGCCCCGAGTGTGAGTCAGAGCGGCGCGTTACCGAGTGGCGTCAGCTTCACCGCCAGCGTGCTGAGCGGCACGCCAGCGAACGGCAGCGTCGGCACCTACCCGCTCCAGTTCACCGCGACGAACGGCATCGGGAGCGACGACGTGCAAAACTTCAGCCTCACCGTGAACGACGCCATCTGCCTCGCCGCGCCGACTAATCTGACCGCGTGGTTCCCCGGTGAAGGCGACGCCACCGACGTGATCGGCGGCCGCAACGGCACTGCCATGAACGGCGCCGGATTCGCCTCCGGTAAAGTGGGCCAGGGCTTCAGTTTCAATGGCGGATCGAGTCAGGTGAGTGTGCCTGATGACACGGCTTGGGACTTCGGGGCGAACGATTTCACGATCGAGACCTGGGTCAAATTCAACGCGCCCACCAGCGAAGACGTGTTGATCGGGCACAGCAACGGGAGCGGGAGCGTAAACAAATGGATTTTCTGGAGGAAGAACGGCGCGCTTGCCTTTCATTTGGAAGGTAGCGCCGTGGCGAACATCACCAGCAACGTCGCCTTCACGCCAACCGTCGGGCAGTGGTATCACGTCGCGGTGGCCCGCAGCGGAAATACTTACCGGTTCTACGTCGACGGAGCGCAGAACGGAATCGACCAGTTCGACAGTAATGTCGTGCCCGATGCGAGCGCCCCGCTCACGCTGGGCCGAGCGGAAGCGCTCACCGCTCTGAATGGGATGCTCGATGAAGTGCAGATCTTCAACCGCGCCCTGACCGGAGCCGAGATCACGAGCGTGTATAACGCCAGCATCAAAGGGCTGTGTTTCGATGCGCCAGCCGCGCTCAGCGCCGTCTCCCGCAAAACCCACACCGGCGTGGGCGACTTTGACGTGCCCTTGCCCCTCACCGGGACCGCGGGAGTCGAATGCCGCACTGGCGGCGCGAACGGCGATTATAAGATCGTGGTCACCTTCAATAACGTCGTCACCGCCGGGAGCGCCAGTGTCAGCGCAGGCAGCGTCCTGGGCAGTCCAACGTTTAGTGGCAACGCCATGACGATCAACCTGACCGGTGTGACCAATGCGCAAGCGCTCACCGTGAGCTTGAGCAATGTGAAAGATGGCTTCGGCCAAACCTTGCCGAGCGTGCTCGTCCCGATGGACCTGTTGTTAGCCGACGTAAACGCGAACCGCAGCGTGAACGCTTCCGACATCTCTCAGGTGAAAGCGAACTCGGGCGGGAGCCCAGTCACGGGCCTGAACTTCCGCAACGACGTGAATGCGGACGGCTCGATCGGCGCGTCCGATATCTCGATGACGAAGGCGACGGCGGGGACCGTAATTCCGTGAATGATTGAGGCGCTGTTGCGGCGGAGCGCGCAGCGCCTCGGAGGCTAGGCGAGAGAATCTTTCTCCACCACGAGGAGGAGATTGTGCGCCGGCATTTCGCCGATGACTTCGCTGCCCTCGCTCGTCTTTACTTTAAAGCGGTAGGACTGTTCGCCCTTCTCGCCCACGAGCGCGAACCAGTCTGCTTGCACTTCGACTGGCTGCTCACGGCCCCTCAGATACACGGCGAAAGTTTTCATCGCTGCACCTTCGAGCCGGCAAGGCTGCGGCGCGAGGTCAAACCTGCTCTGACTACTGCGGTCCAGCGGCTTCGATATCCTGCAGGCGCGGACCGAAGCGGCGGCCAATCGACTTGGCCGAAGTGAAGAGCAGGCCATAGAAGACGATCACGGCCAGCGCTGTGCCCGCGATGGTGGCCCAGTGATGCGTGCGCAGCCGCTCCATTTTCGGCAGGAAAGCGATCCAACCGAAAACGCTCAGCAAAACGATCACGGCGTCGAAGCTGCCGCGTTGCCAATAGCTGCCACCGAGATGCAGCCACATCCCGAATTCATCGAAAGTGAGCGCCATGCCGAAGCCGTAGAGGAGCGCGCAGAACTTGCGCAACCGGTCGTTAGGGCGCCGGACGAAGATGAAGAGCGCACCCACCAGCGCGAGGATGAAGATGCCGTAATTCAGGTGATGCACGTGCGTCCCGCGCTCGTGCAGAAAGAGATCGGGGATTCGACGCGTCATGATCAGAATCACCAGCACGCGCGCCGTGACGAAGGTGAGGAGAAACGACAGGAAGACGCGCCGCGCAAGGCGGCGAACGGGCGTGACTTCTTCGTTCAGGACCGCCCTTACCAAGGGATAATTTTGCGGTCGCGGACGAAATTGCCGGTAAAATCCTGCGGTGCTTCCGCAGCCAGCCAGACGATGCCGGCGCGGCGGATGCTCTCGGGATCGGCCACGTCGAGTCGGAGAAACGTGACTTCGCCATCAGTGATTTTGGCGACCGCCGCCCGGCCCGCCTCCTCATTGCGCGCACCGAGAAAAACGCGGACACCCATTCGCGCCAACCCCCGCGCCACTTCGAAGCCGATCCCTTTATTGGCGCCGGTGACGAGCGCGATTCGTTTGTTTTTCATGCGCTCTCAATTTGCGACTCCGCCGTTGTCTCCGCAACGCCCCACAGCAATCTCAGGAGCGACGGGACTGCGTTAGCGACTCAAATTTCCGCCGCGCGGAGTCGAGACGGCGCTTATTGCGCGGCGATGTCGAGGCTGTCCCCCGTGCGGTGGTCGGTAATCTGAAATCGGAGAAAGTCGTGGATGGCGGCCAACGCCTCCGGATCAGCAGTCATGATCCGGACCCGACCGCCATTCGCCATTTCTTCATAACGGTAATCGATCTGCCCTTTCTTTGACCGCATGACTGGGACGCCAGCCGGCATTTGGTCGTGGACAAACATTGGCGTCTCGAAATTTCCACCGGTAAACGCCTTCGCGATTTGCTCGAGGTGTCCGCGAATTTGGTCGCGGCTGGTTTGATCTTGCGCGTCGTTTGCCGTCACCTCGATCGCACCCCCGCTCTTCGAGAGTAGGAAGTGATGGGTCGTTTTAGCGTGAGAGAAACCCATGCCCCGATCGCCGCGCGCATCGGGCAATCAGCCATCTTGTCTTTCTGCTCGGATGGCTTCTGCGCGATAGCCAGAGGAGCGGTGAGAGCAATGGCGCAGAACGCCACGTAGAGGAGTGTGTTTTTCATGGATCGATTTTCTTTCGTTTGTGGTTGGTAGAAAAAGGCGCGCGCTTCGCGGCAGCGCGGGGCGATGGCGAAAGAGATTCCAGCAAGCCCGCGCGGCGACCGGCAGGTGTCTTCTGGAGTTGCGCATCCCAGTCCCGCAGAGTCGCGCGCAGTTCGTCTCGTAGTGCAGTCAGCTCCTCCAAGCGAAGCTCGATCTCGCTGAGTTTCGTGGCGGCGAGGGCCCGCACGTTCGCGCAGGGAATCCCGCCGCCGTCTCGCACCCGGAAAACGCGCGCCAGTTCCGCGAGCGTAAAACCGACCGCCAAGGCCCGTCGCACCAGGTGCAACCGGGGCAAACTGGAGAGCGGATAGCGGCGATAGCCGTTAGCCGCCCGCTCGGGACGCGCAATCACGCCCTTCCGTTCGTAGTGCCGGATCGTGTCCGCGCTGACGCCAGCCTGCCGCGCCAGCTCACCAATGCCGAGCTGTTCGTTCGCGGAATTCTTCGCCGTCATGAAAGGAGGCTACGGCCTGGAACGGGTTCCAAGGTCAAGAGATTTTTCTAAACGCTCAGAGCAACTGATACGGATCGACGTCCACGCTCGCGAGCACGTCTTCGGGGAGCGGGAGTTTGTCGAGCGTCTCGCGGACGAGCCGGCTGAGACGCAGGATGGCTTCGCCGCGTAAGAGGATGTGGTAGCGGAATTGGCTCTGCAGTTTTTCGAGCGGCGTTCCCAAGTTCCCTCGTTCCCAAGTTGCACTTGGGAATGCTTCTGCCCCGGAAGCTGGGCTTCCTTCACCCCAGCCCGCCATGCGAAGCAAATGGCAGGCGTTCCCAAGTGCAACTTGGGAACGAGGGAACACCATCACGGGGCCGGGGCCGGTGTGGTTCGCCACCTAATTGTCGGCGCACCGCCTCCTTCCCCGCTTTGCGCTCGATTTCCGGCGATCGCACGGCGAGAGATTTCGTGCGCTTTTGACCGATGCGTTGCCCACCCTGAGAAAGCGATATCCTTCTTCCCGCACCGAGCGGCAAAGATCCCAGTTCATCCTTTTGTGCGTTCTGTCTGTCTTGTTCCCGTGCTCGGATTTGTGATCATCGGAGTCATCGCTCTGGTGTAGGTCTTCAGCGGAAACAGACCGGTTCTTGATCAGGGCGCGCGCCCCAAACGAAATCCCCAGCGCGAGCCACGCGAAATTCGCGCTCGGAGGCCGGGTTTTTAACCCGGCTGGACGGCTGGCAAAGCCGTCCTCAGTTGAAGCCGCTCTTTCAAAGCAACTGGTACGGATCCACGTCCACACTGGCGAGGACGTCTTCCGGAAGCGGAAGTTTATCGAGCGTCTCGCGCACCAGCCGGCTCAGTCTCAGGATGGCTTCACCGCGCAACAGGATGTGGTAGCGAAACTGGCTTTGCAGTTTTTCGAGCGGCGCGGGCGTGGGCGCGCTCATGATGAATTCTTCCGGGAGCGCTTCGCCTAAACGACGCGCGATGGTTTCGGCGGAGAATTTGGCGCGCGCTTCGTGGGTGGAACGGACGGTGAGCAACACGGCATGTTTGAAAGGTGGAAAATCGCAGCGCTCGCGGAACTCCAGCTCCTGTTCGAAATAGCCGGCAAAGTCGTGATGTCGCGCGAACTGAATCGAGGGACTGAAAGGCGTGAAGGTTTGCACAAAGACTTCGCCCGGCGTTTCGCCGCGACCGGCGCGGCCCGCCACTTGGGTGAGGAGTTGGAAAGTGCGTTCGCCGGCGCGGAAGTCGGGCAGGTGCAAGCTGAGATCGGCGTTAATGATTCCAACCAGGGTGACGTTTGGGAAATGCAGGCCCTTCGCGATCATCTGCGTGCCAACGAGAATATCGATCTTGCCTCCGCGGAAAGCGCGCAGGGTTTCGCGGTAGGCGTCTTTCCGGGTCATGGAGTCGGCGTCCATTCGCCTAACGACTGCTTTGGGGAAGAGCTGTTGCACGGTGGACTCCACCTTTTCGGTGCCGAAGCCGGCATAGATGAGGGCATTTTCGCCGCAGGCGGGACACTTCTTCGGCACGGCTGCGGTATGGCCACAGAGATGGCAACTCAGGCGCGCCGCGTGGCGGTGAAAGGTCAGCGCAACGCTGCAATTCGGGCATTGGCGCGCTTCGCCGCAGGCACTGCAGAGAAGCGAAGTGGAAAAACCGCGGCGGTTGAGAAACAGGATGGTCTGCTCGTGCTTCTCCAGCCGCGCGGTGATCGCGCTGTAAAGTTTTTCGCCGAGGATGGTGAGCTGTTTCGATTTCCGCGCTTCCTGGCGCAGATCGACGATGCGCATCAGCGGCATCTGGTTGTCGTCCACGCGCAGGGTGAGATTGAGGAGCTGATACTTTCCGCGAGTGGTGTTGTAATAGCTTTCGAGCGAGGGCGTGGCCGTGCCGAGCAGGACCACGCAGTTCTCCATTTTCGCGCGCACAATCGCGACGTCTCGCGCGTGGTAACGGGGCGCTTCTTCCTGCTTATAGGTCGTCTCGTGTTCTTCATCCACCACGATGAGGCCGAGATTTTCGAGCGGCGCGAAAACGGCGCTGCGCGCGCCGATGACGATGCGCGCACGGCCGGCCTGGATCTTGTGCCATTCGTCGTGGCGCTCGCCTTCGCTCAACCGGCTGTGGAGCACGGCGACCATATCGTCTGTTTCGGAGAACCGGCTCTTAAAACGCTCCACCGTCTGCGGCGTCAGGGAAATTTCGGGAACGAGAACGATGGCCGTCTTGCCCCGTTCGAGTGTGGAGCGAATGGCTTGCAGATAAATTTCCGTCTTCCCGCTGCCGGTTACGCCATGCAGTAAAAGCGGCCGTGCCGACTCGGGTGCCTTCAGTGCCTCTTCGACCGCCGCGAGCGCCACGGTCTGCTCGGCGTTTAACGTCAGGTTGGTGCTGGCGATGAATTGCTCGTCGGAATGCGGATCGCGCGTGACTGCCTCTGCGCGCAACTCGATCAAGCCGCGTTTCTGCAACCCGCGGAGGGTCGCGTTGTCGAGCGAGGTTTCGCGCAAGAGATCGGCCGCGAGGACGGGCGCGCTGAGACGGGCGATTACTTCCAATAATTCCGCCTGACGCGGCGCGCGCTTGCGCAGTTTCTCGATTTCCTCTTCGCTAATCTCGCGCGCGGCCCGCACCATGAGCTGCTTTTTCCAGCCGACTTCCGCCCGTCGAATCACCTGCGGCAAAAGGCTGCGCATCACGGTTTCGATGGAGCAGCAGTAGTAAGCAGCCATCCAGCGCGCGAGTTCCAGCACCTTCACGCTCAAGGCCGGACGCTCGCCGACGATCGCTTCGATTGGCCGCAAGCCGGTCGCGTCTGTTTCCTCCACCATCGCAACCACGGTGCCGAGCGCGGAGTGTTCCCGAAAGGGCACGCGCACGCGCCAGCCAATGTTGACGCGATCGGCGAAACTCTCCGGGATGGAGTAATCCAGCTCGCGGTGGATGACGCGATCGATGATGACGCGAGCGTAAGGCATACGGAATTTGGAAACCCTCCTGCGCGAGGCTACGGCGGGCAAGCTGTCGAACCCGCGGCGCTTGGGCCGCCGCACAAGGAATGACGCCTTCCAAGGCGTCGCGGATCCGAAACTGAACGGCTGGAAAGCCATCACGGCAGTTGCGAGCAGAGACGACGGTGCAATGGATTGCGAGCGCGTGGTGACTGGGGGACAGGTGCGCACTGGAACCGGCTATTGCCGGCTAGAAAATGAGCACTTCTTTATGATCAACTCCTGGACTAACCCCACGCCAATTGCGCTTGGACCTGGCAACCCGTCGTCCCCGCGGACAAAATTTCGCTCGACCCATGCAGCAGAGATCGCCGCCGTAGCCTCCCCGCCTAATTACTGCTCCACATCCAGCGGACTACGCACCCCGATTCCCGGCCGGTTGAGCACATGGGTATAAATCATCGTGGTCGACACATCCTTGTGGCCGAAAAGCTCCTGCACCGTGCGGATGTCGTAACCATTCTCCAGCAGATGCGTCGCAAAAGAATGGCGAAAAGTGTGGCAGCTCGCCGCCTTCTGCACGCCCGCCTCGTGGATCGCCTTCTTCACCGCCCGTTGCACATAGCTCTCGTCGATGTGATGGCGTCCCTCGCGCGGGGCACCCTCCAGCTCATCGGTCCAGAAGGAACGGCGCGCCGCTGGGAACAGGTATTGCCAGGCCAATTCCTGCGCCCCTCCCGGAGCCTTCCGCACCAGGGCATGCGGAAGATAAACTTGCCCCGCTCCAGCGCTCAGATCCTGTTCGTGGATCCGCGCCGCCTTCTCGATCTGCCGCCGCAGCGGATCTACCAGCTGCACCGGGATCATCGTCAGCCGATCGCGCCCGCCTTTTCCCTCGCGGATCGTGATTTGGAGATAACCCAGATCAACGTCCTTCACCCCGTGAGATACCTCTTCAGCCGCATCTTCAGGTAACGCTTGCCCCACGCCGTCTTTAGATATTTTTCACGTTGCGCGGCATCGCTCCGATTCAAACAGCCTTCCCAATAGATAAGCTCAAAAGGAATCCTTCTCCTCGTTGAGCTAACCAGACCGCGTTGTGCATTTCCAAACGAGCGGGCAGGTCATTTGTCAGCCCGACGTAGAATCGGTTATCGGTTAACGACCGCAGGGCATAGACATAGTGTTTTGGCATCGAGCCCTTATCTCACGGGGTGAATCCGGAGCCGCATGCACTCCATCACGCGCAAGCCGCTGCCATAAAGGAGATGCCCCATCAGCCGCGCCGAGCCCGTCAGCCGCGCCAGCACGGCGCGCGCCTCCTCCTTGGTAAAGACCACCGGCACCTTCGGCGGGCGTTGCACCCGCTCAAATCCATCCACCCACGGCAGCTTCACCTCCAGCACCACCCGATACAGGAAGAGCAGTGCGCTCAGCGCCTGGTTTTGGGTGGAGGCGGCCACGTTCTTCGCCGCCGCCAAATGCGTGAGAAACGCTTGCACCTCCTCTGCTCCCATCTCCCGCGGATGCCGCTTCCCGTGGAAAAGAATGAAACGCCTAATCCAATCGACGTAAGCCTCTTCGGTCCGCTTCGCGTAGTGCGCGACGCGCGGAGTCGCGCGCACCTGATCGAGCAACTTCGGACCGGAAGGCCTCACCGACAGCTCGACATTTTC
>JBBSPM010000089.1:0-15940 GCA_038258815.1 Chthoniobacterales bacterium
CCCGGCGACTCGTCGCCGTGCTCCGCTCAGAACAACCCTACCAATCCCCAAAAACAAATACCCCACAGGAAGTGCTCCCCCTCAAAAATGCCGCCTAAAACAGTTGACACCAGTCATAGCCTGTCTGCATCGCCTGGTTAGGCGTTGCTTGGGCTGAGCCGTCGCAACGTATCTCAACTAACTCATCTTGAACGTCGCAATGTCCACACATTCGTTTGGCTGACGGCCGAAGTCGCCACCGCGCCCACAGACGATCCTTGGAGTATTCGGTCGCTGACTGTCGCCGCATGCGTCACGGCAACTGAGTGATCAACCAACTCCCATCCCTCTCTGTCTAGTTCGTCGAGGATAGCGGTAGAGCAGTCCTGCTCTAGTTTCTTCTTTCCGAGTTTATTGGCTAGCTCTTGGTAGTTCGTCGCTTCGAGCAAGAGTTTTCTTGTCTCGAATCGAACTGTCAATCCGCCTTTACTATTGGAAGATGGCTTCTCCATTGCGCTGTTCGCGTCCGACTGTGATGTGTACTGTTCACTGGACAACTCGGCATATTCCCATGGTCCATGATCTAGCCGTTTGTGCCCGCACCCCGAGAGCAGGAAAGCAGCGCAGCTAATCAATAAAAGGCCTGTTCGCTGAAATGAGCGGAGCGTCGATGTTTGTGTTTGTGTTGTTTTCATATTGTGCGTTTGCCGGTTTGTAGCGCCTAACGAGAATTAGGGGAAGAATTTTCGTCTAACTCGGCGTCGGGACGTCGAGACGGACGAGGCGCCCGGACGTCAAGCGGGCTGCGGACGCCAAGACCGGGTTTGTTCATGACGTGAGTGTAAATCAATAGTGGTGGAGACATCTGTGTGGCCGAGCAGTTCCTGGACAGTGCGGATGTCATGCCCATTTTCGAGGAGGTGAGTGGCGAAGCTATGCCGGAAGGTGTGGCAACTGGCGGCTTTTGAAAGGCGGCACTGGCGGATGGCGTTTTTGACCGCGTTCTGCAGGTTTTTTTCACCGAGATGATGTCGCCGTTTTTCTCCGCTGCGTGGATCGAGGGAGAATTTGCCGGCGGGGAAAACGTATTGCCAGCTCCAGGCGCGTTCGGCACCGGGGTACTTCCGGCAGAGGCCGAAAGGGAGGTAGACGCGACCTTGGCCTCTCTCGAGGTCGCGCTGGTGCAGGGTGTGCACTCCTTCGAGATGGTGTTGGAGGGACCGCCGGAGGCGTTCGGGGAGGACGGTGACCCGCTCGCGGAGGCCTTTCCCGTCGCGGACGACGATATGGCCGTAGCCGAAATCGATATCTTTGACGCGGAGACGGACGCATTCCATGAGCCGGAGCCCGGCTCCGTAGAGGAGTTCGGCCAAAAGGCGGTAGTCGCCTTCCATCTGGTCGAGGACGGCGTGGGCTTCGGCGGAAGTAAAGACGACCGGGATTTTAGGCGGTCGCGTAACGCGCTCGACTTTGCCGATAAAGTCGAGTTTTCGGTCGAGAAGCTCTTGATAAAGGAAGAGAAGGGCGCTGAGAGCCTGATTTTGGGTGGACGCGGCGACGTTGCGTTCAACGGCGAGGTGGGTGAGGAAGGTGGCGATTTCTTCTTCGCCCATGTCGGCAGGATGCCGTTTTCCGTGGAAGAGGATGTATCTGCGAATCCAATCCACGTAGGCCTGCTCGGTGCGGATGCTGTAGTGCTTGACGCGGAGGCGCCAGCGGACGCGGTCGAGTAGCCTGGGCGAACCGGCAGGGGAAGGTGGACTCGGGGGAGAGGGATCCTCAGCCAATCTGGGAGCAGCGTGTTTGGGAGCTGGGTAGGCTGCCGCCCTTGGTGGAGTGCCTAGAGAGGTCGCATCGCTCACGCTGGCTATGGTGCGGAAGGAGTCGAGAAATGGGAAGGAGATTATTCTTGGCGAGCCGTAGAACTAGAGAGAAGGCGCGAGCTTTGGTAATGGGAATAGATTCACGGGGAGCTGTGATGGCGGTGGCTTAGAGGGGTGTGGCGCGGGGCGCACCACAAGGCGGGCGGGGCGCCCGCGCTCCCCAGAGGACGTTCGTGGCGGCGGGGACGCCGCCACCGGCTCGCGAGACGCGTGCGCTACCCGAGCTGGGATACGGCGGTGGTGAGTCCAGGGATTGCCCGGGGCGCGGGGCGGCGGGCAGGCGGTGGCTGGAGCGCGGGGATGCAGTTTCCCGTTGCAAAGTGGGCGGGCCGTTCGTTCTTCCTCGCCAATGGCGGAGAATCGGAGAGTGAGCGCGCGGGCGACGGGCGTGGTGGGCATCGCGATCCTGTGCAGTCGCGTTCTAGGTCTGGTGCGGGAAATGGTGATCGCGTCGCTTTTTGGCGCGAGCCGGAATTTGGACGCGTTCCTGACGGCGTTCCGGGCGCCGAATATGTTGCGGGATCTCTTTGCGGAAGGGGCGCTTTCGACGGCGTTCGTGACGACGTTTGCGAAGAAGATCGAGACGGAGGGGGATCAATCGGCCTGGGGGCTGGCGAATAAGATCGCGACGCTGACGACGGTGTTTATGAGCGCGGTGGTGGTGATCGGGATAGTGATCGCGCCGCTGCTGGTGGCCGCGCTGGCACCGGGGTTCGATCCGGAGAAGGCGGCGCTGACGGTGACGCTGGCGCGGGTGATGTATCCCTTCATTCTGCTGGTCTCGCTGGCGGCGTTGGTGATGGGGATGCTGAATGCGAAGCATCACTTTGGCGTGCCGGCGATGGCGTCGAGTTTTTTTAACCTGGGCTCGATCTTGGGCGGGGTGGCGCTGGCGTGGTGGATGGATCCGGCGTTTGGGACGCGGGCGCTGGTGGGATTGGCGATGGGAACGCTGGTGGGCGGGTTGCTGCAACTAGCGGTGCAGGTGCCGTCGCTGTTCAAGCTCGGATACGTTTTCCGGCCGGATTTTAACTGGCGAGATCCGGGGGTGCGAAAGGTTCTGCAACTGATGGGGCCGGCGGTGATCGCGGCCAGCGCGGTGCAGGTGAATGTGCTGATCAATAGCATCTTCGCGTCCTACCTGGAGGATGGGGCAGTGAGTTGGTTGAACATTGCGTTTCGGCTGATGCAGTTGCCGCTGGGGATTTTCGGGGTGGCGGTGGCGACGGTGACGCTGCCGCTGATTTCGCGCAGCGCGGCGGCGGGGAATAAGGAGGAATTCCGCGGGGCGCTGGCGCATGCCTTGCGGCTGGTGATGTTGTTGACGATCCCGTCGGCGATCGGGCTCATGATTCTGGCGGAGCCGATCATTAGCCTGATCTACGAGCACGGACGGTTTACGGCGGCGTCGACCATCGCGACGGCGGGCGCGCTGAAATTTTACGCGATCGGGCTGGTCGGCTATTCCGCGGTGAAGGTGCTGGCGCCGGCATTTTACGCGCTGGATCGGCGGAATCTGCCGATGCTGGTGAGCTTGTTTTCGATCGGGCTGAATGCGGGACTGAATTATGTGCTGACGTTTAGGATGGGGCTGGGGCACCGCGGGCTGGCGCTTTCGACAAGCGTGATTGCGGTGGTCAATTTCGTTTTGCTCTACGTCATGATGCGGCGCTACGCCGGGCGGCTGGAGACCGGGACGCTGCTTTGGACTTTGGGGAAATTGCTGGTGGCAGGGGCGTGTTTGGGGGCGGTTTGTTGGTTTGGTGAGCTTTACTTTTTCCCGGTGGGCCAAACGCAGCGGCTGTGGTGGAAGCTGGTGGGGGTGCTGACGACGGTGGGGGCGGGCGCGGCGGTGTTTTTTGCGGTGGCATATTTGCTGCGGGTGGGGGAATTGCAGGATTTGGCTGGGGTGGTGAAGCGGAAGCTGGGGCGGCGGTAGGAGGAATTGAACGTCGAACGCTGACCCTCCTCCGCGAGGCTACGGCGGGCAGGCTGTCGAACTTCGAACGTTGAATTAGGGCGAAGGAAGCGCACCTGTGATGTCATCCTGAGCCGCGCAGCCTGCGCGCCAAAGCGCTTCGGCGGCGGCGAGACGGTCGAAGGATCTCGCAACCGATCTGGCGGATACGCGCTAGAACGAACGTAACCGCCGGAGCGATTGTGAGATCCCTCGACAGGCTCGGGATGACAAGTCGGCGGGTACGCTGATTTTCTCTAATTGAGCTAGCTCAGGGCTTGAGACAGATCTTCGATGAGGTCTTCGGGGTGTTCGAGGCCGATGGAGGCACGGAGCAGGCTTGGCGGGGTGTTGGGGCTTTCGCCGGTGACGGAGGCGCGGTGTTCGATGAGGCTTTCGACTCCGCCGAGGCTGGTGGCGCGGATGAAGATGCGGACTTTACCGATGGCGGCGAGCGCGGCGGCGCGGCCGCCTTTTACTTCAAAGGAGAGCATGCCGCTGTACGCGCTCATTTGGCGGCGGGCGATTTCGTGGCCGGGATGCGAGGCGAGGCCGGGATAGTTGACGCGATCGATGCGGGGATGATCTGCGAGGTAATTTGCGACCTGGAGGGCGTTCTCGGAGTGGGCGCGCATGCGCCAGGGCAGGGTGCGGACGCCGCGGAGCGTCATCCAGCTATCGAAGGGCGAGGGGACGGCGCCGGCGAGGCCTTGGATTTCTCTGATGCGTGGGAAGAGCGGGCAATTGGGGCGGGCGATGACGACGCCGCCGGTGATGTCGCTGTGGCCGCCGATGTATTTGGTGGTGGAGTGGACGACGAGGTCGAGCCCGAGCGCGAGCGGGAGCTGGAGGATGGGCGACCAGGTGTTGTCGCAAAGGCAGAGGGCGCCGGCTTGGTGCGCGATCTCGGCGACGGCGGCGAGGTCGGTGATTTTGAGTTGGGGGTTGGAGGGGGTTTCGGTCCAGATCAGTTTGGTGTTGGGCCGGATGGCGGCGGTGATGGCGGCGAGGTCGGTCATTTCGACGAAGTCGACCTGCAGGCCCCAGGGGACGGAGATTTCGCGGAGTTGCTTGAGCGCGCCGTGGTAGGCCTCGTTAGGCGCGATGACGTGGTCGCCGGGGCGGAGGGCCTGAAAGACGGCAGCGGTGGCGGCGAGGCCGGAAGCGAAGGCGGCGGCTTCGCTTCCGCCTTCGAGCGCGGACATGGCTTCTTCGAGGGCCTGGCGGTTGGGATTGCCGCTGCGAGAATAAACGAAGCCGCTGGCGTAACTGCCGTCCGGTTCGCGCTCAAAGGTGGTGGAAAGGTGAATCGGGGTGGCGACGGCGCCGGTAGTTTTATCGACCGAATGTCCGGCGTGAACGGCGAGGGTTTCGATGCGCATCTTGCGGCGAGTGAAAGCGAAATCGCCGTGCTTGGCCAGCGGATGATTCGGCGAGGGCGCGTGGAGCCGGCCCGCCCTCGGGCCGAAGTTTGTGTCTCTGTGAAAAAATCACGCTCTTACCAAGGGCCGAGCGCGAGCGTGAGCGCGAGCACGATGTCCCGCGTTCGGCCCGAGGGCGGGCCGGCTCCAGGCACGATTCGATTTGACGGCTCCGGCGAGCCGGGCGCTAATAGCAACTTAATTCCTGATCGGTGCTTCCGCGCCGCCTCCGTTTTTATGAGTATCTACAACGACGAAGTCTTCACGATGGCCTGCGACCAGTTTCAGGTCATCGCCGATTATCTGGAAATCGATCCGAATGATCGTGATCGGCTGATGTTTCCGAAGCGGGCGGTGGCGGTGACGTTGCCGATCCATATGGACGATGGAACCACGCAGACCTTCCAGGGTTATCGGGTGCAGCATCACCTGACGCTCGGCCCGACGAAGGGCGGCACGCGTTTCGCGCCGAGTCTCTCGATGGGCGAAACGGCGGCGCTGGCGATGTGGATGAGTTGGAAGTGCGCGCTGGCAAATTTACCCTACGGCGGCGCGAAAGGCGGGGTGGCCTGCGATCCGACCAAGCTCTCGGTTCGCGAGCTGGAAGGCGTGTCGCGGCGTTACATGCAGGAGATGATTCCGTTCGTGGGTCCGCATACCGACATCATGGGGCCGGATATGGGCACGAATGAGCAAATCATGGCGTGGTTCATGGACACGTATTCGATTTTCCAAGGTTACACCGTGAATGAAATCGTGACCGGCAAACCAGTGACGATAGGCGGCACGGAAGGGCGGCGGGAATCGACTGGGCGCGGCGTCGTTTATTTGATCGAGCGCGCGATGGAGATGCTGAAGATGGACCCGGAGAAGAGCACGGCCATCATTCAAGGCTTCGGCAATGTGGGCTCGGTGGCGGCTTTGGCGCTGGAATTGAAGGTGGGCGTGAAAGTGGTCGGAATCAGCGACGCGACGGTGGCGCTCTACGATCCGAAGGGCATCGATATTCGCGCCGCCGATCAGCACGTGATGAAAAAGGGCAACCTGCGCGCGTTCATGGAAGAAGCGCGAGTGGATCCTAACGAGTTGCTGACGATGAAGTGCGATATCCTGGTGCCGTCGGCAGTGGATCGCGTGATTACGGAGAAGAACGCGGACCAGTTGCAGTGCCGCATTCTCGCGGAAGGCGCGAACGGCCCGACGACGCCGGAAGCGGATCTGCTGCTGAACGAGCGCTGGGATGAAGTGTTCGTGATTCCCGACATCCTTTGCAACGCAGGGGGCGTGATCGTTTCCTACTTTGAGTGGGTGCAAGGGTTGCAGAGCTTCCCGTGGACGGAATCGGAAGTGACGGACAAGCTTTTCCGCATTCTCCAACATTCCTTTGCGCAGGTAATCAAGCGCGCGAAAGACCACAAGGTTTCGCACCGCACCGCCGCGATGGCGATCGGCGTGGAACGAGTAATGAAGGCGAAACATTCGCGCGGTTTGTTCCCCTAACCGCGATGAGCTTCTCGTATCGCGAGGAAGAGCGCGGGGACTCTCGGCTCGATATCTTGACGAACGAGGAGACCGGCGTCCGCATTATCGTTTCGCGCCTCGGCGCCGAGCTGATCAGCCTGGCGCGGCGGCGGTCGGCTAACGAGTGGATCGGTTACCTGCATCTCGATGACGATCTGAAGGCGCCGGCGAAAGGCTGGGCGAATCATTCCACCGTCATGGGCTATTTTCTGCATCGCTTGAAGGATGGGAAGAGCCTTTATCGCGGGAAGGAAATGGCGGGCGGAAATCACAGTTTTCTCCGCGGAAAGACGTGGCGCTTTCGCGACTCGGACACGGCGAACGGCCGGCTCTCCTACGAGATGACGCGGGAGGATTTCACAGAGACGGAATACCCGCTCAATGTCTCGCTGGTTTTAACTTACCAGCTCGAAGGCGAGAGCGTCCGTGCGGCTTTCGAATTTCAAAATCACGAGCCGGAGCTGGCCGCGCATGTTGGGTTCGGATTGCATCCCGGTTTCGCCGCGACGGAGGGGGCGCCGCTGCTGCTGGAGATGCCGGCGGGAAGCTATCGGCGCTGGTTTGCACCGAATAATTTTCTCTCCGGCGAGACGCAACTTTTCCACCACGCGGGCGGCCAAATGCCGTTCGAGCGCGGGAAACTGCCCGGTTCCTTCATCCTCGAATTCGTGGATGTCCCTGACCGCATTTTTCTTTTCGCGGACCCGCCGAGCCGGCGCACGATCGAGTTCGATTTCAGCGAGGTGCCGTATGTGACCTTGTGGTCGGATGGCGGGGCATTTCTTTGCGTCGAACCGTGTTGGGGACTAACTGATCATGATGAGCAGCGGCCGTTTGAAAATAAGGAAGGAATCTACCTCATCGCGGCGGGCGGGGAACTGAAGAGATCGTTTAAGATGACCCCGCGATTGTCCGTGGATGCTTAAGATGTCCGCTTCCCTCCGCGCTCTGCTGGCGAATTCGATCGATTATGCCGGGCTCTTCCCGCCCGCGAGTCTCGCGCTCGAGAATGCGCTGCGGAATCACGCGGCTTATTTGCGCGATGACGATGTCTGGATGCTGGGCACGTTTGTCCTCCCGATCTCGAAGTTCGAGGAAGCTTCCGGATTCCTGAACAATTTCACTACGAAACATCGCCTGCGCATTTCCGCGCTGGTGGCCAAGTCCGAGAACGCGTCGTCGTTCATGACCTCGCTGAAGGAAGGCGCGGAAGCGATCCGGCAGTTCAACGACCGCCACGATCACAAGGCCGCGATCACGCAGATCGAACTCGCGCTGCCTTCGCAACCGGGGGTCCATCTCGCGGAAGCGAATGCCATCATCGAGGATCTCAATGTGCCCACGTTCTGGGAGGCGGCCGCAGATGATGCGGAGCGTACGATCGGATTTCTGGCGGAACGCGCGCCGGCCTTCGGGACGGTGGGATTCAAGCTCCGCACGGGCGGCTTGATCGCGTCGGCCTTTCCGTCATCGATCCAACTGGCGCGTGCGCTGGTGGCCGCGGTGACGCAGAAAGTGCCGATCAAGTTCACTGCCGGACTGCATCATCCGATCCGCAAATTTGACCAAACCGCGCAGACGAAGATGCACGGATTCGTCAACGTGCTCGGTGCCGGTGTGCTCGCGGCAGAGCATGAATGGGATGTGCAGCAGACCGCCCGCATGATCGAAGACGAGGATGCGACGGAGTTCGTTTTCGATCGCGACACTTTCACCTGGAATACCTGGAGCATCGCAGCCGATCATATCGAGGCGCACCGCAAAATCATCACCTCGTTCGGCAGTTGCAGTTTCGATGAACCGCGGGCGGATCTGCGCGCACTGGAATTCTTCTAACGACTCATGCCACTCCGTTCTTTCGTCGACGTCGCGCCAGAATCGCATTTCCCGCTCCAGAATCTGCCCTTCGGCGTCTTCCAGCCGAAGAGTGGCGCCGCGCGCGTGGGCGTGGCGATCGGGGATCAAGTGCTCGACCTTTCGGTGCTGGAGGCGAAGGGGCATTTCGCCGGAGCGGAGTTCAAAAACGAGAAGGTTTTCGCCGTTGATTCGTTGAACGCTTTTCTTCAGCTTGGCCAGCCCGCATGGCGGAAGACGCGCGAGATTTTGCAGCGCCTTCTCTCGGCCGACACCGCCGATCTGCGCGACGATGCGGATTTACGCTCCGCCGCCTTCCACGCGCAGAAAGATGTCACGATGCAACTGCCGGCGCGCATCGGCGACTACACGGATTTCTATTCCTCCTACCATCATGCCTTCAACGTCGGCACCATGTTCCGCGGTCCGGAAAACGCGATCATGCCGAACTGGAAATGGATGCCGATCGGCTATCACGGCCGGGCCAGTTCCATCGTGCCGAGCGGAACGGAGGTGCGACGTCCGCAAGGTCAGACCAAGGCGCCCGATGCGACGGAGCCGAGCTTCGGGCCGAGCCGCAGTTTTGATTTCGAACTGGAGACCGCTTTCGTGATCGGGCAGGGGAACTCGTTAGGCCAACCGGTTTCGATCGACCAGGCGGGCGAGCATATCTTCGGGATGGTCTTGATGAACGACTGGAGCGCGCGCGACATCCAGGCGTGGGAATACCAGCCGCTGGGGCCTTTCCTGGCCAAGAATTTTTGCACCAGCATTTCGCCCTGGATCGTGACTATGGACGCGCTGGAGCCGTTCCGGAAACCGCTCCCCGCGCAGGATCCCGCGCCTTTGCCCTACCTGCGTGCGAGAGAACTCTCCACCTACGATATCCAGCTCGAAGCGCATCTGCAGACGGCGAAGATGGACGCGCCGCACACGATCACGCGGAGCAATGTCCGGAATCTTTACTGGAGTATGGCGCAACAATTGGCGCATCACACCGTCGGCGGATGCAATCTCCAGCCGGGCGATTTGCTGGCCAGCGGGACGATCAGTGGACCGAGCGAAGATTCGCGCGGCTGCATGTTGGAATTGACCTGGCGCGGAGCGAATCCCCTGCAGCTCCCGAACGGCGAGACGCGCAAATGGCTGGAAGATGGCGATACGCTCACGCTCACTGGCTGGGCGCAGGGCGACGGTTATCGAGTCGGCTTCGGGGAAGTCAGCGGGCGCATTCTGCCGGCGCTGTAGCCACGTCCCTGCGGGACGTGCGGGATCGGTTATCAGCTGCAATTTGAGCACTATTCCGCAGGTGCCGTCGCTCCCACACGTCCCACAGGGACGTGGCTACAGCTTCTACGAAGCTTCGCGCAGGGGACGCGAGAGATCGTCTTTCACGCGGTCGAGGATTCCATTCACGAATCTCCCGGAATCCGGTCCACCAAATGTCTTCGCCAGCTCGATCGCTTCGTTGATCGAGACCACCGGCGGGATGTCGTCGCGGTGCAACATTTCGTAAATCGCGAGCCGCAGCACGTTGCGATCGACGGGAGCGATGCGGCGCAGATTAAAATTCTCCGCGTAACGCCCGATGCGTTCATCGATCTCCGGCAGGTGCTCGACCATGCCGTCGATGAGCGGCTGCGCGAACTCGCGGACGTTCGGTTTGGCGGGACAAAATTCCCAAAAATCGTCCATCTTCTCGGGCGCGCCGTCGCCGTGCATGTCGCGCCAGAAGTGAAATTGGACGGCGGCTTGCCGTGCCATGCGACGTTTTCCCATACCCCTTACTTTGGTCGCAATTCGGCCATCACGCTGCTGATTTCGACGGCAGCCCGCGCGGCCTCGATTCCGCGGTTGATATCTTTCTCCAGACAACGCTCGCGCGCCTGGTCCTCGTTCTCCATTCCGAGCACGGCGTTGATCACCGGGATGCCGAATTCGAGCGCGATTTGCTGGAGCGCGTTCGTGACCGAATGGCTGAGGTGTTCCGCGTGATTGGTGCTGCCTTTGATGATGACGCCGATGGCAATAATGGCGTCGGCTGTTTTCTGGCGCGCCACTTCGCGGACGACGATCGGAATTTCAAACGCGCCGGGAACCTGATGCAAAGTCAGCACCGCGCCGGGCACGAGCGAGCGCAACTCCTCGGTCGCATGGTTGACCAGCCCCTGCACGTAGGTCGCGTTAAACTTGCTCGCCACGAGTGTGTAATGCCGCTTCACGCCGGCAATCCGGGGACGAGGGGGAAGGGCGTTGGACATAGGCGGAGAAATGACGAAATCCGAATGGCGAGGCCCGAATCAAGTCCGAAGCCCGAATGACGAATCGGAACTCGCGCGCGGAGCATTTCGGACTTCGGGCTTCGTCATTGTTTCGGATTTCGTCATTCGGGTTTCGTCATTTTGTTTACAGCAAATGCCCCATTTTCACGCGCTTGGTCTCCAGGTATTTCGCGTTATGCGGGTTCGCTTCGCTCCGGATCGGAACCTGTTCGACCATCTGGATTCCGTAGCCTTCCAAGCCGACGACCTTCTTTGGATTGTTCGTTAGAAAACGAAACTTGCGCACCCCGAGATCGAACAGAATCTGCGCGCCGAGGCCGTAATCCCGCAGATCGCTACCGAAGCCGAGCTTGACGTTCGCCTCCACGGTATCGAGCCCTTCCTCCTGCAATTTGTAAGCGTGAATCTTCGCCGCCAGGCCGATCCCGCGGCCCTCCTGCCGCATGTAAACGAGGACGCCGTTTCCTTCGTCGGAGATTTGCTGGAGCGCCGCGTGGAGCTGGTTGCCGCAATCACAGCGGCGCGAACCGAAGACATCACCCGTGAGACATTCACTATGCACACGCACGAGCACCGGCTCGTTTTCCGAGATGGTCCCCTTCACCAGCGCGAGGTGATGCGCCCCATCGAGCTTCGAATGATAGAGATGCAGATCGAAGTCGCCGTATTCCGTCGGCAACTTCACCACCTGCTCGCGCTCGATCAGCTTCTCACGCACGCGCCGATGCGCGATCAGGCTCTGGATCGTGCAAATGCGCAGGCCATGCTTCTTGCGGAATTCCATCAACTCCGGCAAACGCGCCATCGTTCCATCGTCGTGCAGGATTTCGCAAAGCACGCCCGCGGGCTGCAGTCCCGCCATCCGAGCCAAATCCACCGCGGCCTCTGTGTGTCCGGCGCGGCGCAGGACGCCACCGTCCTTGGCGCGCAACGGAAAGATGTGCCCCGGTTGCACCAAGTCTTCGGGAACCGATGCCGGATTCGCGATCGTCTGAATCGTCGCCGCCCGATCGTGCGCGCTGATGCCGGTCGTTACGCCGCGCGCGGCATCCACCGAGACCGTAAAATCCGTCCGATACATCTCTCGATTTTGCGCCACCATCCGCTGCAGCCCGAGTTGATCCGCGCGTTCGTTTGAAATCGGCACGCAGATTAATCCACGTCCATGCATGGCCATGAAGTTGATCGTCTCCGGCGTCGCCTTCTCCGCCGCCAGGACGAGATCGCCCTCGTTCTCGCGATCCTCATCATCGGTCACGATCACGATCTTGCCTTTCGCGATGTCGCCCAAGACATCATCGATCGTAT
This sequence comes from Chthoniobacterales bacterium, assembly GCA_038258815.1. Classification (GTDB taxonomy): domain Bacteria; phylum Verrucomicrobiota; class Verrucomicrobiia; order Chthoniobacterales; family UBA10450; genus JACCTI01. The sequence goes on from JBBSPM010000089.1 coordinate 12,206, forward strand.
CGAATTCAAAGGCTGGAGGTGCTTCCGCGAGCATGAATTCCTAACATCACTTCCTGCGCGGGCCTCGGCAACGTGATTTCTCGGAAGTCAGGCTTCCAGCCTGACTCGGGCGACAATTCACCATGAGCCTCAGCCGGTCGCGCTCCTGATGCCACGTTCGCAGCCGCTGGAAAATGCCCGCCTGCAAACTGTCCACCCTGCCCTTGGCGATGGTGTAAGCCGCTTCCAGTTCGGCCAAACGCGCCCGCGCGGCGTCCACCAGCACGCGCAGCTTGGGCAGCACGGGATGTTCGTAAACGACGACAGTTTGGTCGCCGGAGTGCCGACGTCACCCCATTTACCCCACGCTGGCGTCGGGATTGCGGAAAATGGAAGACCGAGGCGCCAAAGATTGTCTTGTTAATTAGAAATCGAATTCTAATTTAAATAATGATCCCTCGACATCAAAAAGCGCTCATCCTTAAACGGCTGCGTGAATTCCCAGCAGTCACGCTCGTCGGACCGCGCCAAGCTGGGAAGACGACCTTGGCCAAAGTGCTTTCCAAGAGCTATTTCGATTTGGAACAGGAGGGGGACAGAGTTCAGCTCGATTTGCGGTGGGCTGAGATCACCCATAGCGATCAACTCGTCGTGTTGGATGAAGCACAGGCGTGGCCTGAGGTCTTTCCGCGGCTGAGAGGAGCCATCGACGCGCGGCGAAAAGTCAATGGTCGCTTCCTTCTCCTCGGATCCGTTGCACCGAGTCTGATGCGCGAAGCCGAATCGCTCGCCGGCAGGCTTGCTCTCGTGGAGCTTTCGCCTTTGTCGGTCGCAGAAGTGCCGGAGGAGTACCATGACAATCTTTGGAGATACGGCGGATTCCCCGACGGCGGTGTTCTCGGAGAAGGAGCGACCTTTCCCGTCTGGCAGGACTCTTACCTCCGGCAAATGGCCCAACGGGATCTCCCTACCTGGGGCCTGCCAGCCAAGCCTGCGGAAACGGAGCGACTGCTGCGATTGACGGCAGCGGTAAACGGATCGCTCCTGAACGCCTCCCAGTTGGGTCAGGGGCTCGGTGTCTCGTATCACACGATTCAGACCTATCTGGATCACCTTGAAGGGGCTTTCCTGATCCGCCATTTGCGGCCATTTTTCGCAAATAATTTCCCGAAGCGGCTCCTCAAATCACCGAAACTGTATTGGCGCGACAGCGGTCTGCTCCACGCCCTGCTCGGTTGGTCGCCGGGGGCCGATCTATTCGCGCAGCCTTGGGTGGGCGCGAGTTGGGAGGGTTGGGTGATCGAGCAAATTCTCGCTGTTCGGCAGGGTCGCGGGGACAAGCTGAACGCCTGGTTTTTCCGAACCAGTGATGGACTCGAATGCGACCTGATCCTTGAATCGGGAGGCGAACGCGAGGTGATCGAAATCAAGATGGCGAGCGAACCCTCGTCCGACGATTTCCGCAAACTCGAGAAAATCGCGCATCTCGTTGAGGCTACCCGTCAGGTGATGATCACGCGGATCGAAGACCCTCGGAAAATGGTTGTGACCGGGCCGCGGTGGTCGGTCAACCTGGCGGCTTACTTGTCTCAGTTTGTGACGTTGCCCAGTCTCTCGGCCTTCGCCGTTACGCCGCCGGCGGCTTCTGTGCCGGTGCTGACTCAAAGACTCGCCGAGGCCGCAGGTGCGCTGCGAGAGCGGGGTATCGTCAGCGAGGAAACGCTCCTGAAACGCGCTCAATTCCTGAAGGAAGACCTTGATGCACTGGCGTTCGACACCTTCACAATCCTGCCAACGCAGTGGCTCGAACCTCCGGGAATGGGCGTGCGAATTCCGTCGATCGAGTATGAGTTCGGCAAGACGGATCACGACATCGAGCAGCCGATCAATCCGTTCAACGCTCCGAAAGACGTCCGCCTAGTGGAGGGTACGTCTCTAAGCCGGGGCGAGCTGGGGCATTTCGGGAAAATATCCGAGATCGGGCACACCATTATCCCTAAACTGTGGCTCGCGAACCAAATGCTGCGCGACCGTGTTCGTCTTCCGACCCAGCACCTAGACACCTTGAACGAAGTCTGGTGGCTGTCCCGGTGGCAGGGCATCGACTCGGACTCCGTCGAAATAGAATACCTCGCGCGTCGGGATGCAGCCAATCGCTCCAAGAAAACTCCCAGCACTGTGGACTGGAGATTCACCGTATTGGGCGGACAGGTCGCCATCAACTTGAGCGTAAAAAACCGCCGCGGCACCGTGGGCAGCCGGCTATTCGAGAAGGGGGTATATCTTTTCGGCGACGATCCCGACGAGGTTTTCGGCGAGAGCGCCGACGGCGAGATTAACGTATTGGCAATCACCGCGTACCACGGTGGCTGGAGTACTCCGCAAAAGGAGGCCGATCTCGCTGCCGCGTATCTCGATCAAGATCTGGTGGCGCGGAAACGACCGGTGATCGACGCGGTAGCGCTTTCCGTCGTCGTCGGGGGGAATACGCCATCGAGCTATGACCGGTTGTATTTCCCAATGACCCGGTCCCTAGCCAAAAAAGACCTGATCCTGAAAGCGATCTTCAAGCCAATGGATACCGAAGACAGTTCGCGAATCGGGAGGCACCGCTTTCCTATTCCATTGTCCGATTTGCTCGGGTCCGCGCACTGATGGCGGGAGAATGGTTTGGGCAGATGCGGCGTCAATTTTTCAAAGGCGGTGAGAGCGGGGGCAGCTTCAGAATCTCGCTTTCTGCAAACGCGGTGATTACGAAGACGACGGATGTTCACCGCTCGCGGGGATCGGCTTGAGAGGCGACGGCAGCTTCACGGTACGTTCCGACGGCGGTTGCCGCCCGGCGCGGGGCAGCCTTCGACGCGAGCGACGAGCGCCGCGGCATCCAGTTTGCCTTCGTAAATACTCCACCGCATCAGTCAGTTCGCCGGATGCCTGCGGGAATCGACGATGGGATCATTCATGGGGTGTCTCCTTTATCGGGTGGGAGCAATTGCTCCGGCGTGCAAATGACCGGGGCAAGGCCAGCCGTGGTGTGCGCAAACCTAGCGAATGCGCGGTACCCCGCGGTTTTTCCGTTCGCCTACGAGGCGACGGCGCCATCGCGTTCCCCGATATCACTCCCTCCCAATGAGCGCCCCACTCCCCGCCATCGTAAGCCACTTCTGCTGATCGCCATTTCTCTGAACTGCGGGAGGCGAAGTCGCGCCAGGTCGCAAGCGCCTTGTCGACCATGCGGGGCAGCGCGGCGTGAAAAAATGGTTAATCCCAGAGGTGTCACGCCAAGGCGCGAAGGCGCAAAGACGATGACCCGGTGTTCGCCTCTGGTCGTAGGCTCCAGCATTGCGGCCCCAACTTCAATCACATGGCGCCAGCCAAAGCCCTGAGAGGCGGGGATGGTGCTCAAACCAGAAACAGAGAACCGGGGGGCGCACCTTCATGGTTCGAAATGCCGATGACTTCATCCTGGGCTTCGAGAGCCTGGAGGACGCGCGGAAAGTCCAGCGGGTGATCGCGAAACGCTTCGCCCGCTCTGGCTTGAAGATCAATGCCGAGGAAACGCGGTTGGTGCGCTTTGGGCGACCGCCGCGCGGGGACGCGAGCACCGAGGACAAGCCGGAGACATTCGACTTCCTCGGCTGCACCCACGACTGGGGAAAATCGCGTCAGGGGTATGCGGTGGTGAAGAAGGAAACCGCCAAAGGGCGGTTCAGTCGGGCATGGCGGGCAATCAAGGAATGGGGCTGGGAACACCGG
>JBBSPM010000090.1:0-15441 GCA_038258815.1 Chthoniobacterales bacterium
GCGCGACGCCGAGTGGATCGAGCGCAACCTTCCTACGTTGCAAAAGATGGGCCTTGGCGTGGAAGAATTTGGGCGGCACACCTTCAAACTGGAAAGTCTCCCGCCCTTCCTCAGTGGCGCCGATCCCGCCCGCCTTCTCCAAGACGTGATCGACAGTCTGAAATCCGCCAGCCAGAGCACGTCGCCGCTCCGCCTCGGCGAAGACATGATCGCGAAGACGGTCTGCCGCCACGCCGTCAAAGCGAACGATCCATTGCGCCAGCAGGAAGTGGAGAAGCTGATCCGCGACCTGCTCGATTGCGAGCTGCCCTACTGCTGTCCGCACGGCCGGCCCACCATGATCCAAATCTCGTTAGGCGAGCTGGAGAAAAAGTTCGGCCGTAAAGTGTAGCCAAAGCCAATGCCTCGCAGAACGCTACTGTGGCGTGAGGAGAGACGCGCGCGCTTCGCCGTGGATCGTGCCGTTACACCGGATAACGAAAGCCCGCACCGCCTCACGGCGACACGGGCTTGCTGTTGATGTTTTACGCTCGGCTAGCTCACCCGGCTTAGGGCCAGGCTGCCGTTACCGTTGCCATTCCCATTGCCGTTAGGCGCGATCGCGGCCAGCGGAACCAGCTCCGCCTCCGAGATCGCCGGCATTTCCGGCACGGCGGCCGGCGTTGTCGTCACCGTGATCGGATCGCTCGGCACACTCTGCGAGCCGCCGTTTACCGCCTGCACGATGAACTCCATCGTCAGACCCGGCCCGACACCTTCCAGCATCGCCATCGGCACCTTCGCGCTGGCGACCAGCCGATAGTCGGTATCCACGCCTCCGATCTTGCCGCGGAAGCGATAACGCTTCGCCAGCGGCGTCTCGTCGCATTCCAGCAGTATCTCCGATCCCATCACCGTCGCGCGCAGCCCCGTCGGCGCAGCCGGCGTCGTATCCGTCCCCGGAATGTTCAACCCAAACGCTTCCCAGCGCGGGTCACTCTTCCCGAGCGTCCCGTCGAGGATCTTGATCAGGAACCGCATCTTCGCGACCAGCGCCGTCTGCGCGCTCGCCAGGGCATCCGCCGCCGTTTTCAGCGCGACGTTCGCGGTTTGCAGCGGATCCTGCGCGGCGATGACTGCATCGCGCAGCTCCGTCGCTTTCGCGGCCGTCACATCCCTGTCCGACACCTCGTAGTCCGGGCTTGCAGTGAAGAACTGGGCCAGCTTCTGCGCCAGCGCGATGCGATCCTGCAAGCGGCGCGGGATCGCCGTGCTCGGTTGGACAAAGCCCGCCTGGGCCCACATCGTGTTCCAGCGGTCACCGAAGTCACCGGTAAGAATGCCGCGCACCACCTTTAGCCAGGCAACCAAATCCGCTTCCTTGCCATGGAAGAGATTATAGGCTACCCGCCGACTACTGCGTGCGGAGTTATACACTCGTACGCCGAGTTAAAAGCCGCGAGAAGAGTCCCGAAGCTTGCTGCTGTTATCTGCGTGATCCCGAGCGTGACGCCGAGAGCCGTGAGGCCCGCCTTCATCTTTTGCCCGAGACCGCTGATTTGTCCCCGGTTATTGGGGATTCTATTTTGGGCAATAATATATTTGACGCACCCAGCCATTATGCTATTCTCCATCTATGAACAAGGCAAACGACCTTCCCGAAACGTTGCAGGAAGCGATGGTTTATTTCGCGAACGAGGACAACTCTTTCGAGTTCATGAAGTCGCTGCGCTTCCCTCATGGCGTGACCTGCCCTCGCTGCCAATCTGACAAAGTCTCGTTCATTTCGACTCGCAAGATTTGGAAGTGCGGCGGCTGCAAAAAACAATTCTCGCTCAAGGTCGGAACCGTCATGGAAGATTCCGCTATCGGACTCGACAAATGGCTTTGTGCTTTCTGGCTGATCGCCAACGCGAAAAATGGGATTAGCTCCTATGAACTTCACCGCGCGCTTGGCGTTACCCAAAAGACGGGCTGGTTCCTGCTTCACCGCATTAGGCTGGCGATGCAGCGCGGCTCTCTGATTAAGTTTGAAGGCGATGTTGAGGTTGACGAGACCTTCATTGGCGCGAAGGCGCGGAACATGCACAAGGGCAAACGGAAAGAAAAAGGAACCGGCCCCATCGCCATGACACCCGTAGTAGGTGTTTTGCAGCGCTCTAAGGTTGACAGTGCGTCGCAGGTGCATCTGCGCGTAACGAAGGGCCGGAAAAAAGCGGAATTGCAACAAATCGTGCGCGAGATGGTTGAAAAAGGCTCTGAGGTTCATACCGACGCGTTCTGTTCTTATGAAGGTTTGGAAGGCGATTATGTCCACCAAGTGATTGACCATCTTGAGAGCTATGCTAACGGGAAGATTCACACGAACGGACTGGAAAACTTCTGGTCGCTTTTAAAGCGTTGCCTCAAGGGAACGTATGTGAACGTCGAGCCTTTTCATCTGTTCCGTTATTGCGACGAGCAAGCCTTCCGCTTCAACGAGCGCAAAGACAACGACCAAGGCCGGTTCTTAACGGCGGTTGCCGGGATGTTCGGAAAAGGCTTGCGGTATGCGAAGCTTATCGGTCAGGTCGCCGAAGGCGGTGATTGCCTTCCGGCGTAAACGTCAGGGGCGCGGAAAGCGAAAGGCTGAATGGAATTCCGGTCATGGGCGCGAGATGCGGACTGGCTAAACCGACATGAGTCCAAGGAATCTCTTTCCTCAGATGCCTGAGAAGGTTTTTAATGGTTGTTTTCAGCGTGGTATTACTGAATATGGGTGGCCTTTTACGTCTGCAACAGATCGAACAGAGGGCACGGCTTGGGAAAGGTTCTTTGCGCAAGGTAATCCTTCACTTCTTGAATGGGCGGAATTCAAATGGGAGTGTGGCAACACTACGCTTCACGAAGATCGTCTGCATCCCGATAGTATGCTCCGCATTCGGACTATAATCCGCTTCAACACTGCCGACGAGACAGCAGCGGCAAATCTCAAGCGGACTAACGAACGATTTCGAGCAGGCGCAGCCTTCATTCGCTCGTCCGGGAAGCTCCCCGCTCCCGTGGTGGGAGTCTTGTCTAATCGTGGCTTGCTTATCTTGGACGGCTATCATCGATTAGCGGCTTTGTTTTATCTTGACAAGGCGGAGGGTTTTGATCTTCCAATCTGGCTCGCCATACCTTAATCCATTCCAACGCAAAAATATGCTAACCCTTCGAAATACACAAATCAAGACACTGGTAACTGTAGTTGCCTGCTTGGCCGCTCTTCCCGCACTTCACGCAAACCCAGAGGAGCGGGCACAGATGTTAAAAACACGAATTCTGCAACGGCTGATTCCTGACGGCTGGCAGCTCGTGCAAGAGTCTCAATCTTTGATTGTCGTCGAACGACGCATCAGCGGCTGGGGCGCTCCTGTTATTCAAGCTTTGACTACTGGCGCAAACGGGACCGCGCCGGTTTTCCGTTGGTCTATCACCGTAATCCCCGTGAACGATCATCAAACGACTATTCCTTTTGCTGGTACGATTAATTCCCAGAATGCCTTTGGGCAGACGACGAGCATTCCGTCCAAGAACGCCAAGGATGCCGAATATATTCAAAGTGTGCTCGCCTGGGCGAGCGCGGGACTGCCGAAGAAATACAAGTTAATAAAGCCATGACTGACTCAGACAAAGATGCCGCACGGAAGAACGAGCCGGAGCCATTCCGCCGATTTGCAGCGCTAGCTGCACAGGTTATAGCAGTGCCGAAGGCGGCGATTGATAAACGGGAAGCGGCATGGAAGAATCGACCGACGAAGCACAAACCGCGTAAGTCGGGTGACTAGAGATTTTCGAGAAGAAGATCGGCGCGCCGCTTCGCGTCTCCGTATCTATAAGGATTCGGAAACTCGGGATTGGTTAACAAATCAGGTCGGAATCTCAATCGAGCTTTGGGATTCTCTCGATGGCGATGACGATTGGGCGTTTGTCATCAAGGCTCACGGAATCTTAGAGGCGGCTCTAAATCATCTAATTCTCACTGAAATTAACAGGCCGGAATTGCGGGACTTTGTCGCCCGCTTGGACACGCTTAATAAAGCGACCGGCAAATCGGCATTGCTTAAGGCACTTGATCTATTGCCTTCTGAGATTCGTAATTTTATTAGAAAGTTCTCAGAGCTTAGGAATCATGCAGTCCACGACGTTAGAAATTTCAATCTTAACATCGTGAAATATATAAGAGATGATCAAGGCGAGCTGAAAAGCTGGAAGAAAGCTCTGACGTGTTGGTGTGTAGTTCCTGGGCCTGATGGCAAGGCGTTATTGGAAGGCGCAATGCCGGAAGAATTTGCTGATCTATGCGTCCAGACACCACGCTCCTCAATCTTGTATTCATGCTTGCTCATTCTAGGTATTTCGTTAGCAGGCTATGCTAGAACGAAAGCTTTTAATAAAATTATCCGAGAGGCTTATGAGAACGGGAGGAAATTAGTTGTCGTGCTCGATCAACCCATTCCCAAGGAATCGTAAGATAATCGTCCACCAGCAAGCCGTCTTCTTCAGCTTCGACAGATACCGGAACGCGGTAGCCGTTCTCGTGCAAGTATCCGTTGAAAATCAATGCTCCCCTGTCACGGCGATCTAAATTAGCTTTATTCATAGGTGCGTCAAATATATTATTGCCCTATTTTGAGCCATAGTCAGGCCCTCCAGTTTAGTGAACAAACACGGCCATCATCGACCGAGGCCTCCCAGCGTTGTGCGGGGAACGGATCGCCTAACTAGCAAAGCTTATGCCAGATTCTTTACTTGTTAGGCCACAATCCCGCGCGCAATGATTATTGCGGGAAAATGAGAAATTATTAGAACGTCAGGGTGAAGCCTCTAGCTCAGTCCGCGGCGGCCCAGCCGGCGCAAAGAAGCTCGGTTTGGGCGAGGACGGTTTTCACCGCTTCGTCCTGCAGGTCGGGCGGATAGCCGTGCTTTCGCAGAATGCGTTTGACCATGACTTTGATTTTGGCGCGCGTAGCCGACTCGCGGACCGTCCAGTCGATCGTCACACTTTTGCGGACTTGCGTCACCAGCTCGGCGGCGATGACTTTCCGTTCGTCGCTGTACATTGCTGCGACAGCGCTGTCATTCGCAGCGAGCGCGTCGTAGAACGCCACTTCATCGTCATTCAGGCCGAGATCGACCGCGCTGGGTGGCGGCGCTCATCTCTTTGGCGAGCTTGATTAGCTCTTCGATGACTTCCCGCGTGGCGATCGCACCGTTGTGATTGGGGAGCGCACGCGCCCTCGCGTGCTGAGGATCGCGCCTCGCGATCCCTTTCAGCATTTGAAAGCCCGGCTGCGTTACAGTTTACGCCCCAAAACTCGCGGCTTTGGACGCGGCGTTCGGAAGTCGGAATGATGAATCAGGAATGCGGGAACTTCTCCCTTCTGCATTCATTCTTCTGACCTCACAAAAGTCCGCGCCCGTCCGCGAGGAGTTGTTGGGAGAGACTGGAGCGTGCTGGGAAGCCGCGACATAGATGGGCAAACCCGAGAGGGTGAGCCGGTGGGCAACCGGCGAATCAATGCTGATGTTTTGGCTGCGCCGGGCGTCGTTATGGGCCGGTCGCGAGCTCCGCTTCGAGCGGACGGTCCTTCTGAAATTTGCTCACGCCAAGGATGCTGAAGCCGATGAGTCGCCCGTGTTCATCCACGCGTCGCATGACGGCGTCGCTCTCCGTTTCGCGCATATAGCCCGGCGCATCTGAGAACGTCACCTCAAGGTAATCGCCTTCCGGGTCAAACCACAGCTTCACTTTATCGGCCATATTTGTTCTCCAGGTTTCAGTTTGTCGGTCAGATACGCGGTGATTACGAAGGCGTCGTCTCTCAGGTACTTTACCACAACGCAGAGCCATTTGTCACCGACGCGCGTCGGCGAATAAAACTCATAGAACAACCGCACTGCGGGATCGCTGCGCGAGATGCGCACTTCGGCCGGCGTTCGCAGCGTCCGGATAATCTCCTCGTCCAGACCGGCGCATTTCGGTGCGGTCGAGAATGTGGGCCAAACGTTCTTCCGTGAGCCGAACTTCGCGACCAAAGCAGTCAGTTGTTCTGATCATGGCTGATTTCGCATTCTTGCCTGTACCGGAACGGATGCCAACCTGTTAAGTGGTCTGAGGAACCGGTTTCGAGCGCGGCCCACTTCGTCTTGAGCTTGACGGAGGGCGGTCGTCTGCCTCCATTCGCGTACCCTCCGGGCTGCGCTTCACGCAGTCTGACTTGCAGCATCCCCATGCTGCTCGGCTCTCCTTGCGCGTCAGCTCTTCGCCCCGCGACCGCGGGGTGATCGCTTCGAATTCCTCGTCGATCTTCGGCAGCTCGCTTTGGTTCAACCCCAGCTTCGCCACCCGGCTCTCGTAATAGATCGGCAACGTCGCTTTGTCGGCCACGGCCCGTTGGATGTCGTAGATGCTGATGACTACCTGCGCGGCAGCGCCATTCTAAATCAAGGGCGGCACTCTCGAAGAGCCTGGGAAGGCAAATCGCCGAAGACCGCGCGCGTATTGGCATCCGTCTTCTCGATCGGCGTGCCGCTGAAACCAGGTGTGCTTAAAAACGGGCTTCCTTAGCCTCGCTTGCCCATTATACTCGGGAAATGGCTCTTTCGAACGCGTATTTGTTTCAAGTCAAGAATTTGCCGCAGATCTTGAAAGCGATGCGGGAAGCACAGGCGCCTGAACGATTCACGTACAGTTTTTTGGAAGCCCTCGGCTTCAAGAGTACAAACGATCGCGGCATCATCGGCGTACTAAAGGCGCTTGGGTTTATCGACGAGTCGGGAAATCCAAAGCAACCCTACTTCGATTATCTAGATGAGGAGCGACATGAGCAAGTTCTCGCGGATGGAATTCGCCGGGCTTACGCTGATTTATTCAAGCTTAACAACAAGGCTGACGAGAAAGATACGCCCTGGGTTAAGAACAAATTGAAGACGCTCACACAAGGTTCCAAAGGGGATGCGGTTTTGAACAAAATGGCCGCGACGTTTACTGCGCTAAGTAAACAGGCTGATTTTACTGCCCCCGCAATTGCCGAAAAGGAAGATGCGGTTGCCACGAAATCCACAGAAGAGGAAAATCAGTCAAGGACCGAGAGTGCCGACTCCGGGGGGACGGCCCGCCGCCGAGAACCCATTGGGCTCTTTTACAATATTAACATCGAACTTCCAGCTGTTCGCGATCAGCTCGTCTATGATGCGATTTTCAAGGCTCTACGCGATAATTTGCTCTAATGCTGGACGATAGTAGTTCGACGATCGCTGCTTTTTTGTTTAAGGGGCAGGTTGCAGCTGAAACAATTCGGCCACTGACGGAGGTCGGGCGGCGATCTACCGATATTGGATATGCTGAAATCAGCGGCAAGGTTGCCGTGCCACTACTCGACGCGGACTTGGTATCGGCGGCTCAAAAGATGTCGGCAGTATACGTCGCCATCGCAAGCTTCGAGAATGGGGTTCGAGACCTCGTGACCAGCATCCTATTGGAAAAGAAAGGAGCCGACTGGTGGAACAGCTCCGTAAGCAATGAAGTCAAAAAGAGAGCTGAGAGCCGTCAAAAGCAAGAGGAGAAAATTCGATGGCATCAAGCCCGCGGACTCGGTCCAATTTATTATGTCGAGCTCAGCGATACGGTTGCAATCATTCAAAGCAACTGGGCTTGCTTCGAAGACCTTCTGCATGATCTAGATTGGGTGCGCCAGATCTTCAAATCTCTAGAGCGTTCACGAAATGTGATCATGCACAGTGGACAACTATCGATGGACGATATTGAACGCGTGGGCGTGTTTATTCGTGACTGGTTGCGGCAAATCGGGGCGTGATCGTAGGCCTTGCCGCTTGAGTCGTTTTCTACGCCCGCACGTCGGGCAATATGCCTTGGCCGAACACCGGGGCCATATTGGCGCCCGTCTTTCTCCTCCCGACATGAATTTCTGGATAGTGGTGAATGGAGGAAGGCGGGGCCGACCGACATAGACTGCGCGAAGCGCGAGGCAAAGCCCGACCAAGCGGGGCCGCGTGGGAGTCAAAACCACGCCGCCGCTCGCCACATTGAGCAGTTTTCGCAAATGCTCGACCGTATCCGTCTGCACCGGAGTCTGGCGCAGGATTTCGTGGCAACGCTGGAACTGGCCGAAGAGTTGATCGTCCAGGTCGCTCCGATCGGTCAGGAAAACCAGCGTTGGATTCGATCTCTGATTTCTCCAACCACTGATTGACGTTGGCGATGTTGATTGTGGGCATGTCAAAGGCGTTCGGTTATGAGATAAGGTAATGCGGCGTCTTCGGAATCCTCTATAGCTATCTCGACAGTGCGTTGAGCGGTCTGAAGAAGTTCGCGGGCGCGCTGACGGGCGGTGTGAGCGCTGCGCACCGCGCTTACGATCGTGCCGCTAGCGACGGCGTCGATGTCTGGGAACGGCAAGCGAAGTAAGTCTGTCTCGCTGATTGCCGGATACATGCTGGCGCTGGTGTGGAGATCCATGAGTTCGCAGACGAGCGGGAGGCGCAGGTAAGTGAGGAGCACTTCAGGCGCGATGGCGCGGGGCTCCAAGACAACAAAACCGCTGGAGCACACGCTACCGGCTTGTGCGGGAAAGATGAGCGCGGAGAGACGGCGGATGGGACGCACGGTAGAGGTGATTACGTCACCCGCGCGCACGAATTGCGTCGCGCGGCTGGGCGCGTCGCTCTGCGCGAGACGGGTACTGCCGACGGTGCCGTCGCCGTGCACATCGCTGATCTCGATGTAATCGAACTCACCTTCGCGCGCGGGAACGAACTTCTCGCGTCGAGTCGGGGCTACATCGCGCACGCTGCGTCCGCTCGCGCCCAGCCGGTCGAGAAGTCCGCGGACACGCGGGGCGAAATATTCCGCATCGAGCCGTCGCGACCCGAGAGCCTGACGCGCGCTCAACGTGTAGGTGAGCGGCTCCGGCGGTTGCCAATCGCGCAAGCCCAGTGCGGAGATAAGTATATTTTCGGCTTCTTCCGCCCATCGTCGGGCGTCATCCAGTTCCTGCTGCGCCTTTATCACGAGCGCAGAAACGTTTCCCTCGAAGCCTTCGGAAAAACGTGTAACGAAAAGTTGATCCATGTCTTCCAAGAGCAATCCCATCTGCACGGCACCTCGAGTAAAACGCGCCGTCTGACTACGTCCCATCTCGGAGCGGAGGAAAACGGCCAGGTACTGCGGGCTTATCTGCCGCGGTCGCAAAATGGCGAGTTTACAACTGCACGTCGCCGGAGCTTCTGACGTAACCAGACTCGCTTCTCCGATCGTGCCGACGATAGACAAGAGCACGTCGCCGCGAAGTAGATGCGAACGCTTCATGTGCTCCGCGCGATAAGCGCGCTCGGTGATGAAATAAGGCGCACTTTGCTCCACAAAAAAGTGCCCGACCACATTTTGCCCGCGGTAGTAAGGGACGCCTGCGTCCGTGAATTCGTCGGCGATGGCGAAATGGTTCCCATCCGAAACTTGGGTGAGTTCCTGAATGCTTTCCTTCCGAGCCTTTCCCAACAACGCAGCGACGCGAAGATGCCGCTTCGAGAAAAATTCGGCATCGACGCGCATCGTCCTCTCCAAGGCGGAGAGGCGGATAACCGCTGCATCCAGCCCCTCCAACAGCTTCGCGAAACGCGCGCTGTCGAAGGGGCGGTTTAAAAAAAACTTAGCTGCTCTTTCGCGCCGAACTCGGCGAAGGCTTCGGCGATGCCGTCGTTGGTCAGTCCTTCGTGATTGAAGAAGTCGTGGCGGACGACGTAGTGGCCGTGGCTGTCGCGCAGAATGCTACCATTCGCGGCGCGGGAGAGGATTTTGTCGCCGCTGGTGTCCTTCGATTCGAGGCGCTGCGTGGCGAAGAAGATTTTGTAATCGTCCGCGCGCGGGCAGAGCGGGCCAGCCTTGGAATCGTCGTTCCATTTCTGCACGAAGAGCACGCTGGTCTTGGTGCCGGTGTGCGGCTTGAAGGTATTCGCGTGGACGCCGACGACGGCCAGGATGCGGCACCGCTCGGCGATGAACTCGCGCACGCGCTGATCGCTGGCGTTATTGAAGCGGCCCTGCGGCAGGACCACGGCCATGCGTCCGCCGGGGCGGAGGAAATCGAGATTGCGCTCGATGAAGAGAAGGTCGCGGCCGACAGCGCTTTCGAGTTTGCCATTGCGCTTATGCGCCAGCTCGTAGGGCGAGAGCATGTCGCTCTGCTTGATGTCGCCGGCGAACGGCGGATTCGCCATCAGGATGTCGAACTGGAATCCGCGGTAGTCGTCTTTAGTCGCGCGAAGCTTCCGCAGTTTGCTCCACCCCTGCCCGTACGTGTCCACCCAATCATCCTGCTTTGTTGTCTCGTCCCAGTGTTTCCAGTCGAGCGTGTTCAAATGCAGGACGTTTGTCTGACCGTCGCCCGCTATCAAGTTAAGGCAGCGTGCGACACGCACACTCTTTTCATCAAAATCGAGAGCAAAGACTTTCTTCTGCACATAGTCGACGCAGCGCTGCGGCTTTTTCTCCATTGTGAATAGATGGCTTTGCGGTAACTCGAGGTCATCAAGGATGGCGCGCCAGACGTGGAAGAAGGCGTGAACGGTAAAGCCGGCTGAGCCGCAAGCGGTGTCGATGAGTGTTTCATGCTCTTGCGGGTTGAGCATTTTGACGCAAAGATCGATGACCCAGCGGGGCGTGAAGTATTGGCCTTTCTCGCCTTTGGAAGACTTATTGACGAGGTATTCGAAGGCGTCGTCGATCACGTCGAGATTGGAGTTGAAGAGTTTCCATTCTTCAAGCGATCCGACGCAGACCTGAAGGTGATCGGCGGTGAGGCGAATGTTTTCGCCGGGAGCGAAGACGCCCGGCCACTCTTCCTTCGCATCGTCGAAGAGTTTCTGAATCGTAACCTTTACCTTCGCGGCAGAATCCTGGTTGCGGAAACGTAGGTGAAAGTAGCGCCCACGATAGCAGGCGAGCTCATCGTAGAGTTTGGTGAAGATGAGTTTGAAGACCTCCTCGAAGACATCGACACCGGCGTTGGCGAGGACTTCGTTTTCCATGTCTTCGATAAGATCTCGGAGCGAGCGAGCAAGAAGACCTTCCTTGTTCCGTTCTTCCTCCTTCTCGACCAGCGTGTCGATTGTCCATGGCTGACCGGCGATGTCTTCGATGGTCTGGCTCGCGGTCGGCAGATCCGGAATCTCAACGAAGTAGTTCGGATTTTTGCGATGCCATACGATTGGTGCGGTGCCGTTACTCCAAAGCGCGAGGGGCGCTCCAGTGGCGTGCGTATAGCTCTTGAGCTGATCCTTTCCATCCTTTGCGTTGGCTTTCTTAACTTCGACAATGCAGTAGGCAACGGTGGGTCGATCAGCATCCCAAATTACGATGTCGGCGCGCTTTGAAGTGTCGCGTCCAAACGTCACTGGAACTTCCACGGCAAGTCGGCTGATCGGGTAGCCGTAGCGGCGGTGAAGGTGCTCGAGCCAAAGCTGGCGAACTATTTCTTCTGGCTTCGCGGCAAAGTGTTTATCGCGAATTAAACAGCGGATGAATGGCTTGTCATTGCGCATCTCCATCCGTTTCTCAACCATTGAAACAGTCGTAGGTGGAAAGATGTCGAATGTGTGTGTCTTGGATACAGCGAGTATGTCAGCGAGGATCATAGTGGTATTTGTTCTAAGCTAATGGAGCGTGGCGAAACGTCGTGCCACGTGGATAACGGCATGCCTGTCTCCTCGTGTTGAATTGACCGTGTGGCATCCGTTCATTCCAAAAGAAAAACCGCGCGAGGTGGTGGATGAAGTGCTGCACCCAGGCGGGAGAAGTTTGAAGGACAAATGAAGAAGGATGAAGGGAGGTCAGGCAGAATCGCGGGCTTTCCCTGTCGAATTGATCAGTCATAGTGGCCCTCGCTTTCATTTACTTTAGCGCCCAACTCCTGTCCGGCTGACTCGCTGAAAGAGGTATGTAGTTCGGGAGAGTAAAGAATGACGTGTTGCCGGGCGATGTTGTCCCAGAATGCGGCGGGCAGTGTGGCCCAGTCGAAGAGCTCGACCAGGAACGGGAGGTTGCTTTCGCTGAGGGCTTCCTTCAAATCCCAAAACGCAGGGCCTTGCTGCACTTTCAAATCCGCCGGATGCCGAATGACGAGGTCGAGGTCGCTGGTCTCGTGCGCGGTCCCGGCCACTCGGCTCCCGTAGGCCCAGACTTCTTCCTGAGGGAGATGCGTGGCAATGAGGCGGCGCAACTGCTCCAGATGCCGGGCCGGAAGGGAGAGAACGGGGTCAGCCATGTTTCTGACGGAGCGTCTCGTAAAGCGCGAGCGCATCCTCTTTGAACTCGGCGATGAGCTGAAGCGTCTGCTCGGCGAATTCCTCACCGTAATTGTGCGCGGTATCGTTACGCGAATCGCGATAGACAAGCCACCGCTCCAGGTCTTCCGCGCTGAATAAGCCGTGCACGGCGGCGTGGCGGAGCACGTCCTTAAAGACAAGCGCGTCGATCGTCTGCGGCGAGCCGACGTATTGCTTGAGGCATTTGCGCAGGAGTTTGCCAGCGGTCTCCAGCGTCAATTCAAAGCTCTTGATCACGGCATTGCGAAAGACCTCGTAGTCGATGCTTCCCGGTTCCGCTCGGGCGAGCGATTGCAGCGATCGATCCAGGGTCTGGCTGCACCGTTGCAGGTGATCGAAATTGAGTTTCATGGATGAAGGTCGAACTGCGCCAGGTTGCGGCGAATCCCTGATTCTAACTTAGCCGATTCGGCGAAATGCGCTTCCGGTTCGGCGATCGTAACCATGGCGTCATCGACGATCTTGCTGATGGGTGGGCTGCTTCGCGCTGTTCTGCAGATAGCTCCAGCGCGCCGCAGGCGGAACCCAGGAGACGCTCTCGGCTTTGTATTCGTCGGGGTCTTCGGGATCGGCGCCGGGCTCTTTAGTCAGCTCGGCGTGTTTCTCCTCGAAGCTGTCCGAGATGTACTTGAGGAAGATCAGGCCGAGGACGGTGTGCTTGTATTCCGCCGCGTCCATGTTGCTGCGCAGCTTGTCCGCAGCGAGCCAGATCCCGCGGCCGCGGGACTCGAAGCCGAGGTTGGCAGCGGAGTTGTTCTTGGAGGAGGAGCGGGCGCGGGGCATGGGCGAGGGCAAAATAGTGAGATGCTGAAATTCTGAAAAGCTGAAAATTCCGGGACTACGGGACGACAGGCAACTGAACTCTGGCCTCCGCCGGCTCTCGCTCGGGGACTCGACTGTCACGACCAGCACGGCCTCCGCGCGTTTTTGGGCTCCGTCGTCACGACGGGCACTTTGTTCGCGCGTTCTTGGCCTCAGTTGTCACGACACCTGCGATGTCCGCGCGTTTCTGGTCTCCGTCGTCGCGATGGGGAACGTCTTCGCGTGTTTTTTTGCTCTGTCGTCATGACGGGGACCGCCTTCGCGTGTTTTTTTGCTTCGTCGTCACGACATGCACGGCTTGCGCACGTTTTTGGGCTCCGTCGTCACGACGGGCACTTTGTTTGCGCGATTTCGGGCAGAGAAATCATTAAGGCGCTGCGAGAGCATGGTTTGGATACCGCTGGGGTCGCGCTGGCCCGGCACAGGCGCGTGTGGGATTGTCAGCCTGGAGGGGAAATGAAGGAGGCGACGCCTATCAGCCCGGCCGGAGTTTCGAACTCATTCCCGGGTGATGGACCAGAAACGGTCAGAACTGCTCGATGCTGATGTCGACGGGAATGAGCTCCGCAGTTCCTGCCTGTTTGACCCAGTTACCCGGATGCGCGTCGCGAATGATCTGCCGTAGTTCGGTGTGAATGTAATCCTGCGTCTCGCTGCGGTCGGCGTGCTCCGCCCAACCCCGTAGCCGCATGTATTTCCCAATCTGTGCGGCCTGCGGGTGTCCTCCCTCGATGTACTGCATGCTCGTGACGACGCTGGGGAGCGGCGGTTGGTTAGGCCGCGGTTGCACGAGGATACCATGAACCCGCACCTCCAAGGCCGGGACGAACCGCTGAAAGAGACGCCATGAATTCAGGTAAACGCTGGGTGAATACTCGTGCCGTCCGTATTTACCTGGGATGGTGGCCTTCATAACCCGAGGCGAGCCGCCTTCGAGGTATCGGGTAACGTAATGCTCCGAACCCTTGGCGAAATCGGGATCGGCCGCGACACGCGCCGAATAGAATTCCTCGGCGCTCCAAGCCAGCGCGATGTCCAGAAGAACGCCGGTCTCCGTTTCGATCGCTTCTACTTTTTCAAGGTCGTTCGCGTAAGGCCTGTCCCAAGCGTACGCACTTCCGAGATGCTGACGTAGGAATTCGAGCCACTTCGCGAACGCTGCTTCAACTTCCAGTCCTGCCGAAGAGTTTTTTCGTCTCGGCCATGAGCTGACCGGACCGCCTTCGCCGCTGCCGCGTTTGTCTTTTTCCAAAATTGCTTCGCTGGCATTTAAGTAACCTTAGCATGATAGCAGAGGTCGGGCTATCGGCCAAAACGAGAACTTTTCCTCTCATAACGCACTGCGACATTGCGGCGGCGTGGTCCCTGGAGTTGTTGGCGCGGCGCGCACCTTATTTTGCGGCCGATTGGATGGGGCTTGACCGTTTCCCGTCAAAGCTGCGAGAGATCGCGGATGCAATTCAAGGATTTGAAGGCGGCGCTGAGCGGTGAGTGGGAGGGGACGGATCAGCTCTATCTGGAACCGCCGCCGGCCGCTGCAGCGGTTTCGGCTTCGAGGTTGTCGGTGCGGGCGGTGGCGGGTGAGAGCTTCCTTCAGTTTAGCTACGACTGGGCGTTTGATGGCGAGGCCCAATCAGGCGTGCTGCTCCTCGGTTGCGATGAGGAGAACGCCGCGAGCGTGGCATGGGGCGATTCGTTTCATATGAGCAAGAAGATCATGTTCTGCACCGGCTCGGTCGCGGAGGGCGCGGTCGATGTGCGCGGCTCGTATGCGGCGCCGCCCGGCCCGGATTGGGGCTGGCGCATCACGATCCGCTCGGTCACGCCGGATGAGCTGCAAATTGTGATGCACAACATCTCTCCTGAAGGAGAGGAAGATCTCGCCGTGCAGGCGGATTACCGGCGCGCGAGTTAGGCGCTTCGGGCCGGTGACTGACGCATCATTGCAGATAAAGATGTTGTCTCAGCGCAGCGCCGATCCGCTGGGACAGCGGACGCTACAGGCGGTCGTCGCCATGTCTCAATGGCGCAACGCTTATTCTGCGCTAGCTTCGCGGAGATATGAAATTTCTGCTCACTCTCATTGTTCTCGTCGTGCTCGCCTTTGGCGGGATGGTCCTCCTCGCGCATCATGATACGACCCGGCAGGCCGAGGCCGATTTCAAGAAGCTCGCACCCGTCACGGCTTCGTTCAGCCGCGTGCGCGGAGATAAGGAGCATCTTCTTTCGATTTATTGGCGCCTTCATTTCGCGGAAAAGCGGGCCTCGGGGAAA
>JBBSPM010000091.1:0-15365 GCA_038258815.1 Chthoniobacterales bacterium
ACCAGATCGGGATGGCGCGGATCGGAGATCCCCGCATCGAGCGCGCGGATCAGGCCGAGCCGGCGATCGGTCGCGCGCAACACCATCACCCCGCCGTCACTGGAGACATCGCCCCCGGAGAAACTCGCCTCGATTTTGCGCCGATCGAAGCTTGGAAAAGTGAAAACTTCAGTGTTACAATCTGGCATTAGCGAAGTCCTTTCGGTTGTTGGCTTGAACAACTTCAACCGTAGCGGTTTGCACCGCGGACTTCGCTATCTTTTTGCCCGGAGGATGAAATATCCGGGCTAGGCGGTTTGCCTTGTAGCCACGTCCCTGGGACGTGCGGGGGCGAACGCGGCAACCAGGGGCCCCCAACTCTGCCATCCACGCCGATCCCGCACGGCCCACAGGGCACGTGGCTACACCGCCGCGGCGCGGCGGAGGCGATCCATGATTGCGCGTCCCAGCCCGGTCTCGGGAATTTCTTCGGCGACGAGCAGGTCGAGGCCAGCTTCGTCGAGCTCGCGCAGGTGCCGGAAGAGATTGGCCGCCGCTTCGCGCAGGTCTCCAGATTCGCTCAATGTTCGAACCTCCGCAGCTTTCTGCGGCGCGACTGGCCGCAAGACGAGCGCTCCCCAACGCGCGGCTGCCGGCGGAATGAACGACGCCAAATCGTGAGTCAGGATCAGAGGGGTCCGCGGCGCGTAGTGGGAGCGGAGCTGGCCCGGCGCTTCTGGATGATCGCGCGTCTGGGCTGGTCGGATCTCGGCGAATTCTGCCAATTCATCGACTGTCACAGGCCCGTGGCGCAAGATCTCAATCGCCCCCTCACGCACTGCCACGATGGTGGATTCAATGCCGTGCAAAGTCGGGCCGCCATCGACGATGAACGGGATTCGTCCGTCCAATTCTGAGAAGACGTGGTTAGCGTCGGTGGGGCTGATACGGCCGAATCGGTTGGCGCTGGGAGCAGCCAGCGGGCGAGCCACTGCACGAATGATATCCTGAAAAACCGGATGCGCGCTCATCCTGACCGCGACGGTCTCAAGTCCGGCAGTGACGATGTCCGGGACCTCTGGGTTTCGCGGCAGCACAAGTGTCAGAGGGCCCGGCCAGAACCGACTGATCAGCGTCGAGACTAATCGCTCATTCGCCGTAGCAACGTCCGTAATGCGCTCTAACCATTCAACTTTCGGAAGATGAACAATCAACGGATCGAAGCGTGGCCGCTCTTTCGCCTCAAAGATTTTAACCACTGCGTCTGCGCTCAAGGCATCAGCCGCCAGGCCATAGACAGTCTCCGTCGGGAGGGCGACAACCTCTCCCGAGCGTAGCGCCTGAATCGCCGGCGAAAGATCAGAACCGGCCGGCAGCGTTCGCGTTTTCACGAAACACTCGCCCGCAGCGCGGCCCGGGCTTCCGTAACGCGGGTCGCAGCCAATTCCGCAGTGTCGGCTACGGCGGTGAGATGGCCCATCTTTCGGCGCGGACGTGGCTCGCTCTTTCCGTAGAGGTGAAGATGGACGCCTTCGATTTCCAGCGCCTTGGCCCAATTGGGTTCCCCACCCTGCCAGGTGTCGCCTAGAATATTCGCCATCGCGGCTGGTCGCAGGACTTTGGTCGAACCGAGCGGCAATCCGCAGACGGCGCGCAACTGCTGCTCGAACTGACTCGTGGCACACGCTTCGATCGTCCAGTGGCCAGAGTTGTGCGGCCGCGGCGCGAGTTCATTGACCACGAGTTCGCCCGATTTTTTTAGAAACATTTCGACTGCCAGCAAGCCGACGAGATCGATCTTCTCCGCAATGCGGCGCGCGAGTGCGGCGGCCTCGGTTTCAACTTTCGTGCTCACGCGAGCCGGCACGGTCGTGAGATCGAGGATGTGATTCCTGTGCGCGTTCTCACAGACCGGAAACGTCGCCATCGTTCCATCGACTCCGCGCGCCACGATGACGGAAATTTCCCTCTCGAAATCGACCATTCCTTCCAACACCAACTCATCGGCTGAGCTGGCATTCCAGATTTCCTCGTAGTCTTCGCGCGAATTGATCTTCTGCTGCCCCTTCCCGTCGTAACCGAAAGCCGCCGTCTTGAGAATGCTGGGGCGTCCGATCTGCTCGATCGCGGATTCCAATTCGTGCGCGCTTCGCACGGCCCGGAACGGCGCGATCGGGATGCCGCCGCTGGAAAGGAAGTTTTTCTCGCGCAACCGATTCTGCGCGATGTGCAAAATGGTGCCGGCTGGCCGGACATCCCGCTCCTGCGCGCACCATTCCACCGTCTCGATGGGAATGTTTTCGAACTCGAACGTGATCACGTCCACTTCGGAAGCAAAACGGCGGACGGCGGCTTCATTTTTGTAATCGGCGATGCGAGTCAGATCGGCGAATTGGCCGGCTGGGCTCTCTTCCTCGGGCGTGAAAATCTCCACTCGATAGCCCATCCGACGCGCCGCCATCGCGAGCATGCGGCCGAGCTGGCCACCGCCCATGACGCCGATGGTCGAGCCGGGCAGATAACTCATTCGAGGATTTGCGCCATGATCGCCTCTGTCTGCTGGGCGCGAAATGCTTCCACTTTTTCGCGGACTGCGGCGTCGGACAATCCAATGATGCTGGCCGCCATAAGGGCCGCGTTTTTGGCCCCGGGAACGCCAATAGCCAGCGTCCCGACTGCCACGCCTGCGGGCATCTGCGCGATGGAAAGGAGGGAATCGATCCCCTTGAGCGCCTTCGATTCCACGGGCACGCCCAGGACCGGCAGCCACGTGTGCGCGGCAATCATTCCGGGTAAATGTGCCGCCCCGCCCGCACCGGCGATGATGACGCGGAGGCCCCGCCCGGCTGCTTCCTTGGCAAAGTCCGCCATCAAATCCGGCGTCCGGTGGGCGGAGACGATGCGGTGTTCGCTCGGCACTCCCAATTGCTCGAGCAGCTTCACCGCGTGCTGCATCGTCTCCCAGTCCGATTTGCTGCCCATGACGACAGCGACAAGCGGTGTGGACGGGGCGGGCGGAGACATGACTGGCTTCTAAGAGGAGCGACAAGGTAACGCAAGCTTCCAGCTTGCAGGCAAAAATTCGGCAAGCTGGAAGCTTGCGCTACCTTGGCGGATGGAACGCGGCTCCGCCATCGTGCTCATTGGATTTATGGGAGCCGGCAAAAGCAGCGTCGGCCTCGAGCTGTCGCGGCTGACTGATCTTCCACTTTACGAAACGGACGAAGCGGTCGCGGCTGAGGCTGGAATGGCAGTGCAGGATTTTTTCGAGGCACACGGCGAAGCATTCTTTCGCGATGCGGAAAGCGCTGCCCTCCGGGGCATGCCGAGCGATGGAGCGATCGTCTCGACCGGCGGCGGCATTGTGGTGCGGCCCGAAAATCTTGAACTGCTCCAGCGGTTAGGGTTCATCGTCTATCTGGAAGCGGATGAAGCGGCGTTAGTGAGTCGGCTCCGGGATGACACGGAACGCCGTCCACTTTTACGAGATGATGATATCTCCGCTACGGTCGCGCGCCTGCTGCGCGAGCGCGAGCCGCTGTATCGCACCCTGGCCGATCTCACGATTAACACTGTCCATCTTCAGCCAGACGAAATCGCACAGAAAATCACTCAATATGTTGGCTGAGCTCAAGGCGGAATTGGTGGCGAGATCCGTCGCGCTGGGCTTCGACTCATGCCGGATTGCCCGCTGCGAATCGCCCGTCCATAAGCGGGAATTTCAGGAATGGCTCGAAGACGGCGCCGCTGGCGAGATGGATTGGCTGGCGCGCGGTGCGGAGAAGAGAGCCGATCCGCAAAAGGTCTTGCCCGGCGCGCGCTCCGTCATCGTGGTGGCGCTGAATTATTGGCAGGGCGTTGGAGGGACGGGCGCCGTCCCGTCCGGTTTGGAAAAAGGACGACACGGCGGTCGTCCCTCCAGTGGCCGCATCGCGCGTTACGCTTGGGGAGACGATTACCACGACGTGATCCTGAAGCGCTTGCGGGAGATGGATGAGTTCCTTCGCACACGCGGCGGCGTGCAGAAGTGTTACGTCGATACCGGTCCCATCCTGGAACGCGATTTCGCGGCCGAGGCTGGAATCGGATGGCATGGGAAAAGCACCATGTTGTTGGATCAAAAGCTCGGGACTTGGTTTTTCCTCGGCGAGATTTTGACCACGCTTGAGCTGCCGCCTGATACGCCCCAAGTCGCGCGTTGCGGAACTTGCACACGCTGCATGACGGCCTGTCCGACGGGCGCGATCACTTCGGATCACCGGCTGGATGCGCGCCGCTGCATTTCCTACCTCACGATTGAATTGAAGGGTTCGATCCCGCTCGAGTTTCGCCCACTCATCGGCGATCGCATTTACGGCTGCGATACCTGTCTCGACGTCTGCCCTTGGAATCGTTTCGCCGCCATTTCCCGCGAAAGCTCATTCTTCGCCCGTCCGGCGACCAGCGCGATGCAGTTACGCGATTTCCTCTCGTTAGACGACGATCAGTTTCGCGCGCTTTTCCGTGGTTCCCCCATTAAGCGGATCAAGCGCCGCGGCTTTTTGCGCAATGTTTGTGTCGCTCTGGGCAATGTCGGCAACGCGGACGACGTTCCTGCACTCGAACGCGCCGCAGCCGACCCAGAGCCGCTAATTGCCGAACACGCGACTTGGGCGCTGGACCGAATCCGGGAACGCCATGCCTTCCACAATTCATCGGAGTAATAACGAAATCGTCTGCCCCGCATGCTTCGGAATCGCCACATTTCCGGCGAAAGAGTGAACGGGTTTTGATTTGCAACGGTCATAAGACTCACTAATGGTCTCCCTCCCCCCTCCCGGCCCGGTGTTGAGTGCCGATCGGGCCTTGTAGTCAATGCACCAACCCCTCGCCCACCCCCCCGTCTCCGCGCCGCCGAAGAAGCGTCGTTCTCGCAAGAAGCGCTACATCATTCTCGGCGTCGTCGGTTTGCTCGTGCTCTGGATCATCGCATCGATCATCCGGGGAAAGCAGGAAAAACCGATCCCAGTAGTGACGGAAAAGGCCGTGCGCCGCACGATCGTCCAGACTGTTTCCGCCACGGGTAAAGTACAACCAGAGGTCGAAGTCAAAATCTCGCCGGAAGTGGCGGGCGAGATCATCGAATTGCCGGTGGTAGACGGGATGGCGGTGAAGAAGGGCGACCTTCTGCTCAAGATCAAGCCGGACTCTTACAAGGCGCTTTTTGATGCACAGCAGGCGTCGATCAGCTCCGCCCAAGCGATGAACGTGCAGATGAAATCGTCCGCGGCCAAGGCGGAAGCCGACCTGAAACGAAGCCAGGATTTATATTCGAAGAAGATGATTTCCGAGTCGGAGTTCGTCGCCGCACAGACCGCCTACGAAGTGGCGAAATCGAATTTCGAGAGCTCCGTCCACGACATTGAGAAAGCGGAAGCCGGCTCCAGCCAGGCGCGTGATCAGCTCTCGAAAACCACGATCTACTCCCCGATCGACGGCAGCGTGACCGTCTTGAACAGCAAGCAAGGCGAGCGCGTCGTGGCCACGAATCAATTTGCCGGCACCGAAGTGATGCAGGTCGCTGATTTGACCCGGATGGAAGCGCACGTGGATGTGAACGAGAACGACGTCGTCACGGTAAAAAAAGGCGATACCGCGATCGTCACCATCGACGCCTATGGCGATCGCAAGTTCACCGGCTCGGTGGTTCAGATCGCGAACAGCGGCAAGACCAGTGGCACCGGCACGCAGGAGGAAGTGACCAACTTCGAAGTCAAGATTCGGCTGGATAATACCGACGTGCGCTTGCGGCCGGGTCTGAGCTGCACCGCGGACATTCAGACGGCCACGGTCAAGGACGTCGTCGCGGTGCCGATGCAGAGCGTCACCATTCGCACCGGCGACAGCAATTTGAGCCCGGAAGAGATCGAGAAGAAAAAGGCCAAACGTGCGGCCAGCGATAAAGGCGATAACGCCGCAGATTTGACGAACGAGCGGCTCGAAAAAGCGCAGGAAAGAGAAGAGCGCGAGAAACTGTTAAAGGTGGTCTTTTTGAAAAAGGGCGGCAAAGCCGTGATGGCTAGGGTCGAGACTGGTATCGCCGACGACACCTACATGGAAATCAAAACCGGCGTGCAACCGGGCGACGAAGTGATCTCTGGCAGCTACAGCGCGATTAGTCGAAAGTTGAAAGAGGGCGCGAAGGTCGAGATTGAGAAGGAAGAGAAGAAGAAATAGCCGCCCTTTTTCCAGATCACGATGAACGCTGAGATTTCGGTCCGTCCCTACGGTCCCATCGTGATTGATATCGAGGACATCACGAAGCATTACGTCATGGGCGAGGAAACGGTGCACGCCTTGCGCGGCATCACCTTACAGATTCATCGGAACGAATACCTCGCCATCATGGGGCCGAGCGGCAGTGGGAAGTCCACCCTCATGAACATGCTGGGCTGCCTCGATACCCCCAGCTCCGGCCGTTATGAGTTTAATGGCAAAGATGTTTCTTCCATGGACGGCGATGAGCTGGCCGAGATCCGAAACAAGGAAATCGGGTTCGTTTTTCAAACCTTCAATCTGCTCCCCCGCTCCACCAGCCTGCGCAATGTGGAGCTGCCGCTGATCTACGCCGGCATCGATCCCGAGACGCGCGAGGAACGGGCGGCTGACGCCTTGCGCGCGGTCGGATTGGGCGATCGCATGCAGCACAAGCCTAACGAACTCTCCGGCGGTCAACGTCAACGCGTCGCCATCGCGCGCGCGCTGGTGAACAACCCTTCCATCATTCTTGCCGATGAGCCGACCGGAAACCTCGATTCCAAGACGGGCGAAGAGATTATGGCGTTGCTCGAAAATCTTTATCAATCCGGCAACACCGTCATCCTGGTCACGCACGAAGCCGACATTGCGCGGCACGCCCGCCGCAGCGTGCATCTGCGTGATGGCATCATCGAAAGCGACTCGTTAAACGAAGCAACTGCGCTGGAGTCGTTCGCTCACAGATGACGACTCGACCGGACGCAACTGTAGCGGCGGTCTATGACCGCCGAAGCTTGGCTGCACTCCGTGGCTTCGGCGTACATGCACCCCCGCTACAGAAGGAGCGCACTTCGTGAAGCGCTTCCTCTACGAGCTGACGGAAAGCTGGAAAATCGCGCTCACGCAGATGCAGTCTAACAAGACGCGCTCCATGCTCACCGCGCTCGGCGTTATCATCGGAATCGTGGCGGTCACGCTTATGGGGACCGCCATTACCGGCATCCAGACCGGCTTCGATAAGAGCATGTCGATCCTCGGAGACGATGTGCTTTACGTCAGCCAATTTCCTTGGGCGCGAGTGAACGATTGGTGGAACTATCGCGACCGGCGCGAGATCAAAACCGAATATGCCGAGAAGCTGAACCGACTTATTGCCGCAACGCCCAACTCGAATCTCATCATCGCCGTGCCGACTTCGAATGTGCAGCGGTCGGTCAAACGCGAGGACAATCAGGTGAGCGGGATTTTCGTGCAAGGCACCACTTCCGATTACCCGCTCATCTCGACCGTCGACTTCGCCGAAGGCCGCTTTTTCAATGAGCTGGAAACGAAGAGCGCGGCCAATGTTTGCCTGCTCGGCTATGATGTGGCGGACGCGCTTTTCCCCGGCACGAGCCCGATCGAGAAGGATGTGCTGATCAGCGGCCAGCGTTTCAAGGTCGTGGGTGTGGGGGCGCGGCAGGGGTCGTTCTTAGGGCTCTTCAGTCTGGACTCGATCGTCATCGTTCCTCTCCCCGCGTTTCAGAAATACTTCAGCGCCAAGAGCGAATCCGACGTGCGTGTGAAAGTGAAAGACAAAACCAAACTCGCCGACGCGAAGGACGAACTCACCGGGCTGATGCGACGAGTCCGCGCCCTCCCGCCAGAGAAAAAAGACGACTTCAACATCAACGAACAACAGGCCTTCAAAAGCACGCTCGATCCGGTGAAAAACTCCATCGCGATCGCCGGGCTTTTCATTACCGGCCTCTCGCTTTTCGTCGGCGCGATCGGGATCATGAACATCACCTTCGTGAGCGTGAAAGAGCGGACGAAAGAAATCGGAACGCGCAAAGCATTGGGCGCACGGCGCCGCACCATCCTGCTTCAATTTTTGATCGAATCCACCGCGCTCTGCTTGTTAGGCGGCCTCGTCGGCCTGACCTTTGCCTACGCTATGTGTTTCGCGATCAGCAAGGCCGTGCCGTCCTTCCCAATCCAATTTTCCATCGGTCTCGTGATTACCAGCATGGTCGTCTCCGTCCTGACCGGCTTGATCTCCGGCTTCGCGCCAGCCTGGTCCGCCTCGCGCCTCGATCCGGTGACTGCGCTGCGTTATGAATAACGCGAATTTCGCCGACAGAGGCATACCCGTCATCCCGAGCTTGTCGAGGGATCTCTCCGTTGCCGGACGGATACACTTCCATTGGATGACCACTACTTCGGCAGCGGGATCCCTCGACGGGCTCGGGATGACAGACGTCTCCTCGCTCTGAAAATCTAAATGCAATTTCGCGAAATCATCTCCATGGCCTTGCAGTCCCTCGGGGCCAACAAGCTCCGGTCCGGGTTGACCATGATCGGTATCACGATCGGCGTTTTCTCGGTCATCTCGGTCATGACGGCGATCGGAGCTCTCTCCAGTTCCATTGAAGGCGGGATCAGCTTTCTCGGCTCGAATATCTTCCAGTTCGCGAAATATCCCATCAGCGGAGGGCAAGGCGGACGTAACGCGGAAAAATACGAAAACCGCCGCAACATCACTTACGCCCAGGCGCTCCGTTATTACGAACTCATGCAGGGCATCGCGAGCGAAGTGTGTTTGAAGACATTCTTCTTTAACGGCCAGGCGCTCTACAACGGCGAAAAGTCGCGCGGCCTCACCGTGGCCGGGGCTAACCAAAGCTTTCTCACTGCGAACAGTTACACCTTGGCTTACGGACGCAACATCACCGCCGAGGATGTTGACCTTTCGCGCAGCGTCATTGTTATCGGCAAAGACATCGAGAAACACCTCTTCCCGCATGAGTCCCCGATTGGGAAGATCATTAAACTCAGCGGACACAACGTCACCGTGATCGGCGTCCTCGAGTCGAAGGGCACCGCGTTCGGGCAAAACCAGGACGATATCTGCGTGATCCCGATCACCCGCTTCTTCGAGAATTTCGGTTCCGCCAAGCGCTCCGTAAACATCGCGACTCAAGCCCCTTCGCAGGAGACCTACAACCGCACTCTCGACAAAGCCATCGGAGCGATGCGAATCGCTCGCGGCCTGAAACCTCGCCAGGACAACGACTTCGAAATCTACTCCAACGATTCCCTGAAAAGCGCCTTTGCTTCCATCGCCAGTGTGGTCCGCATCGGCGCCTTCGTCATTAGCCTGATCGCCTTGGTCGCAGCCGGCGTTGGGATCATGAACATCATGCTCGTCAGCGTAACGGAGCGGACGAAAGAGATCGGCATCCGAAAATCCATCGGCGCCCGCAGCCGGGACATCCTGCGGCAGTTCCTCGCCGAAGCCGTCTTCATCTCCCAGGCTGGCGGAATCCTCGGGATCATTCTCGGCGTTATTGGCGGCAACGTGCTCGCCTCCTGGCTCGAGGCCGACCTCATCTTTCCATTCGGCTGGGCGATCGCCGGTCTCGTCGTTTGTTCGGGCATCGGCATCGGTTTCGGCTTCTATCCGGCCTATCGAGCAGCCTCGCTCGACCCAATCGAAGCCCTCCGTTTCGAGTAGTAACCAGCCCACCCGCTGGCTGTTACCTCACTCGCCTCCGTCCGAGGCATGCAACTTGCGATGACGGGCATTGAATTGCCCGCCCATTTGCCTATTCTCGCGCCCCTTAGCCGAACTCCCTGTGCCCGCTTCCCCTCCATCTTCTTCCGGCACCAAGGGAAGCGTTCTGTTGGTCGAAGGATACGGCGCCCTCGCCGCCGCCATCCGTGCCGCCGTGAAGAAATTCGCGCCGTTGCATTTCGTTAGTCGCGCGCGTTCACTCTCTGCCGCCCTCACCGCTGCCCGGGGAAAGCCACCCGATTTTCTCATCCTCGATTTCGATCCGCCGTTCGCTGGAATTCTCGATTTCTTCAGTCAGCTTCGCGAAATTTCACCAGCCACCCGGGTCATGATCATCGCGGCCAACCTGCCGCACCAAATTTTGCGCGACGAGCGTTTGCCGACTGCCTTCTCCTTCGTGGAAAAGCCATTCCAGCTTGCTGAATTCGGCGCCGCCATCACCGATTTGATCCGCGCCTCCGATCCAGCTAACGAATCCTCCGCTCGGTCCGCCCTCGGAGCCATGAGCCTAACCGATTTGATTCCGCTCCTCGGAATCGAGAGCCTCACCGGGACGGTCGGCCTGACCGCGGCGGAGGGCGCGCTCGTCGGCGAAGTGGCTTTCGACCGCGGCACGATCCCAAGTGCCGCCGCCAGCGGACTCCAGGGAATCGACGCTCTGCGCGAAATGCTACGCTGGCCAGCGCCTGAATTCGATTTCACTGAAGGTGTCTCCGATGCGCCACGCCAGATCGAGGGCAAGTGGCCGAGAGTGCTGGAAACCGTCGTTCGCTCCATCCCCCGCCCGGCTCCTAAGCGCCCCGCAGCGAAGCAGCCCGGCAAGAAATCAGCCAAGACGGCCCGCGCCAAAACCCGCGCGCCAGTGGTAAAGGACGGCCAGAAAATCCTCATCATCGACGACACTGAAACCCTCCGCATTTTCATCGAAGAAATATTGTCTGAGAGCGATCCGCGCCTGCAGATCGTTTGCGCCTCGGATGGAGCCGAGGGGATGAAGCGTTGCGCCACCCTGAAGCCGGATCTGATTCTGCTCGACTTTAGCCTCCCCGATTTCAATGGCGACGAAGTCTGCCGCCGTTTGCTGGACGACGACGCAACGCGAGAAATTCCCGTCCTCATGATGTCCGGCCACGTCGCCGACATGGCCGAAGCCGCGGGTCTCTACGAAAACATCGTGCTCACGCTCTCGAAGCCATTCGTCTCCAGCGAACTGATCGAAGCCGTCACGAGGGCGCTGGCAAAACCGCACGAGCGCCGACGACGCAAAGCACCGCCTAGTGCCGCCAAGGCCGAGCACAAGACGAACGGCCACGCTCCCAGATCCACCCCTGCTCCGGCGGCGGCAATCGAGACTCCGGCTTTACCGTTGGCTCCGCCAGAAGCTGAGTCCATCTCGATACCGCAACCGCCGCCGGTCGATCCGCCACCATCCCCCGAACCGACTCCGGAAGCGCCGGCGCCCGAAGTCGAATCGAGCTTGGTACCGGCACCGCACGTCCCCGCGCATATCGCGGTCGCCAGCCGGGATGCGGTGGTGTTGAGCATCGATCTCCAGGTCCTCTCGATGCAGTTCTCGCCCGCTCTCCACATCACTCAACTGCGCGCGCACCCGACCTCGCCTGCGGTGCTATTGCACGTCGATCCACGTGCGATCTCCGCCGTGCCCATTCCACAAATCGCCTTTGAAATTTCGCGAGTCCAACTCGGTGCCGACGGACAAATACAAACCCTCTGCATCGTCCCGGCCAGGCAACGGCCGACGACTCCCGTGCTCACCAAGGGCATGCCGGTGGATCGGCTCGCCATCCTTCCCGGAGAAGAGCAAAGCGGTCTCCAGATAACGCCTACCGCCGCCTCTCATCTCACCGTTCGCTTGCTGGCCGCGTTCGACCTCGCGGGCGTAGAACTCTCGCCCACGTTCAGTGTTTCCCTTTTCGTCCTCCGCGCGCGCAGCGGACGAATGCGCGTGGTTCTCCCCGCACACGGCAGCAGAGGTGGCACCATTTTCGAGGCCACCCATATCTCGCTCGATCCCACCGGCCAAATTGCGGAAATCGATCTCCGAGTGGCGCCGTTATTGGAGACCCCTGCGCCCCCGCTGCTTCCAGGGTGAGAAACTCTTCGCAGGAGTTTCGGACCTCACTGCAGAGCGCCATAAGCCTCCCTCGATTGACTTGATACCTTTTGATTTTAGGTTGGCCGACCGAGCGCTTCCGCGCGGTTTCCATCCCGTGAAAAACGTCCTTTTCGTCTGCACCGGCAACATCTGCCGGAGCCCGATGGCCGAAGGTCTTTTCCGTCTTCTTATCGGGAATCGGCGCGATATTTCGATCGAATCCGCAGGCGTTCACGCGGTCCGCGGACAACCCCCCAGCCTCTACGGCGTCGAAGTCCTCCGCCGCGAAGGCGTCGATATCAGCGCCATCCGCAGCCAACCGCTCACCGCCACGCTGGTCGATCGCGCCACCCACATCTTCGGCATGACCAGCGCCCATCTCGAGAGTATCCACCTGCTCTTCCCGCACGGCGCCCACAAGACCTACCTCCTGCGCGAATTCGAAGAAGCCGGCAACACCGTCTGGCGCGATGTCCCCGATCCCATCGGCTCCGGCCGCGACACCTACATTACCTGCGCCGCCACCATCAAAAACGCTTTACCCAGCATCCTCGCCTTCATCGAAGAAACCGAACTCGCCCCACCGGTGCCAGCGCGCACCGGCGGGGGCTCCTCATACCCCATGGCCGACACCCCATCCTCCACCGCTTCCGTTCATCCCAACCCCTCCGGCGGCCTCCGCAAAGTCGACCCCGAGATCTACGACGTCATCCAGGCCGAAGAGAAACGGCAACGCGAAGGCATCGAGCTCATCGCCTCCGAAAACTTCACCAGCCGCGCCGTCATGGAAGCGCAAGGCAGTTGCCTAACGAACAAATACGCCGAGGGCTACCCCGGAAAACGTTGGTATGGCGGCTGCGAAAACGTCGACGTCGCCGAGCAGCTCGCGATCGACCGCGCCAAGCGCCTCTTCGCTTGCGAACACGTCAACGTCCAGCCCCACAGCGGCGCGCAGGCGAACATGGCCGTCTACTTCTCCGTCCTGAAACCCGGCGACAAAATCCTCGCCATGAACCTCGCCCACGGCGGCCATCTCACCCACGGCCATCCCGCGAATTTCTCCGGCAAATTCTACGAAGTCGCCGCCTACGGCGTCAGCCAGGAAACCGAGCAGATCGACTACGACGCCCTCGCCAAACAAGCCGAAGAAACCAAGCCCGCCATGATCACCGCCGGCGCTTCCGCCTACCCGCGCATCATCGATTTCCCCCGCCTCCGCGAAATAGCCGACAGCGTCAACGCCCTCCTCTTCATCGACATGGCCCACATCGCCGGCCTCGTCGCCGGCGGCCAGCATCCCAGTCCCATCCCCCACGCCCACTTCGTCACCACCACCACGCATAAAAGCCTGCGCGGCCCGCGCGGCGGCATCGTCATGTGCCGCGCAGAACACGCCAAAGCCATCGATGGCACCGTTTTCCCCGGCATCCAGGGCGGCCCGCTCATGCACGTCATCGCCGCCAAAGCCGTCTGCTTCCACGAAGCCCTCCAGCCCGGCTTCCGCGATTATCAGCGTCAGGTCGTCCTCAACGCCAAAGCCCTCGCTGCTGGCCTCACCAATCACGGCTACCGCATCACCTCCGGCGGCACCGATAACCACCTCATGCTGGTCGACCTCCGCCCGAAAGACCTCAACGGCAAAATCGCGCAAGAAGTCCTCGATAAAGCCGGCATCACCGTCAACAAAAACGGCATCCCCTTCGATACGTTACCCATCTTCAAACCCGGCGGCATCCGCGTCGGCACCCCCGCCGTCACCACGCGCGGCATGAAAGAAGAAGAGATGCTCGACATCGCCGATCTCCTCAACGAAGCCCTCGAAAAGCGCGAAGACGCGCAGGCCTTGGAAGCCGTCCACAACAAAGTCCGCGAAATCACGCGGCGCTTTCCGCTGCCTTCGTAGCGGCCGCACGCGTTCCCCCGATTGGGTAGCGCACGCGACCCGCGTGCTGGTTTTGGCGACCCCGCCAAAACGAACTTTTCTGGGCGCACGAGATGACGCTATCCTCCCTCCGTGAAGTTCACGCCCTACTTCGAAGAGGTATTGCGGGGACGAGGATGGATCAGATCGCGAGTATCAGCCGTTCTATCCGCCACGCCGCCGCGCGTAGGCAAGCTCAACTCCTCATCCATCTCCGCTTACCGCAAACAATCTCCTTCCCATGGACCACCTCCTCCGTCACCATGGCCGGCGTGAGTCAGGCCTTACCACCCGGCACTCGACCTAGGGCGGCAGCATATTTGCGTCCCAACCCGGCACCGAGGCTGGCCGAGTCGTGGCCCGAGCTTCCACCACCGTCAGGTCCTCACAAACTCCTCGACCGCGTCCGCTGGCACCTGCGCGTCAAGCACTACAGCATCCGCACCGAAAAAACTTATGTCGATTGGATCCGCCGCTACATTCTCTTCCACGGAAAACGCCATCCTGCCGACATGGGCGAAGAGGAGATCGCCGCCTTTCTCAGCCACCTCGCCATCGACCGCCGCGTCGCCGCTGCCACTCAAAACCAAGCCTTCAGCGCACTCCTCTTTCTCTATCAAGAAATCCTCGACCGAAAACTCGCATCCATCACCGGGGTCGAGCGCGTCCGCCGGCCAGCCAAACTCCCCGTCGTCTTCACTCGCGCCGAAGCATGGCGCGTCATTGCCCAGCTCGAAGGCGATTACCACCTCATGGGCGAACTCCTTTACGGAGCCGGGCTCCGCTTGATGGAACTGCTGCGCCTACGCGTCAAAGATGTCGATTTTGGCTACAACGTCATCATCGTCCGCCAAGGCAAAGGCATGCGCGAACGCCGCACCATGCTCCCGGCTCGCCTCAAGGCACCGCTCCAGCTTCATCTCGAGACCGTTCGCCAAACCCATCGCCAGGATGTTGCCCTCGGCCGCGGCACCGTCTATCTCCCCGACGCGCTTTCGCGGAAATACCCCCACGCCAATCGCGCTTGGGCTTGGCAATACGTTTTCCCCGCCGCCAAACTTTCCCCCGACCCCCGCACCCGCGAAGTTCGTCGCCACCATGTCGGCGAAAAGAACCTGCAAAACGCGGTCAAGAACGCCATCCGCGCCGCAGGCTTGTCCAAAGCGGCCAGTTGTCATACTTTTCGGCACAGCTTCGCCACCCACCTGCTCGAACGCGGCACCGATATTCGCGCCGTGCAAGAGCTGCTCGGGCACAAAGACATTTCCACCACGATGGTTTATACGCACGTCCTGAACAAACCCGGTCTCGGCATCCTCAGTCCGCTCGACGATGAACAACCTTCCTCCACCTGAACCACTTCCGCCCCGAAATAGACGAAAATTTTTCGTCTTTAAAGGCGAACTTTCGTCTAATTCTCGTTAGGTGACTTCTGCATCTCACGTTCTGATGAAGGCTCTTCGTAGTTCGGGGATGCGCGGCGATCGGTTCTTGGTGGCGTGGCTGTCTCTGGACGTGGCTTCGCTGTATGGAGAAGAGGGCGCTGTGTCCGGGCG
>JBBSPM010000092.1:0-14985 GCA_038258815.1 Chthoniobacterales bacterium
CGTTCAATGCAGCCGCCCGCCCCTCGGCCCCAGGTCGAATTTCTCGAGCGATTTTACTGTCTGGGGCCGGCGGGCGGGCCGGCTCCATTGCTTCCGAATCCATCTTCGAAATGACGCTGGTTAGGCATCGAATTCCGCGAGGATTTTTTGCACTGCCTCGCGAGGATCCGGATGCGCCGTGACCGGTCGTCCGATGACGAGATAGTCGGCCCCGTTGTCGATCGCTTGCCGCGGCGTGGTAAAGCGTTTTTGATCGTCCGCCGCCGCCCATGTCGGCCGGATGCCCGGTGTGATGATCGTGATCTGGTCGCCCAGTCGCGCCCGCAGACTCACAATCTCGCGCGGGCTCGCGATCAGCCCGCGGATGCCCGCTTCGCCCCCGAGTTCCGCCAATCGCAACGTCTGTTCCGGCACACCGCCCTCGACTCCGGTTTCCCAGAGCGTCGTTTGATCGGAACTGGTCAAGACCGTCACGCCTAACAAGAGCAATCCAGGGGGCGCGGCCGCCATGGCTTCCGCGATCATCTTTTTTCCACCACTCAAATGAACGGTCAGCATCGCCACGCCCAGCGTGCCGGCGGCTTCGACTGCTTTCGCGACCGTGCTCGGGATGTCGTGCAGTTTGAGATCGAGGAAAATTTTAGCACCTGTCTCCGCCACCGCGCGCACGATCTCGGGGCCGGCTGCGGTGTAGAGTTGGAGACCGATTTTGAAGTGGCGAATTTCGCCGGACAGCGACTGCGCACACGCGATCGCCTTGTCAGCATTAGGAAAATCGAGCGCGATGATTAAACGATCGCGTGCGTTTTTGGCCGTGTGCGGTGAGTTCATCCTGTATGGTGCGCGCGTGGCGATGGGACAGAACTCTATCCAGCTCCGCGCTCCCGCGAAAATCAATCTTTCCTTCCGTATTATCGAGCGTCGATCGGATGGATTTCATGAAATCGAGACGCTGATGGCGCCGATTTCGTTGTTCGATGAGATCACCATGAGTGTCGCCGAGGGAGGCGACGAGCAGATCCGCTTGCGTTGCAATGACCCAGCGCTGCCCGCCGGAGACGATAATCTCGCCGTCAAGGCCGTGCGTTTGCTCCTGCGCGAAACAGGACGGCGTGTCAGTCTAACGATCGATCTGAAGAAGGGAATTCCGCATGGCGCAGGATTGGCCGGCGGAAGTAGCGACGCGGCGTCAGTTTTGTTGGGCTTGAATCGGATGCTGGGCGCAGGATTGACGGTCGCGCAGCTCGCTGGTCTGGCGGCGGAGATCGGCTCGGATGTTCCGTTTTTTATCTTCGAATCGGCGGCCATCTGCCGTGGGCGAGGGGAGATGGTTGATTCGACGAAGCTCAAAACACCGCTGCGTCTATTGCTGCTGAAGCCGTCGTTCGGGGTGCCAACTCCCTGGGCTTATGGTCGCTGGAAAGATTCGCGAGAATTGCCAGGCATCGATTACCGGACGCAGGAGTTTGCCGGACATGTTTTCGTGAATGACCTCGAGCGTCCGGTTTTCGAAAAGCATCTGTTTCTGGCGCAGGCGAAGACCTGGCTGCGAGCGCAGCCGGAAGTGGGCGCTGCGCTCATGTCGGGGTCGGGTTCCACCCTGTTTGTCGTTCTGCGTGATGGCGCAGACTCCGAAGCTCTCGCGGCCCGGGCGAAAGAAGAACTCGATCCCGAGCTCTGGACGCACGCTTGCGAGACGCGCTGCTGACTACATTCCCGCTTTCTTCCGCAGCGTGGCGAGGGTGTATTCGCGATTCAACTTCGCGATGAAACTCGCGCTGATCTCCGCCGGGCAAACGGCTTCGCACTCATAGGTGTTGGTGCAATTGCCGAAACCTTCCGCATCCATCGCCGCCACCATCTTGAGCACGCGGTTGGTGCGTTCGGGCTTTCCCTGCGGGAGCAATGAAAGATGGGACACCTTCGCCGCGGTGAAGAGCATCGCGGAAGCATTCGGGCAGGCCGCGGCGCAGGCTCCGCAACCGATGCACGCGGCCGCTTCCATCGCGACGTCGGCATGGTGCTTCGGGATTGGAATCGAATTCGCTTCCGGCGCCGAACCGGCCCGCGCCGCGACAAAGCCGCCCGCCTGCACAATGCGATCGAGCGCGCTGCGATCGACCACCAAATCTCTGACAAACTTGAACGGCCTGACGCGAAACGGCTCCACCAAAATCCTGGCACCGTCCTTGAAGCTCCGCATGTAAAGCTGGCATGCCGCACCGGGATGATCGGGCCCGTGCGCTTCGCCGTTGATCGTGAGCGAACAGGTGCCGCAAATGCCTTCGCGGCAGTCGGAATCGAACGCGATCGGTTCTTCGCCGCGTTCGGTGAGCCGCTCGTTCACGATATCGAGGGTCTCGAGGAAAGACGTGTTCGGCGAAATGCCCTCGGCCTTGTACTCGACGAATTTTCCTTTGGCCTCGTTGTTTTTCTGGCGCCAAACTTTGAGCGTGAAATTCATCGCGTGTCCCTTTCGGTGCTGTGACGGCCCGGCCGCGCGAACTCGTCATCCTGAGCGGAGCGGAGCGCAGTCGAAGGATCTCGCAATGACTGGCGAGCGTGCCCTAACGAGTAGTGGAGAGATTCTTCGACTGCGTTCCGCTTCGCTCCACTGCGCTCAGAATGACAAGAAGCGCTTCTCATTTGTAGCTCCTCGTCGCCAGTTCCACGCTTTCGAAATGGAGCGCCTCGCGATGCAACTTCGGCGCTGCCATTGAGCCGTTGCCTTGATATTCCCACGCGAACGCGGCGGCGAAATTCGTGTCATCACGCAGCGCTTCGCCGTCCGGCGTTTGATGTTCCTCGCGGAAATGTCCGCCACACGACTCATCGCGCGCGAGCGCATCGGCGCACATAAGTTCGCCGAACTCC
The DNA here is from genome assembly GCA_038258815.1 of Chthoniobacterales bacterium. Lineage (GTDB taxonomy): Bacteria > Verrucomicrobiota > Verrucomicrobiia > Chthoniobacterales > UBA10450 > JACCTI01. The sequence continues at coordinate 2,875 of JBBSPM010000092.1, forward strand.
AGGAAATCAGCCACCCGTCCGCCGCGCTCGAGCGATTGATTAAATTCTTCGCCCGTTCCTGGAACGCGAACGTCGCTCCAGAATTCCTCGCGCAGTTGCGGGATGCGTTGGAGCGCTTCCTGCAAGCCGGCCGCGTTGCGCGCCATCCCGCACTTGTCCCAGAGCAAAAGACCGAGCTCGCGATGGAAGGAATCGATCGAGCGTTTGCCGTTCACATCAAGCATCCGCTTGGTCCGCGCGCGCACGTCCGCTTCCGCTTGTTTGAATTCTGGATGATCGATCGATGGACGTTTGCCGATCTGCGGTGCGAGATAGACCGGGAGCGTGTAGGGCAAAACGAAATAACCATCCGCGAGTCCCTGCATGAGCGCACTGGCGCCGAGCCGATTCGCGCCGTGATCGGAGAAGTTCGCTTCCCCGATGACGTGCAAGCCCGGCACATTGCTCATCAAATTATAATCCACCCAGAGTCCGCCCATCGTGTAATGCACCGCGGGGTAAATTCGCATCGGCTGCTGGTAGGCGTTCTCGCCCGTGATCTTCTCGTAGATGTCGAAAAGATTTCCGTAGCGTTCGCGAATGGTGTCCTCGCTCAGGCGCGCGATCGCGTCCTTGAAATCGAGGTAAACACCGCGGCCGGTCTCGCCGACCCCACGGCCTTCATCGCAAACCTCTTTCGCGCTGCGCGAGGAGATATCGCGCGGCGCGAGATTGCCGAAGCTCGGATATTTTCGCTCGAGATAGTAATCGCGTTCCGCTTCGGGAATCTCCCCCGGTTTACGCTTGTCGTTCTGCTGTTTCGGAACCCAGACGCGCCCGTCGTTGCGAAGCGACTCGGACATCAGCGTGAGCTTCGATTGATGCTCACCGCTGACCGGAATGCAGGTGGGATGAATCTGCGTGAAGCAGGGATTGGCAAAGAGAGCGCCCTTTTTGTAAGCGCGATAAGTGGCGGTGACGTTGCAGCCGCGGGCATTGGTCGAGAGGTAGAAGACGTTGCCGTAGCCGCCCGTGGCGAGGACGACTGCATCGGCGGCGTGCGCGCGGATTTCTCCGGTGATCAGGTTGCGCGTGATGATGCCCTTGGCGTGGCCGTCCACCAGCACGAGGTCGAGCATTTCCGTCTGCGGGAACATTTCCACGGTGCCGGCCGCGATCTGCCGGCAAAGTCCCTGATAGGCGCCTAACAAGAGCTGCTGGCCGGTTTGTCCGCGCGCGTAAAAGGTGCGCGAAACCTGAGCCCCACCGAACGAGCGATTGGCCAAGAGACCGCCGTACTCGCGCGCGAACGGCACGCCCTGCTCGACGCATTGGTCGATGATGGAATTGCTGACTTCGGCGAGGCGGAAAACGTTCGCTTCGCGGGAACGGAAATCGCCGCCTTTGATCGTGTCGTAAAAGAGACGAAAGACGCTGTCGCCATCGTTCTGGTAATTCTTGGCGGCGTTGATCCCGCCTTGCGCGGCGATGCTGTGGGCGCGGCGCGGGCTGTCCTGATAACAGAAGCACTTCACGTTATAGCCCATCTCGCCAAGGCTGGAGGCGGCCGAACCGCCGGCCAGCCCGCTGCCGACGACGATGACCTCGAACTTCCGCCGATTCGCCGGACTAACGAGTCGGGCGTGATCTTTGTGCGCCTGCCATTTGCCCTCGAGCGGACCGGGCGGGACATGGGAGTCGAGGGCGCCGATCATAGCTGTTGCGCCGGTTGAATGAGCCCCAAAAGAACCGCAACCGGAATCGAAACGTAGCCGACGAAAATCAGCCAGGAAAAAACGCGACCGAGCTTGGCCAGACGGGGCGTGAGCTTCTTGTCATTCAGGCCGAGCGATTGGAAGAAACTGGAAGAGCCGTGGCTCAAATGAAGCGCGAGCAGGAACAGCGCGAGGATGTAGAAGCCGGACACGATCGGACTCTGGAAGCCGTAGACCATCATGGAATATACGTCGTAACGGTTGAGCGGGTCTGCTTTCAAAAGCTGAAAACGCGGATCCGTCACGCGCACCGTGAAATGCGCGATGTGAAAAATGATGAAGGCGAGGAGAATCAGCCCGCTCATGGCCATGGAACGCGAAGCGAAGGTGGCTTTGACGTAGCTTTTCTTTTTGTAAGCGTCCGGTCGCGCGCGTCGATTCTCGATCGCCAGGCCGATTGTGAAGTAGATGTGGAGGAGCACGGTCACGAGCAGAAAGGCGCGGATTACCCAGAGGAAAACGCCGAGGGATCGCAGTTTCTCCGCGTAGCTATTGATGTATTCCGCCCCGAAGAAGATCTGCAGATTCCCGAGAAGGTGACCGATGATGAACCCGATGAGAATCAGCCCCGTGAGGGCGACGATGATCTTTTTACCAATCGACGAGCGGTAGAAGGCGGAAATTTTGGTCACAAGGTTCGGCAGCGCGGCCGCTGTCGCTGCTCGAAACTAGGAATCAGGTCTGGAGTGTCAAGCTGTAGCCACGTCGCTGCGCGATGGGCGAGGGCGGCGCTCCTGTAGCCACGGAGGGGCGGCGCTCTTGTAGCCACGTCCCTGGGACGTGCGAGGGCGGTGCTCAGCGGCGGTCGATCCCCCAGCTATGGGAGTCGCTCTCACACGTCCCACAGCGACGTGGCTACAGTTACTTGCTCCCGGGCTTGATTCCCGGCGTTCCGGCCAGATCCGCAGGGAGCTTCTCCGCTTCGAAGGTCTCGACGTTCATCTCGATCAGGCTGACGAAGGGGCACCCGAAATCCGCTCGCTTCCCTCCGCTCCGATCGACGATCACGCCGACGGCGGCCACGACGCCGCCGTGCTGGCGGACGATATCGATCGTTTCCTGCACGCGGCCGCCGCGCGTGACGACGTCTTCGGCGACAACGAAGCGCTCGTTAGGCGAAATCTTGAAACCCCGGCGCAGGGCGAGACCGCCTTCTACCTTTTTCTCCGCGAAGATATGACGCTTTCCGAGGGCGCGGCCGACTTCCTGACCCACTACGATTCCGCCCAGCGCGGGTGAAATCACTCCGTCGCAGGGAAATTCGCGCAACCTATCCGCTAATCGCCCGCAGACGTCGGCGGCGATTGCGGTGTGCTGGAGCAGGAGCGCGCACTGAAAAAACTGCCGGCTATGCAGACCAGACCGGAGGACAAAGTGCCCGTCCAGAAGCGCGCCGGTTTGGCGAAACGTGGCCAGAAGGTCGTCGGGCATCCGTCCGAGATTACTCCCAGGTGTCGATCGCCTTGCCGCCGGCTTTCGTTGCGAACGCGATGACTTCGATCTCAACCTGCGCGCCTTTGGGCAGGGCCGTTACCTGAACGGTGGAGCGGGCCGGTGGCGCATCCTGGAAGTAGCTGGCATAGACGTCGTTCATTTTCCCGAAGTCGCCCAGATTGGTCATGAAGACGGTGGTCTTCACGATATTGGAAAAGTCCATGCCTTCGGCTTTGAGGACGGCGGTCAGATTATCCAGCACGCGAGTGGTTTGTTCCGCGATATCTTCCGAGACGATCTGACCGGTTTTCGGATCCAGCGGAATCTGGCCGGCGGTGAAAAGCATGGGGCCGACGCGGACAGCTTGCGAGTAGGGGCCGACGGCGCCGGGCGCTTCAGTGGTGGAGACGATCTTCTTCATGCGGGCGAGTGTAGAGATAAAATCATCACGCACAAATACTCGCGTTCTCGGACGATCAGGCGGCTCAAACCTCATCCGCCGCGGCGGCGAACTCGAAGATGTAATCGGAGAAGGCGAACTCCTGCGGCATGAGATGCCAGTTCATTTGGTGACGCCAGCGGCGAAAGCCGGTGCATTTTTTGGCCAGATGATAGCCGACAAAGCTGAGGCCGGCGCGGCGGCCAATCTCCAAGGCGTTGGTGGGCGTGAACCACGCGCAGTGGTCGAGATTCACGATGGGAGTGCCGTGGTGGCGGAAGCGACGAAAGAATTTCCGTGAGAACGCGTTCGGCGTGGTAACGAGGACGCGGCCGCCCGGAGCGAGGTGGCGACCTGCAAATCGCAGCAAGGCCACGGGATTATCCACGTGCTCCACGGTGTCACCGATAAAGACGAGGTCGAAGCGTTCGCCGAGATCGGCGTCCGAGGTGGCGTCGACCACGCGGACGTCGAATCCGCGCTCGTTCAGCTCGCGGACGAGTGGCTCGATAATATCCACTCCGACGCATTTCGCGGCCACTTTCCGGATGCGGGCGTGGCGCCACCCTTCGTCTTCAAAATAGGAGGCGCTATGGGACACGACTCCAATGTCGAGGACGCTCCGGCCTTGGGTGCGGCGGCAAACGTAATCGAGGAGATCGACGTCGAGATGGATCTGGCGGCGTTGCAGGAGCCAGGGGAGAACGTCGGCGCGCGCCTGCTCGTTATTCGGGTCGTCGGAATAGGCGGTCCAATCGAAACTACGGTTCATGGCGCAGGAGGTCATTCGCCCCGGTGGCGTGGGCCTGATTACTTGATCGCTCGCATCGGAGCAAGCGTGGATTGCTAGTGGGCGAATTCAGTCAGCAGGCAACGACTCAGGAGTGGCCTCTCTCTCCCCCGGCGCATTTAGAGCGGGCCGGCGCTCTCCCCGTCGCGGACGCCTGGCGGTTGGCGCAATTTGGCCTCCGCTGAAGTGCCCTCGTGCCGAAGCTGGCCGATGATCTCCAGGTTACGGGCCGCCGCCGCGGCTTGCGTGGAGCCTGGCCGGATGGCGCGCAACTGCGTTTCCGCAGCCGCCAGTTTTGCCTCGCGAATTAGGCAGACGGCGAGGTTGAGGCGCGCGTCGTCGCCCAGGATTCGGGAGTCGAAACTGATTGTCTTATCGTAAGTGCGTTGCTCGCCCATTTTGAGCAGGGTTTCCAGAAGACGGGCCGCCGCGGGGTATTCGTCTTTCTGAAAGTGCCAGAGTGCGCGTAACCAAATTAGGGGGGCGCTGCGCGGGAACCATTTCTCGGCCAAGGCATGGAGTGCGCTGGGCGCAAGGTGGCAGCCGGTCAGCGTAGGGGGAGTGATGACGAGATATTCGAGGAGCGGTCCCGCCATCGAGGAGGGCGGTGCGGGCTGTTCGATCCAGGCGAGAAATTGCGCGGTCGCTTCGCGGAGGATGGAATGGCCTCGCGGATCGCCCAAGAGGAGGAGGGAGCGGCCGTATTCGACCAGGTAATAGAACCGGCCCGGACGTTCCTTTAATTCCAGCGCGAGCAAATGCGCGGCCCGCTCCTGCTTGGCGCGCTTGAATTGATCCAGGTAGCCGGTGTGCCGCAGGCGGATGGTGGAGGGGAAGACGCGCCGCCCTTCCTGCGCGGCTACCGTCTCAAGCGGCGGTTCGAACTCGGGATGGCAACGCCCGACGTAATGCATCCCCGGTCGCTTGCGAAAGAGCCGGAGCACGCGCATCTCGGTCCCGTCGCGGCCGTCGCCTTGCAAATCCTCGCGCAGAATGTGGTAGGCAAACGCTTCTTCGCGCCGCACGCAGCGGCGGAGTTCGTCGTGGCTGGCACGATCCAGTTCTTCGTCCGCGTCGATGAGCAAGACCCATTCGGAGCTGGCCTCGAGGATGGCGGCATTCTTGGCCGCCGCGAAATCATCCGCCCAGAGATGATGCGCGACCCGCGCCCCGTGGCGCCGCGCCACCTCGATCGTGGCATCGCAGGAGCCGGTATCGAGCACCAGGACTTCGTCGGCCATACCCTGGACTGCGGCAAGGGCGCGCGGGAGATTTTTCTCCTCATTGCGGACCACGAAACAAACGCTGACCGTGGCCGGCGGCTTCGTTTCCTCGACCGCTTCCGCCATTGGTTAGGCGCGCCGTGGGCGTCGGCGATAGACGCGCAGGGCGAGGCCGGCCGCACCGGCGATGAGGAGGATGACGGTATTCGGCTCGGGCACCACCTGCGCGCTGAGATCTCCGCTGGGACTGGCGGGGTTGAAGTTAATCAAGGTGCTCGGATTCAAGCTTCCATCCTGCGCAAAGGTCGTCCCCAACTGCATGCGCACAGTGGGATCGTTGAAAAAATTGGCCAGGGTGGTGGTGTCGCCGTTGGTGAGGGCGATCGAGATTTGCGTCGCGGTGAAGCCGGGGAAAAGCGAGGCGAAACTGGCGCCGGGCGTCGGGACGGCGGAATTCTGAAAACTAAGGGAGAAATTAGTGCCGCTGCCGTCCAGGGTCGGTTGAGCGGGGAAACTGTAGAACGCGATCAGACTGAAGACGTAATTATCGCCGGAATCGAGCGACGGTGGAGTGGCGGTGAACGTCTGGCTGCCCGGCCCGGCGAAGTTATTCAGCGCGATGACTTCCGCCACATTGCTCCCCGAGGAGCTGCCGCCGTAAAGAAAGTAAACGTTCGTCAGGACTTGCGCTGAAGTTTGGGTCAACTGAATGCTTTGCTGGATTCCCTGCTGCGCGGCCGCGCCGCTCGCCCAGGCAGTGGCGAGACTTGCGCTCAGGCAAGCTGCTTTAAGAGAGGAATCGACACGACGCCGGGAAGGGTTCGATGGAATTTTCATAAAGGGTGTGGTGGAGTTCTTCGAGGAGTTTATCCGTCGTCCAGATAATGCGTCAAAGCGAGTCAAGAAGGGCCATCTTTTTTTGCCTCGGGAAAGCGGAGCCCGCCTTTTTGCGAAGCCAAACCGCGGTTATTGCGACGGCGTGGCAGGCGCGCCGCTGGCATTGCTAGTCGGCGAATTCAGTCAATATTAGGCGTTCTCATGGTTGGCTGGATTTTAAAGAAAATACTCGGATCGAAGAACACGCGCGAGATCAAGCGCATGATGCCGACGGTGCGTCGCATCAACGAACTGGACGAGGAGTTCAAAGCGCTATCGGACGATGAGTTGCGCGCGAAGACGGCAAAGTGGCAGGAAGAGCTGCGCGCGATCGAAGATCCGGACGAACGCTGGCGGAAGCTGGACGAGATTTTGCCGGAAGCGTTTGCGGTGGTGAAGAATGGCGCGCGCCGTCTAACGGAACGGAAAGAGGAATTCCTCGTCTGTGATCAGCCGATGACGTGGGCAATGGTGCACTTCGATGTGCAGTTAGTCGGTGGGATCGTTTTGCATCGCGGTCGGATCGCGGAAATGGCGACGGGTGAGGGAAAGACGCTGGTCGCGACCCTTCCGCTCTATCTGAATGCGCTCACCGGCCGCGGCGCGCATCTCGTGACGGTGAACGATTACCTGGCTCGCCGCGATGCGGAGTGGATGGGGCAGCTTTATAGCTTTCTCGGGCTGACCTGGGGCGTGATCCAGCACGATGAACCGCCGGACGAACGTCGCGCTCAGTACGCACAGGACATCACTTACGGGACGAACTCGGAGTTCGGTTTCGATTACCTGCGCGACAACGGCATGGCCACGACTCGCGAACAGCAGGTGCAGCGTGGTTATCATTTCGCCATCGTCGATGAGGTGGATTCGATCCTGATCGATGAAGCGCGGACGCCACTGATCATCAGCGGGCCGTCGACCGTTTCGACTCATCAGTACGATAAGTGGAAGCCGTTGACCGAGCAGTTGGTGCGGAAGCAGAACATGATGGTGAACCGTTTCGCGAGCGAGGCGAAGGAAGCTTTCGAAGGCGGCGACGTGGAAGCGGGCGGACTGCTCATGTTCAAAGTGAAGCTGGGCCAGCCGCGCAACAAGCCGCTCCTCCGCATGATGGAGGATCCGGAGAAACGCCGCGCGGTCGATAAAGCGGAACTCTCTTTTTACCAGGACTCGCGGAAGGAAGAACTCTTCGCGCTGAAGGAAGAGCTGTTCTACACCATCGATGAGAAATCGAATGAGTCCGATCTCTCGGAGCAGGGCCGCGAATTTTTAAACCCTGACGAGCCGGATTCGTTCGTGCTGCCGGATTTGATCAGCGAGTTCACGGAGATCGATCTCAACCCTGACCTCTCCGATGAGGAAAAGGAGAAACAGAAAGTCGAGCGTCAGCAGCATTGTGATATGCAGGGCGAACGCATCCACAACATCTCGCAACTCCTGCGCGCCTACTGCCTCTTCGAGAAGGATGTGCAGTATGTGGTGGAGGAAAACAAAGTCGTCATCGTGGACGAATACACCGGTCGCAAGATGCCGGGCCGTCGCTGGAGCGATGGGCTCCACCAAGCGGTGGAAGCGAAGGAAGGCGTGCAGATCGATCGCGAGACGCAGACGCTGGCGACGATCACGATCCAGAATTACTTCCGTCTCTATCAAAAGCTGGCGGGCATGACGGGAACGGCTGACACGGAGGCGTCGGAGTTCCATGACATTTACAAATTGGACGTCAACGTTATCCCGACGAATCGGCCGATCGCGCGGGTGGACGCGAACGACCGGATCTACAAAACGCGTCGCGAGAAATACAACGCGGTCATCAACGAGATCAAAGATTGCCACGCGCGTTCGCAGCCGGTTCTCGTGGGCACGGTGAGCGTGGAAGCCTCGGAGTTGCTCGGCCGGATGCTGAAACGGGAGAAGATTCCGCACAACGTGCTGAACGCGAAGTATCACATGCAGGAGGCGGAGATCGTGCAGCGCGCGGGTCAGGCGGGGACGGTGACGATTTCGACCAACATGGCAGGCCGCGGCACGGACATTAAGCTCGGGCCCGGGGTGGCGGATAAGGGCGGACTTTTCGTGATTGGCACGGAGCGGCATGAATCGCGGCGCATCGATCGGCAGTTGCGCGGACGTTGCGCGCGCCAGGGGGATCCGGGCGGTTCGCGTTTTTACGTGAGCTTTGAAGACGATCTCATGCGCAACTTCGGCGCGGCGGATCGGATGACGAAAATCATGGAGCGTTTCGGTCTCGAGGAGGGACAGGAACTCGAGCATCCCTGGTTGAACAAATCAGTCGAGACCGCGCAGAAACGCGTGGAGCAACGCAATTACCTGGCGCGTAAACGCACGCTCGATTTCGACGACGTGATGAACAATCAACGCGAGGTGGTTTACACCTATCGCAACGATACGATCGAGACGGAAGATCCGCGGAAGTTGATCTACGAAGTGATCGATGAAGCAGTGCCCGCGAAGGTGCGCGAACATTTGGCGTCGGGGGAAACGGCGGAGCCGAATTATGCGGCTTTGATGCACTGGGTGAATACGACGTTCCCGCTCGGTTTGTCGACGGAGAAGGCGCAATTTGAAACGCGAACGGTGGAGAAGAACGCGCAGTACCTGATCGAAAGGATCAAGGATTCCTATGAGCGGAAGTCTTCGCACGAAGAGCCGACGGCGGTGAAGAGTCTGGAGCGTTACATTATTCTCAACGCGATTGATCGGCTCTGGCAGGAGCATCTCTACGCGATGGATGCGCTCCGCGAAGGCGTTTATCTGCGCAGCTACGCGCAGAAGGATCCGCTGGTCGAATACAAGACGGAAGCGTACGAGATGTTCGTCGATTTGATGGCGAACATTAAGAATGAAGTGCTGCACAATCTGTTTCGCAGCACGTCAAACTTGCAGGCGTTCGAGAAATTTCTCTCCACGCTGCCGCAGTTCCTGCTGCGGGAGCACGGCGGCAGTGCGCCGACCGCGAGTAGCGGCGGCCCGCAGCCGGGGCCGGCGATGGGACGGCGCACGGAATCAGCTGGCGCGTCGCACGAGGATGGAGATGGCTCTGAAGTCGCGCTCGATTTGGCGCCAGTGCGTCGCGAGATGCCGAAGGTGGGACGGAACGAGCCTTGCCCCTGTGGGAGTGGGAAGAAGTTCAAGAACTGCTGCGGACGGCTGGCTTAGGGACGGACTTTTCGTCGAGTGCGTCGGCGAAGTGTTCTGGGGAGCGCACGCTTGCAGCGTGCTGGTTTCGGCATTCTGCCGAAACGAACTTCCTATGCCTACGTCCCCAAGGGAGTGAGGTCCATTCCGCAAAAGTTCGTGATCGCAGAATGCGATCACCAGCACGCTGCAAGCGTGCGCTCCCCAGAATAGGGCACAGCTTGAAGGGGAGTTCAGGCCGATATCTGTTAAGGGAAGTTTTATGCGACCAGATAAATTCACGCAGAAAATGCAGGAAGCGCTCCAGTCGGCACAGGATGCGGCCGGGCAATACAATCACCAGGAGATTGGGAACGAGCATTTCTTTTTGGCGCTGCTCGATCAGACGGACGGGGTGACGCGGCCGCTCTTGGAAAAACTCGGTGTTGAGCCGTCAACGCTGCGAGAGCGATTGGATCGCGATCTGGGACGCCGCCCACAGGTGCATGGCGGGAGTTCGGACGTCCGAATCTCGAACGAATTGCGCGCGACGATCGACGCGGGTGAGAAGGAAATGGCGAAGCTGAAGGACGAGTTCCTCAGCGCCGAGCATTACCTGCTCGCCCTCACGATTGGAAAAGGCGACGCGGCGAAAGCGCTGCAGGAAATGGGGGTGACGCGCGACAAGCTGATGCAGGCACTGCAGCAGGTGCGAGGTTCGCAGCGCGTGACCGATCAAAATCCGGAAGGGAAGTATCAGACGCTGGAGAAGTATGGGCGCGATCTGACGGAGCAGGCGCGGCGCGGCAAAATCGACCCGGTGATCGGCCGCGATAATGAGATTCGGCGCGTGATGCAGGTGCTCTCGCGGCGGACGAAGAATAATCCCGTGTTGATCGGGGAGCCTGGCGTTGGCAAAACCGCGATCGTCGAAGGCTTGGCGCGGCGCATTATCAGCGGCGATGTGCCGGAATCGCTCAAGCGTAAAAAACTGATCGCGATGGATATCGGATCGATGGTGGCGGGCGCGAAGTTTCGGGGCGAATTCGAGGATCGGTTGAAGGCATTTCTGAAGGAGGTGACCGATTCGCAAGGCGAGATCATTCTCTTTATTGATGAGCTGCACACGATCGTTGGCGCGGGCGCGAGTGAAGGCTCGGTCGATGCGTCGAACATGCTGAAGCCGCAGTTGGCGCGTGGTGAATTGCGGACCATTGGCGCGACTACGCTGAACGAGTATCGCAAGTACATTGAGAAGGATGCCGCGTTGGAACGGCGTTTCCAGCCGGTGATGGTGGAAGAGCCGAGCGTGGATGACACGATCGCGATTTTGCGCGGATTGAAGGAACGCTACGAAGTGCATCACGGCGTGCGCATTCAGGATGCAGCGCTGGTGGCGGCGGCGGTGCTCTCGCATCGCTATATCAGCGATCGATTTTTGCCGGACAAGGCGGTCGATCTGGTGGACGAGGCCGCTTCGCGGTTGAAGATCGAACTCGATTCCATGCCGACGGAAATCGACGTGATCGAACGCGAGATCATGCAGCACGAGATGGAGCGGCAGGCTTTAAAGAAAGAGAAAGATCCGGCGAGTAAAGAACGGCTGGGGAAGATCGAGAGGGAGTTGGCCGATCTAAAGGAGCAGAGTTCGAAACTCAAAGCGCAGTGGCAAAACGAGAAGGGCGAAATCGACAAAGCGCGCAAGCTGCAGGAGGAGCTGGAGAATCTGAGGACGCAACTCGAGCAGTCGCAGCGGCGCGGAGAATTGGCGCGCGCCAGTGAGATTCAGTACGGGCGCATCCCGGAAATCACGCAACAGCTTGAGGAGCACAATAAGAAGCTCGGAGTGCTGCAGGAGCGCGGGCAGATGCTGAAGGAGGAGGTGACGGAGGAAGATATCGCGCAAGTAGTGTCGAGTTGGACGCATATCCCGGTCTCGCGTTTGCAGGAGGGCGAACGGCAGAAGCTGGTCAAAATGGAGGAGAGACTTGGGCAACGCGTGATTGGTCAAAAGGAGGCGATCGTGGCCGTTTCGAATGCGGTGCGGCGCGCGCGCGCCGGATTGCAGGATGAGGATCGGCCGATTGGTTCCTTCATTTTTCTGGGGCCGACGGGTGTCGGGAAAACAGAACTCTCTCGTGCGTTGGCGGAGTTTTTGTTCGACGACGAGAAAGCCATGATTCGGATCGACATGAGCGAATACATGGAGAAGCACACGGTGGCGCGACTGATCGGCGCGCCGCCGGGATATGTCGGCTATGAGGAGGGCGGGCAATTGAGCGAAGCGGTGCGCCGCAAGCCTTATGCGGTCATCCTTTTCGACGAAATCGAGAAGGCGCACCACGATGTCTTCAACGTCCTGCTCCAGGTGCTCGATGACGGCCGGATCACCGACGGGCAGGGGAGGACGGTGGATTTCAAGAACACTGTCATCATCATGACGTCGAATATCGGTTC
>JBBSPM010000093.1:0-14342 GCA_038258815.1 Chthoniobacterales bacterium
GACGACTCCCCGTTAGGCCGAATGCTGCGCGACGCCCGCATCAACCAGATCGGCGAGGGGAGCAACGAAGTGCTCACCTCCTTCATCGCGCTCGTCGGGATGCGCGGGCCGGGGATGGAGTTCAAGGAAATCCTCGACACGGTCTTGAAGCCGTGGCGGCAGGATCGCGGCAAAGCATGGGGCGCGGGCCTCAAGCGCCTCGGCGCGGCGGTCAAAGTGCCAGATGTGCCGGTGCGGCATGATTCGCTGAAGTCATACGCCGGCCAGCTCGCGCGGCTCGTCTGGCGTTTTAATTTTGCGGTCAACAAAGCACTCATCACCTATCGCGAACCGGTCATGGACATGCAGCTGGTGCAGGAGCGGATCGCGATCGCGGCGATGGAGCTTTTCGCCGTCACCTGTGTGCTGAGCCGCTGGGATTCGGAGCTGCAAGCGGTCGCCCGCAACGGCAAAGCGGCCAGCACCGATCACGTCGCGGCCGACCTTTTCGTGAAGCGCGCCTTCCGCAAGATCAAAGAGGCTTTGCGAGATCTGGGCGACAACGACGACGCCGCGCTGCTCTCGACCGCCGAGGCGGTCCTCGGCAAAGCAACGCCGAGCCCGCGCAACGGCCGGTAAAGCAAACGGCTCTCAATCGCGGAAATGCCCTGCGATGACTTGGGCAGTACCTTGTTCTGCTTCGGTTGGCGTAAGTGATACATGGTATAACTTCACGGTTGGATGGACGTTTGTTGCTTTGTCGAGCTGGAGGCATTCACCGCGGAGGTCCTGCGGGTGGCCGATGAAGAGTCGCTCCGGCAATTTGAAGCCGAGCTGGCCGCCAAGCCGGAGGCTGGAGATGATCCGGCGTTCGGGCGGGCTGCGGAAGGCGCGGATGAAACTGCCTGGACGAGGCAAAAGCGCGGGTGCGCGCGTGATTTATCTCTGGCTGCCGGAGACGCGCCGCTTTGTTCTCTTCCTGCTCTACACCAAAGCAAAACAAGCCGACATCCCACCCGCCCTGCTGCGAAGGCTCAGCGCCGCGGTGGACAGGGTCAAAGCCACTTACAACCGATGAAAACACGAACAAGAAAAATTGAGATCAAATTCGATGCCGCCGAGCTGGTGCGCCGCGTGGAAGGCTTTGCCGTGGGGACTGAGTGTGCCAACGAACGCCGGGTAAAATTGCCACCGCCGGTGAAGCCGATCGCTGCCCGGGAAATCCGTGCTCTGCGGGCGCATTTGGGCTTTACGCAGGCGCAATTTGCCGCGCTCCTGAACGTGCCGAAAGTCACCGCCGTTTCCTGGGAAAATGGAACCCGGAAGCCGAGTGGAGCAGCGCTGCGGCTGCTCGCGGTGGCGCGCAAACACCCGGAAGCTTTGGAAGCCGTGTAGTAATCAAACGGGCAGGGCGAGCTGTCGTTTCAATCTTCAAGCGCGCCTTCCGCAAGATCAAAGAGGCTTTGCGAGATCTGGGCGACAACGACGACGCCGCGCTGCTCTCGACCGCCGAGGCGGTCCTCGTCCAGCGCACGCGGATCGGGTCGAGCGGAAGCTAGCGCCGCTCGGGAGTCCATTGCTTGGCTCGGGGAAACTAAGGTTCTGGCAGCGTGATCTACGCGCAGATTTTTCAGCGCGGGCGCAGCGGCTTTCGCTGCTGAGTAGTTCCGACAGATTTCTTCTCATCTGGCGCGGGGCCTGCGTTCGCCATTGCCGGATGGAGATGGAAAAAGCAATCGCCCGTCGTTTCCCGATTTTGCGTTGGTCCGCGATCGGCTGCGTCGCTCTTTTCTGCCTGTTCGTCGGGCTCAAGCTGAACGGATCTTCTGTGGGCATGTGGAGCAATTTGCTCATGGAAAAGAGCGCTCCACGCGGCCTCCTCTACTCTTCTCCGAAGCGGATTCGGGTGGATGAATGGGGCGTCTGGACTCCCGCCGCACTCTCCCAGGCGAAGCAGCGCCCGGCTTTTCCGATCGAAAATCCAAACCTCGGGGCGGCGCGATCGCCTCTCCTCATGAGTGTACCGGTTGCCTATTATACGACCTTTTTCCGGCCACAATTTTTCGGCTTCTTCCTTTTCGATTTCGAGCGCGGCTTTTCCTTTTACTGGTGCTGCAAAGTCTTTGGATTGCTTCTCGCGAGTGGCTGGTTTTTGCGGCGGCTCGGCGTCCGCAGCCAGGCCCTCATTCTCTTTGGCGCGGTCTGGATCTATTTTTCCAGTTACGTCCAATGGTGGTTTTCCTCTCCCGCGATGCTGGCCGAGATGATTGCGAGCTGGGCCATGACGGTGGGTTGCGCCGTGCAATTTCTGCGGCCTTTCCACCGCTGGAAAACTCTCGCCGCCCTCGCGGGGTTCATTTACTTCGGGATCAATTTCATCCTCTGTCTCTATCCGCCCTACCAAATTCCTCTGGGCTGGCTGGCGGTTGCCGTTTTATTCGGAGTCGGTCTCGAAGAACAAAAACGTCACCCAGAGTTTCGGACCTGGCCGGCAGTTGCATGGCTTATCGGTGGGTTTTTGGGGATTGCGCTCATTCTCCTGCCGTTCTGGTTCGATATCCGGGAGACGCTTCACCTCGTTGCGCAGACCGCCTATCCCGGTGCGCGGCGTAGTCACGGCGGTGACCTGTCGCTCGTAAATTTGTTTTCCGGGCTTGTCGGATTTTTCGAGATCGAGCAAATTCACCCGGAGATCTACGATAACATCTGCGAAGCGAGCAATTTTTACCCCTTATGGGTGCCGGTCGCGCTTGCCATCGTCTGGGCCAGAGGGCAAAGGCGCGTCCGAATTGAGCCCTTGCCAGCGGCTCTGGGATTTCTCCTGATCGCTCTCAGTCTCTTCTGCGTGGTACGGCTCCCTGCGGGCCTGCTCAGCGCCACCCTGATCGCTTTTACCACCGAAAAACGAACCCTTCTCGCGATCGGTCTGGCTAATATTTTCCTCTGTTGCCTCTTCTTTGATCGCTACCGCTCGCTCATTTTCTCGCGTCGCATCGGGATCACCCTGGGAACGGCGCTCGCACTCGGGATCGCCGGCCTCATGCTTAGCCTGAACGTGCTCGACCCGAAGTTTTTCCTCGAGGAAATGCATCTCAGCCTCACCGTCGCGATCAATGGCGTGATCCTGATTCTGTTTTTCTCGGAGCGCTTGCGCAAATGGCTCCCGGCAGTGCTCGCTCCGCTCTTCATTCTCAGTAACGGCGGGATCAACCCAATCATGCGCGGGCTCAGTCCGCTCGTCGACAGCCCCGTGGTGCGTGAGATCAGCCGATTGCAGGCCGCGGATCCGGCGGCGAAATGGATTGTCTATAACAGCCGCTATTTTGCCCAACTCGTAAAGGCGACTGGCGTTCCCATCTTTAACGGAACCAAGACGATCCCCGATCTTTCCCTCCTCCACCAACTCGATCCCCTGCCCGCTGCGCACGATTATATTTACAATCGTTACGCCAATATCGGCTGTGAATTGCCGCGCCAAAACGATCCCGCTGGCACCAGTGCCAGCCTTGTTCACCCGGATTTGTATATCTGGTTTTTCCCACCTGATCATCCGGTATTGCAGAAGGCGGGCTACCGCTATGCGCTCTTCCCGAGCGCGTGGCCGGGGGCAAGCTCCTATGGATTCTCCCTCGTGGAGGATATCAAGCCGGCCAACCTCTGGATTTATCGGTTCAACAATCCGGCTCCCTAAAAGGCGGGCGGTGGCTGGCGCAATTTAAGCTCTAAAAAGACCGATGACCTTCCAAGGAATGGAACTGAGCCATCGCACGGCTCTCGACCTTCGGGGGCAACGCGTGCTCATCTTCATCGTTGCCTACAATGCCGAGACCACGATCGAAAAAGTCCTAAGCCGCATTCCGCGCTGCCTGCAAACCGGCAACGTTGAGGTCCTGATTATCGACGATTCCTCCCAGGATCAGACTTTCCTGAACGGCGTGCGTTTTCAGCAGCGGACCTCCGACCTGAAGATCACGGTCCTACGGACTCCAGAAAATCAGGGCTACGGCGGGAACCAAAAACTGGGCTACCGCTACGCGATCGACCACAATTTCGATATCGTCGCTCTCGTTCACGGGGACGGACAGTATGCGCCCGAGAAATTACCCGCACTCCTCGCCCCGCTCGTAGAGGGTCAGGCCGACGCCGTTTTCGGTTCGCGCATGATCGATAAGCGCGCGGCCCGGTCCGGCGGCATGCCCCTTTATAAGTGGCTGGGCAACCAAGTCCTGACGAACTTCCAAAACCGCGCGCTCGGCACTGATCTTTCCGAGTTTCACTCCGGTTATCGCCTCTATTCGACCGGGACCCTGGCTCAGATCCCTTTCGAGAAGAATACCAACGACTTTCACTTCGACACCGAGATCATCATTCAGCTCGTGCTCAAGAATCTGCGGATCGTCGAGTTGCCGATTCCGACCTACTATGGTGACGAGATCTGCCACGTCAACGGGATGCGCTACGCCTGGGATGTCCTTCGGGCGACGATCAAGGCTCGCCTGTGCGCGATCAATCTCTTCTACGATCCGAAATTTGATGTTGGCTCTCCGGAATTAACTTACGATTTGAAGCTCGGCTTTCCTTCCTCGCACACCATGGCTTTGGCTGCAGCCAGACCTGGCGGACGGGTCCTCGATGTAGGTTGCGGCCAGGGTTATCTCGCGTCGGAGCTAACGAAGAAGGGTTGCACCGTCACCGGGATGGATCGGTATGCTCCGGAGAATTCTCCCGACAACCAGCACCTGGAATTTATCCGCTGGGATCTCGATCGAAGCGAATTCCCGGTGAACGTATCGGGTTACGATCAAATTTTCCTCCTCGATATCGTCGAACACTTGAAGCGGCCGGCGCTTTTTATGGACGAACTCCGCTTTGCCGCCGCCTGCAAACGCCCTGAGATCGTTATCACCACGGCGAACGTAGGGTTTTTGGTAACCCGCCTAATGTTACTCTTCGGGCACTTCAACTATGGCAAGAAAGGCATTCTCGATTCCACCCACACGCGTCTTTTCACTTTTCGTTCGATGCACAATCTCCTAGAGCAGTCCGGCTATAAGATCCTGGAGACTCGCGGGATTCCCGCGCCCTTTCCGAAAGCGATCGGCCTTAATCTTATTGCCAGGTTTCTTTTGAGACTCAACTCCGGGTTGATCCGTTTGAGTCGGGGCCTGTTTTCCTATCAGATATTTGTTCGCGCACAGGCCATGCCGACGGTCGACAACTTGCTGAACGAGACCATTTCGCAAAGCGCAGCCCGAACGTCGGAAATGTCGCGCAGGGCCGTCGCCGCCTAACGAGGGCAGCTCACGGGACGGCTGGGAGTGGCGATTTAAGGATCTGCAACGCTCTGAGCAGCCCTTCGCTGACCATCTCGTAGAGCGGATGTTGCACGAAGAGAATCACGTATTGTCGGAACTCGAAGGCACAAATCATAAGCACGGCGCCGGCTACAAACGCTCCCTGGTATTTCCGAAAGAAGCTCCCGAATGCGACCAGCTGACTGAAGGCGAGAAAACGCAGAGGCATGTCCCACATATTGGCGTAGCGGAGGTTCATTCCGTATTTAATGTTGCACATGATTGCGTAACTGGTCGCGATGAAGATCGTGAGACAGAGTTCCGGACCCTTCGTGCGATCGAGCCGAAAGACAGAGCCGAGTGCGAGGAGGAGGACGAGCGGGCTGACGAGCAGCAGGTCGACCAGGTAACGGTGCCAGGGGCCGTCGCCAGTCATGATCGCGTAGGTCAAGGCGTAGTTCTTGCCGACTGAGAGCTTGTAGACGGTTAGCAAGGTCTCGATCCCGCCGGCGAGGAAGATCAGGACTACGACGCCGAGAAACGGGCCGACCACCGTGCAGGTGAGGAGTTCTTTAGTGACCAATCCGAAGCCGAGCCAACGATTCACGATCAGGAGGGCGAGGAGCGCGACAAAGACAAAAAAGGAGTTCTCTTTGGTCAAGACAAGCAGGGCGAGGGAGGCGGTGTAGAGGAGAAGGAGCGTGGGGTTACGCGGTGCGCGCAAATTTTCCCAGAGCAGCCAGAGGGAAAGCAGGGCCCAAAAGGTAAAAAAACCGTCGACCAAAGCATGTTGCGACATGTGCAATTGAGTCGGTGCAAAGCTCATCATGGCGGCCACACCCAGTGCCCAGCAACGGCCCCTCAACCGCCCGGCAAAGGCGGCGGCAAGGAGCAGCGTGAGAATGCTGAAGAGCGACGCGACGTTATGCAGGGCCGCCAAAGCTTCGCTGCCAAAGAGGCAATGCCAAAGGTAGGCCGCGAAAATGTAGAGAAACCGGACCGGCGGAAGAATTGAACCGGTTAACTCCTTCTGAACTTCGATGTAACGATCGACGATTGATGGGTAGTTCTCGAGACCTTCCCGGGTAACACTATTGACATACCTGCGATAGAGAGCTTCATCAAAGCCCACGCCGCTAAAACCGGGCGCCGGATGGAGGACCTCAAGCGCGTGCAGAGGCTGACCGGCAGGAAAAACCGCTTGCGGTAAACGGAGGAAAATCCCGGCGAGAAGAGTCAGGCAAAGAGTTGCGTAATAAAAAGCGTCAGCACGCGATCGCTGGGCGAGCATCAAAGTGGAGTGGAATCGAGTGGTGTGAAACTGCAAAGGCGGAACCCGCGCTCGGCCTGCAACCTGCGTCTCCAAAGCAAGATCGCCCCGACGATCAAAGTAGCCCAGGGCCAGATCGACCACGGCACCCATTCGACGGTCAGGTTGCCGGTGGAAATCGCGAGATACCAGGGCAGGCCGCCACTGATGCTATTGTAAAAGAAAAAGAGGAAAAGCGAACTGCCGGCAGTCAACCAGGCAAAGAATCCCGGTGAAAGAACGAGAACGAAAGGCATTAGCCAAACCATATATTGCGCACAGATCCCGGGGGAAAAGATGAAGAAAATCACCCAGGCCCAGCCAAGGGAAGCAAACAATCCACGTGCGTCCAACTTGCGCCGCCGCCAGGCGATCAGGAGGACGGCAGCAATGATCGTTAGTTTCAGAACGGTCACGACAATTTGCTCGAGCGGCGGGAAATCGAAATAAGTCACCCGGCTGAAATCTTTTACTCCAGTCAATCTCAACCAATAAGTGATTCCCCAGATCCCCCAAAAACTGCCGTAGAGCAAAACGCGATGGAGAAAGGCGACCGGGAATTTCAAGATGGGTTCGATCCAAAGAAGCGCCAGGGTGATGGCGAAGGGAAGCGTAAAGTGAAAGACTCGGCCGCGGTGCAGCCAGTAGAAAAAGAAAATCGGCACCAGGAGAAGCGGAACGATTTTGATCTGGCAGCTCAAAGCGAGGAAGAGCCCGCAAAGAATCGGCCTCTCCGAAAGGCACATGCAAGCGGCAAGAACGAGGAACATCACCATCACGGAATCAGTGTTGCCATGGAACCCTGAAACCATGAGTGAGACGGGGCTCAAAGCGAGCAGAACTAACGACCAGATTGGCAGTCGAAGTTTTTTCGCCGCGCTGAGTAAAGCCAGGAGGACCACGAAGTCGGCGACAATGCCGGGAAATCGGAGAAGAAAGGGGAATCCGATGCCGTTTTCCTGCAACCAGGGGAACCGTTCCGACTGAAAAATTCCACGCAAGAAGACGGCGACCAGAGGTGGATGGTTGAACGAGACGTCGCTCACGTAAGTCCATTCCAAGCCGCGTTCGGTGAGCGCTTTGGCGAAGTGATAAAAGGAAATCACGTCATTCGTTCCGATCGTATTCCAGGCGATAACTAGCTTGGCGAAGAGAGCAACTACCCCTGCCAGAAGGACGCACATCCGTCCTATCGCAGAGCGATCGCGGTTTTTTTCCTGGGCGAGAATCGTTGGGGCCGGTGCGAGGTTCGAAGAGGCTATCATATCGGTTTGTATAGGGAGACCGGCTCGTAAGCGCCCTGAAGCAGTTTGTCCGCGATGGATTTAGCAGCTTTGGTACCGGCGAGCTGCCCTCGGGATGGAGAATGGGTTAGCGGTCGGGCTGATCCAACTCCTCCTGCAAAGCGCGAAACTCGGGAGGACCTGGATCGATCTCGACGGCTCGCGCAATTGCCTGGCGAGCCTCGGTTCGATCGCCCGATTTGAGCTCAGCCTGCGCGAGCAGAAAATAGAGTTTGGCGTTTTTAGGCGCAGACTGGAGGGCCAACCGGAAAAAACGAATGGCCAGCTCCCAGCGACTTTCCTGAAGCGCCAAAACCCCGAGATTATTGCAGGCGCCGACATGCTGCGGATCCAGACGCAGGGTTGAAAGATAAAAGCTTTTCGCCAGGTCAGGCTCGCCCAGCGCCTGATGCAGATTGCCTTCGGCAAAATTGATTTCCGCGTTATCGGGCGAATACGCGTAGGCCCGGTTGATTTTCTCGCGGGCCAGCGGCAGTTGGTGGGCCTCGAGCGCCTGCAATCCGGAGTTGAAAGTGTCGAGGGCCCAAAGAGTCGGATCCTTCTGCGGAATGGAGACAAAAGCCGTGCTGCAAAAAAGCAGGAGGAGCAATAGTCCCGCGGCGCGGTAACGCGCGGTCGCGATGGTCGCTCCCAGTTCCCAAAGACAGAAGGAGGCGAAGAGCAACAAACCAGGAACTGCGGCGAGGCGATAGCGTTCCGTTACAAAGACAGTGAGGAGCGATGCCATGTGCAGGAAAACCGCCGCGGCAATCCAACGCGCGGTCGGAAATCTCCAGGAGGCGATGAGGAGACCGGGAAGGCCAAGCGCGGCGACGAGCCCGAAACCGATCCCGGGCAAGATGATATTCTGATCGCGCAACGCGGTCACGATACTGAGATCGTCGTATTGGAAGGCGTTCCAGAAGTTTTTGATTTTCACCCCGAGAAGCCGGACCCACGCGGCGGGATGTTGCTCGATCCAGGCGCGCGATTTTCCCGACCAGTAAGCCGATACCTCGGAACGCTTGAGGGGTTTGCCCGCGGCCTTTTCGGCGGTCGTGATGGAGTCTTTCAACATCGCCTCCTGCCCAGCGTGCAAACCGGGTGGGAATTTTGGGTAGCCGGCGGCGATGGGATTGTTACCGATCCAGAAATTCACGCCGCTGTGGGCGGAAAGAAATACCGGGTCGTGCGCGACAAAGGTGTTGTGCACCCAGGCAGGCGAAGCGCCCGCACAGACTCCAGCGAGCACGACGACGCTCGCTGTGATTCGCCGCGAAAGGTGTGTGACCCAGCGCAGGAAAATCGCCCCAATCACCAGCGGCACGACGAATAAAATCGTCGCGATACCCATGGCCGTGACGCCGATCAATAGCCCAAGGAACAAGAACACCCACAGGCCAGGCGCCTCCTTCCTTTTCACGATCTGCCAGACGACGTACCAAAAAATAAAGACGAGCCACGCCGTCGGCATCAGAATGACGGAAAACCCTTCCGCTGGCTGGAAGAAAGCCCAGCCCACGGCAGCGAGCAGCCCGATGGTCTTCGCGCGGAAAGCGGGCGTCTCCGGCTCAGCCTTCGTCCCGAAGACACTCAGGGCGATTTGGTAGAGCAGAACCGCGGTGCCGCCTTCGCACCCAGCCTGGAGTAACCCTGGGACGAAGGGACTGTATCCGCACACCTTGTAGATTCCGGCGAGGAGGTAGGCGTAAAGCGGCAAGCCATAGAACGCCGCGTGGTCTGTCCAGTCTCCGCGCAGGATGCGCAGCGCCCAGTCGTTGTAGAATCGCATGTCGCCGCCGTTCGGCAGCAGAAACTGGCTGTCGGCGAGTCTGGCCAGCACCAGAACACGCAGGAGGAATACGCCGAGGAAGAGGTAGACGCCGGGGGGAATGCTCCGGAGTGAGGTCGATTTTTTCGCGGCATTCATGAAATGATCAGCTTCTGCGAGCATCAGCTCTCTCGATCGTCTTGTTCCTCCATCTCAAACCAGTCTTGGCACCCGGAAGAGAGAAACTTTCGCGCCAAATTCCGCTTCCACGACGGGTCGCCGGTCTTCAACCCCGCCGGGCGCTCGGGCTAAAATTCGTAGAAATCACCCAAAATGGCATCAACGCTGCTCAAATAGAACGCACTCCGCGATGGAACGGCGGACGCAATCAAAACAAACAAACCAAACAGAAAGCAATAATATGTTAATGAAACTCAACAAGAAACGCGGGGGTTTCACCCTCGTGGAAATCATGATCGTGGTTGCGATCATTGCCTTGCTCGCCGCCATCGCCGTGCCGGGATTCCTTCGGGCGCGGAAACGCTCCCAGGCCAGCCGGGTTGTGAACGACCTGCGCTTGATCGACGCCGCCGTTGATCAATACGCGATCGAAAACAACAAAACGACCGGGGCGAACGTCGGTACGAATGACTGGATCCTCTACATGAAGAAAGGTTCGTCGCTCTATAATACCGGTTCCGACGTCTTCGGGAACGGTTACGGTCCGATGTCCGTGGATAACCTGCCCAAGGTACCGTTGAACACCTGGAACACGTTGTCCGACGTGGCAGGGACCGCCTTCTTCTCGCCTTACGGTCACTACTAGGAGCGAGTTGATTCATCTACCTGCCATTCCCGCCATCTGCGGGAGTGGCAGGCAATGAGTCAGCGGCAAAGAGAAGCCTTGCAACCCCATGCCCGGTGAGAAGCAGATCAATGCGCCGGCCGAATCGTCGCTGGCTCTGCGCCTTTGGAGTTATTTGCAAAAGGATTGGTGCCGTCTGCTTCTTCTCGTCCTCGTCGCCTTCGTTATCCATGCTCCGGCGATTTCCGGAGAATTCATTTGGGATGATGGCTATCTCGCGCACGATAACCCCCTGATCAAAAGTCCGCTCTTCGTTTTCGAGGCTTTCCGGCATCATCTCTTCCTCGATTCGCTCTCCGCGCATTATCGACCCCTCCAAAATCTCTCCTTTATTGTCGACTATTTTTTTTGGAACGACGATACCGCTGGCTTTCACCTAACGAATATAGCGCTGCACGCGGGTTCGGGCGTCCTGCTTTACTTTCTTCTCCGGCGACTTCTCAGGTCGTTGTTTGACGAAAGGTTAAGCGAGGCGGCCGGAGCAGCCTCCGCTTTTCTCGTTGCGTTGCTCTGGACCGTCCACCCCGTGCATAGCGCGGCGGTCGATTACATTTCCGGGCGCGCCGATAGCCTTGCCTTTCTCTTCGCCTGCGGCAGTTGGTTACTCTATCTCCGAGCCGGCGAAGCCAGAGGACGCTGGCCAAGAGTTGCCCTTTTCGCTCTCGCTGCCCTGACGGCGCTGCTCGCACTCTGTTCGCGAGAAACCGCCGGACTTTGGCTGGTCATTTTTCTCCTTCACACGCTGCTTTTTTCGACGAATCTGCGCCGTCGCGGCAAGATCGCCGTCTTCTCCGGTTGCATCGCGCTCTTCGCGACTTACTGCGCCTTGCACCAGTTGCCCGAGCGACGGCTTGGTCGCGGCCCGAGTCAGGGCTGGACTGGACCGGTGCGCGCAGTCCTCATGCTCCGAGCGCTCGGCGACTATGGGCGGCTCATGATTTTCCCGTCCAATCTGCACATGGAACGAACAGTCGTGGACCCGGCCAATTATGAATCCCGTGCCTCGTGGGAAGGATCCGTTCGCACGGAATACCTTTCGATGGCTGGCTTGCTCGTCGCCGGGCTGCTCGTTTTTGGCTGCCGGAGGGACGGCGCCGGGCGCAAAGCCCGAATCTTTGGCGCTTGTTGGTTCGTCGTTGGGTTTCTTCCGATCTCGAATCTTTTCGAACTCAACGCCACCGTGGCGGAGCATTGGCTTTATCTTCCGAGCGTTGGCCTTCTCATTTTCGCCGCTGGCTTCGTCCTCGATCTGCCCCTGCGCTTTCGACATACGCTGGCCGCAGGAGCCTGCCTCGCGGCGGTAGGACTCAGTCTGCGGAGTGCGGCGAGAAGCAGCGACTGGACGACGCCTGAGCACTTTTACAAACAAACCCTCGCGGCCGGCGGGACGAGCACGCGCGTCAGTCTTAATCTCGGCCAGCTCTACGCGGAGCGGGGCGATTATTCCCGGGCCGCGGCCAGCTTCCGCGAAGTCCTCGCCTCCTATCCCGGCTACCCGATCGCCCAGACCAACCTGGCCAACGCCCTCTTCCACCTCGGCAGGAAGAAGGAAGCCGAAGCACTCTTTGCCGCCGCCACCAAGGCCGCCCCGCGGGAGCGCAAGGAATATCCGCGCACCTGGATCGCCGCGCTCAATCTCGCCGGCATGCGTCAGGAGCAAGGAGACCTGCCCGGCGCCCTATCGACTTTGGAAAAGGCACGAGCCGATTATCCGCGTATCTGGGAAATCGTCAGCCTCGAGTCGGAAGTGCTCCGCTTCAGCAAGGGCCCGGCGGCGGCGATTCCGCTGGTGGAAAAATTCCGGCGCCAGAACTGGTGGAGCTACCCCGCGGCGCTCGCAGCCGGCCAGCTTTACTTTCAGAATGGCGAGCCGGCGAAAGCGGAAGCGGTCTTGCGCCAGGCGAGCTGGCTCGACGTTCACGAAGTCGAAGCGCTCAACCGCATCGCTGAATTGCGGGTCCGCCAGAACCGTCTCGCCGATGCCTGCGCCACGCAACGTCGCGCCGTCGCCCGGCAGCCGGATTTACCGCGCGAATATCTCTACCTCTCGCGCATTCTCGAAAAGATGGGACGCACCGCCGAGGCCGCAGAGGCGGTCGCAACCATCGCGCGCCTCGAAACCTCGGTCCGGCCTCTTCCTTCCGCGGTCGCCAACTGATCGGCTCGCCTCTCCCGCGTCAGATTGACAGAGCCGCCCGCGCTATTAACATCGGCGGCACTTTTGCGCGGATATGGCTGCGAAAATTTTCACCGATAAAGAAGTCGATCTCCGTCCGCTTCTCGATAAGACCTGCGCCGTCCTCGGGTTCGGGGCGCAGGGGCGCGCACAGGCCTTGAACTTGCGCGACAGCGGCGTCCCGGTCGTGATCGGTCTCCCTGCGAAAAGCAAATCGCGCCCGCCCGCTCGTCGCGCCGGTTTTCGCCTAACGACGACGACGGCGGCGGTTCGCCGGGCCGAGATTGTCTTTCTTGCTCTGCCCGATACGAAAATGGCGAAGATTTATCGCGCCGAGATCGCGCCCGTCCTGCGCGCAGGGCAGCTCCTGCTCTTCGCCCACGGTTTCGCCATTCATTATCGCGAAATCGTCCCGCCTAACGACGTCGACGTCGTGATGGTCGCGCCCAAAGGGCTCGGGCCGATGGTCCGCACCCAGTTCGTCGAGGGCAAAGGCGTTCCCTGCGCGCTCGCCGTCCACCAGGACGCGACCGGGCGGGCGCGCCAGCTTGCTTTCGCCTACGCCAAGGCGATCGGCGGGACGCGCGCCGGCGTGTTCGAGACGACGTTTCGCGAGGAAACCGAAGCCGATCTTTTCGCCGAACAGGCTGTCTCCTGCGGCGGCATCAACGCGCTTGTTCAGGCGGGTTTCGAAACACTGGTGGCGGCCGGCTATCAACCGGAGACGGCATATTTCGAATGTCTGCACGAGTTGAAATTCCTCGTCGACCTGATGCATCGCGCTGGCATCAGCGGGATGCGCGAGCGGATCTCGGAAACCGCCAAATGGGGTGACGTCTCCGTCGGTCCGAAGATTATCGACCGCCGCGTCAAAGCGCAGATGGAAGAAGCGCTGCGCAACATTCAAAGCGGGAAATTCGCCCGCGGCTGGCTGCGCGAAACGGCCACGGGAAAGAAGCGTTATCAGCGCCTGCTCAAAGAAGCGGAAGGCCGCCCGATCGAGCAAGTGGGCGAACGTCTCCGCCGTCTCATGCCCTGGCTCGCAGAAAAGCCGCTCTAACGTTGCGCACCTCACGTCGAGCTCTGACTGCACTCATCGCTCCCGATCCGCTGAGACAGCGGACGCTACAAAAGCGATCCGAAGCGCCCGGCGCCTATTCCTCCCAGAGAAAATGATCGAGCCGCAGCTGCGTGAGGCGCGTCTTCGCTTCCTCGCTCCGCGTTCCCCCGACCGCCGCGAGCTTGCGATAAACCGCGACCGCCGCTTTCCAGTCGCTCGCTTCTTCAAGCAAATGCGCAGCATTGAACCCCGCCTTGTAGAACCAGAAAAATTCATGCTGCCGCTCCGGCTGCGCGCCTTCTTCAATCACGCTGTAATAGGTGGCGAGCGCGCCCGGGCGATCGTTTAGTTTCTCGAGAGCCTTTCCTTTCTTGAACTCCGCCTGATTCCGCCAGTGCGCGGGCACGCCAGGTTCGTTCGCCAACTGCTCGAAGAGCTCGATCGCGCGCCGATAATTCTTCGGATCGGTCGCCCCCATTTCGTAGAGCACGTCGCCCTTCCCGCAGAGCGCCTCCCGCCGGTCGGGCGGCTTCGCCTCGTTCTTCAGCACCTCGTCGTAGATCGCGAGCGCGTCGTTATTTTTCCCGAGCCGCCGCTCGATCGCC
>JBBSPM010000094.1:0-14305 GCA_038258815.1 Chthoniobacterales bacterium
CGGCGCTCTGTTCGACCTGCGCGGAGATGCTGAGGCGCGCGTCGGTTCGTTTTAGAATCCGCTCGTTCTCGCGCAGGCGGCGGAGGAGCGAGGGGCCGCGCGACTTCCGCAGGCCGCGCACCGTCGCCATCGACTGCGCGAGGTGGGCGGCGTTTTCCGCGAGGCGCTGGCCGGAGGGCGCTTCCTTGCGCAAAAGCTGCGCGCTCGGATCGAAAGGAACCTGCGAGGCCGGATGAAAGGTGAAAGTGACCGGCGGATCGTCGTCCCCGACATCGCGCAGGATCGCGATCACGCGAGCGGCTTCTTCGGCCGCAAATTCCACCGCCACCATGGACTCGTTAGGCAAAATCGTTTTCCGGAATCGGGCCAGGCTGGCGGGATCGACCCGGGTCTCGAAGAGATGAAAAACAATCCAGCCCAAAACCGCCCCGAAGAGGGCGCAACCCGCCAGGCCGAGGGCGTTTTGCAAAAGCGCATCCGTCTCCCAGGGCCACCATTGCAACCACCAGAGCGCAACCCCGGCCGCGAGCCCGAGCGCGGTGGAGGCGGCGACGAGTGCCATCCCGGAAGCGCCGGTTTCATCCACGCGCACTTTGCCCGCGGCCGACGAATAGAGCGCGGCCGAGCGGCGGAAGCCGGCCCGCCGCAGATTCCGGAGCACAGCGCGGCCGGAATCCGGGCTCTGAAAAATCCCGGCAAAGATCGTCCCGGTGGATTTGTTCCGAGGAAAATTCATCTAAAAGAAAACATGCCCGAAGCTCCGACGGTTAACCGGATCGGGCGATAGTGCCACCAATACGCCGCCCGGCGCGCAAAAAGGAGCGGCACGAGAGGCGATCATTCAAATGGTTCTGTAGCTTAGTCGAAAAGATGTCGCGAAATCGATGTCGAATGTCGAACGGATCAGTGGAAGCACGAAAGGCCGGCTCGCGGCCGGCTTTTCCATTTCCGTTGGATTTTTGCCCTCCGGCGCCGCTCTGATTCTCGGCGACTTTGGGCGTCAGAATCAGGTTTTTGGCGGGCTGCGGGAGTCTGTGGAACATTTGCCTGAAGGCACCGTGCAGTGCGGCTGCAAGCTATGTTCTGACGCCCTGAATTCCTCCATATTTTCTAAGGTCATGAGCGACGCTCCAAGGCGCCAATGCGCAGGTTAATGGCGCTGACTTGGCGGGCGAAATCCGTCGCGAGGTTTTGCGTCGCGGTGTTGACGGCTGAGACGACGCCTTCGAGGCCGGTGCTGACGGCCGCGGGAATGTCGGTGTGAATCGAAGTGGCTACCGGTTCAAAGAGCGGCGCGATCTTCCCCGCGCTATCCGTAATCGCACCGGAGATTTTACCTAGGCCATCGGTGGCGGCCGTCGTGATTTTATCCACGCTGGCGGCTGCATCGGTAGCTGCTTTGCTCACCGCCTCAGTTTGTTTCGGCTGATCCGAGAGCTGGCTTGCATCAGCCGGAAATAGATTCCGTTGCGGCTGATTGAAGCGATCGCCGAGCGATCCTGGGCCAGTGCCTGGGAAGCGATTGGCGATCGATCCGTCCGGAGCCGGCACGTCGAGGATGTTGGTCCCTGGGATGTATTTCGCGTTTGGGATCGGGACATTTTTTTTGCCTTGCTCCTGGTAGAGCTTGGCGAGCGCACGCCGTGCGTTCTCGACCTCGATCGTCGTTGCTTTCGCATCCGCAATGATGTCGAGGAGCCACTTCTCCAGGCCGGTTCCGGGCTTTGGTGCTTCGCCCTGCTTCTTATAGAGATCGCCAAGCTTGATCTCGATCTCCTTGAGATCCTTAATCGCTTCCTCGCGCTTCTTCGGATCGCCAACCGTGAGCACGATATTGCGAAGCGCGGCCGCTTTCTCCTCCAGCTTGGTGATTTCGTCCTGAATCTCCTTCTGCTCTTTCTCGTGAGCGTTTCCCGCTTCCGCCGATGCTTTCGTTTGCTCGGCGGATGTCTTCGTCACCTGATCGCTGAGCTTGGCCCATTCCAGAGCGAGCTTTCGCACTTCGGCCGCCTGATCAGTGGCCTGGTTTTTGACCCCGAGCAGAGCTTGTTCCGGCGTTTCGGCGACGATGCCGATGTCGTGCAGTTTTTGCTTTACGCTCTCCAGATCCGTTGTCAGCGAAGCGAGCTGTTGACCGGGATTGAGATTATCAAAGCCGATCTGCTTCAATTCCTCGAAGGCTTTCGTGGTGGTCCCTACGCTCTTGTTCACGCGCTCGATTTCCGCTCTGTAAGCGCCGGCTTTGCCCTCCAGAATGGTCCACGCTTCGCTTCCCGCGGCGACGCCCCTTTGAGCTCCCTCGACCGCTTCGAGTTCCGTCTTGAGCGTGGCAATTTGTTTGGCGGCGGTGACAGTGCCGTCGAGACTTTTGAAATACTCGACCTGCTTTTGCGCGGCGCCGCCATAGGTTTGCTGCAACCTCTCGACCTGCGCGATATGATCTTTGAGCGCTGCGGTTGCCTCATCCGTCGAGGTGGCGAAGTGGCCTTCCTCTCCAGCCACGTCTTTCAGTGTTTGCTGGTAAACCCCGAGCTGGCCACCCGTAAGGAGGTTCAAGAAGGTCTTAGTCTTGCCGGAGACGTCGATGAGGCCATTGCCGATGAGTTTGAGGTTATCGACGATGCCGCTCTCGCTCGGGACCTCGCGCAGTTTCTCCTGGAGATCGGAGATCGTCTTGGTGAAATCCGCCTGTAGCCTTTGCACGTCAGTGACCGTGCGCGCGCCGGCCGCCAGCTCTCTCCACTTAACTGTTTGTTGCTGGAGGGCGGCGCTTTCTTTCTCCGTGTTGATCCGCACTTCGTCCGTTTTGCGGGCGGCTTCCGCAATCCCGTTGTAGAGGCTGTAAGCGGCGATGCCGGCCACTCCGAGCAGCGAGCCTAACGACCCCGCAAGCGAGCCGATCGTCCGCGTATTGACTGAGCCAGTGGCGAGCTCGCGGGCGAGGGTCGTCGCTTCCTGCCGAGCCTTTCCGATGTTGACGCCGCCGAGTAGTCCAGCACCGGCCTGCGCTTCCTGCGCGGCGGTAATCTCGGCTTCCTTAGCCAGACGCGCGCTCGCGATCGCGAGCGCTTCTTCCTGGCTAAGCTTCGCTGAGGTTTGAATCTGGAGGGAGAGTTTCTGCAGATTGATCTCGGACTCGATCGCGGCCGCGCGTTCGGTTTCGCCCGCGGCCAGGGCTGTGACCCGCTCAAGTTCCAGGTCGATCAGGATCTGCCGCTGAGTCGTTAGGCTGGCGAGGCGTTCCTGGAGCGCATTGCGCTCGGCTTCTTTCGCGCTGATCTCGGTTTCGGTCCCGAGGATCTGCTGACGAAGCGCTGCTTCCCGCTCGAGCTGCGCATCGAAGCTCCCGCGATCGATTGCGACCGTTGAACCAGGTGCGGCGCCAGCGGCGGCATTCGCGGATTCCTGCTCGGCCTTTACCTCCTCGAGGGATTGCTTGACTTTTTCCGCGCCGGTGGTGTCACCGGTCGTCCGGATGTTTACGTCAAAACTACTCGGCATTGACCGGCTCCGGTTCGATCTTCGTTAGGCTCGCTGGATCTCTCTTGTGGAACACCGGCTGAGTCCGCATTCGATGGCTGAGGGCCGCAGGTTCGCGCGCGGTTGCACCATTCGTTAGGCCGGCTGCCAAAGGTTTGGTTGCAGGTAACACGTCCGCGATCGCCGCTTTGATCTCGGCCAGGTTGGGATCGCGCCGGCCGGTTTCCTCGGCATTGAGGCGGGCGAGATCCGCGATCCGCGAAATGTCGCTGACGTAATTTCGCTCCGTCAGTTTCGCTGCGCTCACGACATACTCGAGATATTCGGAACGAAGGGCGCGAAACCGAATCCGCGCGATCGCGAGCAAGTCCTTGTGCGGCACTTCCTCCGGCAAATGGACGGTTTGCAAAAGCCTCTCGTCCCACTGTTGAATGGCAAAATTTGTCGCCCGCAGGAATTTCCGGCGCGCATTCTGGTAGGATTGCGGCGTGCAAATGAACGCGGCCGGCACGCCGCAATCGAGCACGCTTCGCCGGATCCAATTCAGCCGCGTCGGGGTCGTGTTCCGTCCGAACGAAGCTGGAAAGATTCCCTGCGCTTCGTCGAACACGAGCATGAGTCCCGCTTGGTCAACGAGGTAACCGATTTCCTCGCGGAGCTGGTAGCCGCGCTGCTTTGGACCGATCTCCATTCCATAGGATTTCGCGACCGCGCGGAGTAAGTCGCTTTCCGAGTTCGAGGACGGCGTTTGCACGAGCCGCGCTTTGCCTGGATGCGCTTCACAGAAGGTTTGCACGCTCTCGGTTTTGCCGAAGCGGCTCGTCCCGGAGATCAGAACACCCCGGCGTGTGGCGTGCGCGCGGCCTAACCATTTTTCCACCTGACGGGAAACTTCAGTTTCCGCGATCTGCCGGCGGGCGGCGTCGCTGAGGCGATCGATGAATCGCAGGAGCGCCTCTGCGATGTCGGTGAAATACCAGGGCGCCTGTCCATCCGTCCAACGCTCGCCGTTAGGGTTCTCGTGGAAGAGAACGTTAGGCACTTCACACAGGTTGCGCAGATAGCCCGCCAGTGACTCGCGAGCAGCTGCCAGGCAAAGGTTTTGAAACGCCGCGCGGTTCGCTTTCTTCACAATCCGTTCGATTGCTCGATCGCTCACTCGACGCGTCTGATTGACAGATCGGCCGAGCCATGGATCGCGCGAATCCTCATCGTCAGAGAGCGCCGCCTCGAACATCCAATCTTCGCCGCTTCCGCCGAGGCTCCGTTCGCGCCAGGGGATCTCGTTATAGACCGCGCTCGCCATCTCGCGATCGTAGCGGACCACCCCGAGCTGCCGCATCTGGGGCGTGCCGATCAGGTCGAGTGAATCCGCTATCAGATCGTCCGTGAATGAACGGAGGCCGCCCCGATAGCCGCCGATCCATTGCCCTTCGTGCCCCGGCTTCGGCCGCGCCGGCTGGGAGAAGAATTGCAAGGCCCAGAGCACTTCGACCAGGCGCGGCTCTTCGTTGAATTCGGCAACGAGCGCGAGGTTATCGAAGTTCCGGGCGCGATGCATTTTCTCCGCGACGCGGAGCGGATTGATCGGTCGATTATCGGTGCTCATGGTTGCTCCGCCTCCTTCTGAACCGAAAAAGCGACCTTGGGTCTCGCGCCATATGCCCCGTCCGAGAGTTTTGCAGGTAGTAGCTTTCGTCTTGTTCCAGCGGACAACCCCGGACAACGAAAAGAACGAAAAGGGGGCTTCACGTCGATTCTGGCGATTTTCGACGCCCGACGTTCGCGCGTAGCGAGCTTTTCGAGCCCCGTCCGCTGTCCTGACACCCGGAAGGTTTCAAACGAATCAGCGCGCAAACCCTGACACATAGTGTTGCCGCACGGTGGGTAGAACGCATTCATTATTTCCGATCCTCGCTCTCTTCGGTGCCCGCCTCGATTCGCCGAATGCGCTCCTCAAGTTCATCGAGGTTTTTCGCAGCTTGCAAAACCTGTTCCGGGCGCTGCGACCTGGACGTGTCCAGGTGAACGCCGTGACGGGCTGCGATCTTCTGCGCCTGGCGACCGGCGCTGCGACGGACGCCATCGAGGGCCTCGTGCTCGCGTCGCGCGGTGATGAGTGCTTCGCCAGCGCGCCGCACGTCAGCGGAGCCGGCGTTCTCGTCGCGCACCATGACGTTCCATCGCGGCGCGATGACCCGATAAACGTCGCGGCCGTATTGCCGGAATTTCTGGCGAGTGCCGCGCACACGTTCAAAGTCCTCCCGCGTGGCGGCGATCGCCGGGATCGTCGGATCCTCGCTCACAGAAAACGGCCGCAGCTCCTTCGGATCGCTGCGCAGATGACAAACGGTGATCATCTCCGGCGTTTCGGTGTTGAAGCGGACGCGGACTTTTTCGCCGATCAGTTCGCCGAGCCGGGGATGTCCGGCGTAGTAGCGTTTCGGCTGGCCGCGCCTAACGAGTGTGACTCCCTCATCACTGACGGTCACTTCTGCCACTTCGGTCGAGAGGAGGTAACGAAGCGATTCCGGCAGGACTCTGTGAGCCACGACGTTGTCATCCGCGCCCTTGCGGTGAAACTCCTGCCACCCTTCTTCCGGACTCCGACCGTCCAGCATCTTTCCGTTTTGCGGCTCCGCGTTGAAGCGGCGGATGGCGCCTTCCAACTCGGCGCAAAATGTGTCTTTGGTGAGGAAGTCTTTGCGCGGGTCGCGCTCCACTTTGCCCCGTTGATCCAGGCGCCGGAGATGAGCGATCGCGCTGGCTGTTCGTTCCGGCCCGTCGAGACGCTGGTTCCGCCCGACGTAGCCGGCCGCGCCTTGCATCAGGCTTTGCACCGCGCCGCCGATTCGTTCGATGATCTTCGCCTTCGGCGTGGTCGCGTGGGCGATCCGAGGCAAGTCAGAAAAGCTTTCCCGGCTGCCGAACGCGACTCCTTCTTCGCAGAAGACTTGATCGATCCGCGCCCAGTCCACGGCACTTTTCACGGCGCGCGCTTTCCAGACGCCCCGCTCGAACAGAAATCGACGGAATGGGAGGCCGATCGCTTCGTCCATGCAGATTTGGTTGAGGCCGGCGCAGATCGTTCCCGCGCCGTAGTTAGGCCGGGGCGTCAGAACGTAACCGTGGACCCGATGGCTTCGTTCGTCGCAGAAGATCAGGGTCTGTCCGCGCGTGAGATGAAACCGCCGGCCTTCGAAGACATACTCGCCGGCCTCATCCCATTCGATGAACGGGTGGTTCAACGTGAAATCGTCGGCACTAGCGCTGTCGCCGGCAAAGACGTTGCTCCAATCGCGCCGGAAGCTTGGACCGGAAAGACGAGCTGCTTTCGGGCCGTGATGAATCGCGTCGGTCGCCTTGAGCATTGGCCGCAAGGCTGCGCGAATCGCGGACGGCACGTCGCTTTTCGCTCCGCGCAGGTCGAAGCAGTAACGCTCCCGAAACTCTTTGCTCAATCGCGCGCCCGTGGGTCCTGTTCCCTCGTAGAGTTCTCGATATCCGTGTGAGATGCGGCCGCCAGTTTCGTTTCTGATGTAGTGCGCCAGCATTCGGATGCCTTCATTCCAACACGCATCGTGCTCGCGCCGTTTTCCAGACTTCACCGATCGCTGATCGATCAACGCCTCGAGACCGCGTTCGTTCGTGGCTTTGAGCTTGCGCTCGAAATTCCTGTTCACCGCAGCGGCGTTTTTGCCGAGCGCCGGCAACTGCGCGAAAACGAACTTGCAGAGCGCGTTCTTGAGTTCGTTAGGCTTGGCGCCGGTCGCGACTCTCGCGGCAAAATGGGCGACGATTTTGCGCCAGCAAAAGGACCGCTCTTCCGTCGTCGGGTGGCAGCGATTCGCGATCGCGGCGAACTCGTCCGTCAGCTCCTGAAAACTCACTTCCGCCATCGCCCGCCTTTCTTTCCGCCGCGGAACCTCCGAAAGATAGATTTCGAGCCGGGCGAAATCGTGAGCTCCGCGATCGCGATCGATCGTGCGCAGGATCAACCGTTCCAGTTGCCGGAGGCTGATTTCCCGGCCGAAGAGTCTTTGGAAATCGGGCCGCGTCAGGCGCGCACGTTCCGAAATGGAAGTGCCCTCGTCCGCTTGCAGTGCCCGACCTAACGAATCGCGCAAACGGCCGGCGCGCCGGACCTCTTCGTCGGAAGTCTGATTCAGACCGATCGCCGGCTGCCAGGGCTGCGCGGGATTTTGCAGCAACAGATCGGCGGTTCGGAAGTGATGGATTTCCCGGAGCCGTTCGATTTCTGCCGCGAGGTTTTCCGGCAGACTCGGAAGCGTCCAAGCCTTCGTGCTTTTGCCCCGCACGACCTTCACTGCCGTCGCGCTCGCGCCTTGCAGCGCCGCGGCGATTCGCCCGTTGCTCCAGCCGATCGCGGCGCCGATTTCCGCCACGGTGTAAGTCGTTAGGTCGGCGCGCTCGGTCATAAAGCGGTGGCCGTGTGCAAGCCTTCGGCTGGGCTGGATTCGAAAGAGAAAACGACCGGAGAATTCTGCGCCTGGCGATGGGAAGAACGCGGGCGAGGATTCCAGCACGAATCGCAAATGAACGACGGGGCAAAGTCGCCCGCAGAAGTCCAGCGGCCGCAGCGCGAGCACTCAAAACGGCCGCGGGAAACCGTGTGGGCAGACTCTTTCACGCAGCGAATTTCCTCCGCTTCAGAGTGGTCGCGGCTTTGATGTGCGCGTCGAGCTGCTCCTCTGTCATTTCTCCGAGGAGAGCGTTGATGTGGCCCAGCCAGCCGCGGCTTTTGTAGGTGGCCGTTTCCGCAAAATGCAAAGCCAGGGAGCGACGAGTTATCCGGTAAACTTGGCGCTCGCGATTGCGCGGCCGGTGCGCTTCCAAATCGCCCTCTTCGATCGCCCGATAAACATAGCTGAACGAGCGCCCGAGAAGCCGCGCCGCTTCGTCCACCCGCATCACTCGCTTTTCGAAATCGATCAGAAACCCGAACTCGTGTTCCCATTTCGTTAGAGGCAATTCGGGCATCGCTTTAGCGAGGAGAAATGTGAATATCCAGGCCATCGGCGCAGGACTTGAGCGTGACGTGAAAACGCCCGACGCTGATTGAAGATGACTCTTCCTGAGGCGCCGGGGCTTGCACCTTTCGGCCGATCGCATCCCAATAATTGAAAATGACCTGCGGGCCGAGTTTCAAGCCTTGGGTTTCGTGCAGCCAGGCGGCGATTTCTCGATAGGGCATCTCCGAAGCGCAAAGCTCTTGCAGCTTGCGCGTAACCTCCGCCGGTAAGTGCCAGATCGGACCCTTCCGCCGTTGCTTTCTACCTGATTTCGCTTGCGCCATTGCCTAACGAATCCCCTTCTTTTCGCGTTAGGCTGTGACGACGTTGAAGCGCGCTGCGCCGACTGTGTTCGCCACCTGCAGATCAACCGCCCAATCCTGCTTCACGATCAGGCCCCGGCCGTCGTTTCGCTCGACGACTTTCGGGCCGTTCGTCTTCGCTTTGTGGCGAAAGGTTTTCATGAAGCTCGGGTCGCGCCGGGTCGCGATCTCGGAGCGCGCAAAAACGAGGATCGAATTCGCCGGAGCCTGGAACTCGATGTTCTCGGCGGCGCCGGCCGGGTTCGCGTCGAACAGCGAGTAGCAAGTTTGAAAGCGCGCGTTGCCGGCGAAGAGAGCTGGTGTCGTTTCCCAGCTCAGGTTTGCGCCAGCCAGCTCTTTGACCTTCGGATGATTCTTGAAAATCGCCCAAGCCAGGGGATCGAACGAAATCGCGATGCCGTCCGATCGGGCGCTTTTCATGAGCGCGTGGATCTGATCGTCGAGCAGCTGAACGGGGTCGTTAGCCGCCGCGAAATTGATGTCTGCGCCGGCGCCGACTGCGGCGAAAGCCTTGTTGAGCGTCTCCCTTTCGAGAACCTGGCTTTCGACCTCGGCGAGCAGGTCTAACGCGTCCTGGAGAAGGAATTTGAGATCCTCCTCTCCAACCGCTTTATCGAGCGGCGCATCGAGCGAGTTGATCTCACACTGGAAGCGACCGTCGTATTGCGAAATTCCGATTTGAACGGCCTTCCCGTCCAGTGCGCGGCGCGCCTCCGGAAGGGTCAGGCGCGAGTCGCGATCGTGCTTCTTGAAATGACCGATCAACGTCGGGACTTCGACGACCGGGGCGATGTGATTTTGGATTGGTTTCGTCGCGCGGTCGAGGGCGCCGGCAGCGTAGGTCGCGAAAAACGGATCGATCGCGATGTCTTGGATTCGGGACATAGTTTACTCTTTCTTTCTGTTCGTTAGGCTTGCGTAAAAGCGGGAATCAGCTGCTCCATTTCGCGCTGGATCGCGACGGCCGAACTGAGCGCCCGATTGATTGAATCGGTCGCGCTCGGCTGCCAAAAAATGCGCGCGTGCGTTTGCGTCAGGATCGGCATGATCCGCGCGAAACCCATCGGATCGTCGTCTTCAGTCATGAAGGGCGTGAGGACTTTGACGGCTGCCCTCAAGCCCGACTGATACGCATCGCTCAGTTGCGCCGCGCGGCGCCGGCCGATGCTGTTTGCCAAGGCGAGAAGCGCCTCCGCCTGGGGTTTCAGTTCCGCCGTTTCCTTGTTAATCGCTTCGACGAAAAGCTTGTATTCCCCGATCAGGTTCGCAGCGTTCTCGCGATCAGGAACCTTGTTCGACCGCATCAGTTTCAGGTTGTCGTCGAGCGAGAGTTCATTTGCCCAACCAGGCACCGAGTCGGCGAGTTCACTCGTTAGGGTGCGGTAGCGTTCGACCGCTTCAGCCCGTCGCTTCACGAGGTCTTTGTGCGCATGGCGCACGATGCCGAGAAGCCTGCTTAATTCGGTGAGTTCCTTCCGGGAAATCTCGCTGCTTTCCGGTTCGTCCGTCGCCTCTGTTTCCGAGGCTTTTGGTGATTTGGCTTTAATCATGATGGTTGGATTCAGTTCGTTAGGGAGGAGGAAAGTCTGCGAGAGCGACCGCGCCGGGTCGGCGCGGTTTTCGGCCAGATGGCAACGCCAAGGATCCTTTCGATCATAGGTCGAGCGCGACGCGAAGAATCCTTATTCCCCGAAGCAATGTTCCTTAAGGCGCCGACGGTCAGACCAGGAAATGCGGCGGCAACCGTAAGATCGGAGAGCGTCTGATAGTCGAGGCTCTTCCGGGACATGGCCGCAATAAAACGGGCTCTGGCAGCGATCCTCTCTGGGTCCGTTACTCGCATAACTGTGTTTAGACGCGTTCCGCGCATCTAGCAACTCCTTTCTATGCGATGCGCTGGCGACTATTCTTGTGCCACGTGCGACGCCCGCTGCCTCAAAAAGAAAAAGACATCGGCAGCCGGCTTCTCCTCTGGCGAAAAGAGATGCTGCTTCCGCGCACACGTCTGGCGCGAAAAATCGGCATCGGGAATGAGCGGTTCGCGAGTTACGAAAGGGGGCGAGCGCCTCTCAAATTCGGCGTGTTTCTGGACCTGTGGAAATTCTTCGACCTTAACCCGGAGTGGCTTGCCTTGGGAAAGAGGCCCTACTCTCTGCGATACGCGGGATTCGCTCCCTTGGTCGGCCCCGCTCGCATCGATCCAAACATGCGCTTTTCGGACGCCTTTGAGACGCATATTCGACCGGTTTTCGAAGGCTCCGGAAACATTCGCCTCCTCACCGTGCTTAACGGCGCCGACGAACAGATCGATTCGCTCGTCAGAGATTTGAAATGCGGCGGCAAAGAGGAGGAATCGGCAAGAAACGAACTGCGGGGAAAACTGATAAAGCTCGGACTTTTCGAGGAAAACATAATTCTCGAAGCTTTGGCATTGCCTAAGCTACAAAAGGATGTAGACTTGCATTTGATGACGATTCCTGACGGAGCTTCGCTTCTGCGAAAATTGAGAGCCGATCTTAAGCGCGCGACATCACGTCGGGGCTTCAAGGCGTCGCTCGCACGCGGCTTCGGAGTCACGCAGGCAACCGTCACTGAATGGATTAACGGACCGGCAAAACCCTCAGCCGAAAATACGCTCGCGCTCTTGGAATGGGTCAAGAGAGCGGGAGCGAAACAACAAAACGAAGAGCCCGGCCGTGCGTTAACACGACCGGGCCAAATGACCCGAAAAAGCAAAATCAACACTAATGAAAAAGCAAAATCGGATCAGCGAAAAAGCTGACAGCGCCGAGTCCGGCGCGCAATCGAAATCACCTCGAGGTGAGCTAAACCGTTCGAGCTATTTCTGCGGCGATAACATGGCCGAGTTCGTTGCGGGGATCGGCGATGAAATCTCCTCTTTCGAGACGGGCTATGCAGAGGTGCAATACCTCTGTCGCAAGGGCGCAGATTACGTTCTCGCAGTCGAGTTCACGGAAGTTTGCGACACCACGGGCAAATGGAACCGAAGCGAAGTCAGACCGGGAACACCAGAAGAATTCCGGCGCACTGGATTCTTGTGGCTCGGGATCACGCGCGAAGAAGCCGTGCGATGGCTCGATGACAACATCATCGACAACCTGATCCCCAAGGAGTTTCTCAGCGAGTTTCGCCGAATAAAAAAGGGGGCAGGGGAGGCGAAGCAAGCAACCTCTATCGATCGGGAATTACTCTGCGCCGTGCTCGGACTAAACGCGAAGGCCGACGACGACATGATTAATGCCGCCATGGGAAAGGCGGTGTGGAGATGACGATCCAGGGAATCGAACTTCTCCAGGTAAAATGCGACGGCGCTTTCCCTCTGACGTGCTGGGTAAACTTCACCGACATCGATCAAACTTCGCCGGCTTTCGGAGCCTCCTTTTGCGTCGCGGGCGAGGTCGATTTCGGAGATCGCCCGGTCAGCGTCCCGCTCGACCGCATCCAGGAAGCGCGGGATCGCAAGCGGGCGGAATTTGCAGAGGCGCAAGTGCGCTCCGAAAGAAAGGAACTGGTATGACGCCGGATCAAGAATTGAAGCTCTGGCGAAGACTGGCCATGCGATGTCTCGGCGCGAGCGCCGACGAGTTGGAGCACGCGACCATTGTGGAAAATCGTGATCGCCTCTTAGTGGTCCACGCCCCTCGTGAGGCATTCGGCCAGATGATCAACAGCCATCCACCAGCGCGCGTGCTAATGCACGATCGCCAGGTCGTCCTTGTGAGCGACGAGAAAAGCGGTGCGGAGTTCGCGCGGGTTCGAAGGGCGCGCCAATGACAGAGCGAGTCAACCTGGCTATTCTGCGCGCCATCGAGCAAATCGAGCTTCACGAAGCCGATTACCAAACCGCGCTCCGTGCGACCATCCATGAAATCGCTGCGCTTGGCCAAACGATCACGCCCGAAGATGGTAGGGAGATCCGGGCGCGCCTTCCGAGGAACGTCTTTTTGCGTAACTCTTGGACGATCTATAATTCTGCCTGTGCACCCGACATTCTCAAAAAATACCCGGCACAGGAGCTGATATTTAATCCGAGGCTCACGGAGTTCAAGGAGGAGATCGAATGGCAAGAGCGTTGGTGCACCGCGGGCGGAAAGCTTTTGGGCGGGCGAATGATCGCCCTGAAGAGCGATCTTGTTTGGCAACTCATGAGCGACTTCGGTTATCCATTCCCGCCGTTTGCCGCCGCCTCATTAATGGATCTCCGACCGGTTGCGCGCGATGAAGCCGTTCAACTTGGTCTGCTGGATCGCCATGAGATTGTCGAGCTCCAAACAATCGAGCGGCCGACTGCAATTATTTAGCACGGGCGGCGCCGCTTGCTCTATAGTCTCTGACAGCAATGTTTACTCAGGGCGGCTTTGAACGAATGATCGCGCGCCTGGCGGAGGCCAACAACATCTCGCTCGATCTGGCGGGTGATTACATGGTCCAGATCGGCGACACGCCGGAGCTGGCCGACGATGGCGAGCACGTGATCGTGCGCGACGAAGCCGGTGCGGAGGTCGCGCTAATCTTCCCAACCTCGGGATAGGGCTCGAATCGCGCCGTGACGAACAAGCGGAAGCGCGCAGCGGCCGGTTTGCGCGACAGAAAAACTAGGTGATGGTCATACGGTTTGCTTGGTTTCGGGTGACGGGAGGTTAGCCGGCGAGAGCCCATTTTCGCGCTGCGGAAAAATGTTACAAAAGACCTGTGGAACATTTCGAGGCTCGAAAACCTTCGGTATCCGGAAACGGCTTGGAATCATCAAATCAGGCCACCTGCAAAGCGCCTGCAAGCGACCAAAATCAGCCACGAGAGGCTCGAAAAGTTGGACATTTGCCCCCCCTAAATCGCGACATTTTCTCAAAAACCGCAATCTCCAGTCTCCAGATTTGGTGGAGAACTTGTCGCAACTTCGATGTCCAACGGTCGACTCTTCATAGGTAACCGGTTGGACATCCGACTGCGACAACTTCTCGACGGCTCGGAAATCCACGACATTTTCTCCTTTGCGTAAAAATTCCGAAGTGCGAACGCAAGTCGCACGGCGGGCGCAGCTAAGGGTAATTCAGGGTCGCGAAGGGAGATTCAGCGTTTACGACATCTTTTCAACCAAGGTGCAGTTCGGACCTTAATCTCAGGAGCACGATAGAACGAGACTTTACATGACATACATTGTCTGATGTTGTTGAAAAAGGCTGAGGACAGGGAAGCTGTTGTTCTCTCTTGCGTGATTTCATTGTCTTTGAATCGATTTATGTTGCCCCGTGCGCGAGCAGTCATCCTCGACCTCTTTGCAGGGCGCGTCGCTGATTGTTCCGACGGCCGCGGCCGATCTGGAACGGTATTTTGATCTGCGCTGGCGGGTTTTGCGCGCGCCTTGGAATCAGCCGCCTGGCTCGGAACGCGATGACCGCGAGGATGCGAGCATTCATCTGATGGTGCGCGACGCGGATGGCGCGGCCC
>JBBSPM010000095.1:0-14244 GCA_038258815.1 Chthoniobacterales bacterium
AAAGTTCCTCGATCAATCGCTTCGTGCTCGCGAGCGCTCCCGGCGCGCCTTGCAGGACGGCGGTGGCGAACTTTTGCACTTCGTTCTCGAGTTCGTTAGGCGGGACCACCCGATTGACGAGCCCGATTTCATGCGCCCGCCCCGCGCTGATCAGTTCGCCGGCGAAAAGCAGCTCGCGCAGATCGCGTTCCCGCAACTGGCGACGGAGAAAAGTCATGACGAGGCCGGCGACCAGACCGCGCCTGACTTCCGGATAACCAATCCTGGTCCGCTTTGCCGCGATCACGAAGTCGCAGGCCGACATCAGCCCCGCGCCTCCGGCGACCGCCGCGCCGTGGACCTGCGCGATCGTGATCAGGCGCGTCTGGCTGAGCGCGAGCAAAGTCTTCGCGACCAGCTCGGCCGATTGGTGGGCGCGTTCCGTAATCGCGGTTTCGTTCAGATCCAATCCCGCGCAAAAAGCTTTGCCCGCGCCGCGCAAGATCAGGACACGCTGTTCCGTTTTCGCATCCGCGGCTGCGACGGCCTCGGTCAATTCGCTCATCAGCTCGATCGTTAGGGCGTTACGCCGCTCCGGCCGGTTGAGGGTGAGAGTGGTGATGCGATCTGCTTCCTCGATAAGAACGTTAGGCATGGTGAGTCCTCGGACTGCTCTCCTGTAGCGGCGGTCTGTGACCGTCGCAACGCGCCCATCCCGAAGCAGACACGACGGTCCCAGACCGCTGCTACAGACTTTTGCCACCTTCTCCAAGTTCTTTGCTACCTTCAAACCAAGAAGCAATGGAAGACGTGAAACTGATCGAATGCCCGCGGGACGCCTGGCAGGGGTTGCCGCGGCAGATTCCGACCGAACTAAAGGTGCGTTACCTCCGCCGGCTGATCGAGGCCGGTTTCCAGCATCTCGACGCGGTCAGTTTCGTTTCGCCGAAAGCAGTGCCACAGATGGCGGACAGCGAGGCCGTGCTCGAACAGCTCGCGCCGCCGGATGATGTCGAGATTATCGGCATCGTCGTGAACGAAAAAGGGGCGGAGCGCGCGATCGCGACCGGGGCGGTGCGCACGCTCGGCTATCCCTGTTCGATCTCGCCAACGTTTTTGCGTCGAAATCAGAATCAATCTCCGGAAGAGAACGAAATTGCGCTGCAAAAAATTCAAGCGCGCGCGGTCGAGAATGAGCTCGAGATGGTGGTCTACGTTTCGATGGCGTTCGGGAATCCCTACGAAGATCCTTGGAGTAAGGAGCAGGTGCTGGCGGCGGCAACACGAATCGCCGCGCTCGGCGTTCGCTCGATCTCGCTCGCCGACACGGTTGGAGTCGCCACCCCGGAGTCTATTGGGGAAGTGGTTTCGGCCGTGCTCGCTGCCTGTCCCGGCTACGATATCGGCGTCCACATGCACAGCAGGCCGGCGGAAGCCGAAAGCAAAGTGCTCGCGGCCTACGACGCCGGCTGTCGCCGCTTCGACGCGGCGTTAGGCGGGCTCGGCGGTTGCCCGTTCGCGCAGGATGATCTCGTCGGCAACATCCCAACGGAGAAAGTGCTCAGGGCACTGGCGAAACGCGGCGTTCCGATGTCGATCTCGCTCGAAAAGGCCGCGAGCCTGAATCAGGCAATCGGCCGTGACTTTTCCGCCTAACGACGGCGGAGAACACGCGGAAGCGCGCTTTTCGGAACCACCTGTCCGGGTGTGCCTTTTTATATATGTAGAAAACACCGTTTGTTTACGGTAGAAATACCGGTTATCTTTCGGACATGCCAGCAAACTCATCCGCCCGAAGCAGAGCGATGCCCGCCCGCGTGAGCGCGATCGCGGCCTTGTCTCCGCTCGAACAGATCGAGACGATTCGCCAGGGCATAGCCGTCCAGGTATTCGACCAGATAGCGGTTGCGCTCGGTGTCGGGAAGGAAGCGCTCGCGCGCAAACTGAACATCAGCGCCCAGACGTTGCGGAAACGAAAATCGCGCATCCTTTCCCCAGAGGAAGCGGAGAAGAGCCTGCGGGTCGCGCGCATTTTTGCCATGGCGAGCGAAGTGCTCGGAAGCGAAGACAAGGCGCGACATTGGGTCAATGATCAGATTCCCGCCCTCGGGGGAAAACGTCCGCTCGACTTGCTCGACACCGACGTCGGCGCACAGGAGGTCACGAACCTGCTCGGCTGCATCAAGTGGGGGATGTATGCGTGACATTCTATCGCCTCGAAGCACTCGCTCGCTCGAAATCCTCGCAGGCGTTTAGCGGAGAAGGCGGTCTGCACTTCGCGGGTCGCTGGCATTCGCTCGGCACGCGTCTGGTTTATGCCTCCAGCTCAGTAGCGCTCGCCTGTTTGGAAACCCTCGTGCACACACAGACGATGCGGCATTCGGAAGAACGCTGGCTTTTCACAATCGAGGTTCCCGATCGTCTGGTTGAGGAACTGCGCCCGCTCCCGCGGGGCTGGGACGTGGAACCGGCAGGCGCGGAGAGCCGGACCGTGGGTGACCGCTGGGTCACCGAGCAGCGGAGCGTCGCGCTGCTCGTGCCGAGTGTGGTCGTCCCGATAGAACATAACGCCCTCATTAACCCGCGGCATCCGCGCTTTCGCCTCGAATGGGTACAGACGGCGAAGCGATTTCGCTACGATCCGAGGTTAAAATGATTTCGTCAGCCGTGCGCTCGATCTCGCTTACCGACACCGCCGGCTGATTGGGCAAGTGGTTGTGCGCTAACATTCATCGGAGGAGATCGGTCTCGATCTCCGCAGAACAAGCGCCGAGCAGCCGGCAATTTCGGCACTCACAGGCCCAGGCAAGATTTTCGGCTTTCCTCGCGCACTCGAACAATTTAGGAAGGCGCCTTGATGCCGAACCCCCCGCGGGTGCCGGAAAATTTTGTCAGATGTTGAGTGTGCGTTACAGCGTTTCCGGTGTGCCACGGAAAAATTCATTTTTGCCGTTCAATCGGCTCGGCAGCCCGCGGTCGCGAATCGGCTAACGCGGGCTGTCGAGCTACTTCACGTTCGTTCCTGGTTACGGCAAGGGCGATTATTGAGGACAAGGCGTAGGCGAAGGCGCGGAACAAGTCGGCACTACGCAATCAGCTGGCTGATCCGCGTCGATCCTTCGCGGTTGGCCCGCCGGAACGATCTGGACGACGATGTTTACCGCGCATTCGGTCCCTTCGTTACGGATCAGGTGGACGTCGCCGCAACCTACGTCGGTGAAGCTCTCGCCGGCGTGGTAAACCGTCGGCGTGCAGGTGGGGTCGTCCGCATCGTAGATGGTGAGTTCGCCAGACAGAATGGTGATCATGCTTGGCCCGGGATGGGTGTGCCAACCAGAATGAGCCCCGACTGGCCACGTATTTTGGACGACATACAGGTCTGAATCTCCCTTGATTTTCATTCTCAGGCCCCACCCGTACTCGTGAATCTCGTTGCACAACAAGTTCAGCGAGCCAGACGGGAAGTGGCCCGTCGACAGCGTCACGCTGGCTACCGCGCAGGAGGGCGTTGCCTGGGCCGGCTCTGGTATCAAAATAGCGACGGCGACAACCGCCAGTGCGATGAGACGTGGTAGAATGCGCATGTTTTTGAATTGACTTAGTGGATTCATTTTTTTCCTTTGTTTGGTTGCGAAGTTGTCTCCACTGGCACAAACGAAAGCGAGCGACCAAACTGCTCATCTGAATTGAGGTTTTTCTGGAAAAACTTCTGTGTGCAGAAAGTTTCCTTCTGGCGATAGACTGTTACCCTACCAAGGAGAGGTTAGGGACACGCCTTCGGTCTCTCGGCAGAGAGGCATCAAGTTTCTGGTGCAGATAGACTGGGAGCCACCGGTGGCGCGGCGTTGCACGCGCAATCGAGATTTTGCGGCCGATCTCGTTCGCACGATCAACCTGCTTG
This sequence comes from Chthoniobacterales bacterium, assembly GCA_038258815.1. GTDB lineage: Bacteria > Verrucomicrobiota > Verrucomicrobiia > Chthoniobacterales > UBA10450 > JACCTI01. The sequence continues at coordinate 3,881 of JBBSPM010000095.1, forward strand.
GCTGCGCCTCAAATCGGCGCCTTGGTCAATCCTACGTAGATGTTTCGGCGGATAGGCAGCAACGACATGCCACGTGACGATCTTAGCTGAATGCGTTTTAGGTTTCTTCGGGTAGAATCGCAATTCGCTACGATTCTCCCCGGGCATTGATGCCCCGGGGGCGAGCCCCGGCGCTGTCAACGTACGCTCCAACAATATCGCCCTTGTCGCTGACTCCGCATGTCTGCGTGTTCGTGGCACCCGGATATTTGATGGCGGTGACGCTCCGTGTTTGTCGAGGAGAGAGCCAGGGAAGTTAATGTAACTGAGGCTTTTTTCGAAGGCGACCCGCAGCAGACTAACCTGGCCCCGACCTTTCCCAGCCAAGCGACGTCCGGCTCATCCTGCGCCTCCGCTAACGATTGCGCCTCGGCAGCGTCGCCCTCCATGGCGATCGCAAACTCTCCGTCACCTAGTTCCTCCGGCCTCTAACACTCCGCTTCTAGCCATCTTTCCTATCTACCTTAACAGCGAAGCAGAACTTGTTTCGTGTTGTTGCCGCGCTAGCCATCAATGAGGTGTCGGGCGCGCCTCAGATGGAAGTGGTGATCTCCCACGCTGGGGAGTTGGTCTCCCACGCTGGGGAGTTGGTCTCCCACGCGGGGGAGTTGGTCTCCCACGCGGGGGAATCACCACATCGCTGCACACGCCCGGCAAGTCCGGAATGTTATTGTCGTGAGCAGCGCACAAGACTTCGCGCAAATGCCGTAATTTTTCGGCCCGGACCGTGTCGTAGACCGCCCGCATCCTGGGCGGCGTGATTCTCGCCACCCGGTGTGGACTCATCTCGGCCGGAAGCACGACCCGCGTCGCGTTAATCTTTGTCGTGTTTTTCACTGTCGAAGGCTCTTTGAGTTGTTGCTTCACCCATGCGATTTTGTCTGGAGACAGTCCCTTTAAGAGATTGTATTTTGGTTCTTCGCGTTTGCGAGCAAGCACTGAGTCGATCATCTCCTTTGTAGGACTAGCTTCTCCGAACATTAACATTTGCAAATCCTTTGGTGAAAACGAGTGAGAATCAGTCCCGATGCGGGAACGTGTGTCGTTAAGGGAATGCCCCTCTATCGGTAAACGGCTGCCTGTAGACGAATGTCCATCCAGATGGAGGTCTGTATCAATCGGTGGCCGGGAAGGACGCGTTACACCCGGAGATGAATCAATCGTAACCCAGTGGATGCGCACGAACCCATCGATCATTGGCCTATTATCGGGCGAGCCAAGGCCGAACTTAATAACGACACCCCCCGGTACCTTGCTATGTTCAACCGTCAGGGGCTTGTCGCCGCCGCTACCGGAAAACTCCTGATCGAGGATTGCGTAATCGGAAGAGGGAAGTGGCTCGGGGATAAAGATGGAAATCTCGGGAATATCCCAGAGATGCTGATCCTGACTGCAAAAGCCTTCATCGCCCCAGTTGCGCGCGAAGACTGCCCACCGATCACTATTCGCCACCTTGATTGGATCATAGGTCACTGAGTAATCAATGGGATTGGCGTGGATCGCCATCGCGTAAATGGGATGCAATTCGGAATGCCCATCGTGTTCTTCGTCGATGCCCACCAAGCCCGTTATAATCGCTTCCTGGGGGTTAATCATCATGGCTGCCGGCGTACCCCCTGAATAGTCCCATTCCGGACGTGCCTGGTCGACGGCATCACGAAAACCCTTCCACCATCCCGATCCGAAATGATCAACCGTTTCGTCAGAATCCATCTCAGATTCGATCCAGCCTTGATATTCTGCAGAAATGTTTCCCAAGCCGTTATTAGTCGGGTCCAGATAGAAACAATAGTCGTCGTCGCCATGTTCGGGCGGAAGTTTGTAGGCGTTCATAGGATCAAAGCCCAGACCCGTCATGTGACCGTGCCAAATGATGTGCCCGGTAATAGTCGCCGGCCACCAGTTTACATGACCATGAAGCGCGCCAGACCTTCCCCCAAAAAGGGTGCACGCCGCAGAGTTCACCTGAGGGGGGGAGCCAAGCGCCACGCCGGCAGGCGAATCAATGTCGTGCGGTCCGATTTGGCTTGTACATGGGGGGGCGCCGAACGAGATGCCGTTGTTAGGATCGCCCCCCGCGTACGCGAAGCCGTCGCACAGCTTCTCCGGATCCGGCGAGAAATCCGTTATCGATTGTCTTCCGTTCGAGTAAGGCGGGTTGTGACTTCTTGGATCCGCCTCCCATCCCCATTTGGGATTCAAGAAAAGCCCGTTGCTATCTGTTGTATCCGACACAAGGTCAAACGGGGATGGAACCGCGGATTGCGCTGCCCCTTTGTTATGCTCGATCCTAACGGTCAACCACGCCGGACCGCCATCCTGCTGCATTTTGCACTGGCCGTCCGTCCCATCATCGTGGTTCCAATAACCGTTGTCATCATACCCATCGTCGACAAAGCCAAGAACAAGAACGTTATCAGGAGCCACTGTCCCAGCAGGTATGGTTATTGGCCGATTAAGATACGGGAGGATCTCCTTGAGAACGCCTCGCGGAATCCCAGTGCCGGGCATCCAAATGGTGCCATGATATAGGCGATTCGCATTATCCCCTTTCGGATTGACGTATCGCTTCCACGTTGCGCCCCAGCCGCCAGTCTGCACGCAGCCACCAGCCTCGATGGTAACCAAATCTCCGGGGTGGAAGGTAACCGGATATCTCCTTCCAAGCCGAGCCTCTTGGGTAACGACGGGTTGATCTATCCGGCAAGTAGTAATGCTGTGGTCGGCATTATCAGTGCAGGCAACCGTCATCTCCGCAGAGACCCTCAAGGTCGGAACGATGATGGCAACAAACCAAGCGGCAGACCGCGTCAGGCGCCACAGCTTTGTAACCAACCGATTGAAGCTACGTTTTGGCTCACCAATAGCACGGGTACAACTAACAACGTTCCGGTGGCAATAGCGGACAGTATTACGATGAGAGGTGGCGGAAGTGGTTTTGTTTTCACGAGTTGAACCCCTTCGCGTTTTTAAGTGCAGGGTTGTCATATTTTTTGTTATTTTTGGTTGAGGTTGGATCTTTTGTTGCCGTTGAAATGATGTCCATCACCGGAGTCGAAGGACCCGCCTGAAGAAGTGTCTTGTAGCGAAGTGGGAGACCTGCTTGCCAATGATCGCTCCTTTGTGAGTTGAGTTCCGGAAGTGCATGCAGCCGTAGATGCGGCGTCGAGGGCGTCTTGAAGCGTCTGCGAGAAGCTTGTGTAATACTGCATTGGTTCCGTCCGTCATGGAATAAAGCTATCCATGGTGGCGATCCGTTAATTGCATCCTTTGCCACTAATAGAAGCTCGACTGCGTGCCGGCGATGGATGGGAGCCTTTGTTACAGATGTCATATGCGTTTCTTTCCAGAAGCGGTTTCAAAATGTCTGAGGGTTAGAATGAGGCAAGCAAAGTGAAAGAAGCCTCGGGAAAGAGGAAGGAGGCGTTCATGACGAATAAGGAGACGTGGGAAGTTTCCCAAATCGGCAAAAGGGGTGCTCATTTGTCCAGCGCCGGGTGTAGCGCCGCATGGTGCGGCCATCGTTGAGATAAGGGCGTCGCCGTTTGCGACGATGTGGACAGGGCAAGACGATGCTCAGTTGCGGCAAACGCCCGCGCAGCGGATCGCTGTCGTAGGTGCGGTCGGCAATGACGCGCAGAGGGCGGCTCTGCGTCCGGCCGCGACCGACACGGGGGACCGAGATGCGCGCCAAAGAGCTTTCTGCCAGGGTCACTTCCGCTGGACTGGCAGACCACAGTTGGCTTCCCAAAGCCATACACGCGCCGTCTGCCCCCACCATCCACCTTGTACCCTTGCCACGTTTGGCTTTGCCCACGCAGAGCTTCCATTTTTGGCGCTGGCGAAGCTGCCATCGAGGAAGACTTCTTCCCGGCTGAGCTTGCCTCGGGCGTCGAGCTGCCCGAGCAAGGCTCGCCAGATTCTTAACCAGTCGTCGCGCTCTTCCGATTCTTGCAACCGACGCCAGCAGGTAACCGCGGAAGGATGTTCTCGGGGCAAATCGCGCCAGCGCCGCCGCCCACACTTTCTCTGGCGCGCCTTGGGCAAAAGCGGTTGGATGATTTCCCATTGTCGCTCGTTGAGTAAGGATGAATCTCGCATCCCAAGTTTTCCGCACCATTGACGCCAATCGTACCAGCACAGAATGTAGCGGTGCTAAATTCATTCGTTCACCTCAGTGAATTTTGAAACCGGTTCTAATAGTTGTTGAGTTCAGTTTTCCTCTCACTCCCACAAACGCGAACGGGCGATCAAAGTGATCATCTCGTTTTCTGTTTTTTCAGAAAGACCCCTAAGCGTGCGGGGACTTTCTCTTCGTGGTAGGCTGCGAAAGCCTATGGATGAGCCTCCTGTTTCTCCCCGCAGAGTGACCCAGCTTCTGGCAAACTGGAGCAACGGGGACGATTCCGCTTTGGGCGAGTTGACACCCCTGGTCTATGAGGAGCTCCGACGCTTGGCTCATCATTTTATGGACGGACAGGCTCCCGCTCACACGCTGCAAACGACGGCTCTGGTCAACGAGGCTTACCTGCGCCTGGCCGACCAAACCAATCCAAGCTGGGAGAATCGCGCCCACTTCTTCGCCGTGGCGGCGCGAGCGATGCGGCAAATCCTAGTCGATTACGCGAGGAGTCAGCGCGCGCGAAAACGCGGCGGCGGCGCCCTCAAGGTGGAATTGGATGAGGCCGCGCTCGTCTCTCCGGTGGAAGCAAAGGAAATCGTCGATCTGCACGAGGCGCTGGAGCAGTTGACAGAGCTCGATGCGAGAAAAGGGCAGGTTGTCGAGCTAAAGTATTTTGGCGGCCTTAACTACGATGAGATCGCTGAAGTGCTCCAGACCTCGCGGGCGACGGTGCGGCGCGACTGGGAGTTTGCCAAGCTCTGGCTCTATACGGAATTGCATGACGCCACCTGAGAGAAATGACGAATGGCTTCGCCCCGTTAACCCGTAAATGGTTGAACCGTTGAACCGGAAACCCCGATGTAACGATCTAACGCTTTAACGAGTCACGTTCTCACATCATGACGCCGGCGCATTTGCAAACGATTGAGGAAATCTTTCGCGGCGCGAGCGCACTCGAGCCGGCGCGGGTTAGCGCATTCCTTGACAAGGCCTGCAACGGCGATGAGACCCTGCGCCGCAAAGTAGAAGCGCTTCTCGCGTCACGTGAAACCGCAGCCGACTTTATCGAAACCTCAGCCGCTGGTCTCGCGACCAGAGTGATGCAAAGACGGCAAGCTTCTTCGCTCGTTGGCCGGATCATCGGTCACTACAAAATCTCTCACCCAATCGGCTCCGGCGGGATGGGCGATGTCTATCTGGCCATGGACATCCGGGCAGGCCGCAAGGCAGCGCTGAAGCTCCTGCCGACTCGCTTTGCCGGTGATTCCGTGCGACTCCGGCGATTCCAACGGGAAGCGCACGCCGTCACTGCGCTCAACCATCCAAACATCCTGACCGTTTATGAGATCGGCGAGGATGGCTCCACCTACTACATCGCGAGTGAGCTGATCGAAGGTGAAACGTTACGTCAACGCCTGGCGCGCGGCCGCATGGAGTTGGATGAAGCGCTCGATATAGCGATCCAGGTAGCGAGCGCGCTCGCCGCAGCTCATGATGCCGGGATCATCCATCGCGATATCAAGCCGGAAAACATCATGCTCCGCCCGGACGGATACGTGAAGGTGCTCGACTTTGGAATCGCAAAGTTTGCTAAAGAGCAATTGTCCACAGCGATGCTGGCAGGCGAAGCCTTATCGCCCGTTGCGACCAATTTTGGGTTAATCCTGGGAACGGTGCGTTACATGTCGCCCGAACAGGCGCACGCTGCGCAGGTTGATATGAGCACCGATATCTGGGGTCTCGGCGCTGTTCTCTATGAAATCGTAACTGGGCAGGCCCCATTTACCGGCAACACGCTAGACGAAGTCATCTCCGCGATTCTCGAGGCGGAGCCGGCGCCGCTCACAAATTGTGTCGCGCAGGCTCCCGCTGAGCTTCAGGAGATAGTCAGCAAAGCGCTCTGCAAGGAACAGAGCCAGCGTTATCGCGATGCGCACGATCTGCTGGAAGCGCTCAAGTCTTTTCGTCGCGAAATGGAAGTGGCAGCTGAGTTAGAACGGCGCGCCACCATTGGTCATTCATGGCTGCGCTGGAGAGGAGCGCGGGCCGCCCTGGTAATTGGAGTCTTAGCCGCTGTCCTGCTTTCATTCTCTTGGCGTAGTAACCTGACGGACGATTCACCACCCGAAAAAAGCATCGCCGTTTTGCCCTTTGAGAACCTGAGCAAAGACGAAGAGAACGCATTTTTCGCCGGAGGCGTGCAGGACGAAATCCTGACTGATCTCGCCAAAGTTGCCGATCTGAAAGTCATCAGTCGAACAAGCGTGATGAAGTACAAAACCGACTTGGAACGCAACCTTCCCGAGATCGCGAAAGCCTTGGGTGTTTCGTATCTGGTGGAAGGGAGTGTCCAACGCGCGGGCGGACGAGTGCGGGTGAACGTGCAGCTGATCGACGCGCGCAGCGACGCGCATCTTTGGGCGGAAGATTACGATCGCGATGTAGCCGACATCTTTGCGATGCAAAGTGAGATCGCGCAGCAAATCGCCGATCAACTTCGCGCTAAGCTGTCACCGTCGGAAAAAGCGGCGATCGCGGAACGGCCGACGGCCGAACCAGTGGCCTACGCCTACTATACAAAGGCCAAGGAAATGGACCTCTCGGTCAACTGGGAAGGCATGGAAAAAAGTTCGGAGCAAAAAGTGGAACTGCTCGAAAAAGCTATCCAGCGCGATCCGAACTTTGCCCTTGCCTATTGCGAGCTCTCAAAAACGCAGGTCGACCTCTCTCATCTAGCCGAATTGCACGACCAGCCTAAGTGTCTCGAGTTAGCAAAAAATGCGGCGGAGACCGCTGTTCGATTGCGCCCGGATTTGGGCGAGGCTCATCTGGGGCTGGCTCGCTATTACTTCGAGCTCGCTGCCAGGACCGGCAGGAATAATTACGACCGGGCACGAGAGGAGTTAGCGATTGTTCGCCGCAAATTGCCGAATAATGCGGAAGCGCTCGTGATCGAGGCGATGATTGGCAGACACGAAAACCGCTGGGACACTTCGCTCGCGAATATGAAAAGGGCGAGCGAGTTGGATCCACACAACGGTGAGGTGGCCTTCCATCTCTGGCAGATTTATTTTGAGATGCGCCGCTACTCCGAGTGCGAACAAATCGTGACAAGGTCGGATGCGAACGGGACGCAAGACGACCCTTTTGATAAGAATTTTCTCGCCGCGATAAAGCTGGCGCAGGGCGATCCAGTCGGCGCTCAATCTCTGCTGGAGCAAGTGCCACTGGACTTTAGTCCCGGCCCTTGGGTCTGGGGCAACCGGTTCACGGCCGCCCTTTACCTGCGCGATTATGACGCGGCGAATCGCATCGTCGCTGCTACTCCCGCAAAATGGGCGGAGATCGCTTTTGATAATTTTTCTTCGGATTGGGCTTATGGACAGGTTGCGCGTGCTCGCGGCGATAAGCAGAGAGCGCTGGCGGCATTTGCAGCGGCGCGCCAGAAGGAACATGCCTTACAGAGCGATCAGCCCGAGGATGCAGCCTACCTTACAGCAGTCGCGGAGTATGATGCCGGGCTTGGCCGAAAAGAAGATGCGATCCGCGAGGCACGGCGCGCAGTCGAGCTCATGCCAATTTCCAAGGACTCGCTTAACGGTCCAACGAACGTTGCCGGATTGGCACTGGTCTACGCCTGGACCGGCGAGCGCGAGCGCGCGCGCGCGCAACTCGAAATCGTCGCGAAAATCCCGGCGGGCCCGACCTACGGCGATCTCCGCTTCAACCCGTGCTGGGATGATCTGCGCGAAGACGCGCGCTTCAAGAAAATCCTGGCCGCAGCCAAGGCTGCCAGCAGGTAAGCATCCGTAGCCAGATAAATGATCAGGCCTTTTCGGATTCAGAGCTGGCGATTTCCAATCCGATTCCGCTCCGCGATGATCCTCCGCCTAACGAATCAGGTTTGCACCACGCCCATGTGGAAGCGCGCGCCCTGCGGAGTCGGACGGGAGACGTAGCCTAACAATTTCGTGAGCACGGCGCGCGTCTCGTGCGGCTGGATGATGGCGTCGATCCAACCGCGGGCCGCGCCGTAGCGGACGTCGGTTTGCTCTTCGTAGGTTTCCTTCACTTTCGCGCGCAGCTGTTCCAGTTCTTCCGCACTCGCTTTCTTGTCGCCACGCTCGCGCGATCTCGCGAGGACGGAAAAAACGGTGTCGGAAGCCTGGGCCGCGCCCATCACGGCGTAGCGCGCATTCGGCCAGGCGAGGAGAAAACGCGGATCGTAAGCCTTGCCGCAGAGCGCGTAGTTGCCGGCGCCGAAGGAGCCGCCAACGACGACAGTGATCTTCGGCACGACGGAATTGCTGACCGCGTTGACCAGCTTCGCGCCGCTCCGGATGATGCCGCTTTGTTCCGCGTCGCGTCCGACCATGAAGCCGGTCACGTCCTGGAAAAAAATGATCGGAAGCCCGGTTTGGTTGCAATCCATGATGAAGCGCGCGGCTTTGTCGGCGCTGTCGGCGTAAATCACGCCGCCCATCTGGATCCCGGCTTTTTTCGTCCGCACCTGATGCCGCTGGTTCGCCACGATCCCGACGGAATGTCCGCCGAGCCGCGCGTAAGTCGTGACGAGAGTTTTGCCGTAGTCGGCTTTGTACTCGTCGAGCGAATCCGCATCGATAATGGAAGCGAGCAGATCGCGCGCGTCGTATTGCTTCTGGCCTTCCAGACTAACGAGATCGTAAACCGCGTTTGGATCCTTATCCGGCCTAACGATCTTCTGTTTCGCGCCGTTTTTCTTCGCTGCTTCCGCTTCCGGGAGGTGACCGACTAACGAGCGCAGCCGTTTCAGACACGACTCATCGTCCTTCTCGTAAAAATCGACCGTCCCGCTGATCTCCGCGTGCATGTGCGCGCCGCCCAGCTCCTCTGTCTCGACGACCTGACCGATGGCCGCTTTGACCAGCGACGGCCCGGCAAGATAGAGCCCGCTCCCTTCGGTCATGAGGACTTTATCGCAAAGAACCGGGAGGTAGGCGCCGCCCGCGACGCAGTTCCCCATGATCGCGGCAAACTGCGGAATGCCGGCCGCGGAGATGACGGAGTTGTTACGGAAGATCCGGCCGAAATCGTCTTCATCGGGGAAAATTTCGTCCTGCATCGGGAGGAAAACACCGGAGGAATCGACCAGGTAAATGATCGGAAGGGCGTTCTCGAACGCCATCCGTTGGGCGCGGATGAGCTTCTTCGCGGTCTGGGGAAAAAATGCGCCCGCCTTCACGGTCGCATCATTGGCGATGATCATGCATGGAATGCCGGCGACCTTTCCGATGCCGGCGACCGCACCCGCCGCCGGGACGCTGCCCCATTGCTCGTACATCTTGTAAGCGGCCCAGAGACCGATCTCGAAAAATTCCGCGCCCGGATCGAGCAGATGGTCGATCCGCTCGCGCGCCGGGAGCCGGCCGCGCTTGCGTTGACGTTCCTGGCCAACCTTGCCGCCGCCTTCCCGGAGGATTTCTTCTTCCTTGAGGATGGCCTCGCATCTTTCGCGAAGGGCGTTTTTGGAAGAAGCAGCAGTCCGTGCGGTCATCGGGTGGACTTACTTCGGCGAAACCGCGCGATCAAGCAAACCGCGTTGTCTCGTTGTAGCCGGGGGCGATGAACCCGGCGAGTGAGGACGCAGCCGAGAGCGGCCGGAGGCGATGAACCCGGCGAGGTGAGGACGCAGCCGAGAGCGGCCGGGGTCAGCGCCCCCGGCTACAACGCCGCTCAATAAACGTCAACTTCGGAGCGGTAGCCTGAGTCGCCCCGGATCGAGCGCAGCCGCCGCTGCATCCCGCGCTCCGATTCCGGGCGGTTGATCCGCTCCATCGCCTTTTTCACGAGGAGCGGAATGATGGCGAGCGTCCCGACGGAGACGAGCGCGATCGCCGTCGCCTGCCGCGCGGGCCGATCCAGCCGTTCGGCGATGAGCAGTCCGAGGCCGAGGCCGAAGGCGGTCCGGGTCAAAGTCAGCAATCCGTCCAGCGGAAGGGCTTCCGCTGTTTTTGGACTGGATAACGAAATTGACATCGCCTATCTTTACGCATCTCGACGCAAAAAAGAAACGGGAAATCACGCGTCCATTCCGATCGCCGCCGCCTCTGTCTCCATGATGAATTCCCTCTTTGCGCTCATCCTCGCCGGCGGTAGCGGCGAACGTTTCTGGCCGCTGAGCCGGCGGGCGCGTCCCAAGCAGCTCCTCCCGCTGGTCTCG
>JBBSPM010000096.1:0-14002 GCA_038258815.1 Chthoniobacterales bacterium
ACCAGATCGGGATGGCGCGGATCGGAGATCCCCGCATCGAGCGCGCGGATCAGGCCGAGCCGGCGATCGGTCGCGCGCAACACCATCACCCCGCCGTCACTGGAGACATCGCCCCCGGAAAAACTGGCCTCGATTTTGCGCCGATCGAAGCTTGAAAAAGTGAAAACTTCAGTGTTACAATCTGGCATTAGCGAAGTCCTTTCGGTTGTTGGCTTGAACAACTTCAACCGTAGCGGTTTGCACCGCGGACTTCGCTATCTTTTTGCCCGGAGGATGAAATATCCGGGCTAGTTGAGCGGGTGCTGAAGGCGAAGAAAAACCCGCGGCTGGCGATATTCTCGCTCGAACAATGGTAGAGCAGCCCCGAAAGCATTCGGGGTTGGTCGGGAGTTCAACTCTCCCCTCTGGCACCATCCTGCTGCGCAGGAAAAGTCGAACCTCGCACGTCGGGCTTCTGGATCGTTCGACGTTCAGCTTTCGATGTTCGACGTTCCCAGATGAGCGAACGCTATCTCGAAGACGTAAAAGTCCGTGAACGCTTCCATAGCGACGTCTATCGAGTCACTGAGGAGTCGATCATCGCGTTCGCGCAGCAATTCGATCCACAGCCGTTTCATCTGGATCCGGTCGCGGCGGCCACCAGCGTTTTTCAGGGATTGTCGGCCAGCGGATGGCACACTGCGGCGATCGCGATGCGCTTGCTCATGACGGGGCCGCTGCAATTTGTCGGCGGTGCGGTGGGACTAGGCGTGGACGAGTTGCGTTGGCCGACGGCGGTTCGTCCGGGCGATAGTATTCAACTCGAAACCGAGATCATGGAGACGCGTCTCTCGCGCTCTAAATCCGGCTACGGCATCGTGCGCATCCGGAACATCGCCAAAAACCAGAAAGGCGATGTGGTGATGAGCTACGAGGCGAACGCGCTCGTGCAGAGCCGCCCGCCCTGTAGCGGCGGTCTATGACCGCCGAAAACGTGGATTGCAGATGAAGCCTTCGGCGGTCATAGACCGCCGCTACAGGGCCAATTCCTTGCAGCGCCCGAGGTCGAGCTTGCCCGAGGCAAGGATCGGGATGGCATCCACCTGACGGACGATCCGAGGCACCCAAAGATTTGGCACTTCCGCGTCGCGCAACGCGGTCCGCAGTTGCGGCAGATCAATCTCGACGCTGCTCAAAAGAACGATCGCTTCGCCTTTCGCTTCATCCGGCACGCCCATGATGGCGATGACGCGTTCCGAGTGCGCATCCAGTTTTAGCGCGGCGAGAATCTTTTGCTCGATCATTTCGTGCGGCACCATTTCGCCGGCGATCTTCGAGAAACGCGAGAGCCGCCCTTCGATGAAAAGGAAACCATCCTCGTCGAAACGGCCCAGATCTCCGGTCTTGAACCAGCCATCGCGCAGCACTTCGGTCGAGCGCACCGGATCGTTTAGGTAACCGGCGAAAATATTCGGTCCGCGCAACCAGAGCATGCCGGTCTGGTGGAGCGATAACTTTTCGTCCGTCTCCGGATCGCGAATTTCCGCCGCGATGCCCGGCGCCATTTTTCCGGTGGAGCCGAGGCAATGCGAAGGCTGAACCGTATCGCCCGGTGCACGCGGCTGTGGATTGGGAAGATTGACGCTGACCACGGGCGACGTCTCGGTTAACCCGTAGCCTTCATACACCGGAATGCCGAAACGCTCCTCGAAAGCATGCGCGACTTCGGTCGGCAATTTTTCGGCGCCAGTGATGAGCAGGCGCAAGCTGCGCAGTTGCTCCGGCTCTGCGTTGCGCAAATAAGCGCGCAGAAATGTGGGCGTGGCGAACATGACGGTGGCCGAGTAACGCTGGACGAGTGCGGCAATCTTGCCGGCTTCGAGCGGGCTGGGATAAGTGAGCGTGCGCACGCCTTCGATCAGGGGATACCACAGCGTCACGGTGCTGCCGAAACTGTGAAAGAAAGGAAGAGAAGCGAGAATCACAGTGTCGTTAGGCGAATCGAGCATGACCGCGAACTGCGAGACGTTGCCAAGAATATTGCGATGGCTGAGCGAGACTCCTTTGGGCGCGCCGGAACTTCCGCTGGTGAAGAGGAGCACGGCTTCCGCCTCTCCGCCTAGCTTCGGCACATGCAGCAGACGTGAGAGCAACGCCGTCGGAAGGAGCAGGCTGATCAGCCACCAGCAGAGGATGGCCGGCTTCATGGTAGGCAGGAGTTGATCGAGATGGATCACGTTCTCCGTCCACGGAAACGCCTCCAACTTCTGCGCCATGGCGCGCGCGCTGATGATGGTCCGCAGGCTGGCCTGCGCTTTCGCCGATTCGATCGAGTCGCGCGAACTGGTGAAATTCAAGTTCACCGGAATCTTGCCCGCGAGGGTGACGGCTACGTTGGCGACCACGCCTCCTTTTCCGGGAGGGAGCACAATACCGATGCGCTGCTCGGGACAACGGGTGCGCAGTTGGCGCGCCAGCGCAATCGCGACGCCGAGGAGTTTCCCGCTGGCGAGCGTGCTGTGGTCGAGCCCATCGATAATCGCGGTGCGAAATGGCCCACGCTTCAAACCGCGCAAACATGCGTAGGCGAGATGTCCATTCAGCACGGGCCGCACGCTGTAGCACGCCTCGCCGAGCTTAAGCAATTCCTCGCGCACCGTCGCGATGTCGGCGGCATCCGCCGGGATTGCGCGTCCGAAAGCCACGGACACCGGGAACGGAATGCGGCGCGGCCACTTGGTGAAAAAGCGGCCGCCCTGAAAGGAGAAGATGGAACCCCAAAGCTGATCCAACCAAACCGGAACGATCGGAGCATCGGCCTGGCGCGCGATGATCTCGTAACCTCTCCGTAGCCGGAGCAAACTTCCAGAGCGCGAAAGCTGACCCTCGGGAAAGAGGCAAACAATTTCACCGGCCCGCAATTTTTCGGCCGCGCCGCGCATGGCGTCTTTAGCGCGCCGCGAGGTAATCGGAATGCAACCAGCCAGCCGCAGGAAAGGATTAAGAAAGCGGTGGTGGTAATAGGTCGCATCGATGATGAACCGAATCGGCCGCGGGCAGGCCAGTTGGAGCACGATCGCATCCACCCAGGTGATGTGATTGGGCAGAAGCAGGAAACCTTCCTTGGGCAAATCCTCCCGCCCCGTAGCCGTGACGCGATAGATCACCCGCGCGATACCCAGGCCGACGAGGTAAAGCGATTTTTCCGCAACGGAGGCGTGCTTCATCATTTGTGATTTACAATCAGCGCGGCGCCCACTGCAATCGGCAATTCCATGAGCGACCGCCAATCAACTCCTCTTCCGGGGGCCCGTTCGGCGCTCGCTCTGTTGCTTGGGATCAACCTCTTTAATTTCATCGACCGCTACATTCTCGCGGCCGTGGAACCGGAACTGCGCAAGACTTTCTTCGCTCTCGATGATCCGAATGCCAAGGCCAAGACCGGTGTTCTCGCGACTGCGTTTCTTCTCAGCTACATGTTTAGCGCGCCGATTTTCGGCCGCATGGCGGATCGCTTTTCGCGCTGGTGGATCATCGGTGGCGGCGTCGCGGTTTGGAGCCTGGCCAGTGGAGCTACCGGATTGGCAGGGTCGTTCGCGATTCTGCTCGTGACTCGAATTTTTGTCGGAATCGGCGAAGGCGCGTATGGACCGGCCGCGCCCACGATTTTAGCGGACCTCTACCCGATCCGACTCCGCGGACGAGTGATGTCGATTTTCTTTCTCGCGATCCCGGTGGGAGGGGCGCTTGGTTATGCTTTCGCTGGAGTGGTGGCGTCGCATTGGGATTGGCGGTGGGCCTTTTATCTGGTCGTACCGCCGGGGCTAGTTTTGGCGGCGCTCTGTTCCTTCATGCGCGAGCCACGGCGGGGCGAGAGCGGCGGACGGGCTGCGCAACCGGTCCGAAGCCGGCGGGAGGATTACAAAACGCTCTTCCGGACGCGCTCCTACGTCTTGAACACTCTCGCGACGGCGGCCATGACCTTTGCCATTGGCGGTCTCGCATTCTGGACGCCGAGTTACATCTACGAGTATCGGAAAGTCGGCAGCCTGGCGCAGATCAACATGATCTTCGGCGCGCTTACGGTGGTGGCTGGTCTTCTGGGGACTCTCTCGGGAGGCTGGGCGGGGGATAAACTGCGGGCGCGCTTTCCTGGTTCTTACTTCCTCGTCTCCGGCGTCGGGATGCTGATCGGATTCCCCTTTACCGTCTTGATGTTGTATCTGCCGTTCCCGCTGGCCTGGGGCGCGCTTTTTATCGCGCTCTTCTTTCTTTTCTTTAATACCGGGCCTTCCAACACAGCTCTCGCAAACGTTACCCATCCGTCGCTTCGCGCGACCGCGTTCGCGCTTAATATCTTCGTCATCCACGCGCTCGGCGACGCGATTTCGCCACCACTTCTGGGAGCGATCGCTGACCGGACGAATATGAATGTGGCGTTTCTCTCCGTCTCCTTCGTGATGCTGCTGGCTGGCGTGATCTGGCTGGCGGGAATGAAGTTCCTCCCGGCCGATACGGCCGCGATCGAGGGCGGCGCGAACTCAGCCGCCTAACGAAAGCAGCAGGAACAACCGCAGTCACTCCTGCTGTTTGAATCGTGCGCGGGAAAATCCCGCGTTTACATGTTAGGGCTGCGGTGCGTCTTCGTCGGAATCGTCGTCACTCTTGGGCGGCCTGGACTTCGATGCGCTTTTCTTGGGCGCGGCGTTCACGCTGTCGTTCTCGTCGCTGGAAGAAGCGCTCCGTCGTTGCGCAGACCGGACATGGCAATGACCGGAGCATTGCCCTCCAGGTCGCGCCGATCACGATGCGCGTTTAGTTTTGAGAATGTTTACCGCCGCTTTCCGCTTTTCCGCGTTTCTTCTCATCCTTCTGTTGGCCAGCCGTGTGCGTGCCGCCGGGGTGCCCGAGGATTGCACGCAACTGCTCCTGGCGACCGCGCCCAATTGGAATTCGACCCAGGCGAAGATGCAGAGGTATGAACGCAGCCGCGGCGGCCCGTGGATGGCGCGCGGCGAATCAATTCCGGTTTTGCTGGGGAAAACGGGCCTCGCATGGGGCACTGGATTAGCCGGCCAAAACGAAAAAGGGCTACGCAAGAAAGAGCGCGACAAACGAGCGCCGGCCGGCGTTTTCCGGCTCGGAAAAGTTTATACCTACGATGCGCAGCTTCCCGCGGGAGCGGATTATCCGTTTCGTCAGGTGACAAAAGCAGATGCGTGGATCGATGATCCCACGCTGCCGAATTACAATCGCTTCGTCACCATTCCCGATCCGAACAATCCGCCGGCGTGGTTCGAGAAACAGGAAATGCGCCATCACGATTTCGCATATCGCTGGCTAATCGATATCCGCCATAACTCCGATCCGCCCGTGCCCGGCGCTGGCAGTGCGATCTTTTTTCACATCCGCCGCGGCGTCACGCGGCCAACCGCTGGATGCACTTCCATGGCGGAAGAGGATCTCGTGCGCGTGATCAAATGGTTGCGTGCGGAGCGCCATCCGTGTTACACACTTTTGCCGGCCGCGGAATACGCGTCGAAGTGGGAAGCCTGGAATTTACCGGCGCCCGCATCTCGTTAAACCCCACGGTTGCACCACCACATTTTCGTTCTACCTTCCCCTCGTTAGGCTAAAGCTCATGAGAAAACGCGCCAATCCCGATTCCGAACCGAACATCCGCCGCATTGATTCCAAAGCGCGGGCCGAAAAACAAACGCACGGTTTCCAAGTGCACTTCCTGCGCGGTCGCGATGTCGTGACAAGAATGTTTAGCGACACGATTTACGGCGGCAAAGAAAGCGCCCGCCGCGCCGCCCGGAAGTTCAAGAAATCCGCCATGCTCGAATTGCCGGCGCGGATTTTCCGCGGACCGAATAGCGCGAAGAAATCCGGTGGGAGCGCGAAGAAAACGAAACCAGCCGCGAAGCCGAAAGCGAAAGCTGCGGTAAAAGCGAAGCCTGCGGCGAAATCAAAGGCCAAGGCGAAAGCGCCGGCTGCTGCTTCCAAGAGCAAGAAGAAAACGACTAAGCGGCGGTAGTTTTTCGGCATCGGCAATTGCGGACGTTGGGGCGGCAGCCTGCGGGTTCATCGTTTTCATCCGGCCTGAGAGATGACGTGAGGGTTCTCTATTGGCGACGCAGGTTTACGGGGACAGAGCGCCGTCGCTGCAATCGAGTGCGAGTTCAGTTCAAGCCAAGGAAGGGCGTTTTCCAAAACGCCCAGCGGCGGCTTGGAAGCGCGCCGCTCCTTGACGTTTCGACGCCCGGCTCGGAATTCCATGCGTTTTACGGCGACAGAGCGCCATCGCCACAACGGCAACCGCGCTTCGTCGGCGTGCGGATTCGATTCAACCGGCTCTCGGCCGCGCGCCCGGCCATTCATTCACCGTACTATCCGCGGGCAGCGCTGTAGCGACGGCGCTCTGTCGCCGTAAACCCGCGTGGTACATCGGAAGCTCTACGAACTCGCGAGAAACGCTTCCCAACATTCAACGAATCCCGGTGCGAAATCTTGCGGACGAGATTTGAGCCACGCCTTGACCAGTTCGGTAGAAAAGAAGTTCCCATAATCAATCTCGCTCCGGGCGAGTTTAAACGGACCATTTTGTCGGCCCTGATAAAGCCAGATAAATTCCTGACCAGTCCGCTCGGATGCGGGCAGCTTCAGCACCCGCTCCAAACGGCTCTGAACCCCAAGCTCCTCCCCCAGTTCCCGCTGGGCGGCGGCGTCATATTCCTCGCCGGCGTCTACGTGTCCGGCGGCGCTCGAATCCCACACCCCGGGATGGCGATCTTTCAGGAGCGAGCGTTTTTGCAGAAAAACCTCCCCGGCGTCGTTAAAAAGGAGGATGTGTACGGCCCGGTGTAACAAGTTATCCCCATGCACCGTGGCCCGCGGCGCGGCGCCGATGACGCGATCCTCCCTATCCACCACCGCGAACGGTTCGCCGGCCGGTGCGGCGTCGGTTATTTCCTCCTCGGGACGAGCCCGGTTGGACAATTCAACCCACTGCAAAAGCGATAATTCCTCAGCTCGTGCGCGTAGATCGAAGCCGCCGGCGTTGGCCGCGATTTCCCAATCCGGCACCTCATCGCGCAGCAACTTCTGCAGTTGCTTTCGTCTTTGGGAAAAACCGAGGCGAACCAGCCGAGCGAACAACTGCGGATCGTGATGCGGCAGTTCAGCCGGCGGTCTCGGCGTGAGCTTCACGAAGGCGGAATCGACATCCGGTCGCGGCAGAAAAACGCTCGCCGGTACCGTGCGGAGATATTCCACGCGGCGATGAAGTTGGACTAGAAGAGTGAGCGCGCCGTAATCACTCGTCCGCGGCTCAGCGGAAAGGCGTCGCGCCATTTCTTTCTGTAACATGCACAGCCACAGTGATATGGGGCTCGGAGACTCGGTGAAGCGCAGCAAGAGTTGGCTGGAAATATTGTAAGGAAGGTTCCCGATGAACTTCACTCGAGGCTGGGCGAAAAGCTGTTTCACATCATAATCCAAAGCGTCCGCATGCAGCACTTCGAGCCGGTCGCTGGGAAAACGCTGGCGCACGAATTCCGCCAGCCGCGCATCCTTCTCGATCGCCAAAACGCGCGCGCCCGAGGCGAGCGCAAACTCAGTCAGCGCGCCTAATCCCGGGCCCACTTCCACCACGTAATCTTCCGGCGTGAGCTCGGCCCGAGTGACGATCCATTGCGCGAGATTCCGATCGTGGAGGAAATTTTGCCCCAGCGTCTTTACCGGCGAAACGCGGATTTCGCGCAGCGTCGCGTCGATCTCGGAAAGCTTCATCGATTCCTCCGGGGCGAAGCCGCCGTGAGCCTCGAAAGACGGGTGCTATTCACAAATTCATGTGAACAAAAAGCGCCGAAAGCGGTTTCTTATTCACAAGTTATTCAACCGACTGGATCGTGAGGAAAGGGTGAAGCGAAATCACCGCTCAATCGGCGTTCGCTCAGCCGTTGGAGGCGGGAGTTCCGCGCGCGCCTGTTTTTTCTTCCGGCTGCGCAGATAAGTGCGGCGTGCGTCTTTGAGCGACACGCCTTCCAGAAAATACACGATCGCCGCCCGCCCCAGCGCGTAGGTGCCGGCGCCGGCCACCATCCCGCAAACGACATTTCCCCAGCCGGGAAAGAACTTCAGCACCGCCCGCGCACCTTCGCGCAACACCATCCCTGCACCCACGTTCACGCCGAGAGCCGCCACAAATTCCGTCGCCGCTCGCAGGCTGCGCTCCCGACCAGCGATATACATAATACCGGAGACCATCACGAGCTGGAGCGTGGTCAGGACGGGCAGATCCGCCAATGGGATGGGTTGCGCACCGATCGCGGTGCAAATGGCGGTGGTCGATTTTACCAGCACTTGCGCGATCTCCTCCTGCGCACGGCGGTCGCGCGAAATGCGGATCATTTCCACCCGGGCTTCGTTTGGTAATTCCTTCGTCAGGATACCCATCAAGCGCGTGGCGCCGGGGTTTGCTTCCGTTGCTCCTCGGCCGGCCAATTGAATTTCGAGCACTTGTAGGAGCTGATCCCGCACGTTCGGCATTTCACCGAGCGCGGACTGCAGTTTCGTTTGGCCGGCGCCGCGTTCCGCCGTGGCGTGGCCATTGTGTTCCGCTTGGTCGCGTCCCGGTGCGAGCAAGGAAACTCCGATCACTTTAGCCGGAACCGTCGCCGCTGTGC
This sequence comes from Chthoniobacterales bacterium, assembly GCA_038258815.1. Lineage (GTDB taxonomy): Bacteria > Verrucomicrobiota > Verrucomicrobiia > Chthoniobacterales > UBA10450 > JACCTI01. Next base: position 8,670 of record JBBSPM010000096.1, read on the forward strand.
GGGGAACGTCCACCAGCGCAGCCAGCGTCTCCAGATCTCGAGAGAGAACAGGGCGGGAGCTGCTGCCGTCGATCACATGAAGGAAAATATCCGCCGGCTGGCGTTGCAGTTCTTCCTCGATCTTCCGCCGCGCCACCGCATCCGCGCCACGAGCGTCGAGCAGAGCAACGGTGCCGTGTCCGCCCACATCCATGTCCTGCCAACGGTAAATCTCCATCAGCACATCGCTCAGATCACCCGGTTGCGCCGCAGCGAAGAGCGCGGAAACGACTTCCTGCACCGGCAGTTTATGCGCGCCCGTGAGGACGAGCCGCGGCGGGCGCTGCTTAAGAAACAACTCTTTCAGCGGCGTTAATTCCTGCAGCACCGGCTTCTGAATCGACGACGGCAGCTTGCTCAGAAAACCTTCGAGCCGCTCAACGATATGGAGGAAAAGTGGCTGATTCATAAACGCGGTTGCCCCTTCACCACTGCGTTTTTTTGGAGCGATTGCAAGGTGGCGGCGAAGGCTGCCCCGGAAAACGCTTCCAAAGCCCGCGTGAATCCCTATAACCAACGCATGAAATTGAATCTGGAAGCTCTTTCCCGCGCCGCCGACGAAGCCCGCGGACTGGCCATGGACGCCGTCCAAGCCTCTAAATCAGGCCATCTCGGCCTCCCACTCGGCTGCGCGGAAATGGCCGCCGTCCTCTATGGAAATGTTTTGCAACATAACCCCGACGAGCCGCGCTGGATCGGTCGCGACTACTTTGTCCTCTCCGCCGGCCACGGGAGCATGCTGCTTTATTCCTGGCTGCATCTGAGCGGCTACGATTTGCCTATGGAGGAAGTGAAAAACTTTCGGCAACTGCACAGTAAGACCCCGGGGCATCCGGAATTTTTCGAAACCCCGGGCGTGGAATGCACCACCGGCCCGCTCGGGCAGGGCGTGGCCAACGCGGTCGGCATCGCCATGGCGTCGAAAATGGCGGCGGCCCGTTTCAATACCCCCGAGCACATGATCTTCGACCAGCACGTGGTCTGTCTGGCGGGCGACGGCTGTTTGCAGGAAGGCGTCTCCGCGGAAGCGAGCGCTTTTGCCGGGCACTTCGGGCTCGATAACCTCATTCTGATTTACGACAACAATGACGTCACGCTCGATGCCATGGCCAAGGTGACGCAGAGCGAAGACACCGGAAAGCGCTTCCAGGCTTACGGCTTCGAGGTGCAGAAAGTGGACGGCCAGGACATGGACGCCTTCTTGAAGGCTTTCAACAAGGCGAAGAAGCGCGACAACGGCAAACCGCAGATGATCATGGCACACACCGTGATCGGGAAGGGCATCCCGGAGGTCGCGGGCACGAACAAGGCGCACGGCGAGGCGGGCGTAAAATTTGTCGATGCGGGCCGCAAAGGCCTCGGTCTGCCGGAAGAGCATTGGTACGTCTCCAAGGAGACGCGCGAGTATTTCGCCGAGCACAAGAAATCTCTCGTTAGGCAATACAAGCGCTGGGAAAAAATGTACAAGGAATGGCGGAAGCAACATCCCGAACAGGCCCAGCTCCTCGACGACGCGATCGAGAAAAAAGTGCCCGAGGACCTGAACGCAAAGATTCCGGTCTTTCCCGCCGACACCAAGGTGGCCACGCGCAAAGCTGGCGCCGATGTCCTACAGCCGCTCGCGCAAGCCATGCCCTTCTTCATCAGCGGCAGCGCCGATCTGCACGGCTCGACCTTGAACTACATCGCCGACGGCGGTGATTTCTCGCGCGAAAATCATAAGGGCCGCAACGTCCACTACGGCATCCGCGAACATGGCATGTGCGCCATCATGAACGGCGTCGCTTATCACGGAGTTTTCCGCGCCTCGGGCGCCACCTTTCTCGTCTTCGCCGATTACTGCCGGCCGTCCATCCGCCTGGCCGCGCTCTCGCGTCTGCCGAACATCTACATCTTCACGCACGACTCAGTCGGAGTGGGTGAAGACGGGCCCACCCATGAGCCGGTCGAGACGGTTAGTGGCTTGCGCGTCATTCCTCAGTTGGATGTCATTCGCCCGGCGGATCCGGAAGAAACGGCGGGCGCTTTCATCGCGGCCACCCAACGCATTGATGGGCCCACTCTGCTCGCCTTGTCGCGCCAGGCTTTGCCGACGATGAACGAGCTCGAGGCCAGCGTGCGGCGCGAGGGTGTCGCGCGCGGCGGTTACATTGCGAAGAAGGAAAGCGGCGAGCTGAAGCTCATTCTCCTTTCCTGCGGCAGTGAATTGCAACACGCCATGGTCGCCGCGAAAGAACTCGGTGAAGGGACGCGCGTTGTCTCCATGCCGTGTTTCGAGCGCTTCGAGCGCCAGGACGATTCTTATCGCGAAGAAGTGATCCCGAGGGCCTGCCGGCGGCGGGTGGCGATCGAGGCCGGCGTGAGCGGGCTCTGGTATAAGTACGTCGGGCTCGACGGCAAAGTGGTCGCGATCGATCGCTTCGGCATGAGCGGTCCGGGCGATCAGGTCATGAAGGCGCTGGGCATGGATGCGCAGCACGTGATCGATGCCGCGCGTTCTTTGTAAGCGAGCGGAGTGATCGCTTCCCGCACGGAGATCGCGCGCGAAGAGGTCGCATCGCACTACGACGAGCTCGATCATTTTTATCGGGACGTCTGGGGCGATCACGTGCATCACGGGCTTTGGCTGCGTGGCGATGAATCGCGTGCGCAGGCCGTCGAGCAGCTCGCGGACTTGGTCGCCGACAAAGCGCAGATCGAGCCAGGGATGCGCGTCTGCGATATCGGCTGCGGCTACGGGGCGACCTCGCGTTTGTTGGCGGCGCGAGGCGCGGACGTGACCGCGATGACGATTTCGCCGGCGCAATTCGCGTTCGCAGAGGAGCAGCCGGCGACGAATTCCAATCCGCGTTTCGTGCTGGGCGATTGGCTGGAAAACGATCTGCCGTCCGAATCTTTCGATGCCGCGATCGCAATCGAAAGCTCCGAGCACATGCCGGATCTCGCGCAGTTTTTCGAGCAAGCCCATCGGGTGCTGCGCTCGGAAGGCCGCCTTGTCGTTTGCGCCTGGCTTTCGGCGGATTCGCCGAGCAACGCGGCCACGAAATGGCTGCTGGAACCGATCTGCCGCGAGGGTCGCATGCCGCAAATGGGGACCGTGGCCGATTATCGAAAACTGGGCGAGAAAGCTGGGTTTCGCTTAGTCGAAATCGACGACGTGACGAAGAATGTGGCGCGCACCTGGCCCGCGATTGTGCGGCGGTTGGTCGGCAAACTCGCGAGCAATCCGAGCTATTTGAGATTCCTCGTTAGCCGACACGCGCACAACAAGATCTTCGCTCTCACCATCCTGCGGATCTGGTTTGCCTATCGCATCGGCGCGATGCGTTACGGCGTGTTTACGTTCATGCAGTAGCACAGGCATCTTGCCTGTGGGGATATCGGGCGTCTCGCCCGATGATTCTCTCGCGGAATCGCGTCGATTATTTTGGGAGCACAGCGGGCAAGATGCCCGCTGTCCCCACAGGCAAGATGCCTGTGCTACGGCCGGATCACTACCCCGCCTCCACCGCTTCCCGCGCGCGATCTTCGAAGCGTGTGTATTCCTTGATAAAGGTAAGCGGCACATCCCCGGTGGGACCGTTACGCTGCTTCGCGATGATCAAATCCGCTTTGCCTTCGGATTCCTGACGTTCCTCGTCCGAGTCCGCGTAATATTCTTCGCGCACGAGCAAGCCGACAAAATCCGCGTCCTGCTCGATGCTGCCGGATTCGCGCAGATCGCTCAAACGCGGACGCCCCTTGCTGTCGCCCGTCCGGTTTTCTGGATTACGATTCAACTGTGCGAGCACGATCACCGGAATGCTGAGTTCTTTCGCGAGACTCTTCAGGCCGGCGGAGATTTCCGAAATTTCGATCTGGCGATTGTCCTGTCCGCGCCGGCTGGTGGAACGGAGGAGCTGGAGGTAATCGACGACCACGAGCTGGATATCGTGCTGCGATTTTAGCCGACGCGCTTTTGCGCGCAGTTCGAGAATGGTGAGGCCGGCAGTGTCGTCGATAAACATCTGTGCTTCCGCCAATTTTGAGGCCGCCGATGTGAGCGAAGAGAAATCTCGCTCGGCCAGAAAGCCATCCCTGACCTTCTTGGAATTGACGCGCGCGCGCGAGCAGAGAAGACGTTGCACGAGCTGCTGCGAACTCATTTCCAGGCTGAAAACCGCCACCGGTTTGCGGCCTTCGATCGCGACGTGCTCCGCGATGTTCATCGCAAACGCGGTCTTACCCATGCTGGGGCGCGCGGCGATCACGATCATCTCCGCGGGATGCAAACCGCTCGTCATTTCGTCGAGCATTTTGAAGCCGGTGGAAATGCCAGTGATGCTGCCGCGGTTCGCGTAAAGCGCTTCGATGGACTCGATCGCCTCCATCACCTGCTCACGCATGGATGGCATCTGGCCTTTGAAACGGTCCTCGCCGACCGCGAAGATTTTCTTCTCCACTTCGTCGAGGAGATTATTGACCTCGTCCTGTTCCTCGAAGGAACGACGCACGCTCTCCGTGCAGGCAGCGATGATCTGGCGCAGGATATATTTGTCGCGAACGATCTCGAGGTAATAGGTCACGTTCGCCGCGGTCGGCACGAAGGTGAAAAGATTCGTGATCGCCGCCGCCCCGCCGACCGCGTCGAGCGTGTTTCGATCGCGCAACACCTGCGTGAAGGTGATCAGATCAATGCCCTGGCTCGCGTTCCAAAGTTCGACCAACGCCGCGTAAATGATCTGATGCGCCGGGATGTAGAAATACTCTTCGTTAATCTTCTCCACGCACTCCGCGATGATATCGCGCGGCGAGATGAGCATGGAGCCGAGGACGCCCTGCTCGGCTTCGACGCTATGAGGCAAAGTGCGCCCAACATCCTGCGCAGAAGCTGTCGGTAGCGTGTGAGTAACTTTTCCGCCGTTCCGCGCCGCCGAGCCTCGGTCAGCCCCGAAACCGTTCGGGGCTGTCTTGCGAGGCCCCTCAGGATCACTCCCTTGGGGATCTCTCGGCATTTAATTTAGTCGCGTCTGCGTGGGGAACGAGTCCTGGAATCGGATTCTGCAGCGTCGGTCGCTTCCGGCTTTGGCTCGGTCGCGGACTTCACCGTGAATTTCAAAGTAGCGGTCACATCAGGATGCAACTTAATCGCAAGCTCGTGTTCACCGGTCGAATTGATCGGATGCTCCAGCGCCAGACGATGGCGGTCAATTTCAAAACCGATTTCGTTCTTCAGGCGCGTTGCGATGTCGTTTGCGGTCACCGAGCCGAAGGCCTTGCCGGATTCACCCGTCTCGAGCGTGAAGATCATCTTC
>JBBSPM010000097.1:0-13757 GCA_038258815.1 Chthoniobacterales bacterium
CCCAAACCCTATCAATCCCTGACCCGACCTCGTCGGCTGATGATCGTCTCTCCCTCCCGAAACGATAAAGGCAAGCCGCGGAATTTTACCCCCACTTCTTCGCTTAATTGAGCGCCATTAGGGTCAGGGGGGAAAATGGGGGTCAGTGTGCAAATCTTGACAGACCGCTGAGCGGCGAACTCGAAGCGGCGAGAGTTCGCGAATCGAGCAAATGGGTTATGCCGCTTGCGGCATCTCATCGTAGGTCCCGCCGCCGAGCGATCGACCAGTCGTGTGTTTGCGAACGCTACTCGATTGCGCGGAAGAGACGGCGGCGGCCCTCCTTTGGGGAAAACTTGCAAATATTGCCAGGCCGATCGTGGCCGTCGTCCCGCTGATGTTCTTCGCAAAGGAATCTGGGAACATGAACTAACTTACCCCAACCAAGCACGAAAAGTTGATCAAGCGGATCGAATCCCTCCTCGAACGCGAGGTCGAGTTTTCTTCGTTTTCGTGTTCAAAGTCTCGCGCGAAAATCCGTTGACGTGGCGCCGACGGCGCGGCGAAAGGCTTGAGCAGAAGCAGTCGGGCTGGTGCAGCCGACTTCGAGCGCGGGTGATCCGTTCGTGGGTGACGAATTGCAGCGAGGAAAGCCCGGTGGTTCGCTTGAAGACGTGAGAGAAATTGAACGGGCTTAGTTAGCTCCGCTAAGCCAGCCGTTCTCTGGCGTAGTCTTCCTAATTTGATAGCGCGCGGGCCGTCGGGGGCGTTCCCAGACAAACAACGAAAACTGCGAACGAATTGCGGAAACTATTTATGGTCTAAAAAAGGGGCACTCTGGCCCCATTATTGAAACCCCTCGAACTATCTTTGAGGCGGTTGCCGAAACTCAAACGTCACACGCACCGGAATCGCTTTCACAAAGCGTTTCCACAAGAATCCGATCTCTTTCGCAATGTTCTGACACTCGGGCTGCCGCCTAAACCAACGGCCTAAAGGAGCGAACACTTTCACCATGCTTACCAATGTCCCTCCGCCCACTGCTCCCATTACTATTTGTGCTATTTCGTTGTTCATTTTTGTCGGCGCGCCAGCAAGACGATGCGAGCGCACCCGACGAACCACTTGGCTATCAAAGAACAGGCTCGGAGAAATCGAGCGCTCTAAGAATAAATGTTCGCTGCGGCGAACACAAGGCCTTTCTTCCGGAGTGCGATGAAACCTGACGTTTCCGTAACGAGATCACACTTGCGGGTCAGATCGCGGCCGTCATCCTGCAGATGCTCTTCGCAATGGCCACCATCCTGATGATCCAACTGCAGAGTTTTCAACGCTTGTTCATGGTCATCGCGGTGGCCCCGCTCGGTCTCATCGGATCTCGCGGGCCATGAGCTTTCCGCCTGATCGTTGACCAGCCGGAAAGATTTCATTGCGCTGGATACTCGACCGCATAAAGCGGTCAACCGTAACTCGGTTTCAACGCTCGTCGTTGACCGTCCCATCATCCAAGATCGACCGCTTTAAGCGGTCAATACGAAAGAGAGCGATACGTGATCGCGAACTCGAAGCGGCGACAGTTCGCGGATCGAGCAGATGCGTGATGCCGCTTGCGGCATCTCATCGTAGGTCCCGCCGCCGAGCGATCGACCAGTTGTGGGTTTGCGAACGCCACTCGATTGCGCGGAAGAGACGCCGGCGGCGCTCCTTGGGGAGAACTTGGAGGGGGAAAACTTGCAAATATTGACCGGGCCGATCGCGGTCGTCGTCCCGCTGATGCATCGTTGGGCGGTCTGGAACAATAACAGTCGCGACATGGAGAGCCGATCACAAGAGTTGATGGGCTTCGTCCCTGAGCGGATGCTCAAAGGCTGTGGCGTAGACATCGAAGGTGGAAACTTTAATGCGGAGTTGCTTGCCGGTATTGCGCCAGCCGGAGACGCCGTCGAAGACTTCGCGGAGAATGACTTTGGCCTCGGCCGCTTTCAGGCCGAAGCGCGGCGCGGCGTCGACGGCGGCGGCGGTGGTAGGCTCTTCCTGATGCTCGGTGATGGCGGTCTTCGGCGGATGCCGGCGGTCGGTTTCTGGCACGGGATTCAGGTCCTAAGCGGGCGAGAGCGCCCAGCGCCCAGCGCCCAGCGCCCAGCGCCCAGCGCCCAGCGCCCACCGCCCAGGCGATTGTTGCCCACCCCCGAAGAATTCGTCGCGGTGGATACTCGACCGCATAAAGCGGTCAATCGTAACTCAAGGCGGCGAACTTCCCCACCCCGAAAGAATTCATCGTGCTGGGTCACTCGACCGCATAAAGCGGTCAATCGTAACTCATGGAGGTGAACTTCCCACCCTCGACCGCGACTTGGTTCCAACGCCGTTCCGTTCGTCGTTGACCTCTTGCTCGAGGCTGGGGTTTTGCGTGCCCGGACGAGAACGCCCAGCCACCCAGGCGATCGTTGCCCCCCCGAAAGAATTCACCGCGCTGGATTACTCGACCGCATAAAGCGGTCAACCGTCACTCACGGCGGCGAACTTCCCCCCCTCGACCACGACTTGGTTTCAACGCCGTTCCGCCCGTCGTTGACCTCTTGCTCGAGGCTGGGGTTTCGCGTGCGAGGCTGCGCGGACGACAAGCTTTCGCAGCGTTGCATAGAGAGGGTGCTTCGAGTCGGCTCGGTAAAAACGATGGTAACCGTTGCTCCGGCTGGCAATGAGATGAGCCGCTTCCAGTTTGGCCAACTCATCCTGCACGGTCTGAAGCGAGAGATCGCTCAAGCGAGCGAGTTGACGCACATACAGCTCGGTCCGCGCATTCGTGAAAAGAAGCCGAAGGATTTCCGCGCGCACCAACGGGAACAATCCGTGCAGGAGAGTCTTTCGCATGCCTGTCTGATTCTGTCTCGACCGCTTTAAGCGGTCGAGATCAATGTGTTGACGGTCCGTGAACGGCGCCGCACGGTGAACTGCAGAACTTTTTCGCAACGGGCCAAAGTCGCTAGCGGTCAGTGTGCAAATCTTGACAGAACGCTGAGCGGCGAACTCGAAGGGGCGCGAGTTCGCGAATCGAGCAAATGCGTTATGCCGCTTGCGGCATCTCATCGTCGGTCCCGCCGCCGAGCGATCGACCAGTCGTGTGTTTGCGAACGCCACTCGATTGCGCGGAAGAGACGCCTGTGGCGCTCGTTTGGGGAAAACTTGCGAGTATCGACAGGCCGATGGCGGCCGGCGTCCCGCTGATGCTCTTCGTCATGCCCACGGTCCTGATGGTCCGACTGGAGAGTTTTCAGCGATTGTTCATGGTCATCGCGGTGGCCCCGCTCGGTCTCATCGAATCTCTCGGGCCATGAGCTTTCCGCCTGATCGTTGCCCAGCACGAAAGAATTCATTACGCTGGATCGACCGCATAAAGCGGTCAAGCGTAACTCGGTTTCAACGCTCGTCGTTGACCGTCCCATCATCCAAGATCGACCGCTTTAAGCGGTCAATACGAAAGAGAGCGATACCTGATCGCGAACTCGAAGCGGCGACAGTTCGAGGATCGAGCAAATGCGTTATGCCGCTCGCGGCATCTCATCATAGGTCCCGCCGCGCCGCGCGATCGACCAGTCGTGTGTTTGCGAACGCCACTCGATGGCGCGGAAGAGACGCCTGCGGCGCTCCTTTGGGGAAAACTTGCAAATATTGACAGACCGATCGCGGCCGTCGTCCCGCTGAGGCATCGTTGGGCGGTCTGGAACAATGACAGTCGCGACATGGGGAGCCGATCACAAGAGTTGATGGGCTTCGTCCCTGAGCAGATGCTCAAAGGCTGTGGCGTAGACGTCGATGGCGGAGGCTTTGATGCGGAGTTGTTTGCCGGTATTGCGCCAGCCGGAGACGGCGTGGAAGACTTTGCGGAGAATGACTTTGGCCTCGGCCGCTTTCAAGCCGAAGCGCGGCGCGGCGTCGACCGCCGCGGCGATGGTAGGCTCTTCCTGATACTCAGTGATGGCGGTCTTCGGCGTATGCCGGCGGTCGATTTCTGGCACGGGATTCAGGTCGTAAGCGGGCGAGAGCGCCCAGCGCCCAGGCGATCGTTGCCCACCCCGAAAGAATTCATCGCGCTGGATTACTCGACCGCTTAAAGCGGTCAACCGTGACTCACGGCGGCGAACTTCCCCGCCCGAAAGAATTCATCGCGCTGGATGACTCGACCGCTTAAAGCGGTCAAGCGAAACTCACGGCGGCGAACTTCCCCACCCTCGACCATGACTTGGTTTCAACGCCGTTCCGCTCGTCGTTGACCTCTTGCTCGAGGCTCGGGTTTTGCGTGCGAGGCTGCGCGGACGACAAGCTTTCGCAGCGTTGCATAGAGAGGGTGCTTCGAGTCGGCTCGGTAAAAACGATGGTAACCGTTGCTCCGACTGGCAATGAGATGAGCCGCTTCCAGGTTGGCCAGCTCATCCTGCACGGTCTGAAGTGAGAGATCGCTCAAGCGAGCGAGTTGACGCACATACAGTTCGGTCCGCGCATTCGTGAAAAGAAGCCGAAGGATTTCCGCGCGCACCAGAGGAAACAACCCATGCAAGAGCGTTTTCTTCATCGTCCCATCATCCTGTATCGACCGCTTTAAGCGGTCAATACTAACGAGAGTCACACCTGATCGTGAACTCGTGGTGGTGAAAGTTCGCGAGTCGAGCAAATGCGTTATGCCGTAGCGGCATCTCATCGTAGGTCCCGCCGCCGAGCGATCGACCAGTCGTGATGTCCGTCACCGCGCTTCGCCGGTTAAGACGACAAAATGTCTGCGCCCGCGACGACCCAGATCGCGACGCTCGTTACGCCGACTTATGCACCGCGTCCTGTTTGCGCGGATCGGTCAACTCGATGATGACGCTGACTGATTTTTGGTTGAAGCCCTTGAAGCCGCCTTTGCGTTGCAGGTTTTCGAGGTGACTTCCGATCGCCCCTTCGTGCGCAAATTTCTGCGCCTGCTCGTCGCTGAGGAGATCTCTCGTCCGCAGCCGGGTGATTCGCTCTGGCCGCACGGCCCAGCGCTCACCCTGGGTGAAAGCCTGCTTGAGGAAAGGAAAATCGGAAAACGGCGCCATCATCTTGATATGGGCTGCGGCGAGTTGCTCGCGCAGGAGCTCGTAATCAAAGCGGCACTCCAGGTGATGCATCCCCGCATCGAGAAAACTTTCGCCATGCAGTCCAACCCAAAGCCCTACGGTGCGCAGTATTTTCTCCTCCGGCGAAAGCGGTTCCCTCGAGAAATCGATCCCCGTCTCGTCGGAGTAAAGATCGACGTCGTTGAAGATCGTGATTCCTTCGATCGGTTGCTCGACAATCTGCGCGCCCCAGCCTGCCTGCGAGCCGGCATAGTAGCGTTCGCGACGCTGGAAGCCGAGCATCTCCCAAGCCCTCATGAGATCGACGAAATGTTTGCGCGACGAACGAAAAGTATGGTGATCGTGATTCGCCCAGCCCAAGCCTAACGAGTCCTGCCGGCGCTTCTGCTCGATTGCGGCCCGATTGCGTTTCTGCCAGAAGGCGCGCTCTTCTTCGAAGACGAGATGACAAGCGAGATCGGGGCCGACGAGATCCACCACGTCCTGCAGCCGCTCGAGTGAGTAGGCGTAACCCTTCACATCGCGGTCCCAGCGGCGGCGGCGCGTCTGCCAAATCTCGCGTGCGGCCAGGAATTTCTTCAAGTCGACCGGTTGCGGGATGTACCCCCGATAACCGCGCCGCTCGATCGCGTAAAAGGCCGCGTCGTTTTCCTCAAACGCGAGCATCCTGCGGAAGCGCGAAAACGGTTCGCCTTCGATCTCGTTCGTGATCCCATGGCCGGCGGCAAATTCCGCGACAAACTCCGGCCGGATCGCCAGCGCGCTCGGATGTTTCGTCTCCTGCGCGGAGAGCAACACCCGCGGCAAGATCGCCTCCGGATGCCAGAGCGCCTTGAGGCCGTCTTCGTTTTCGCCTAACGGATCCTCGGTAAAACCGGCTTCGCAAAAAGCCGCTTCGTCGTTAGGCGAAACCACCAGGTGATCGACCCAATCGAGAAAGAGCGTGCCCGTTTCGTCGCGCATCCGCTCGGAAAGAATCTGCGCGAAACTATTCTGCGCGAGGAAAGCGTCGATGCGCTCAAGAAGAAGATTTTCGGCCTCGTAACAAAGCGGCCAGTTGAATTGATTTCCCGCGTCGGCCTGCTGTTTGGCGCCGAGAGTAGCTGTCGTCATGGCGTCGTTAATGTTGTGTAAAATTCCTGCGCTGTCATGGGAAGACCGCGACTGCGTTCCGCGGTGATTCCTACTGCACTGCCTTCATCTCAAGCTGCGCGAAGAGGAAGCAGTAAATATCCGCCAGCTGATTGATCCGCTCACTCAAGGCCGTGCCGATGCCATGTCCCGCGCTGCTGGAAGTGCGGAGCAGAATTGGGCGTTCCGACTTGTTCGCCGCCTGCAGGCGCGCCGTCATCTTGCGTGAATGGTAAGGCGCCACGCGTCCATCGTTCGCGCCCGTCATCATAAGAATGGCAGGATACTTCGTGCCGTCGACAACGTGGTGATAAGGCGAGTAAGCGTAGAGCGCTTTGAATTGATCCGCGTCCTTCACCGTCCCGAATTCCGTCACGTTAAAGGCACCGTTCGGCGCCAGTTCCACCCGCAGCATGTCGTAAATGCCGACCGACGACACCACCGCCCGCATCAGTTCCGGGTGCTGCGTGATCAGAGCGCCCATGAGCAAACCGTCATTGCTCCCGCCCATGATGGCGAGCTTGTCAGAACTCGTGTATTTCTTTTCGACCAAATATTCCGCCGCCGCCGCGAAATCATCGAAGACGTTCTGCTTCTTCGTCAGATTCCCGGCCTTGTGCCATTCTTCGCCGAATTCGCCGCCGCCGCGGATATTCGCCACGACGTAAATTCCGCCGCGATCAAACCAGAGCCGCTTCGTGAAATCGAAACTCGGCGACATGCTGATGCTGTAGCCGCCGTAAGCGTAAAGCAGCGTCGGATTCGCCCCATCCAGCTTCGTCCCTTTGCGGCGAATGATGTTGAGCGGAACCTTCGTTCCGTCTTTTGAGGTCGCATCCTCACGCGTCACTTCGAGGTCGCCAAACGAGACCGGCGTAGTGCTGACCAACGCGGTTTTCTGCGGCTCTTTTCCCTCCACCGCGATCGCAAACCAGGCTGCCGGCTCCGTGTAGCTCATGTCGCGGAAGAGCAATACGCCGTCCTCCGTTGCCGCCATCTCCTGCAAATTCGAAACCGGGGGTAACGGAATCGTCGCGCCATTCGTCCCGTCGAGATCGAAGCGACGAAGCTGCGACGGCCCGCCTAACAAATCGCCCACGTAGAGAGTCTTCGCCGTCGGCTCCAAATGCTGCACCACCGCGTCGCTCGCCGGCACGATCTCCGTCGCCTTGCTCAATTCCGGCGTCGCCAGCGGCAGCCGAAGGACCTTTCCGCGCGGGGCCTCCGCACGCGAGAGCAGGTAAAGCGCTTCGTCCTGCCCAATCCGCACCAACTTCACCTGATCGCTGTCCTGCGTGATCCGTTTCCACTCCCCTTCCGGGCCTAACAAGTAATGCGAAAAATCGCCACCATCGCCATTGGCCACAGAGGCGACGACGAATTTCCCGTCGTGCGAAGACTCGAGCTTGATCTCGGCGATGCGCGGGAAGTCTTTCCCGATCGAGTAAACGTCCTTGCTATCCGGCGTCCCCAGTTTGTGAAAATAAACCTGCTGATAAAAATTCAGATCCGCTTCCGGCCGCTCACCCGCCCGCGGAAACCGCGTGTAATAAACCCCGCTCCCATCCGCGTTCCACGACGCGCTTCCGCCTGCCGTCGGGTATTGCACATGAGCGATCGTATCGCCCATTTCCTTCCCGGTCGCCGCGTCGAAAAAGTGTAGTGAGCCATCTTCGCTTCCGCCTTTCGACATCGAAACCGCCACCTTCTTCCCATTGAGCGAAGGCTCGAACCAATCGATCGCCGTCGCCCCCTTGCTGTCGATCGCGTTCGGATCCACCAGCACCTTCTCGGATTTCAAATCATCCGCCGACGCCAGCGTCACCAACATCGGCTGCTGCTTCGGCGGCTGAAATTTCATCGCAAAAAGCAGACCCGGACGCGTCACGATTCCGGAATAACTCGGCGACGTTTTCGCGTACCACTCCTTCAACTGCTTCTCGATCTCCGCCCGCGCCGGCAGCGCGTCCAAATAAGCACGCGTCTGCTTATTCTCCGCCTCCGACCACGCCTTCACTGCCGCGTCGTCATCGCTCTCCAGCCACTGGTAATCATCCGTGACTTTGACGCCGTGATACTCGTTCGAGACCGGCTTCTTCTCCGCCCGCGGTGCCACACTCGACTCGGCCGCACGCGGGTTAACCGAGAGCAAAAAGAAGGTTCCGGAAACGATCAGCAGACATCGACGTATCTTCATAGTGACGGAGAAGAACGAGGCAATCGCTTCCTCATGCAACTTGCGCCGACGCAAACTCAAGGCAAGCAGCGGAGCCTATTTGAGGGCACGCTTTCCGCCTTTCTTGTACGGAAGAGGACTTTGCATCAAACCGGAAACTGGTTCGAATTCGGGATCCTTATGCACTAAAGTTGCGCCAGCCTCCATCGCCTGGACCGCGATGATCGCATCCGCCGTCGAGAGCTTCACCCGGTCCCGCAGCAGACCTGCATCCACGCATTGCGCGTCGGTCGGGGTCTCAATCGTGAGCGCCAATTCCTTGAGCAGTCGAATGTCTTCACGCGCAGTCGCCTCATCGTAATCGCGACAGAGGCCGTTCGCGATTTCGGCTAAGCTGATCTGCGCCATTCGAACTTCCCCTCGACCTTTGGCGGCCTCAGCCAAAAGGTTGCGCACCATCTCGAATCCCGGCTCCGCCAGGAAAAGAGTCAGCACCGCGCTGCTATCGAGCCAGCTTACGGTCTTCGCGCTCACGATCCTCCCGCCGCTGTTTGAGGAGATTCCCGACTAAATCAGGCCCACCTTTGTGAATCCCAGTCAGGGTCGCGAGAACATTCTCGGGCACTGGCCGTCCCACCAATTTTCCATCGGCAGCTTCCCACGCAATCCGCGCACCGGGCTGCAAAGAAAGCTGGTCGCAGATTTCCTTAGGAATCGAAACCTGCCGTTTGGCGGACAAGGTGCTTTTCATACCAACCACAATGCGGTAAGACGCAAACGCCGTCAATCTTACTTGGGGCTGTTCGGATTACCTTCGTCGATCTCGAATTAGATGCCACGCGCCGCGGATGGTAGCTTGGTCGAGAAGTTGAGCTTAGTCTTCTGCTGATCACGCGCCGTAAATTCTTGTCCGCCGCGCAGGCTGCAGGCAGCTTTACTCTCATGCATCGGAGTCGCATGTTCGCCGCAGTGCTGTGGGGCCTTACGTTCGCTCTGCTCGGAGCACACGGCGCGGACGCGCAAGACGGCGTGCCGATTGCAAAAGACGAATTGCCGAGCTTTCTCGGTCCCGTTCCCGCAGACCAGTTCACTTGGCGTGTTGTTCAAAGCATTGATTTCGATGTCTACCACGGTGACGCAAATCCGCCGCTGCGCGGCTCGGTTGGTTTTTACGTGGGCGGCTGGCCACAGGATCTCGGACCAAGTCAGATGGCTTTCGCATCTCGCCTGGGGCGTTTCCCCGTGATGTGGCATCGGACCGTTGCTGCGGACGGCTCAATTGCGCAGGAAGGGGGCGTCGCCTTGGGCGGGATCATAAACTTGAAAGTCCACGTTTGGGCTGAAGCACCAGACGCAAACGACCTGGAGAAACTGCTCTCGGTTGTCGGACAATTGCCGATCTTCTCGTCCGGAGCGACACCCAAGCGGTTTGAGTGGCTGCGTGATATCCTCATCCAAGAGGAGCGAATTCGGCACCTGATTTGGATTGGTTGGCCGATAGCAGTTTTGGCAGCCGCTTGGTTCGTCGATCGACTGTCTCGGCGGCGACAATCCTCGACTGTCCTGCGGCTCTTTAGGTTCGCTGGCGTCATTGCGCTGTCGCTTGCCGCCACCATCGGCGCCGGTTACCTATCGCGCACCGTGATCGACTGGCTTGTTATCACGAGAGCTATGTTTCTCTTCGCCGGAGCTGCAGTCGTTCTGGTGCTGGTTCTGCTCCTCGCCAGCGGCCTTTACTTCGCACGCCGCATGCGCACGTCGCAAACCTGAACCAGCGCGCGAGCGCTACAGATTCGCGCTGCCTTCGTCGCTGCCGAATTGGATGCCTTGCGCCAGCGGCAGTTGAGTCGAGAAATTGATCGTGTTCGTTTGCCGGCGCATATACGCCTTCCAGGAATCGCTTCCGCTCTCGCGGCCGCCGCCGGTCTGCTTTTCGCCGCCAAAAGCGCCGCCAATTTCCGCGCCGCTGGTGCCCGCGTTCACGTTCGCGATTCCGCAATCACTTCCGACTGCGCTGACGAACTTCTCAGCCTCACGCATGTCGTTCGTGAAAATCGCAGAGCTCAAGCCTTGCGGCACATCGTTGTGGATCGCGATCGCTTCGTCGAATTCGTCGTAGCTCATCAGATAGAGCAACGGTCCGAAGGTCTCGTGCTTCACGACTTCAAACTCATGTTTCGCCATCGCCAAGCACGGCGTCATGTAACAACCGCCGGTAAACTCGGAGCCGTTCAGCTTCTCGCCGCCGTGGAGAATTTCGCCGCCTTCGCGCTTCACCTTCGCGATCGATTGTAGAACGTTGTCGACCGAGGGCGGATCGATCAACGGGCCCATGAGCGTGTTGCGATCGAGCGGGTTTCCGATCCGGACAGATTTGTAGGCGCTGAGTAATTGTTCGCGCAATTTGTCGGCAATCGACTCATGCGCGATCACGCGCCGCGTGGACGTGCAGCGTTGACCTGCGGTGCCGACTGCGCCGAAGAAGATTGCTCGCGCGGCCATATCGAGATCGGCTGTTGGTGAAACGACGAGCGCATTGTTGCCGCCGAGCTCGAGCAAACTGCGACCCAAGCGGCCGCTCACCGTCTTGCCCACTTCGAAACCCATCCGCGTCGAGCCCGTAGCCGACACCAAGGGCACACGCGGATCCGCCGCCATCTTCTGTCCGATGCTCGGCCCGTCGCCGATCACGAGCGAGAAAATCGCGGGATCGACTCCGGTATCTTTGCAGACGCGTTCCGCGATCTTGATCACTGCCAATGCCGTCAGCGGAGTTTTTTCGGAAGGCTTCCAAATTGTGGAATCGCCGCAAACCGCGGCGAGGGCCGCATTCCATGACCAAACCGCCACGGGAAAATTAAACGCCGAGATGATACCGATGATCCCGAGCGGATGCCACTGCTCCATCAAACGATGGCTGGCGCGTTCCGATTGAATCGTTAGACCGTAGAGCATTCGCGATTGGCCGACCGCGAAATCGCAGATGTCGATCATCTCCTGCACTTCGCCTTCGCCCTCGGCCACGATCTTCCCCATCTCCATCGTGACGAGCTGGCCGAGCTCCGACTTCAAGTCACGCAGGGCGTTGCCAAGCTGGCGCACGGTCTCACCGCGCACCGGTGCTGGGGTCTTGCGCCACTGCAGAAACGCTTCCTGCGCTCGGGTGACGACCCGATCGTAGTCTTCTTCTGTCGCGGTTTTCACCCGCGCGAGCAGCTTGCCGTCGATCGGCGAAAACTTCTCGATCACCGCGCCGCCGCCGCGCCATTCGCCGTCAAACGCGCCGGGATTCTCCTCGGCCAGGCCGAGCTTGTTCAGGATGTCATGCATAAATAGTAGTGCAAGTTTCCAACTTGCAGTCTAACGAGAGTGCAAGTTAGGAAACTTGCACTACGAAAAAAATCAGTCCCGCAGGCTGCGGCACTCCTGACGCAGAATTTCCATTGCCTCTTCCGCCACTTCGGGCGTGAGATCGAGCGCCGGCCGGAAACGGATGGCGCGATCGCCTGATTTCAGGGCGAGCAGGCCAGCTTCGTAAAGCGACTTCCACAAAGTGTCCCGCGTGGCCGCATCCGGCAGATCGAACGCGATGAACAATCCACGACCACGAACGGCGGTGATCATCGGACACTCCTGCGCAAACTCCTGTAACGCGGAGACAATTTGCTTGCCCACCTTCGCGGCATTCTCCACCAGTTTTTCCTCCTCCACGATCTGGAGGAAATGCTTCGAGCGCACCATGTCGGTAAAGTTTCCACCCCAAGTCGAATTTAAACGGCTCGGCTTGCGGAAGGCGTTGTCCTTCACCTCGTCCAGACGCGGACCAGCGATCACGCCGCAAACTTGAATCTTCTTTCCGAAGGCCGCCAGATCTGGGGTCACGCCGAAATGTTCACAGGCCCAGTTACGACCTGTCGTACCGCCGCCACATTGCACCTCATCAAAAATCAGCAGCATCTCGTTCTCGTCGCAGATGCGCCGCAGAGTTTGGAACCATTCCTTGCGGAAGTGATTATCGCCGCCTTCGCCTTGGATCGGTTCGATGATGATCGCGGCAATATCAGCACCGCGTTCCGCCACGAACTTCATGATCTCCTCTTCCGATTTCTTCTCGCGCGCGATCGCGTCCTGCTCACGCTCCGTTTCCGGCAGGGCAAAATTGATGAACGGCGTGGAAACGCGCGGCCAGGTGAACTTCGCGAACAGATCCGTCTTCACTGGATCGGTATTCGTTAGGCTCATGGTGTAGCCGGTGCGCCCGTGGAAAGCGTGGCGGAAATGGAGAATCTCCGTCCCGCGTTCACCGCGCCCCGCTTCCATGTTCTTGCGCACTTTCCAATCCATCGCGGCCTTCAGGCAGTTCTCCACCGCGAGCGCTCCACCTTCGATAAAGAGGTAGCGATTCAACGGCGGCAGCGGCGCCACCCGCGTGAACATCTCGACGAAATCCGCGTATTCCTCCGAGTAAACATCCGAGTTCGCAATCTTGATCCGAGCCGCGCGCAGCAATTCCGCCTGCACCGCCGGCTTCGAAAAATGGGGATGATTAAACCCCACCGGGACCGAACCGAAGAAGCCGTAAAAGTCGATCAGCCGCTTCCCGTTGACCTCATTATAGATGTAGGAACCACGACTCCGTTCGAGGTCGAAGACGATCTTGAACCCATCCAGAAGGATGTGCTCTTCGAGTGCTTTGAGCGCATCTTCGGCGTGGTGTTGTTGGTTCTGGTTCTGGGGTTTGCTCACTGATGATTGGCTCCGCGAGGAAGGGCGGGCCGACTCCGTGAGCACGGGCGGCATACTCATGGGCTGACCGTAGCCGGGGCGTCGGAGTTGGTCAAACCAGTCCATTTTTTGACCGTCGGTACCAGCGATACCTTCGTGAAGTGGTCGACCGTCCGCACGCTATCGTGTTTTTCTACGAAGAGATGGTCGCGAATTTTCCCAGGTGGCTTCGAAGTTATCGCCTGTTTCGACTTGGATAATGCCGACGAGACTTTCCGCCATGTTCCTGCCAGGCACGAGGAAGCCGTGAAGCCCGCCGCAGAAAACCTGTGGCTGCGCAAACGGAAAGTCACGCCCGGCGATTACAAACAGAAGCCGGAAACCATCGCCGAACGTAACGATCGCTTCGGCCCGGTTCTTCAGGGGGTTGCAAAAGCTGCGCGAATCGAGACAAACAGTCCGCGAACCTCATCGCCCAACACGATCCGATCTCGCCGGGTCCGGGAGAGGGCCGTCCGGCCCGAAAGCCGGACGACGCCCCCCACCGAACCGGACGAGCGCGCTGAACCCATCCGGTTGCTCAAGTGGCGGGTTCGTTCACCTTCGGGAGGGGATGACTCGCGCCGGGGTTAATGGGAACGCCC